>CAVXLF010000023.1:0-311337 GCA_963762585.1 uncultured Verrucomicrobiae bacterium
GGCATTTTCGGCGGGCCGGCGGGCAGCCATGTGCTGGCCTTGCTGCGCGAACTGCAGATGCCCATCGTCACCACGCTGCACACGGTGCTGCGCGAACCGCAACACGGAGCAGCGGCGCGTGATGCGCGAATCTGATCCGGCTTTCGACGCGGCTGGTGGTGATGAGCGAACGGGGCCGGGAGTTCCTGCGCGAAGTCTATCAGGCGCCGGCGGCCAAGATTGACCTCATCCCGCACGGCATTCCCGACATGCCGTTCGCCGACCCGAATTATTTCAAGGACGAGTTTGGCGTGGCCGGCAAGCAGGTGCTGCTCACGTTCGGCTTGCTCTCGCCCGAACAAGGGCATCGAGTATGCGTTGCGCGCGTTGCCGGACATCATCCGGGAATTTCCAAATATAGTTTACATCGTGCTGGGCCAGACGCATCCCAACCTGCTGCGCAACGAAGGCGAGGCCTATCGTTTGAGCCTGGAGAGGCTGGCGAAGGACCTTTGGAGTGCAGAAGAATGTCGTGTTCTTCAATCGCTTCGTCGAGCTGGAGGAGTTGATGCGGTTTATCGGGGCGGCTGACATTTATCTCACGCCGTACCTGACCGAGGCGAAACCTCGTCGGGCACGCTGGCCTACGCGGTTGGCGCGGGAAACGCCGTCGTGTCCACGCCCTACCGGTACGCCTCGGAATTGCTTCTTGCGGAGCGCGGCAAGCTCGTCCCCTTGCGCGACGCCAAGGCCATTTCCGTCGCCGTAATGGAGCTGTTGGGAGACGAACCGTAGCGCAGACGATGCGCAAGAACGCCTGCAAACTCGGGCGCGACATGGCCTGGAGCAGGGTGGCTCAGCTTGTATGCGAAGTCCTTCGAGCAGGCGCGGCAGGACCACAGTCCGTGGGCGAAATCGTCGCCCACAAGACGCTCGACAAACAGCCCGGCCAGTTGCCGGAAATGAAGCTCGACCATCTGTTTCGGATGAGCGATTCGACCGGCATTTTCCAGCACGCGAGCTTCACCGTGCCAAATTTCGCGGAAGGCTACTGCACGGACGACAACGCGCGCGCGCTGGTGCTGGCGCTGATGTTGCAAAAGCTGGGCCACGGCTCGCCGCGCCTCGGCGCGCAGGCCGCCACTTATGCCGCGTTTCTGAATCATGCCTTTGACCGCCAGCGCGGGCGCTTTCGCAATTTCATGAGCTTCGACCGGCACTGGCTGGAGGAAGTCGGCTCGGAGGATTGCCAGGGTCATGCGCTGTGGGCGCTGGGATTGTGTGTATCACAGGCGGGCCAGGGCAGTTTTCAAATGCTGGCGGCGGAATTGTTCGAACAGGCCCTGCCCGTGGCCGCCGATTTCATGTCACCGCGCGCGCTGGGCATTCACGCTCATCGGCATTGACGAATATTGCGGCGGTTCAGCGGCGACCGGCGTGCGAACCAGATTCGCGAATCACTCACGGCGAAACTCGTGCAACGTTACGCCGACGCCGCCACCGACGAGTGGCAATGGTTCGAGGAAGTGGTTTCCTATGCCAACGCCAAGCTGCCGCACGCGATGATTCTCAACGGTCGCTGCCTGAACAACGAAATAATGCTGGAACTCGGCCTCAAGACCCTGCGCTGGCTGATGAAAATCCAGACTTCGGATGCCGGTTCCTTCCGGCCCGTCGGCTCGAACGGGTTTTATCCGCGCGGCAAGGAACGCGCGATTTCGACCAGCAACCCATCGAAGCCCAGGCGACAATTTCCGCCTGCATCGAAGCGTATCAGGCGACGAATGACATGTTCTGGGTCACGGAAGCGCGGCGTGCATTCGAATGGTTTCTCGGTCGCAACGAACTGGGCCTTGCGCTTTACGATTCCACCACCGGCGGCTGCCGGGACGGCTTGCACGTGGATCGGCTCAGCCAGAACCAGGGCGCCGAATCCACGCTGGCTTTCTTGCTTGCCCTCGCGGAAATGCAGGCGTTGCAGAACACCCTACCAGATTCAAGGAGCCCGCCGGCAAATGACCGGCGCGAGTCGGAATGCACCGCATAATCATGACCAACCCCACTCCGCCACCCGTTCACGCCAAACGCATCGGACCCACCCTGGTTCCCAACCGGTCGCGCGTGCTCATGCGCCCGTTCCGTCCGACGACCGACGACATTGCGCGGCGAATCGTCGCCCGGGTCATGGGGCTTTCGGATGGCAGGTTGCCCGATTGCTGGGACAGGTGCTCGGCGAGTTCGCGGACCGGCATGAGCACGTGGAAAAGATTTTTCAAACCGCTTCGAGCAGGTGAAGATTTATCTCGAGCCCGGCGCGTCGCCATCGCCCGAACGCCAGATGCTCATCGGCGCTTACTTCACCCACGAATATTCGCCGGAGTCGGCGGCACTGTTCAATCCGTCCATTGTGCCGCACCCCGATCAGTCCGGATGCCCCGGGGCGCGCTGCGTTTCATCCTGAGTTGCGGGCCACGGGCGAAGGACATATTTCCTCCGTCACCTTCCGCACGGGCACGGTCAGCGCGCAACATCGGATCACGCTCACGCCGCCGGTGCCTTTTGCGGCGGAGCCGGAGCGTGTGCCCAATGCCGCCTACGCCAAGGGATTGTTTGCCCACAAACTTGAGGAAGCGGGGGTGCAAAATGATTTTTGCCGGCGCGTGCTGGATCAATTGCATGACGATTTTACCTTGAAGGAACTGCACGCGGTTCTCCTGGCGTCGGGCCTGACAGCGGACACCTCCGATGCGACGGCCACCCGCGCCGCCCGCGGCATCCTGTTGCTCGCGGAATCAAATTATGAGGTGAACTTCGCGCCGGACAGCCGCGTTTCGCAGCGCGTGCTCTTTCCCTCCGCGCCCAGCCAGAGCAACGGCATCGAGGATGCGCGCTTCGTCCGCTTCCAGAATGACGACGGCAGCTTTACCTACTACGCGACCTACACCGCGTACGACGGCAAGATCACCTTGCCGCAATTGCTGGAGACGCCGGACTTCGTGCATTTCAAGTTCAGCACGCTGAACGGCCCGGCCGTGCAGAACAAGGGCATGGCGCTGTTCCCGCGCAAAATCAACGGCCATTACGTCATGATTTCGCGCCAGGATGACGAGAATATTCTCCTGATGTTCTCGGATAATATTCATTTCTGGGCAGAGCCGAAACTGTTGCTCGCACCCGCACAGCCATGGGAATTCATCAAGATTGGCAACTGCGGTTCGCCGATTGAAACCGAGGCCGGGTGGCTGGTGTTGAGCCATGGCGTCGGCGCGATGCGGAAGTATTGTCTCGGAGCGTTCCTGCTGGACCGGGATGATCCTGCCAAGGTCATTGGCCGCCTGCGTGAACCCTTGCTCTCTCCGAATGAGACCGAACGCGAAGGTTATGTTCCCAATGTGGTTTACACCTGCGGCGCATTGCTGCACGGGCGCGAACTGGTCATTCCCTACGCAATGAGCGATTCCGCCACCAGCTTTGCCACCGTGTCGCTCGACGAAGTGTTGGCGGCGATGGAGTGAACCGGGGTATACCAACCAAACCGCAACGTCTGATGGCCATCGAGCCGTCTGGATAAATCAATGGGGTTCCCCTGGAAACGGATTGGGAATTTAATATGGCAACGGCGGTTTAGATTATTATTCCCGTGCGCAGGTCGTTGTGAATCAACATGGATCGGCACGAAAGCCCGTCCTGGTTTGACTGAAATGCACCGAATCCAACCGCGCGAAATATCGCAAATCTAAATCCGTGTCAGTGATTCAGCCGACACTTTCGGGCCGGTATATTCTGCCAAAATGAAGCGTTAGCTCGTTTCGGCTGCCGAAATCCCACGGTTCCGGCGCAGATTTGCGCCCATTATTTGGCGAGGACCTCCAAAATGCACGGTAGGGTTACACCCCATGGCGAAGAGCCCGCCGGCAGCATAGCGTATTGGTCGTCGTTATAAACAAAACCGAATCACAACAACCGAAAGAAAAATACCATGAAAATGAAATCAACCTATCCGCTCGCACTCAGTATGTTTGCGGGCGCCCTGTTAGTCACCACCACCTCCGTACGTGCCTCCAGTACGGACAGCCGCATCGAGTCGTCCGCTGACAGCTCGTACGTGTTCAAAACCGTCCTCAAGGACGATTCCATCACGACTGAATCCAAGAACGGTATTGTCACCCTGACCGGAACGGTCGCCGATGCGAACCACAAGTCCCTGGCCCAGGACACCGTGGCCGGTCTGCCCGGCGTCGTAAGCGTGGATAATCAACTGCTGGTCAAGGGCGAGCAACCGGCCGAACATTCGGACACTTGGATTGGTTGGAAAGTGAAATCGGCGCTTCTGTTCCATCGCAACGTCAGCGCCACGGGGACGACGGTGTATGTGAAGGACGGGGTCGTCACCTTGCAGGGTGAAGCGAGCAGCATGGCGGAAAAGGAACTCACCACCGAATACGCCAAGGACGTTGATAATGTCAAAGACGTCGTTAACGACATGACGATTGCCAAGACTCCGGCCGCGCCGGATGCCACGGTCAGCGACAAAATCGATGACGCCTCCATCACGGCTGAAGTCAAGTCGTCGTTGCTGTCGCATCGTTCAACCAGCGCGCTGCATACCGGGGTTTCGACCGCGGATGGCGTGGTCACCTTGAGCGGCGTTGCCAAAAACGATGCCGAGAAGAGCCTCGTCACCAAGCTGGCCACCGACATCAACGGTGTGACCAGCGTGATCAACAACATGACCATCTCCGTACCGGTGGCCAAAAACTAAACTGTCAACCCGCTGCCGGCTGGCGCGAAAACGCGCCCGCCGGCAACCGGCCAAATTTTTTGTGTTATACACCATTGCGGCAATATTGCTCATTTTGTGGCTGCTGGGGCTGGTGACCGGCACCACGATCGGCGGCTTCATTCACGTCCTCCTGGTCATCGCCATCGCGGTGGTTCTGCTTAGAATCATCTCGGGCCGGAAACCGGTGCTTTGATTAATTGGCCGCCAGAGAAAATAATTTAAGAATTGAATATGAACACCAAAACCATCATTGCGGGCCTGTTGATCACCCTGGGCATTGTCGTGCTCGCTTACTCAGGCATCACCTTCAAGACTCCGGGAACGCCGGTGGAGTTTCTCGGCATGCACATTCAAACCACTGAAAGCCACTTCATACCGCCGGTGGTTGGAGCGCTTGCGCTCGTCGGTGGGATTGTGTTGTTGGTTGTGAAACCCAGGCAGGCCTGATGTGCGGAGCGGAAGCCTGTTCCGTTGGTTCAGTCGAACCGGTCGTCGTTTATGAACATGCTAAAGCTCATTTGCCTGACCGTCTTCCAATGGGTTAAACAGGTTTGCCTGCTTCCTCAAACGGTTGCCAATGCCATCAAAGAAAGACGGCGGCAGGGGGTTCGAAATGAACACGAAGCCGAACGGCTCGACAGGATCCGCAACCCTTCAAAGTATCTGGGGAAGTGATTATCTCCCAATTCCGAACCAAACCAACCGGCACATCCTCGCTATGAACGGATGGGTTCGTGGTTACTGCTGCAAGATTCGATAGAAGCGATAAGGGAAGTTTGTGGCTTGTGGATCAAAGAGATTGAACACGTTGGAGGGCGCCAGATTTGTGCTGAGCGGGACCCAGTTTACGAAATTGGTCGTTGCCTGCAGAACGTAGTTGTTGCTCGCCACCCCGGAAAATCCCAATTGAAATTGTCCGTTGGTCAGGAAACCTGTCGAAGTGAAGAATATCGGCGGTGACAGAACAAACAGGGCTTGGGCGGCCACACTGTTGTTGAACCCGGTTTCAAACGCATTGGCCGTGACCGTTGCGTTGCTGGTGAGCGCGAAGGGGGTGGCATAGAGGAATGAATTGGTGGTGGGCAGCGAGCCATCCAGGGTGTAGTAGAGCGCCGCGCCGCTGTTGGTGGACTGCAAGGTGACATTGACCGAGGGCGCAAAGGTGCCGCCGTTGGGTGCGATGGTCGGCGGCGCCAGGGCCGGTGTGCCGGGCAGACTGTTGATCCAGGCTGCCATGACCGCCACGGCGTTGGTGTCGATCAGGTTGCGCGCCAGGGGCGGCATCTTGGTGGTCGCGGTGGTGTTGATGCGGTCATAAAGCTCGGAGCGCCAGACATCGTCCGGGGTGACGACATGGGCGTTGTCGTAACCCAGGCTGGAAGACACCGGCACATTGATGATGTTCTGGCTGGCCAGGGGCGTGTCGTAACGGGCATCGAAGGTGGGGCCGGTGCCGCCGGGCTGATGGCACTGGGCGCAATTGGCGTCCAGATAAGAGCGGGCCCGATCCTGAAACGAGGCGGTCAGGTTGGTGAGCGCCGAGAGCTTTTCAAAGTTGGTGATGGTGGCTTCGTCAAAGGCAGGGTTAAACAGGCCGAGGCGGTTCAATGTGCGGAGTTGGTTGTCTGTGTTCCCGGTCGACGGATAGGCAAGGTTCCCATTCAACTGACGGGAATTGACGCCCAGAACGTAATTGGCCACCGGCGTGTGACAGGTCAGACAATCCGCCGGACTGGGGTAATACCACATCTGAGTGACCACCCCGCCGGGGGTGGTGATGGGAATGGCCTGGGTAAGGCTGCTGGTGAGCAAATCGGCATCGCTGTTGTCCGGACGCCATTTATACGTGACGCCATAGACCTGGCCGTTGATGTCGCGTACCAACAGCCGGGTTTCCAGGCGCAGGATGGAGTTGGGATTGCTCTGATTGGTTTGCAGCTCAAACGTTTTGACGAACACCGTACCGGCGGGGAACGTCCAGGCATTGGTTGGGGCGAAGGTGATTTGCTGGTTCGGAGTGACGGGCCCGCCACTGTTGGGCAGGGCCAGGTAGCGGATTTTCAGTGCGCCATCCGACCAGAGGGGCACATTGGGCTGATAGGGAATCAGACCATTGGTGGGCGTCATGCCGGGGGTGTTGCCGAACACGCCGGTTTGTGAAAGCAGCAACGGAAGCGAGGCAGGCAGATAAGTGGTTGGCATGTTAAAGAACGCCGGAACCGGTCCATTGGTGGTTAAACCATAAGGCACTCCGGAACCGGCGTTGACGGTGACATTGACCGGCGCCGAAGTGGTGCTCAAGCCACCGCCGTCGGTGGCGACAGCGGTCAGCGCATAACTTCCGGCACTCAGGCCGGTCGTCGTCAGGGTATAAAGCGGTGCGTTGGGACTGTTGGTTAATGTGCCCAGCAAACTGCCGTTGGCGTAAAAGGCCACCTGGCTGATCGGATTGTAGGGCGCGTCGGCCATGGCGCCGATGGTCACAGTGGCGGCGGCCGTGTAGGTGGCGTTGTTGGTTGGACCCGAAAGCACGACGGTCGGCGGAGGATTGGTATAGGGATATAATTGCGTTTGCGGGATGACGGCTTGCGTCGTGGAAGGGCTGCTCCAGGCCAGTATGGCTTCGGCGCCGCCGGTGCCTTGGAAGTAATCCATCCGGAGGTTGTAAAGTTGCTGGGCTTTGAGGGTGATGGAACCCTGGTAGGTCGTGGCCGATTCAGGAATCCATTGATTGATCAAGAGCTGGCCGTTCACCCACAGTCGCACCCCGTCATCGGCGGTGACATAGAAGGTATAGGTTTCATTGAACTGAGGTTGCACGGAACCGGTCCAGCGCGTTGTGAAATTGGTCTGGCCGATCCTGGGATCGGGTCCGGCACTATTCCAGTTGAAGTTGACCACGGCGTCGGTGCGGGTGAGGGTTGGCAGGGTGTTAAAGGTGATATTGGTGAAGGCCGTGCTGGTGGTGTTGGTCCAATATTGGCCGGTCAGCCCGGTCCCATTGCCAATGGCTGAACTGTTGACAAAACTTGCGATGGCCACGCCGCTGTTTACCGCGCCGGGTAGCGTGGCCACGGCCTGAACGGCCGCGCTGTTCAGCAACAGAAAGGACCCGGTGTAATGGATGGAATTGGTCGTGGGCAGGGTGCCATCCAGCGTGTAGTAAATGCTGGTGCCGGATGTCGCATCGGACAGGGACACGGTGACCGAATTGGTGAAAACTCCGCCGTTGGGAGTGATGACCGGTGTCGCCAGGAAGGTGCTGGGTCCGAAGACGGACAACTGGTATTCCGCGCCGACATAGACCTTGCCATTGACCACGGTGGGCACGGTGAATTGGACGGCCACGCCGGGGTTGTCCCGGGAAAGATTCTGGCTGCTGTTGTAAAGTTCCTGCGCGAGATTGTAGGCGTTGTAGGCGTGGAGGACGGCCGGTCCACTGCTGGAATAGGCGTCCGCCTGGATCAACCAGGCGATGGCATTGTTCGTCCCGTTGGCGGAAATGCTCACGGTAGAGCCATGAACACCGATGGAGGTGCCCGATTTGGACACGGGCGTGGACGGTATCGCCGCGTTGTTGATGGCAAACGCTTTCGTCACGTCGTTGTCGCCCTGATAGAAAATCAGGTGGTTGAAATAGGCGGGCGTGGTAAACGAACTGCCAATGGCCGAGGGCACTTCCTGCACGATCTGATTGTCGTTGGCGGAGTTGAAATGACCCATGTTGTCACGATCCACGAGATGAATTTTCCCTTCCTTGCCGGCGCCAACGATCAGATGCGGATGGTTTGTGCTGCCCGCTTCATCCGGCAATAATGCCGGTCCCCCTGACCCGAGATCCGTGTCGCCATCCGCGAGGCTGGATTGATTATAGGGAGTGAAATAATCAGCCACCTGCAGTCCGTTGGTGGTGGAAAGCTTCATGAAGCTGTCACCATAATCACCGCCGTTGGTATTGGCGCTAAAGGAGCCGTTGGCCGTCTCAAAGAATAGATTGGTGTTGGCATCAACACACAGTCCGTTTCCGCCCATCCAGAGTCCGGCCTGGGCGGCATAGGTGCCAAACTGGGCGATGGTGGCATTGGGTGTGGTGTTGAAGACGTAGTTGGTCAACAGCTGAAGGTTCGTGGCATTATATCCCAAGATCCAGCCGTGATAAGGGTCGGAATCCGCGAAACTGCCGAAGGTGACAAACAATTTACCGCCGACGAGGGTCATTCCCGGCCGCTGCAGTTGCTGCTCCGCGTTGAACCTCACCACGCCATTCGTACTGTCCACTCCGGTTCCGGGAACCGAAGCGGCGACCAGCACCGGACTGTAGGGTCTTTCATTGCCGGTGGTGATGTCCAGGGCATGAATGCGGTGATAATAGATGTTGTTGCCCTCATGCGTGAACAAATCCACGTAGAGTGTGCCGGATACCGGATCAATCACCGGTGTGCCCGTGATGCCCATTTCCGGAACCAAATCGTGATATGGCCCGTAACGGTTCCCAAAATCGTTATTCGGCATCACGGCGGAAATCCCAAGGTTCGTCGCCCATAATAGTCCGCCATTCGCCCCTGCGTTGCTGTCCGCGTCGAACGCATAAACACTGTCATGTTCCGTGGCCACATAGACCACGTTATGCACGCCCTTGCTGGGGATGACCACCCCGGGCATGACCAGCGGTTGCGCATAGATGTGGCCATCCACCGTGTAGGAAAACATCCGGCCGAAATTGGTCACGTTGACATTCCCCGGTGTCAGCATGATTTCATTTGTGTTCGCGCCATCACGGGCGTTGTCGTTATGGTAGGTCAACATGGACACCAACGTCACCGGCGGATTGGAGACCAGCGTGGTGAAGGTTTGAGAAGGCGCGGCCCAGGCCGTGCCGACACTGTTCGAAGCTGAAGCGGTGAAGAAATAAGTCGTGTTGCTGGACAAACCCGAAATCGTTGTGGCAAAAGCCCCGGACTGCTGGCCCAAGGCAACGGCGTGTGACCAGGCAGCGGCGTTCGTGCCGCCATTGCTCATTCCGTAATAAATGACAGCCGCCGGGATCAGCCCTCCGGTCGAAACCACCCGTCCATTGAGGGTCGCCACAGTGGCCTGAATGCCGGAGGCCGTGCTGTTGGTCACCACCGGCGCCGTGGCGGGACCGGCCGGGGTCAGCCCGGCATCAAAGGTCGCGTCAAAACCGTGGCTGCTGCCAGACGATATCGTTCCGCCGGCCGGGGGAATCAGCCCCAGTTCGCCGCCGGCGTACGGATTGCCGGTGGCGTTGGCCAGGGCGTCCCAACCCGTGGCTGGCGCGGCCAGGCCAAAAGAATAGGCATAGGTTGCATTGGACGACAGGAGCACGGAAAAACCGCTCCATTGCAACCAGTCGCCTTCGTTGTAGATGAAGTTGTTGGCGCTAAAGGACCCGATCACGGTTGCCGTGCCGTTGCTGACTGAATAAATGTGCAGCAAATAGGTTTGCGCCAGACCAAGATCGCCCGAAGTGCCGCCGCCGGTCTTGATGGCCAGTGAAGTGAGCTGGTATTGGCTTGAACCGTTGCCGGTTGTAAACGTCTGCCCCGGCTCACCCACACTCGGATGATCCACGCCGTCGTCCGTGTAATAATTCAGGGAGTCGGGCATGGCATTGTCGCCGTTGGTGCTGAATTGTGAAATGTCGTTTGCCCCCGGAACCGGCGCGGTGGAGCCCAGGTCCGTCAAGGTCGCGGGTGTTTGCGCCTGAACCATCCAGGTCGCGGCCAGGACCAAGGCGGTCGCAGTCAGGGTCTTCAGGAGCTTCAAAGCTGGGCGGACGAACGGTTCCATTATCTCCTTGGGCGACGGGGAACAAAACTCCCATGAATCAAAGCTCCGGTTCCAAACACCCGGCAAGTTTCAAGGGCTTTCGTTACATGCATAAACGACTCAACCTAAAGTTTCCTGCCTGCAACGGGAACTCGTTGCCGAGCAACACCAATCTACCCAATTTCAGTGCCAAATCAATTTCAATTTAAGAAAAAGTGATTATTATCTTTAAAAATGATTTTTTACCGGAAAAGATGTAATGTGAATGCAGTGATGAAAACATATTCGCGCCCAGCCTGGCCGGCCGCTTTGGCGTGCTGGTGCGGTTTGGTTCTTTGGGGCGCGGCCCCGGCCCAAAGCCGGGCGGGCGGCGATTATCAAATTTTTGTTTCCGACGAAAAATCAGGCAATCTGACCGTCATCAACGGCGCGGACTTCAAGGTGTCGGCGACCATTCCCGTGGGCAAGCGGCCGCGCGGCATTCACGCCAGCCCCGACGGGAAAACCGTTTATGTTGCATTGAGCGGCACCCCCATCGAACCGCCGCCGAAACTTGACGCCAGCGGCAACCCGATCTTCGAAAAAGGCCACGACGATGATGACGACAATGCCAAGGCCGACAAGACGGCCGACGGCCTGGGCATCGTGGATGTCGCGCAACATAAATTTCTGCGCAAAATTCCCGTCGGTTCCGATCCCGAGCAGTTCTGTTTAAGCCCGGATGGCAAACGCATTTACATGTCCAACGAGGACGTCGGCGTGGCCACCGTGCTGGACGCGTTGACGGGAAAAATCGTGACTTTCATTCCGGTCAGCCGCGAGCCGGAAGGCGCGGGCGTCAGTCCCGATGGCAAATTTTTCTACATCACCTGTGAGACCGCCGGTGACGTGTTTGCCATTGACGCCAAAACCTTCAAAATCATCGGGCACATCGTGGTTCACCCGCGCCCGCGCAGCGTGGCGTTTCTGCCGGACGGTTCACGCGCCTTCATCCCGTCGGAATCGGTCGGCGAGTTGAATGTGATTGATACCGCCAGCCAGACGCTGCTGAAAGTGATCACGCTGCCACCGCATTCGCGTCCGCAGTGCGTCGTCGTCTCGCCGGACGGAAAGAAGGTCTATGCCAGCACCGGTCGTGGCGGCACCGTGTGCGTGATTGACGCGAACACCTATGCCGTGCTGAACACGATCCCGGTCGGCAAACGGCCGTGGGGCATCACCTTCTCGCCGGACGGAAAATATCTTTTTAGTGCCAACGGCCCGTCCGATGACGTTTCGGTGGTTGACCTGGCCACCGAAAAGGAAATCGCCCGCATCAAATCACCCGGCAGTCCGTGGGGCGTGGTCGCGGTGCCGGAGGCAAAATAAATTCAAACGCGTTAAAGGTCTGCGCCACTGCCGTCATGTCCGGAAATTCCAAAACAACAGGCGTCACGGCTTCACGCTGATGGAACTTCTGGTGGTCATCGCCATTATCGCCGTGCTCGCGGCTTTGCTGCTGCCGGCCCTGGCCCGCGCAAAACAGAAAGGACAGCAGGCCGTTTGCATCAATAATTCACGCCAGCAGGCGTTCGCGGTGTTTATGTATGCCGCGGATCACGGCGACATGCTTACGCCGACGGCTTACAACGATGCGAATGGTAATGAAGTGGACTGGCCGGCGTTGCTGGATCCTTATCTGAAAAATCCCAAAATTCACCTTTGCCCCAGCGATCTGGTTTCCACCAACAATTCCTACGGCCTGAACGAACTGGGATTTGTTGATCTGACGGATCCTGGGGTAACAACGCCGAATCGTATGGCGCGGTTTCACACGCCCACCACCACTGTGATGTTGGGCGATATCGGCACGGAAGACGATTTTACAACCTTACGGCCCGACACGTTGAAAATGATCGCGCCCGGTTCGGTCATCAATGACGACAAGGACGCCCGTCCGGACGCGCGCCACAATCAGCGTTGCGATCTTGGTTTCATGGACGGTCACGCCGCGCCCATGCGCCTCGATCAATTTTACCTTGATCAGAATCCGACGAACAAGTGGTTCGCGCCTTGACCCGGCGCGCGTCGGGCCGGTCAAACAATTTTCGCCTTGAATTGTTCGCCCGCCTTCAAGGATCGGGCGAAACCGGCCAGCAATTCGGGGATGCGTTCCAGATCCTTCAGGCTGACCATTTCCACCGGCGAATGCATGTAACGGCAGGGCACGCTGATCAGCGCGCTGGCAATGCCGCCGCGGGTCCAAAAGACCGCGCTGGCATCCGTGCCGCTCGACGTCGAGACTGCCTCATGTTGCAGTGGAATTTTCCCTGCCTTGGCCACCTGCTCGAGGCGCGCGACCACTTCCGCCTGGTTGCAACCGCCATGGGTGATCGTTGGCCCGCGGCCCATTTTTACATCGCCATGCTGTGACTTGCTGACGGTCGGGCAATCGGTCGCGTGCGTCACGTCCACGATCAGGGCGACATCGGGTTTGAGCGCATAGGCGATCTGCCGCACGCCCAACAGTCCCACCTCCTCCTGGACATTGGAGACGGCACAAATTTCGGCATTTAATTTTTTGCCGGATTCCTTCAACAGCCGCAAGGCTTCGGCCACGGCGAAGGTGCCCACGCGATTGTCGAGCGCGCGCGCCACGACCTGTTCATTGCGCAGCACGGCGAAGTCGCTGTCCAGCGTGATGGGGTCGCCGATCTGGATGAGTTTTTCGGCCGCTTTGCGGCTGGCCACGCCGATGTCCAAAAACAACTCGTGGATTTTTGGCGGTTTGGGTTCCTTGTCGTTTTCCCGGGTCAAATGGGGCGCAATGTTGGCCACCACGCCCTTGACCCCGCCCCGGCGCGAGTGGATCACCACGCGCTGGGCCCGGGTGATGGCCGCATCAACGCCGCCCATTTTACGCACATAGATAAATCCGTCGTCATCGATGTAATTCACCGTCATGGCGATTTCATCCGCGTGGGCCGCGAGCATCAGGCGCGGGGAACGGCCCTTGTTCAAGACCGCGACGCAGTTTCCGTAGGTGTCGGAAAAGGTCTCGTCGGCAAAGGCTTTGACGTAATCGAGCCAGACCCGCTGGCCGCGGGTTTCGAATCCGGTCGGGCTGGGGGTGTTGACCAGGGTTCGCAGAAAATCCAGTGATGGCGCACGCATAAACGCAGCCTAACAACGGTCGCCGGAAGTCGAAACTCAAAACTTTCCTTGAAAAACGATGCCCGCCTGATATAATAGGAGAGATAAACAAACCTGAATTAAAAATATGACCTGGATCAAACCTGAGTTCGAAGAGATCAGCCTGAGCATGGAAGTCACGGCGTACGTGAACGCCGGCGAATAAGAGAAGGACCGAAGCCGCTCAATATTTGCGGCTCGAGCCAACAGCCGTGCAAATCCGAGTTCTTGGTGCTGCGGCGGGCGGGGGAGTTCCGCAGTGGAACTGTGGTTGCTCCAATTGTCGCCAGGCCCGTCAACGCGGCAGTTTAATCTGACTCAATCTTCAGCGGCCGTTTCCGCCGACGGCAAACAGTGGCTGCTGCTCAATGCCTCGCCGGATCTGACTTCTCAGTTCGCCTCCTTTCCTTCGCTTTCGCCGCCGGGCAGGAATTTGCGCGGCAGCCCCGTGCAGGCCGTGATTTTGACCGACGGAGAAATGGACCATGTCGCCGGCCTGCTTTCGTTGCGTGAACAAAAATCCCTGCGGCTCGCCTGCACCCGCGCCGTCAAAAATCTTCTGACCGGACAGTTCCCGCTGCTGCCGATCCTGGAAAGATATTGCCGGATCAACCATTTCACCTTCCCGGTCCGGATTGCCGGCATCCGCGTGTCGGCGCTGGAATTGGAAACGGAAAAAGCGCCGCCCTATGCCCGCCGCCCGGCCCGCCGCGGTGATGTCGTCGGCCTCCGGCTTCACGCGGGCGGGAAGAGCCTGGTTTATCTTCCCGGGCTGCCGGCGATCAACCGGGCGGTGAATGAATTTGTCGCGGGCTGCGACTGCCTGCTGGTGGACGGCACCTTTTGGTCGGAGCACGAAATGACTGTCCTGGGTTTGTCCCGGCGCACGGCATACGACATGGGGCATGTGCCGATTAGCGGCGAAGGCGGCAGCCTGGAATGGTTGCGGACCCTGGAGGTTCCGCGTAAAATTTACACTCATATCAACAACACCAATCCCATTTTGCAAAAAAACTCGCGCGAACGGCGGGCGGTCAGGCAGGCCGGTGTGGAAATTTCCCATGACGGAATGGAGATTCGCCTATGAAAAATTCCCGGCGCCGTGCCGGTGATTCCCTCTGGCCGGCGGGTCAATTTGTCGCCCGTCTGCGTCGGGTGGGTAAAACCTATCACGACCGGCATCCGTTTCATGTTTTGATGAATCAGGGCAAACTCACCCGCCCGCAGCTTCAAGGCTGGGTGGCCAACCGCTTTTATTATCAGACCCAGATTCCCATCAAGGATGCGGCAATCCTTTCAAACTGCCCCGAACGCGAACTTCGGCGCGCGTGGATTCAGCGCATCCTGGATCACGACGGCACGGACGCGGACCTGGGCGGCATCGAAAAATGGCTCCGGCTGGGCGAGGCGGTGGGCCTGAAACGCCGGGAACTGCTGGCCCAGGAACGCCTGCTGCCGGGCGTCCGTTATGCCGTGGATGCCTATGTCGCGTTCTGCCGCACGCAGCCGTGGATCATCGCGATGGCTTCGTCGCTGACGGAATTGTTCGCGCCGGCCTTGATGTCCAAACGCATTGCCGCGTTTGAGCGGCATTATCCGTGGGTGAAGGAGGAGGGACTGCGTTATTTTCGCGGCCGATTGACGCAAGCGCCGCGCGACGCGGACTTCGCCCTGCGCCTGGTCGTCGAACGCTGCCAAAGCCGCGAATTCCAGGAATCGGCCGTGGCGGCGTTGAAATTCAAATGCGAACTGCTTTGGGCCATGCTCGATGCCATGCATCTGGAGTATGTTCTGAACCGCAAAATCAAATGATTGCCGTTGCCGACACTTCCAGACCGCACCTGGCCGACAAGGCGCGTTTGAAGTGGGATGCCGTGCGGGAGAAGCATCTGCTGCTTTATCCCGAGGGCGTACTGGTCCTGAATCAGACCGCGCACGACGTGCTCGCGCTCTGCGATGGGCGGCGCGCCGTGGCGGACATTGTCAACGCCCTCGCCGCGCAACACGCGAGCGACGCGAACGCGATTGACGGCGATGTGAAGGAAATTTTGCAAAGGTTGGCGGAGAAAAGTTTTGTGACCTTCACCGGATGATGACATGGAAACACCGCGTCCCTTCTCCCTGCTGTGCGAACTGACGTATCGTTGCCCGTTGCAATGTCCGTATTGCAGCAACCCGCTCGATTTTGCCCGTCACACGGATGAATTGAAAACCGGGGAGTGGCAGCGGGTGCTGACGGAGGCCGCAGCCCTGGGCGTCGTGCAGGCGAATTTTTCCGGCGGCGAACCGCTGCTGCGCGCCGATGCGCCGCAAATCATCCGGCACGCGCGCGGGCTGGGGCTTTACACCAACCTGAGCACGGGCGGCACCTTGTTGACGGAAAGACTGGCCGGGGAATTGCGCGAGGCGGGTCTGGACAGCCTGCAGGTCAGCCTGCAGGACGCGGACGCGGAAAATTCCGATCGCATGGCCGGGGGCGCACCTTCGTTTGAAAAGAAAATCAACGCGGCGCGGCTGGTCAAAAGCACCGGTTTTTCCCTGACCTTGAATGTGGTTTTGCAACGCCGGAACATCGGACGCATCGAAGCCATGATTGCGCTGGCGGAAGCACTCGGCGCGGAACGGCTGGAACTGGCCAACACGCAATTCAACGGCTGGGCCCTGAAAAATCGCGCGGCATTGCTGCCGTCGCGCGCGCAGGTGGAGTTCGCGGCGGAGGCGGCCCGCCGGGCGCGGGAGCGACTCAAAGGCCGCATGGAAATCCTTTATGTGTTGCCGGATTATTTCGAGCCGTTTCCGAAGCCCTGCCTGCATGGCTGGGGACGCGTTTTCCTGACCGTGGCCGCGGATGGCACGGTGTTGCCGTGCCAGACCGCGCGCGAGATCCGGGGATTGAAATTCGACAATGCGCGCGAGCGTTCCCTGGAGACGATCTGGTTTGAATCGGAGACGTTCTGCAAATTCCGCGGGACGGCCTGGCTGCCGGAGCCTTGCCAGAGCTGTCCACGCAAGGAAACGGATTTTGGCGGCTGCCGTTGCCAGGCGTTCTTGCTCGCCGGCAATGCGGCCGTCACCGATCCGGCTTGTTCGCTTGCGCCCCAACACCATTTAATCGCCGAAGCCCTGGCGGAATCCGAAGCCGCCAGCGATCCGAAACTGATTTATCGGAACGCCCGTTCGTCGTTGCAGGTTTCCTGAAGCAGGCGGTTGCCGGTTCCGCGAACGGGTCACCCGCCGACAAGGAAGATTTCCTGGGTCGTAATGCTTTTGGTAAATCCCGGCCGGAAGGCCGCGGCACGCAGAATCGTCGGGCCGGTCAAGCGAATCGGTTTTTCGTAAAGCAAATCAGAGGTGGTCGGCACCGTCCCGTCCAACGTGTAGCGGATGGTTGCGTCCGGCTCGCTTTTCAAAGTCACTTCCACCGGCTGGTCATAACGGCCACCGCGGGGTGCCATGCTGGGCGGCGGCAGGACCGGCGGGCCCGGCAGGCTCTCAATCCATTGCCGCAACAATTTCATTCCCGGTTCGTCAATGGTGTTGCGCGCGAGCGGCGGCATCTTGAACGGCTCGGTTGTGTCCGTTCGCCGGAACAGAACGGAACGCCAGATGTCATTCGGCGCGATGACCCGCGGGTGGTCAATTCGTTCGTCAATCAGCACCGGGCCGTTAATCAAATTTTGTTTGGCCAGCGGCGTGTCGTAGCGCGCATCGAAATAGGCGACCGTGCCGTGCGGGCGATGGCATTGCGCGCAGTTCGCGTCGAGATACGAACGCGCCCGGTCCTCCAGGCTCCGCGCGGGATCATCGAGGCGCGCCAGTTGGGGAAGCTTTTTCAAATCGGTCCCGTCCAGATTGGGGTCAAACAACCCGAGGTGATTCCACGCCCGCAATTCGTTGTCGGTAATGCCGGACGGATAGGCAAAATCACGGTTCAACTGGCGCGTTTTCACCCCGAGCACATAACCCGCGTTGGCGGTGTGACAGGCAAGGCAGTCCTGACGGCTTGGATAATACCACTGCTGCGTCCGCATACCGGTGGCGGTCTGGATGGGGATGGCTTCAGTCAAATTTGAAGCCAGTAATTCGGCGTCCTGGTTGTCGGCGCGCCATTTGTAAACCACACCATAAACCCCGCCGTCCACATCACACACCAGCAACCGGGTCTCAAGGCGGCGGAGCGAACTTGGGTCCAATTCATTGGTCGCCAGCGTGAAGGTTTTTACAAAGACGGTGCCCGATGGAAAAACCCATTCGCCGGTCGGCGCAAATTTTATCTTTTGATCGTCCGGCACAGACATCCAGCGCGTTTTCGTTGCGCCATCCGACCAGAAGGGAACGATGAGGTCATAAGGAACCAGTCCGTCGGCGGGCGTGAGGCGGGCTGTGTCCTTGAAGGCGCCGGTCTGGGAAAGCCATCGGGGAAATGCGCCATCAGGTTGCGCCGGCATGCGCAGATACGCCTGGCTTTTGGGGCGTAATTCGGGGCCGGGGGTCCGGGAAATGTCGGCGGCGGCGAGCGAAAAAGACTGCTGGGCGCACCAAAACAGCAACCCCGCCGCCATGGCGTTACTCCGGGGAAAAATTAAAAGGCGGAATCCGAAGGTCATTTAACTGCCGAGGCCGTGGCGGGCGATTTGATTTCGGTCTGCAGCTTTAGATCCACTGCTTTTTCAACCACCGCGGTAAATTTGCGAATGGTTCGTTGGACGTTTCCGACGGAGGTGTAGGTATATTCGCCGGTGGGATAACCTTCGTGGATTACGTAATCATAGACCTTGGGCTTGAGCCGCCGGGATTTGGGAACATCCGTGAGGAACACCAGGCCGACGCAAATGGAATCCGGTTCCTGGCCTTCAATCAAGCCGGTGGCGCGACTGGCGGTGACCGTGCCGGGCACGAGCCAGGAACGGGTGAGGGGAGCGCGCAACAGGTTCGTGTAACCGCTGTCAATCACCAGCCCCTCCGGAAGCACCTGCAGGATTTTGCCGCAGATATAACGTCGATTTTGAATGCAGCTCGCCCGGATTTGCTGGATGTGTTCGGCGATGGACGGGTTTGGGTTGGTCGGCGACAGTACGGATTGGGTCGCCGACAATGAAGTTACCCCCGTGGCATTGGTGGCATTAACCTGGCTGGTTTGTGCCGCTACGGACAGGGCCGTGAACATGATCCAGAACATGAATTTCACATTCAGGACGCGATTGATAATGGACATGTCGCGAAGATAGCTCAAAACGGGCCGGCCAGCGACATTTTTTGCCGGACTGACTACAGGAAATGAAAAAAAGGTGGCCAAATATTGGCGGCACAAGCCGAACGTTGTCAGAAAATTCCTGAATCTTCGTCCCGCACGGTGCGAACATAAATCACGGGACAGCGCGGCAAGTTTCGGCGGCGGCGAACGAGGAGTGCGATGGTACCGAGGGCCAGCAACCCCAAGACCGATGGTTCGGGAACGGGCAAGATTACACCTTGAATCGCGATGTACTGAGGTTCAATCAACCCGGAGGCAAAGATGCTTCGAACTCCATCCGGCGTATATTCATATATGGTGCCGCTTGGAGCATCCGCCGCAAACAGATCGCCTGCGCCATCAAAGGCCAGTCCTACAGGCGCATCCAACCCGGAGGCAAAAGTGCTTTGAACTCCATCCGGCGTGAATTCGTAGATATTGCCGCTGCCGTTTTCCGCCACAAACAAATCACCGGCGTTGTTAAAAGCCAGTCCAAGAGGTTCATTCAAACCGGAGGCAAAGGTGCTTCGAACTCCATCCGGCGTATATTCATAGATTGATCCACCGTCAGCCGAAAACAGATCGCCTGCGCTGTTAAAAGCCAGTCCTCCATAAGGTACATTACTCAAACCGGAGGCAAAGGTGCTTTGTGCTCCGCCTGGCGTGAATTCGTAGATGGTTCCGCTGCCACTACCGCCATAGCTGCGGCCGCCTCCAACTGCCACAAACAAATCACCCGCGCCGTTAATAGCCGGCATCACGGGCCAAAACAACAGCCCGGAGGAAAAACTGCCGGCCGTTCCACTCGGTGTGATATCACCGAGTACCGGTCGCGCGTCCCCGGACGATACAAACAGGTCGCCAGCGCTGTCAAAGGCCAGTCCGGAAGGGTAAACCAAATCGGCAAAGGTGCTTGGCACCCCGCCCGGTGTGATTTCATAGACATTATTGATACCAGTGACAAACAGATTCTGCGCCTGTGTCTTAGTTGAAATGAGCAGGACCGCTCCGAAACAGACCACTGGGCTGAATAAATGGTGTGCGGTCCGATGGGACGATTTGAGCCTGGTTTTTATAAGGTTGGTTTTAAGCCAATAACCGTGTTCTTTTAGCATACGCGAAGCTGTTGTGTCTAGCGATTATCAACGATTTGGCATAAATCGATAACGTTAGAGCCGCAAATTTTTGGCGATTCGTTCATGAAATTTGAAGTCAATCCTATGCTTCAACCTGCCCATTGGGGTGTGAAAATTTAAAATGGCGAAAAAGTGGAAGTCGTGTATAGTAATGAGTCAATCAAACTTGAAAAGGTGATTGAAGACGTAAAAATCAATGAAACTGAAGTTCAATTCCCCTATGCATGCGGTTGGTCATGCTTTGGGCGCAGCAGTAATCCTCATTTCCTCAAGTGCGCAGGCGCAAAATTTGTTTGTTGCCAACGGCAGCTACATCACTGAAATCACGCCGGGCGGGGTGCAAAGCGAGTTTGCCGATTTGGTTTACCCTTCCGGACTGGCCTTTGACAGCGCCGGCAACCTGTTTGTGTCGTCCGGGGACGCGCGACCGGTACTCGGTGATATCACGCCGAGTGGAACGACCGGCAGTTTTTCCTCCGGGTTGTTGTTTTGGCCCGTGGTGCCGGCCATTAACGGCGCGGGTGATTTGTTTGTGGCAGTTGGGGGTGGCCGCAGCTATGGCGGCAGCGGCAGCGGTAACATCTATGAATTCACGCCGGGCGGGGCGCAAAGCACCTTTGCCTCCGGGTTGAGTAATGACCCTTTCGGTCTGGCCTTTAACCGCGCGGGCAATCTGTTTTCCGTTGATGGCAATTCCATCTATGAATACTCGCCGGGCGGAGCGCGAAGCACCTTTGCTTCCGGGTTGAATCAGCCACGCGGCCTGGCCTTTAACAATTCGGGCGACCTGTTTGTGACCGCCGGCGGATCCATCTATGAATACACGCCGGGCGGAACGCAAAGCACCTTTGCCTCCGGTTTGAACGACCCCTTCGGGCTGGCCTTCAACGATGCGGGCAACCTGTTTGCGGCTGACGGTAATTCCATCTATGAATTCACGCCGGGTGGCGCGCAAAGCACCTTTGCCTCCGGGTTGCTCAGCCCCGCGACCTATATCGCCTTTACCCCCTATATCAATATTCAGTGCAATATCGTGCCAGTACCGGAACCCTCCGCTTTGGGATTGCTGGCGGTTGGGGCCGTTGCGCTCCTGGTCCGCCGTCGCTACGCCATGCTCGCCAAGCCCGGGCAAATGCAACGTCTTCGGGTTTCATCCCGAAAAAGGTTCCGCTGATGCTTCACCTCAGGTTTTAACTTGTGGGCACTTGGGAAGTGGCAGGGCGTGTTTGGCGTTGGGCAAACAGCAGAATTTCCCGGGGCACTGGCTCTACGTCAGCCCTTTAATTTTCCTTCCAGAATTTCTCCCACCACCGCCGGGTTCGCCTTGCCTTTGCTCAACTTCATCACCTGGCCTTTGAGAAAATTCAGGGCGGCGGTCTTGCCGGATTTGAAATCGTTCGCCGGGCCCGGATTCGCAGCAATGGCTTCGTCGCAGAATTTTTCAATCGCCCCGGTGTCGCTGACCTGTGCCAGACCCTTTTCCTGAACGATGACCGCCGGTGATTTGCCGGTGTCGAACATTTCGGCAAACACCTGCTGGGCGGCGGAGCTGCTGATGGTTTTGGCGTCCACAAGGCTGATGAGTTCGAGCAACGCGGATGGCTTGAATTTCAATTCTGCGAATGTGATTTTGGGAGGATTAAACAGGCGGTTCCAGCTCCATCAATTTTTCCTGCCTGGAATCCGCCATTTTCGCCCGCAAATTGTTGATGACCCAGTTGGCCACGGCTTTCGGGTTCTTCGACTGCTTCGCGATGCCTTCAAAATAATTTCCCAGCGGCACGTCGTGCTGGAAGGTCTCGGCATCCGGCGCGGGCAGGCTGTAATCTTTCATGAACCGCTGCTTGCGGGCCAGCGGCAGTTCGACGACGCGTGATTTCACCTCCGCAAGCCAGGCGTCCGTCGGCGCGAAGGGCATCAAATCCGGATCGGGAAAATAGCGGTAGTCATGCGCAAATTCCTTGGTGCGCATTTCCTCGGTGATGCCGGCGGCGTCATCCCAGCGGCGGGTCGATTGAATCAGCCGGCCGCCTTTTTTCAGCACTTCTATCTGGCGGGGGATTTCGTATTCCAACGCCCGGCGCACGCCGGAAAAGCTGTTCATGTTCTTGATTTCAATCTTCGCACCCAGTTCCTTCGTGCCTTTGGGCCGGACACTCACGTTCACGTCGCAGCGCACCATGCCCTTTTCCATGTCGCAATCACTGATGTTTCCATAACGAAGGATTTCCAGCAGCGCATTGAGATATTCGTAGGCCATGTCGGCACTGGTAAGATCGGGTTCGGAAACGATTTCCATGAGCGGCACGCCGGC
Organism: uncultured Verrucomicrobiae bacterium; assembly: GCA_963762585.1. GTDB lineage: Bacteria > Verrucomicrobiota > Verrucomicrobiia > Limisphaerales > UBA11358 > UBA11358. The sequence goes on from CAVXLF010000023.1 coordinate 22,407, forward strand.
CCGGTTGAAATCCACCCCGCTGTTGCGTTCGAAATGCGAATTTTTGCCAACGTCCTCCTCGAGGTGCGCCCGGGTGATGCGCACGCGTGAAATCCCGCCGTTGAATTCGAAATCCAGATGGCCGTTCGCCGTGGAGGGCTGGTCGTACTGGGTGATCTGGTAGTTCTTCGGCATGTCCGGATAGAAATAATTCTTCCGGTCGAACTTCGCGCGCGGCGGGATTGTGCAATTCAGCAACCACCCGGTGAGCACGGTGAGCCGGAGCGCCTCCTCGTTGGCGACGGGCAGCACACCGGGCAGGCCGAGGCAGACGGGACAGACATTCGTGTTCGGCGGCGAGCCAAACGCATTCGCGCAGCCGCACCACATCTTTGATTTCGTTTTAAGCTGGACGTGGGTTTCCAGTCCGATGACCGCTTCGTAGTCCATAATGGCGGGAAGTTTAGCCACGGATGGACCCGGATGCACACGGATTTTTACGCCGCCGCCGGATTGGTTCCCGTCTGAACCGCCGCGCGTTTGGCGTGCATGCGCAGATACCATTGGTGGGCCGATTCCAGGTAAAGGTAAACCACCGGTGTGATGTAGAGCGTCAAGCACTGTGAAACCACCAGTCCGCCGACGACGGCCAGGCCGAGCGACCGGCGGGCTTCGCCGCCCGCGCCGATGCCGAGCGCGATGGGAAAAGTGGCGCACAACGCCGCCATCGTGGTCATCATGATCGGACGAAACCGGAGCAGGCAGCCTTCGTGAATCGCTTCATCGGGCTTTTGCCATGCTCACGCTGCGCGTTGATGGCAAAATCAATCATCATGATGGCGTTTTTCTTCACGATGCCGACCAGCATGATGAGGCCGACGAAGCCGTAAATATTCAGGTCGAGCCGGAAAAGCATCAGCGTCAACAGCGCGCCGAAACCCGCCGAGGGCAGTCCGGACAGGATGGTGAGCGGGTGGATGAAACTTTCGTAAAGAATTCCGAGGACGATGTAGATGACGATGATGGCGACGATGAGCAGGGCGATCATTCCCCGGAATGATGATTGAAAAACCGCCGCCGCGCCTTGAAAACTTCCGGTGATGGTCGCGGGCAGGTGCTGGCCGGTTTCATCCGTCAGGCTGGCTTCAATTTTTTGCAATTGCCCGACCGCCGTGCCGAGTGAAATGCCGGGCGCAAGGTTGAAGGTGATTGTCACCGACGGCAACTGGCCGACGTGCGAGATGCTCGTCGGTCCGACGCTGCGCGTCAATTTCGCGACGGCGTTCAATGGAATCAATTTGGGTGTGCCGTTGGTGTCGGTCACCGAACTCGCAATGTAAAGTTGCGCGAGCGCGGCGGGATCGCGTTGAAACTGCGGCAGCACTTCAAAGACGACCCAGTATTCGGCCACGTCGGCGTAAATCGTCGAGGCCTGCCGTTCGCCGTAGGCGTCGTAGAGGCCGTTCTCAATCTGCTGTGGCGTGACGCCGAGCGCGGCGGCCTTGTCGCGGTCAATCTCCACGTTGACCTGGGGTGCGGCGATTTGCAGATCGGTCGTCACATCCTGAAAACCGGGCTGTTGTTTGAGCTTGTCCGTCAGGATTGGTGCCCAATGAAATAGTTCCTTCACGTCGGTGTCCTGCAGGCTGTATTGATAGAGTCCCTTGCTTTGCATTCCGCCGACGCGAATGAGCGGCGGCACTTGCAGATAAACATTCATGCCCGTCAACTTTGCGAATTTCGGCGCGCAGTTCCTGAGCGACCTGAGTCGCGCTCAATTTCCGTTCCGAGAGGTCTTTCAAGCGCATGAACATATGGCCATTGTTCAGGGTGCCGAGGCCGCCGGTGGAGAGGACATGAAACCGTCAACATTCGTGTCGGCGGCGATGATTTTCATCGCGGCAAGCTGGTGCTCCGCATCGCATCGAATGAAATGTCCTGCGCCGCCTCGGTCTGGGCGGAAAGCCGGTCGGTGTCTTCGTCGGGGAAAAATCCCTTGGGAATCACGACGAACAAAATCACCGTCGCGATGAATATCGCCAGCGAACGAACAAAGTGGCCCCGCGGTGGCGCATGGCCGTCTGCAATGTCCGGTCATAACCGCCGCGCAGCCGGTCGAAGAAACGCTCAAAGGCATTGTAAATTCTTCCGTGCTTGCGTCCGTGCTGTGAATGCACGAAACGGCTGCACATCATCGGCGTCAGCGTCAGTGATACAAAACCGGAAACCAGCACGGCGACCACAATGGTCACGGCAAATTCATGCAGCAGCCGGCCCAGCAGTCCGCTCATGAACAAAACCGGGATGAAAACGGCCGAGAGCGAGAGCGTCATGGAAATGATCGTAAAGCCGATTTCCTTCGAGCCTTTGAGCGCGGCTGCCATCGGCGGCTCGCCCATTTCCATGTGGCGCACGATGTTTTCCAGCATGACGATGGCGTCGTCCACCACAAACCCGACGCACAGCGTGAGCGCCATGAGTGAAAGATTATCCAGGCTGTAATTAAGCAGCGCCATCACTGCGAACGTGCCAATGATGGACATTGGCAGCGCCAGGCTTGGAATGAGCGTCGCCGAAAGATTTCGCAAAAAGAGAAAAATGACCATGACGACGAGGCACACCGCGATGAACAGCGTGTGTTCCACATCCGCCACCGATTTGCGGATAATCAGCGAATGGTCGCTGAGCACATCCAGACGCACCGACGCCGGAACCGCGGCGCGGAACTGCGGCAGCAATTTTTTGATGTTGTCCGCCACTTCAACCGTGTTCGCGCCCGGTTGCCGCTGGACGGCCAGCACGACGGAGCGCGTGTTGTCATACCATGCCTCCTGCTTGTCGTTTTGCACGCTGTCGAGCACGTTGCCCAATTGCTCCAGCCGCACCGGGTTGCCGTTGCGATACGCGACAATCATCGGGCGAAACGCCGCCGCGTCTTCAAGCTGTCCGCTGGCCTGAACGGTGAACGCCTGATGTTTTCCGTAAAGTGTTCCGAGCGGCTGATCCACGTTACCCGCCTCGACCGCCTGTTCGACCTGATCAATGCCGAGTCCGAAGGCCGCGAGCTTGTTCGGGTCCACCTGGATGCGGACGGCGTAAGGCTGCGCGCCAAAAACGCTGACCTGCGCAACGCCGTTGATCTGTGAAATCTGCTCCGCCAGCAGATTCTCGGCGTAACTGTCCACATCCGACATCGGCAGGGTCGGTGATGTCATCGCCAGAAAAATAATCGGCGAATCCGCCGGATTGACTTTCTGATAAGTCGGTGGAGTCGGCATATTCGGCGGCAACTGCCGCGCCGCCTTTGCAATCGCCGCCTGCACGTCCGCCGCCGCCGCGTCAATGTTGCGGTCGAGCGAGAATTGAATCGTGATGGACACGCTGCCCTGTGAGCTGACCGAAGACATGGAGTCCACGCCCGCAATCGTGGAAAGCTGTTTTTCCAGGGGCGTCGCGACGGCGGAGGCCATCGTTTCAGGACTCGCGCCGGGAAGGTTTGCCGACACCTGAATGGTCGGATAATCCACACTCGGCAAATCGCTCACCGGCAATTGCTGAAAGCCAACTAGGCCGAACAACAAGATGCCCGACATGACCAGCGTGGTCATCACCGGGCGGCGGATGAACAATTCGGGAACGCTCATGGCGCGTTTGTGCTCGACACAGCGTCGGAACTTTTGACCACGACTTTCATGCCGGGGGCCAGCCGCAACTGCCCGTCGGTGACGACGGTTTCACCGGCATGCAATCCGTTTTCAACGACCGTTTCGCCGTTGAACGTGATCCCGGTATTCACCGGCCGCATTTCAACCGTTTGATCCGCCTTCACGACATAAATGAACTGGCCGTTTTGTCCCACCTGAACTGCCTGCGGCGGCACGACGACCACGTTCGTCAATTCCGACAACGTCAGCGTCACGGTCACAAATTGTCCCGGCCACAAAACGCTGTCTGCGTTCGGGAACGCCGCCTTGAGCTGGATCATGCCCGTGCTCGGGTCCACCGAGTTGTCAACAAACGTCAATTCGCCCCGCGGCGGCGGCACGGTCATGTTTTCAAACGAAGCGGAAACTTTCAGCGGATGTTCGCGCATCTCCTTCCTGATTTCCGGCAGATATTGCTCCGGCACGCCGAACTGGACGTAAATCGGATGAATCTGGTTGATGGTCAGCAGAGTATCGTCAGGCGCCTTGACGACGTTGCCTTCGTGAAATAGCAGGCTGCCCGTCACGCCGTCGAATGGAGCGCGGATCTCAGTGAATTCCAGGTTCAATTCGTCCGATTGCACCGTTGCCGCGAGCGTATCCCGGTTGGCTTGGCTGATATCGAATTGGTCCTGCGACTCAATTTTTGCCTCCAGGAGTTTCTGATCGCGATTGAATTGCGCCGTCGCATTTTCCAATTGCGCCTGGTCGCGCGCCAAAACCGCCTGCATCGGGCGCGGGTCAATCGTGAACAACAACGAGTTCGATTTCACCTCCGAGCCTTCCTGGAAATGCACCTGGCTGATGATGCCGCCGATTTGCGAGTGAACCGCCACCGTTGAAACCGGCGTCACATGGCCGACCGGCGGCGGGTCAATCTGCACCGGCACATTGGTGGTTATCGCTTTGACGACGAGCACCGGCGCGCTCGCCGCACCTTTTTGAGCGCCGCCCGAACAGCCGCCGGTGAGAATGACGGCGGCGGCCGCGAGCGCGATGGGAATAAAAATGGTTTTTTTCATGCTTCTCTGCTTTGCAGGATTGATTTTGACGGAATCCTGGTTGCGGGGCGATTGAAAAGCTGCGGCAAACTTTTTCAGGAAGGCGGCGCGCTCCCGCTTGAAACCTGGGATCGGAAACCGGCCGACCCATGATGAGCCGGGTCAATTGGGGAAACGCCGCCGGAAACATGGTCAGTGACCGCATGGTCAGCATCACATGGCGCGGGTCCAGTTCGGTGGAGATCTGGCCGCGCGCCTGCCGTTGCCGGATGCGCTTCAAGCCGTGGGCCGTCGCCGCGCGCCGGTTCTTTTCATCAATCAACCTTCGGTCGGCTGTCCTGCAACGCCTCCCATTCCAGCAGGCGGACCCAGTCGGCGTCCTTGCACGCGGCTTCAAACCAGAAGGCGAGACTCTCCGCCGGATCGCCCGACAGCGTTTCGGCCCAGGCCTGCCGCTCGGCCATTTTCAGGCGCAACACTTCCCGGAACAAATGTTCCTTGTTGCCGAAATAATGGTAGAGCATCCGCTTGTTGATCGCCGCGCGCCGCGCGATGGCGTCCACGCGCGCGCCGGCAAAGCCGTGTCCGGCGAACTCCTTCAATGCGGCGGACAGGATGCGCTCGCGCGTGCGTTCGGGATTTCGCCCCGCGGTGCCGGTGTTCAAGCGTGCGGATTTTACCATACGGGGAATAAGTAACCATCGAGTTACTTAAAAAGCAAGCGGGGATTGTTTCCCTGTCAGAGCGGCGGCCGTTCCCGGTGCCAGGGGGTGGCCTGTTCGTAGGCCTGGGCAATTTTCAGGAGTGTTTCCTCCCCAAACGGTTTGCCCAGCAGTTGCAAGCCGATCGGCAGCTTCGGGCTTTGGGTAAACCCGCACGGCAGACTGATGCCGCAGATGCCGGCGAGGTTGCAGGAAATGGTGAAAATATCGCTCAAATACATTTGCAACGGGTCGTCCGATTTTTCGCCGATCTTGAACGCCGCCGTCGGCGTGGTTGGCGTGACAATGGCATCCACGGTCTCAAACGCCCTCAGGAAATCGTTGCGGATGAGTGTGCGGACCTTCTGGGCGCGCAGATAATACGCGTCGTAGTAGCCGCTGCTCAAAACGTACGTGCCTAGAATGATGCGCCGCTTCACCTCGTCGCCGAAGCCCGCGCCACGCGTTTTGCTGTAAAGCTCCAACGGGTCCGCTCCGTCCACCCGCGCACCGTAGCGGATGCCGTCGAACCGCGCGAGGTTGGCCGAGGCCTCGGCTGTGGCGATGATGTAATAGGTCGCCACCGCATAGTCCGTGTGCGGCAGTGAAATCTCCACAATCTCCGCACCCAGTTTTTCAAATTGTTTTACCGCCGCGTCCACCGCGGCTTTCACCCCGGGATCCAGCCCGCCAATCATGTATTCCTTCGGCAAACCGAGCTTGAGTCCCCTGATATTACCGGTCAGCGCGGCGGCAAAGTCGGGCACCGCCTGCGGCACGCTCGTGGAATCGCGCGCATCGTGTCCGCCCATCACGCCCAGCAGCGCGGCGGCGTCGCGAGTGTCCTTCGTAAACGTGCCGATTTGATCCAGCGACGAGGCGAACGCGACGAGGCCGTAACGCGAGACGCGCCCGTAGGTGGGTTTCAAGCCGACGCAACCGCACAACGCCGCCGGCTGGCGGATCGAGCCGCCGGTGTCCGAGCCCAGCGCGGCAATGACTTCATCCGCCGCCACCGCTGCCGCCGAGCCGCCGGATGAGCCGCCGGGGATGCGCGTGGTGTCCCAGGGATTGCGCGTGACGCCAAACGCGGAATTTTCCGTCGAACTGCCCATGGCAAACTCGTCCATGTTCAACCGGCCGAAAACAATGGCGCCCGCCGCCTTTAATTTTTCCACCACCGTCGCGTCGTAGGGCGAGACAAATTTGCCGAGGATTTTGGAGCCACAATTGAGCGGCTGATCCTTCACGGCCAGCACGTCCTTGACCGCCACCGGAACGCCGAGCAGCGGGCGGCGGGCGCCGCTGCCGCCTTGGGAAAGCCATTTATCCGCTGCATCCGCCTGCGCGAGGGCGTCGACATCATCATGGCTGATGAAGGCGTGAATGGTTCCATCCACGCGGGCGATTTGGTCGAGACACGATTGCATGGCCTCGCGCGCGGAAACTTCGCGTTTGGCGATTTTGGCGGTCAGTTCGGAAATGGTGAGTTGGTTGAGCATCCGAATTTTCAACCGGGACAAACAAACATCGAACATCCAACATTCAATATCCAACGTCCAATGCCCGGCCGGGAGCGTCTTTGATTGGATGTTCGGTGTTCGATGTTCGATGTTGGGTGTTCAGCTTTTGTCATGGCAGCGTGGGAATCTTCACTCGACAATCTTAGGTACGATGAACAGGCCGTTGGCCTGGGCGGGCGCATTGCGCAGGGCGTCGGCGTGCGGGAGCGATGGACGAATCTCGTCGGGACGCGTGACGTTGACCAGCGGGACGGCGTGGGCGGTTGGCTCGACCCCGGTGACATCGAGTTCGTTCAACTTTTCGATGTAACCGAGTATGTGACCGAGCTGCGCGCCCAGTTTTTTTTCCTCGTCCGGTGTGAGCTGCAGTCGCGCCAGATGCGCTACATATTTGATGTCAATTTCAGCAGCGGCCATGGGGACAAACTAGAGTCCGAAGCCCAAAGTTCAAAGTCCAAAGTTGCTGAAACGCGAAACGTGAATAGCGTTCTGTCGTTCGTTATTCACGCATCACGGTTTCATTCCTCGTCAAACTTTCGTGCGACGAGGGCTTCCAGTTCGATGATGGCCTGGTGCGCGTCGTCGCCGCGAACGTGCAGGATCAATTTGCTGCCGGGGCCGGCGGCGAGCATCATCAAGCCCATGATGCTTTTGCCGTTGATTTTTTCGCCGTCCTTTTCAACCAGAATTTCCGACGCAAACCGGTTGGCGGTCTTTACAAATACCGCGGCTGGCCGGGCGTGAATGCCCAGCTTGTTGGCAATGGTGAGCTCCTTGGTGAGGAACTTTCCGTCCAGCAATTTCTTCGCGCTCATCGGCTTGCTCATATTACCTTATATGAAATGGGACAATTTTCCAGTTATTTTTGCGCCGGCGGCGGCGGCGGACCCGGGGTCATGTGGGCAATCAGGCGCTGGTTCAGGTCTTCGGCGGCGTTGTAGCCGGACATTTTCAATTTGGTCTGGAAGGCAGCAACTTCGATGAGCCGCGCCAAATCCCGTCCCGGCCGCACCGGAATCACAATGTGCGGAATGTCCACGCCGAGCACCTTGACGAATTCCTGTTCGATGCCGATCCGGTCCACCTCGCCGACCTCCTGCCACACCTTGAGGGTGACCACCAGGTCGAGGTTTTTTTCCTTGCGCACACTTTTGACGCCGAACATGGCGGCCACGTTGATGATGCCGATGCCGCGGATTTCCATGTGGTCGCGCGTCAGCTCGGCGCTGGTGCACATCACCTCGCGGCCGTCCAGCAAGGTCACCTTGGTCACGTCATCGGCCACCAGGCTGTAACCGCGCTCAATGAGCGCCAGCACGGCCTCGCTTTTGCCAATGCCGCTCTCGCCGCGAATGAGCACGCCCACGCCCAGGATGTCCACCGTGCTGCCCATTTCCGTGCCGCGCGGCGCAAACATCATTTCCAGCGCGAAGGTGGCGAAGTTGATGAACTTCATCGTGACCAGCGGCGTCTGAAAAATCGGCACGCCGGCATGATCCGCCGCCGCCAGCAGTTCTTCGTCCGGACGGAGCGTGCGGCTGAACACAATGCCCGGAATCCGGTACGCAAACAAATCGGCGTAGCGCGCCTGGCGTTCCGCGCGCGGGAGCGACCGCAAATAATACGTTTCCGCGTGCCCGACCACCTGGATGCGTTTGTAGGCGAAGTAACGCGTGAACCCGCTCAGCGCCAGGCCGGGACGGTTCACCGTCGGCTCGCGGATGATGCGTTTGAGCCCGCTCTTGCCGGACAGCAGGCGCAATTGCAACGAGTCGGCGTGTTCTTTATAAAACCGTTCGACCGTGACGGGTTTGTGTGACATATGCTCTTAATCGGCCTGGAGTATGATTAAGATTAAGAAAAAACAGCGGACATTCCCTTCTGCCGCTTGCTCATAAGCTTAATCATAATCTTAATCGTAATCCAATTTTACAAATTAAACTCCGGGCCCAGATAAATCTCCCGCGCCCGGGGGTCGTTCGTCAAAAATTCCGAACTGCCCTCCACCAGCACCTGACCTTTGTGAATGATGTAGCCGCGGTCAATCAATTTCAAGGTTTCCCGCACGTTGTGATCGGTGATCAAAATCCCCAGCCCGCGCTCCTTCAGGCGGCGTACGATTTTTTGGACTTCATATACCGCAATCGGGTCGATGCCGCTGAACGGTTCGTCCAGCAGCATCAATTTGGGACTGGTCACCAGTGCGCGCGTGATTTCCAGCCGGCGCTTCTCGCCGCCGCTGATCTGGTACGCCATGCTTCCGGCTATCGGCGTCAAATCCAGTTCCTCCAGCAGATACTTCAGCCGCACCGCGCGTTCATCGCCCGACAGTTTGCACGTTTCCAGGATCGCCAGGATGTTTTCCGCGACGGTCAGCTTGCGAAACACGGAGGGTTCCTGCGTCAAATAACCGATGCCCAGCCGCGCGCGTTTGTGCATGGGCAGCCGCGTCACGTTGTGGCCGGCGAACAGCACCGCGCCGGCGTCGGGTTTCACAACCCCGACCACCATGTTGAAGGTCGTGGTTTTGCCCGCGCCGTTCGGGCCGAGCAGCCCGACGATTTCACCCGCCTTCACGTTCACCGAAACCCCGTTCACGACCCGGCGGCCATGGTACGCCTTCATCAGCGCTTCCGTGGCCAGCAGCAGGCCGTTCGATGATGGCGCGGTTGTTTCCATTCAAAATCAGGATTTTATCGGGCGGGTGTCAGTTGTGGTGAAGGAGATCCAGTTTTCCCGGCGGTAAATTGGTGTCGGTGGCGGCCGAATTGGTGGTCGGCGATGAATTGGTTTGCGCCACGGGCGAATTGGTGCCGGCCATGGCGCCGTCGAGGTTCCCGTGAATAACAATTTTGGGATTGTTCGGAACGCTCAAACGGTTGCGCGCGCGGTCCCAAATGATCGAGTTGCCCGTGAGCCAACCCTGCGCGTCTTCCATGCGCGCGTTGCCCGTCAGGGTGACGGTTTCATTCGTCACGCCGTCTTGCACATTATAGGCGTACACCGCCTGATCGCCGGTGGCGTGCATTTTCTGGCCCTTGTCATCCGTTGCGTCAATCACCACATTCGTCTCGGCAATGATGTTGGTCACGCGCCCGCCGGTTTGCGGCAGGTCGGCCGCGAGCCATTCGCAGCGCAATTTCATCTCGGGATCGTCAACCCGCACATTGTCATGATAAGTCACCCGGCGCCCGGCCAAATCGAAATCCGCGGGGCCGTCCGCTTCGATCAATGTCTCCGGGCGGGGTTGCGGTTTGGGCGCGGGCGCGTTCGTGGTCACCAGGGCCAGGATTTCGTCAACGGCGGTCGAATTCGTCTGCGCGCGCAATGCCCCGGCGCTCGCCACGACAATCAATGCGATATAGGTTAAAATTTTCACGGCTTAATTCTTCTTATCCGACCCCGGCACCAGCACGGTGGATACGCGGTTGGAGATGGTGAGGAAGGAATCGCTTTGCCGCCACAAAAAACCTTCGCCTTCGACGCGGATTTTGCCATCACCGGTTTGCACCTGCAACCGGCCGGGGGAGCTGGCGGTGCCGTTCAACTGGTCATAGAGGCATTCCGGCGCGTTGACGACGATTTCGGGTTTGCCATTCAGTTCAAACGTTTCGAGCTGGAGCTGTTTGATGGCGAGCAATCCACCCGGCAGCGGCTGCGCCTCCGCGCCGGACAACCGTGACTTCATTTGCTGCTGGTTCGGCGCTGCATAGTATTCCACCGACGTGAAATCGCTCGCGTGACTCACGACGTTCGATTGGGCGCGATTGTCCGTTGTGGCCAGAAACAAAATCAAACCGGCAATCACTACCCGTGTGACCCGTGACCCGTGACCCGTGTCAGGAATGTTCGCGCGCCGCATGCTGTTCGTTATCTTGTCACTCGTCACATGTCACCTGTCACTTTTTATAAACGGCGATGACCGGTTCCCATTTTCCCTGCGCCTGTAATATCATTTCAATTGTTTCCCGCACGGCGCCCCGGCCGCCGGCGGCGCGCGTGGTGAAATCCGCCGCCGCCTTGACCTGCGGTCGCGCGTCGGCCACGGCCACACCAAACCCCGCGTGCGCCAGGGGGCCCAAATCCACCACGTCGTCACCCACGAAACAAACGTTCTTCCAGTCCAGCTTTTCCTGCGCCAGCAATTTTTCAATCGCGCCCGTCTTGCTGATGTGGTCGCCCTGCTGGACCAGGAAATCAATTTTCAATTCCTGCGCGCGCATTTGGGTCGCTGCCGAGGGCCGGGCCGAGACCCAGCCGACCTTCAGGCCCGCGCGCCGCGCCAGCACCAGGCCAAGACCGTCGCGGATGTTGAACCGTTTGAACTCGCGCTCGCCGCCGATAAAAATCGATCCATCGGTCAACACCCCGTCCACGTCGCACAGAAACAATTTCACCCGTTTGAGGCGTGCCCGGAGTTGTATGGAAATTTTTGCGGGCATGAGAAGCTAACCAGGGAAAACGTCCAACCACCAACATCCAACATCGAACATCCAATGACTTTCCGGGCGGGTCTCAACTGGACGTTGGAGGTTGGTGGTTGGATGTTGGATGTTCATTTTTCCACCGCGTTGAACACTTTTAGAAAACTTTTCAGCAGCGCGGGCATTTCCGCCAGCGGAATCATGTTCGGCCCGTCGCTCAACGCCCGGTCCGGATTCGGGTGGGTTTCAAAAAACAGGCCGTTGGCTCCGGCGGCCAGCGCGGCGCGGGCCAGTACCGGTGCAAATTCACGCTGACCGGACGATTTATCGCCGCCGCCGCCCGGCAACTGCACCGAATGGGTCGCGTCAAAAATCACCGGAAACCCAAGGCGTTGCAGGATGGGAATCGAGCGCATGTCGGCCACGAGGTTGTTGTAGCCAAAGGTCGTGCCGCGTTCGGTGAGCAGGATTTTTTCCGCGCCCGCGCGCCGGGCTTTCGCCGCGACCTGTCCCATTTCCGCCGGCGAAAGAAACTGGCCCTTCTTCAAATTCACGATCTGGCCGGTCAGGGCGGCGGTTTCAATCAAATCCGTCTGGCGGCAGAGAAACGCGGGAATCTGCAAAATATCCACGACTTCACCGGCAATGGCGGCCTGGGTTTCGGTGTGGATATCGGTCAATACCGGCACGCCGACCCTGGTGCGGACCCTGGCCAGGATTTCCAGGCCGGCATCCATGCCCATCCCGCGAAAGGATTTGGCGGAGGTGCGATTGGCCTTGTCGAAGCTGGCCTTGAAGACATAGAAAATGCCGAGGGCGGCGCAGATTTTCTTGAGCGCGGCGGCCACCTGCAGGCACAGCTTCTCATTTTCAATCACGCACGGCCCGGCAATCAAAAACAGCCGGCGCGGTGAATTAAGATTTTTCCAGATGGCAGCGTCGTTGAGCACGCGGAAGTTTTAGCAGCGAAACGAAGGAAAGTAAATGGCGCAGGGCAGCCTGATGCCAAGCAGAGAATCGTCCGGTGCAGCCTATATGGTATTGGTGTTCTTTCTACTCTCACGATACGCATAAGCAATCGCATAAGCTAGAAACGGCAACTCCAACACTGAATCACACCAATACTCAAAACGGGCTCCTCTAACCATCCAGTATATCGAGCGGCTGCAAATGATGAATGCCGCAACCATGATCGTGATAGCTCCTACGGCACTCATGCCCGAAACACGCCGACGCATCAAATACCAACCGAGAATGCAAAGTGCCGCGACCGCTATATCTCCGACCGCACCCCGCACGAACCACCGCATCAAATGTCGAGAGTCCCCGATTGTTGCATTCTGGAAAGAACCTCGTGTAGCCCGCCTCGCCATCCACAAACTAAATCCAGCGCCGAATGTATAGAGCACCCCGAATATCCACAGCACAACGGCAGTCGGCATCCACCTAAAGAATGAACGTGTTTCCATGCTCGTGAGCCGCTAACAAATAATTGGCGGCTGGTTTTGGAGCCTATCCTGTTTCACGAAAATGACCTTATTCCCGCCTTGGCCGTTTGTCTACCGAGTTTTAGGCCGTAAGCCGGCGGTTAATCCTGAAAGGATTGCATCTTTCAGCCCAGCGTTGACGCGCAGCGGCTACGCTGGGTTAACGTCACAAGCAAATTCATCAACTCTGAATGAGTTGAATCCCTTTGTTTTTCGTTTGATGAAACCCCGTTGGGGTTTTGATTTTTATTTCAACCCTTACCCGGCGTAGCTCGTTCCTCTCAACGCCGGGCTGATGGATTACAATCCCGTTGGGATTGAACCGGATTCAAATCACCGTCCCGTGCGGGATGACGGCGTTTTTGGGGATGATAATGATGCCGTCGCGGACGTAATAAAGTTCGTGGTCCACCTTGTCGGGTTTGTCGGCGGCCGAAATGGTCACGTTGTTGCCAATGCGCGCATTCTTATCAATGATGGCATTCTCGATTTTGCAGTTGGCGCCGATGCCGATCCGCGGTTTGCCGTCGCACTCGTGCATGAGCACGGATTCCTGGGATTCGTAAAAGTCGCTGCCAAGGATGACGACGCGGTTCAGTTCCGTCCCGCTGCCGACGACGGTGCGGAGGCCGACGATGCTGCTGGTGATGCGCGCCTGGTTGATGATGCAGCCGTCGGAAATCACCGCGTGGTCAATCTGCGCGCCGTTGATTTTGGAGCCGGGCAGGTAGCGCGGGCGGCTGAAAATCGGCGCGCCCATGTCAAAGAAATTGAAGCGCGGCAGTTCGGAGACGAGGTCGAGGTTGGCCTCGAAAAACGAGCGGATGGTGCCGATGTCTTCCCAGTAACCCTGAAAGATGTAGGAGAAAACCCGGTGGGTGTTGATGGCGTGCGGAATGATGTGCTTGCCGAAATCGGGCAGGGGATTGTCCAGCAACTCGCGGACGAGCTGGCGGTTGAAAACGTAGATGCCCATCGAGGCGAGGAACAATTCGCGCTCCCCCTCGACGCCGAGTTTGGGATACCATTCGGGCGGCAGCCGCAGCGAATCCAGCACGGCGTCGTCATTCGGCTTCTCCACAAACCGTGTGATGCGGCGGTCCTCGCCGATTTGCATGATGCCGAGCGCGCGCGCGTCGTTGCGGACGACCGGAATCGTGGCCACGGTGATGTCCGCGCCGGTCTCGACGTGCTGCGCCAGCACCCGGCGAAAATCCATCCGGTAAAGCTGGTCGCCGCTCAGAATCAGGAGGTAATCGAAATCGTGATTGAGGAAGTGGATCAAATTTTTGCGAACGGCATCGGCGGTGCCCTGGTACCACGAGGAGTTGGTGAACGTCTGTTGCGCAGCAAGAATTTCCACGAAGCCGCTGGTAAAGTGGTCGAATTTGTACGTCCGCGAAATGTGGCCGTGCAGCGAGGTGGAATTGAATTGCGTCAGGATGTAAATGCGCCGGAATCCGGAGTTGATGCAGTTGGAAATCGGGATGTCCACCAGCCGGTACTTACCGGCGAGCGGCACCGCGGGTTTTGCGCGGTCCTTGGTCAGCGGGAACAACCGCGAGCCCTGGCCGCCACCCATGATTACGGAAAGGACGTTGTTGAAAAGGACGTTGCTGACGTTGAAGGACTGGGCGCTGGTTCGTGACATAATTTTTTCCGACCCGCAGAATATAGCGATAATGCCGGCGGGGAGGCAAGCGGCGGAAAACAGAGGCAGCGCCTTAATTTGTAGGCGACGAGGTGACGAGTCGTTTGGGTCAGCACTCCTTACGTCGTGCCCTACAGCCAAACCAGGGCACTGCCAAAATCAGAGGGTGGAGTTTTGATTTGCGCTCAGAATTCGAAATCAGGAGGTTGTCTGCGCCTCACGCACGATGTAAGGCGCGAATTCGTCGTGATGATGCGGTGGAATGCGCGCCTTGAACCGCGCCGCCGGGCCGCGATAACTGCGGGAAATGATCTGGCCCACCGCATGCAATCGGGCAATCACCGCCGCCTGTTCGTGCGGCACGCGCAGTTCCAGAAATTCGCGTTTGGGGCGCAATTGGGTTCCGATTTCTGCGAGCAGGGTGGAAATGCCCTTGCCGGTGGTGGCCGAAATGGTCACCGCGTGCGGATGTTTTTCCTGCAATCGCGCCAGCACACCGCTGGCTCCGCTACGGTCGGACTTGCCGTCCAGCCGGTCCATTTTATTGAAAACCATGATCGTTGTTTTCTCCGCCGCGCCAATTTCCGCGAGCACGGCGTTCACGGCTTGAATCTGGTCCTCCGCCTGCGGATGACTGATGTCCGCCACGTGCAACAACAAATCGGCCTGCACCACCTCTTCGAGCGTCGCCTTGAATGCCTCGACCAGACCATGCGGGAGTTTGCGGATGAAACCGACCGTGTCCGTCAGCAAAACGTTTTGGTTTGTGGGCAGCCGTAACTTGCGCGTGGTCGGATCGAGGGTGGCGAACAAAATGTCCTTCACCAAAACATCTGCGCCGGTCAGGGCATTGAGCAGGGTGGATTTGCCGGCGTTGGTGTAACCGACGATGGACGCCAGCGGCCAGTTGTTGCGCTGGCGCGCGTTGCGCTGAAGGCCGCGCTGCCGGCGCACCATCTCCAGCTCGCGCGAAATCCGGGCGATCCGGTCCTGCACCCGGCGGCGGTCGGTTTCCAACTGCGTTTCACCTTCGCCGCCACGCATGCCGATGCCGCCCGATTGCCGCGACAAGTGGCCCCAAAACCGGGTCAGCCGCGGCAGCAAATGCTGAAGCTGCGCCAGCTCGATTTGCAACTTGCCTTCGCGCGTCCGGGCGCGTTGCGCGAAGATGTCGAGAATCAGCGACGTGCGGTCGAGGATTTTGCAGTTAAAAATTTTCTCGAGGTTGCGGCTTTGCGCGGGCGAAAGATCGTCATCAAAAATCACCGTGTCCACGTTCAGCCGCCGGCAGGAGTCTGCAAATTCCGCCGCCTTGCCCCGGCCGATGAACGTGGCGGGATTCAGCGATTCCGTTTTTTGCAGGCCGTCGCCGACGACTTCGCCGC
Organism: uncultured Verrucomicrobiae bacterium; assembly: GCA_963762585.1. Classification (GTDB taxonomy): domain Bacteria; phylum Verrucomicrobiota; class Verrucomicrobiia; order Limisphaerales; family UBA11358; genus UBA11358. The sequence goes on from CAVXLF010000023.1 coordinate 38,262, forward strand.
CGGCGGTCGCCGCGAGTTCGCCCAGTTCGGCCAGCGAATCGCGCGTGTCGGTGCCATTGCGCGATTTGAGTTCGACACCGACGAGGAAGACCCGTTCCGGCCGCGCTTTTCTGGTTACAATCAAGGATTTCAACGACTTGGCACTATACCACAAACCCGCGCCCCCGCGCCACAGCGCGCTTTACATTTTATTCCGGCTGGGCTTTGCTTTGCCCCCATGAAAACGATCTTGTCCCGGTCGACGCAAATTCTGTGTGTACTGGCTTTGTCCGTCGGTGTGACCACCGCCCAGCCGCTGCCGAAGATCGAACTCAAACCCCTCTTTCCCGGATTGAACGGCGAACGCCCGGTTTGGATGAGTGAAGCGCCGGATGGTTCGGGCCGGTTTTTTGTGGTCTATCAGGCCGGGAAAATTCTTGTGATTAAAAAAGGCTCGGATGGCAGTGACGCGAAGGAGTTTCTGAACATCGAAGACCGCCATCCGTATTTTGACAACGAAGACGGCCTGTTGAGCCTCGCGTTTCATCCCGGTTTCAAGACCAACGGCCTGTTTTACATTTATTACACCCAACCGAACGCGCCGGGGCAAATGGGGCAGTTTCAGGATGGACGCCCGACCAGTTTTCCCTATCACAGCCTCGTCAGCGAATTCAAGGTGTCCGCCACGGACCCGGACCGGGCGGATATGTCCTCCGAGCGCATTCTTCTGACCGTCCCGGAGCCGTTTTCGAACCACAAGGGCGGCGAACTGGCTTTCGGGCCGGATGGCTATCTTTATCTGGGTCTGGGTGACGGTGGTTCGGGGAACGACCCCTTTGGCAACGGCCAGAATACCGCGACGCTGCTGGCCAAGATGTTGCGCATGGACGTCAATACGCGTTCCACGATTGGCCGGGGCCGGTTCCGGCAGGAGTTGCAATACGGCATCCCGTCCGACAATCCGTTTGCCGGCGAACCGGAACTGGGTTACGGCGGCGTGCGCAAGGAGATTTACGCCTACGGCCTGCGCAATCCCTGGCGCTACAGCTGGGACGCCAAAACCGGCGCGCTATGGGTCGGCGACGTGGGCCAGGATTTGTGGGAGGAAGTGGACCTCGTGACCAACGGTGGTGATTACGGCTGGAGCATACGCGAGGGCGCGCATCACTTCAAACCCGGCCCGGCCGGGGCGCAACTCATTGATCCGGTCATGGAATACACGCACCGCCCGAATCTCCAGCACGAAGGATTATTTCCCGACCACAGCATCGGGTTATGCGTGATTGGCGGTTATGTTTATCGCGGGGAAAAATATCCGGCGCTCGACGGCGTTTACGTTTATGCGGACTACAACCTCGGTACCATCTGGGGTTTTCGCTACGATTACGCCGCGCACAAGGTGACCACCGAGGGCACGCTGCTCCAGCAACCGAAAAATATCGTCAGCTTTGCCGAGGATTTGGAGGGTGAAATTTATGTACTCACGGAGGGCGGAGAGATTTATCAAGTCACCGTCCCGTAAAAAATCTTAATCTTAATCGTTCTCTAAATCTTAATCTGCGCGGCGATTACGATTAAGAGCAAGCTTGCGATCAGGACCAGGAACAAGCCGGTTCAAATCTGAAAATCCAGCAGGATTTTCTGTTTCCGGTCCAGCTTGTTCAACACGCGCGCCTTGGGGGCGTCGTAAACGACGATGGAATTCGGCGCGACGCTTTCCATGATGAACACGTTGCCGCCAATCGTGCTGCCCGCGCCAATCACCGTTTCACCGCCCAGAATCGTGGCCCCGGGATAAATGGTGACGCGATCTTCAATCGTCGGATGCCGTTTCTTGCCGCGCAATTGTTCGACGGCGGACGTGGATTTCGCGCCGAGCGTCACGCCGTGATACAGCTTCACGTGGTCGCCGATGATGGCCGTCTCGCCGACGACCGTGCCGGTGCAGTGATCCACGAAAAAGTACGACCCGATTTGCGCGCCCGGATGCAAATCCATGCCGGAGCGGAAATGCGCCCACTCGGTCATGATGCGCGGGATCAGCGCGACATTTTTCAGATACAACTCGTGCGCCAGCCGCTGCACGGCAATCGCTTCGACGAACGGATACGACACCAGCACCTCCTCCTTGCTGCGGGCCGCCGGGTCGCCGGCGTAGGCCGCCATCATGTCGGTCTGCAGCACCTCGCGCAGGCGCGGCAGGCTGCCGAGAAATTCGAGCGTGAGGCCGTGCGCCGCCGACCGCAGGTTTTTTTTCGGCAGCTCCGGCGGCGGATTGTATTCGAGGCTCTTGTAGATTTCGTCCTCCAGCTCACCCAGCACGGAATCGAGCAATTCCGCCGTGGCCACCCTGATTTCCGAGGAATGAATCGGTTTCTCGTCGAAAAAGCCGGGAAAGAGGAGCCGCAGCAGGTCGGAGGTGATGGCCGTGACGACGCGTTTGGACGGCAGGTTTTTGCCGTCCAAATGATTGATGCCCCCGACGCGCGCATACGACGCGACGAGTTCATTCGTGAGTTTGGTGACGGTATCCACCGGGGCAGTATCCCGCAAAAATGTCTAAAGGCAAGCATGGCGCAATGCGAGGGAGTGTCCCAATTTGGTCGTAGGACACGACGTAAGGAGTGCGGCCCCAAATGACTCGTTACCTCGTCACCTACAAGTCAGAACATTACCCAATGCATTCGAGGATTGGGCGTTGAAGCGAGCGGCCGGGAGCGCCGGCAAGACGCCGGCGCTCCCGGCGAGTTTTTAGCGGTTCAACGCGCGGTAAAAATGTTGCCGAGAAATCCCGGCTGCTTGGGAAGCTTCAACAGGGTTAGTCCCTCATATTGTTCGCAATCCGGCCAGAGCCACAGGCTGCCGTCGGCGGCGAGTGCAACCACATTTCCCCAATTGTTGGCAATCGCGACCCAATCGCTGTGGATGCCCAGGCGGGTCGGTGATTCAAGAGCAGCCAAGGTCACTTGTTCGTGGCTGTCCACATTCCATCGATGGCTGAAGTGCCATTGCCACAAAGAACCATCGGATTTGAGTGCAACCATCCTTTCGAAGTTCAAGGAGACGGCTGTCCAGTTCGTTTCTGTTCCGACCCGTACAAAGTCCGACTGCACATTCGTGCCCGTGCCAATTTGATGATACGTCCGGCTCATCCACAAAGTTCCATCAGCGCGCACAAAAGCGGTTGCCTGGTCACCAGCACTCGATGCCGTTTTGAAAATAATCTGGTCATAGTTCGCCGCCCGAAGCAGTTCATCGGTTTTGGTTTTCCAGTCCGTGTCCAAGAGCCAGACGCTGCCATCCGTTCGCCGGGCAAAATTCCTGCCCATGGTGAAAAGCTCCTGCCAGTCGGCGTTGGTGCCGATTTGACAAGGTGTGAAGGCGCGCAGCCCCGGCCAGCGGTGCAAGCTGCTGAAGTCACTGGTGAGGGAACCCCAACGCCAAAGCGTGCCGTCGGTTTTCAAAAGCACGACGCTGGTGTTGTCTTGCGCGAGCTGCCGCCAGTTGGTCTCGCTGCCAAATTGTTGCAACGTCCCCGACGTCCATTTGTTCTGTGCCGGCTTGTCTGAAATCCAAAGCGTCCCGTCCGGCTGGATACCAACGATCTCCATGAAATCAAATACATAATTTGTCCAACCAAAATACGTACATGCCGTCGTGGCCGCCACCCAGTTTGAACCGGCAAGGAACTGCCGCGGCCCGATGCTTTCCGGCAAAGGATGCGCCAGCATTCGCCACTGATACTTCCACCAGACCGGACTGCCAAAATCATAATCATAGTGGGAGGCGCCCAACTCATCAAACCAGACACGTCCATCAGGCAGCCGCACGACCAAATCGTGGTATTGGGCGATCTGCAAGGTTGGCGGATTTGCCAGTGACAATTTTGCCGTGCCGTGTGCGGGTTCCGCCGGCTCAAAAACTTCCCAGGCACGGTTGTAAAGCGCCGCGCTGGAAATAAAGATGAACAGGATTGCGCCAGTTAGTCCCCAAACATTTCGCCGCCACATCCGCCCGCGTTCCTGAAGATACTTGAAGTTGCGGTAGGTCAGCGAAGGGGCTATCACGAGTGCGGTTAGAATCTCCATGCCTATCGTCAGGTCGGGATTCCAGGCGATGCCCAGGAATGAGTGAAGATTCCCGGCAAATGTAGTGAGCAGAACGCAACCGATGATGGTTGCAACCGTAATACCCATCGCCTGCAGGAAGTTTTTTGCAAAGGTGGAGGCAAAGATGCCGGCCAGGGACAATCCCAGCGCGAAGCCAACGACGATAATGGGAGGAATGTAACCGATGCCTTCCGTGCGGTTGAAGAAACGAAAATCAGGATTCGGCGCGCCAACAATTGCGGCCATTCGTTCCACCAACAAGGGCACGAGGGCGCCCAAAAACAGGCCGGAAAGAATGGCTGGGATAAATTTGAGGGCGAATTGGAGACGTCGCGAAACCGGCAGACAAAATTGTCCTTCCATCAAGCCAAGCCTTTGCTCTTCGGCCACCACCGTGCAGCCGATTATCAAAGGCATGACCAACCACAAGGCCCAAAAAAATTCCGAGACGGTGCCGGCCACGGATCTCGGGCTGAAGTCGCCATGCACTTTGCGCATCACGACGATTGCGAGATGCACCGCCAATAAAGCGCCGGCACAAATCAGGCTGACGCTTTGCAATTGAAATTCCTTTTTTAACAGGGCCGCCACTGGTCGGTGCCGGCGGACGGAGAAGGTTGACTGGGCTCCGCTCTCAAAATAACGCCATTTTGAAAAATCAACGATGCCGCCTGTCCATGCCGCGTCTTGTGCGCGGTGAAACAGCCGGTGCGCCAGCAAAAAGCCGGAGATGGTATAAACTCCGGCTGCGCCATAAAGCACACTGAAAATGACAACGTCGGAGGCAGAGCGGAAAAGCTTGTCCATGACAAAAGTAATCAAGAACAATAGCCCGATGGGAGTCAGCAAAGTAATCCAAAAGGCTGCGGCCGTTTGACGGAGCAAAAGAGTCGTCCACAATCCGCCAGACAGGGCAACAAGCAAAACCGCGCCGCTGGCAAACATCCCATTGCGAAAATCAACCTCGATCATTTTTGGGTTGACGTGCCATACTGAATCGCCGTTCGTGAGTGTCAGATGTAACCGCAATCCGCAGCTTGCAAAATACGCGGCAAAAATCAGCACCCCGGCAAAAATCAGCACAGCGATTTTGATTCGCCAGACTTGCCCGCGCTCAATCGGTTGCGCGAGCAAAGTTTGGAATGTTCCCAAACTGAACTCGCGGCCAAAGGAATCCACGGCGGGCATGATCGCACCACAGAAAACCAAAAAGGGCATCCAGGCGAACGATGCATCTGGGTCTTTCCAAAACCACAGTAACAGGAGCATCAGCGACAAAGCCGCAATCCAACTCGGCAACAGCAGCCGGATTTCCTTTTTGACTAGCGGGTTCATGTGCCGGCCTTTTTCAAGAGGTCAGAAGCGATGAAAATTTCCTCCAGCGACAGCGATTCACAGCGCAGTTCCTCCGGCGAAAGCGACTTGAGCCTTTCCAATAACGGCTCGCTGTTGCCATTGGTAAGAATTTCCATTTCACGTCCGTTTTGTTTCACATTCAGCGCGCCGGGAAAATCGAGTTGTGCCAGTGGCTGGGTGAAGCGAGCGCGGATTTTCCGGAATCGGTCGCGCGCGGCGTCGGCTTCCATCGTTAGCAGTTCGCGGCCCTGCTCGATGATGGTGAATTCGTCAATCAAACCCTCGAATTCGGAAATTAAATGCGTCGAGACAAATACGGTCCGATGTTGGGGATCGCCTGATTGGTAGGCGCCGATGACGGTTTCTATGAATTCACGTCGGACAATCGGGTCGAGACCGGAGGTTGGCTCGTCGAGCGCGAGCAGTTCCGGTTCGGGGCAAATGGCGCCAATAAGCGCGAGCTGCGTGCGCTGGCCTTTCGAGAGATGGCTGGCTTTTTGGTTTGGATCCAGTTGAAAGCGCTTCAGCAGGTCGGTTTCGATATCCTGATTCCAGTGTTTGCGGAACGACGCCAGATATTCCAGCGTGTCGCGCACGGTCATCCAAGGATAAAACGCGACCATGTCCGGCACGTAAGTGAGCCGCGATTTCACCGCCACTTCGCTTTTTTGTGGGTCGAGACCGAACACCCGCGCCGTGCCGGAGTCTGGTCGCAACAAATTCAGCAGGCACTTGATGGTCGTGGTCTTGCCCGCGCCGTTGCGGCCGAAAAAACCGTAGCATTTTCCTGCGCGGACGGTCAGGCTCAACCCGTTGACGGCGTCCAGCTTGCCGTAACGGCGGGTGAGGTTTTTGATTTCGATGACGGGCGTTTCAGTTTTCATGCGATTGCAAAAAAGAGAACATCCAACAACCAACATCGAACGCCCAACATCCAATGGGCCGTGCCGACGGCGCGGGATACATTGGGTGTTCGATGTTGATTGTTGAATGTTGGATGTTCATTGTAGATTTCATTTGCCTTCTCCTTCCTTTGCCTTGCGTTCGAAGTAGTCGAGGCGTTCCCGGATCAGCGCCAGAAACCGTTCGCGGTCCACCTGCAGGTGATGCGCCATCACCACGGCTTCATCAATCTCCGTGAGCAGCAGCTTGTTTTTGACCTGCTGGGTGAACGGCGAATGGTTCTCCTTCAAAAAACAGCCCTTGCCGGGCCGGGTCTCAATGACGCCCTGGCTTTCAAGTTCGGTGTAGGCCTTGGCGATGGTGTTGCGGTTGACGCGCAATTCCTCGGCCAGCGGGCGGATGGACGGCAGCGGGTCGCCGGGCCGCAACGAACCGGACGCGGCCGCATAACGGATCTGATCCACCAGTTGGAGATAAACCGGCTTGCCGGACTTGAAATCAATCTGGAACATCATGGCTCAGGTAGCTGTCATATGACAATAGGACAGATGGCGCCGGGCGTCAAGGTTTTTTGAAACAGGGGAGTATGTTTGGGCGAGCGGGGCTTGTTTATCCCTCAATACGCCGGCTGGAAGCCGGCGCTCCCGGTGACCGGCTTCAGCCATTGAATGCTTCCATCACGGCTTCCACTACGCGTTCGACGGAGATGCCGTTCAGACAACGGAAATCAATCGGGCATTCGCGCAGAAAACAAGGCGAGCAGGGCGCGTCGGATTTGAGCAGGCGATGCCGCGGGTCGCCCGGTAACCCCGGGCCGGTCAATTCCGGTGACGTGCTGCCGAACGGCACGACGACCGGCGTACCCAGCGCAGCAGCGACGTGCATCGGGCCGGAATCGTTCGTGAGCAGCACGCGGCAAAGTTTCAGGAGCGACATCAGTTCGCGCAGCGAAGTTTTAGCAGACAAATCGTGAAATGTGAAACGTGAAGCGTGAAGCGCGGATGCAATTTGGTTGGCGATGGCAGCGTCGCCTTTGCCGCCGAAAATCAGCCAGACGCAATTTGTTCGCTGCTGAATTTCCTTGGCGGCGGCAATGAAGCGTTCGACCGGCCAGCGTTTGGCCGGGCCGTATTCGGCGCCGGGATTCAGGCCGAAGACCGGCTGCGTGATTTTCTCCAGACCAAACTTTATCTTCGCGGCTTCAATTTCGTCCGGTGCGATGAACAATTGCGGTGCGAGTGGTTCCGGGTTTGCACCCAGCGTCGCGGCCAGATGCAGATACTCGTGGATTTGGTGAGCGGTGGCTGGGGTCTGGCGGCTGGGATCTGGCGGCTGGGGTCTGGCGGCTGGGGGCCGGGAAATCAGAGTTTTGATTTCAGCGACGGAACGTTTCTGCATTCGTACTGAGCCCGGTCTTGGGGCGATGGTTTGGGTCAGGAAGAAATTCCGCCACGGTCGCGCGTAACCGATGCGTTGCGGGATTCCGGCGAGCCACGTTTCAATCGCTGAACGCGGCGAGTTTGGCAGCACCAGCGCAAGGTCGAATTTGGCAGGGTCATCGCGCTGCGCCGTCCGGTCATCGCAGCGCGATGACCCTGCCTGACGTAATTTTTGTCCGACGGAAAAAATGCTTTCACCCGGAATAATGGAAATCGTTTCATTCACTGCCGGATGGCCTGTCCATAAATCCTTCAGTTTTTCCGGTGTCAGCAATGCGATGCGCGCGCTGGGAAACTTCTCACGGAGCCGCATCAGTGCGGGCGTGGTCATCACCGCATCACCGAGCCAGTTGGTTCCGCGAACCAGCAGACGGGGAGCAGATGGCAGAGGGCGGATGGCAGAAGGGGGATTCATTCGCCCGTCCCGGCGTTTTCAACTTTGGACTTTGGACTTTGGACTTTGGATGGAGCCGGTTTCCACCGGTTATGGACCCAGAACCAGTTCGCCGGGTCGCGGCGCACGGCGGCTTCATGCGCCCGAAGCACGTCCCGGATGATATCGGCCACCGGCCGGGGATGATCGTTTTCACGGGTGGGAATCCGGTCGCCCAGTTCCAGCCGCCATTTCGCCAGGCCGACGCGATAACAGACCGCGGCGTAAAGTTCGCAATCGTAACGCAGGGCGAAGACCGCCGGGGAGGGGTTGGTGGAACAATCATGGCCGAGAAACGGCAGGCGCAGGCCGTGGTCGCCGCCGTGTTGATCAATCTGCAAACCAAGAATGATGGACGGCTGGTGCATCGCGGCGCGCAACAGCGGGCCGCCGGTGCGCCGCTCGAAAAACAGGCAGTCGGAACGATTGCGCAATTTTTCCATCAGACGATTGAGCCCCGGCTGGTTCAGGGCGCGATACGTGGTGGCGCTCTGGTAGCCGGCGATCACGTCGGTGAACCGGGTGTATAGTTCGAAATTGCCGAAATGCCCGCCTGCGTTGATGACGCGGCGCGGCGGCAGCAGGCGTTCGGCGCCGACGAATTCGACGTGCGGGCGCAGTTCGTCAAAGGTCATGGCGACGGTTTTGACGGCGGTGGCGTAATTTTCGCCGATGCGGCGGAAGTTTTCCTTGGCCAGCGCGCGGATTTCGCCCGGTGACTTTTCACTGCCGAAACACATGGTCAGATTTTTCAACGTTACCCGCCGGTGCCGGGCGTCGAGCCGGTACGCCAGCGCGCCGCCGGCGCGGCCGAGGCGCGCGACCCAGGTGAGCGGCAGCGCCTGCAGGAACGCCACGAGCGCGCTGCCCAGCCAGTAGATCAGGGTGTTCATTTGAAGCAGATTTTGCGGACGCAATCCTGAAAGTCGTTGGCGCCGCTGACGATCTGGATTTCGACGCGCATGAAATAAATCGGCAGGTCGCGCCGGTCAATCTTGGGAAAGCGCACGGCGTCCTTTTGCGTGGTGATGATGGTGCCGGCCTGGCGTTTCTTGCTGCGGTTGATGGCGTTGAGCACCTCCTGTTGCGTGAAACGGTGATGGTCCACAAAGCGCTTGGAATAGACCAGTTCCGCGCCGAGCGAAACCAGGCTTTGCTCGAAGCTTTCCGGCTGTGCGATGCCGCTGAAGGACGCGACTTTTTTGCCGCGCAAAAAATCCAGGGTTTTTTGGTCACCGGTGAAAACGTCCTCGAGGTACAGCGGATGATGAACGCATTCGATGATGGCGGCGTCGGGATTCAATTTTGAAATCCGCTCGCGGAGTTCCGCGGTGTGGCCGTCGCTTTTGGTGATGAAAATGGTATGGGCGCGGGCGAGGTGCGACGGCGGCTCGCGCAGCGAACCGCGCGGGATCAGGTAATCGTTGCCAAACGGCTGCTGCCGGTCGATGAGCACCACGTCATGCCGGCGGCCGCGCAGTTTCCAGTATTGAAACGCGTCATCGAGCAGCAGCGTGTCGCAGCCGAATTTTTCAATCGCATAACGCCCGCTCTTCACGCGGTCCTTGTCCACGAGCACGACGACGTCCTTCAGGTTCGACGCGAGCATGTAAGGTTCGTCGCCGGCCATTTCCGAATCCAGCAGGAGCGATTTGCCGTCGGAGACGACGCGCGGCGGGGTCTGGTCCTCGCGCAGCAGGATTTTGTTCAAGAGCAACTGGAGCAGGGGCGGCGGTTTGGAACGGTAACCGCGTGACAGGATGGCGACGTTGCGTCCGGCGTCGCGCAATTCGCGCGCGAATTTTTCCACGACCGGCGTTTTGCCCGTGCCGCCCCAGGTGAGGTTGCCGACGGCGATGACCTGCACGCCGAGCGTCTTGTCGCGGAGAATGCGGACGTTGATGAGCCAGCGGTGGATTTTGACGTAAACCTGGACAAATTTGGATCCGCCGAAGAGAATTCCGCGTGTCAATTTCGCCTTGAAATCACGGCGCTCGCCGGAAATGACCTCGAGGCCAAAGGTGACCAGACTTTCAATCCAGACCCGGAATTGTTCGCGCATCGCCGGCGATTGTGCCAAGCGGCAGCGCGCGCAGCAAGTATCCCATCACAATCTTAATCCTGCCCGTCATTGTAATCAGTTGGAACCGATTAAGATTACAATGAGGATTAAGATTATGTTTTTTTAAAACCCCATTCGCGCCAGCTCGCCTTGCAGCGCGGTCTGGAATTGCTGCACGTCTGCGGCGGACGGTTTGTAGCCCGGCTGTTTGGGCACCAGGCCAAGCCGGCCGGTCTGGTCGAGGTACCAGTCGGCGGTCTGGCTGTCGCTGAAGGTGACCTTGCCGCTCGCAATCGAGCCGGGCCGGGTCAATTGATCCAGGCTCACGGAAACCTTGCCGGTCATTGCTGACGCTTCCGCGGCTGGTAAAACACTTTTGGTTTCAGCGGGTTTCGCCGCGTCGGCAACCGGTGCGGCAACCTTGGGTGGTTCGGGATCCTTCGGCGTGAGCTTCAAATCATCCACGAGCAGCCGCACTTCCATGTAGGTGAATTTCAGACCGAGTTCCGACGCGAGCCGGGTCTGGATGTCCGACAGTTTCGCGCCGTCCGCGATCCAGGCGGCGACTTTGTTGCGTTGGGCTTCGTCCAGATTCATGGCGGAACATTAACGGTCAGAGATTCGGAAATCCAGCGGCAAGCGTGCGCTTTTGAATTTCACCGGGCGCGCTGGGTCAGGGCCATTTTGCCGATGCCGGTGAGCACGTCCCAGGCGGGCCCGGGGAATTTGTGCATTTGCACCATCACATCCTCGAACGCGGTCAGGAACCATTGCGCATCGGCTTCGGTGATCACCATCGGGGGCAACAGCTTGATGACGTCAATGGCGTGGCCGGCCACCTGGGTGATGATGCGGTGCTTGTCCATCAACGGAATGATGGCCGCCTGCGGAAACAGGCTTTTGTCCATGGTATGGCACATCGTCCAGGCCATCTTCAGGCCGAGCGATTTGGGTGAGCCGAATTCGATGCCGACCATCAGGCCGCGCCAGCGGATTTCCTTGATGAATTCAAAGCGTTTTTGCATCTCGCGCAAACTGTTGCCGATGAGATCGCCCATGCGGGCGGCGTTGGCCATGAGCTGGTGACGATCCAGGACGTCGAGCGCGGCCAGCCCGGCGGCCATGGCCAGGCTGCCCTGGCTGAAGGTCGAGCTGTGGACCACCGACCGTTGCATGGAGGAAAAGACCTTCTCATGGATCCATTTCTTGCACAGCACCGCGCCGACCGGGACGTACCCGCCCGAAAGTGTTTTGGCCAGGATGACGATGTCCGGGTCCACGTCCGGGCCGTCGTGTTCGATGGCCAGGAATTTTCCCGTGCGGCCCATGCCCGACTGCACCTCATCGGCCACGAACAGCGCGCCGTGTTTGCGGCAGAGGCGTTGCGATTCCAGCAAATAACCGGGCGCGGCCAGATTTACGCCCTTGCCCTGCACCGGTTCGACAACGAATGCCGCCACGTCGCCCCGTTTAAGCTCCGCTTCCAGGGCCGCCAGATCGTTGAACGGGACCGCCCGGCAATCCGGCAGGAACGGCTCAAAGCCCGCGCGAAAATTATCATCGCCGTTGATGGAAAGCGCGCCATAGGTCAGCCCGTGAAACGATTTTTTGCAATGAATCACGGTGGGTTTGCCGGTGGCGCACCGGGCGTATTTCAGCGCCGTTTCAACGCCTTCCGCGCCTGAATTGGTGAAGAAAACCATGTCGAGCTGGTTCGGCATGCGCTTTTTCAACTCGGCCGCCAGCAGGCCGGAGAGGAGCGGCGCTTCCAGTTTCACCAGGCTCGGGTAATCCGCGTTCAGAAAATCAATCAACACGCGCCGGACCTCGGGATGATTGCGGCCCAGGCCGAACACCCCGTAGCCCGAAAGCAGGTCCAGATACTTGTCCCCTTTGACATCCCAAAGATACGGTCCTTCGGCGCGGACGTAACAGCGGTCGAAGCCGATGGTTTTAAGCGCGCGGACGTTGGCCGGGTTGACGTGCTCGGATTGGAGCTCGTAATTCCTGCCGGCGTGCTGTTTTAGCAATTCGACAATGTTCAGACCGGGTTCGGACATGAAAATTCTTTCGCAGGATAGGCGCTCAACCTTTCAAAATCCAGTCATAACCTTTGGCCTCGAGTTCGAACGCGAGTTCCTTGCCGCCGGTGCGGACGATTTTGCCGTCCACCAGCACGTGCACAAAATCCGGGACGATGTAATTGAGCAGGCGCTGGTAGTGGGTGATGACCAGTTGCGCGTTGTCCGCGCGTTTCAATTTGTTGACGCCCGACGAGACAATTTTCAAGGCGTCAATGTCCAGGCCCGAATCCGTTTCGTCGAGGATGGCGAGTTTGGGTTCCAGGATGGCCATCTGAAAAATTTCGGCGCGTTTCTTTTCGCCGCCGGAGAAACCTTCGTTCACGGAACGTTTCAGGAGGTCGTCGCTCAATTCGAGCAGCTTCATCCGTTCCTTGACCAGCGTCAGAAATTCCATCGCGTCCAGTTCCGGTTCGCCTTTGGCCTTGCGGATTTCGTTGAGGGCGGCCTTGAGGAAATAAGTGCTGTTCACGCCGGGAATTTCGACCGGATACTGGAACGCGAGGAACAATCCCTCGCGCGCGCGTTCCTCCGGGTCCAGGCCAAGCAGGTCGTGGCCGTTGTAAATCACCTCGCCGCCGGTCACGTCGTAACCGTCGCGGCCGGCCAGCACGGCGGCCAGCGTGCTTTTGCCGCTGCCGTTCGGGCCCATGACGGCGTGGACTTCGCCGGCCGAAATGGTCAGGTTGACGCCCTTCAGGATCTGTTTGCCCTCGACACCCGCCGAGAGATTTTTGATTTCAAGAATTGTTTGTTTGTTCATGTAAAATTATTCAGCCACAGATAAACACAGATTCACACAGATGTTTTGGGTAAAAAATATTTTATCTGTGTGAATCTGTGTTTATCTGTGGCTTCCCAATCAGCCCACACTGCCTTCCAAGCTTACTCCCAAAAGTTTCTGCGCTTCAACCGCGAATTCCATCGGCAGTTCCTTGAACACTTCCTTGCAAAAGCCGTTGACAATCATGTTCACGGCGTCCTGCGTCGAAAGCCCGCGTTGATTGCAGTAAAAAATCTGGTCCTCGCCAATCTTCGACGTCGACGCTTCGTGCTCCACGCTCGCGGTGGTGTTCTTCACCTCGATGTACGGAAACGTGTGCGCGCCGCACTTGGACCCGATCAGCATGGAGTCGCATTGGGAGAAATTGCGCGCGTGCGCGGCGCTCTTCTGGATTTTTACCAGGCCGCGGTAGCTGTTCTGGCCGTGTCCGGCGGAAATGCCCTTGGACACAATCGTGCTGCGCGTGTTTTTCCCGATATGCGTCATTTTTGTGCCGGTATCGGCCTGCTGATAATTGTTCGTGACGGCGACGGAATAAAATTCACCCACCGAGTTGTCGCCCAGCAGGATGCAGCTCGGATATTTCCAGGTGATGGCCGAGCCGGTCTCGACCTGCGTCCAGGAAATCTTCGAGTTTTTGCCTTTGCACAGGCCGCGTTTGGTGACGAAATTGTAAATGCCGCCCTTGCCGTTCTCGTCTCCCGGATACCAGTTTTGGACGGTTGAATATTTGATCGAGGCGTCGTCCAGCGCGATCAATTCGACCACGGCGGCATGCAACTGGTGTTCATCGCGCATCGGCGCGGTGCAGCCTTCGAGGTAGCTCACCGAAGCGCCTTCCTCGGCCACGATGAGCGTGCGTTCAAACTGGCCGGTGTTGGCGGCGTTGATGCGGAAGTAGGTCGAAAGTTCCATCGGGCAGCGCACCCCCTTGGGAATGAAGCAGAACGAGCCGTCGCTGAACACCGCCGAGTTGAGGGCGGCAAAAAAATTGTCCGTGTACGGCACCACCATGCCCAGATATTTCTTCACCAGCTCGGGATGTTCGAGCACGGCTTCGCTGAACGAGCAAAAAATGATTCCCTTCTCCGCCAGTTGTTTCTTGAAGGTGGTGCCGACGGAGACGCTGTCAAACACCGCATCCACCGCCACCCCGGCCAGGCGCTCGCGTTCCTTCAGGGGAATGCCGAGTTTCTCGTACGTCTCCAGCAGCTTGGGGTCAACTTCGTCCAGGCTCTTGGGTCCGTCGCCCTTCTTCTTCGGGGCGGAATAATAAACGGCGTTCTGGTAATCAATGGCCGGGTAATGAACGTGCGGCCAGGACGGCTCCTTCATCGTCAGCCAGTGCCGGTAGGCCTTGAGGCGCCATGCCAGCATGAACTCCGGCTCGTGTTTCTTCGCGGAAATCAAACGCACGATGTCTTCATTCAGGCCCGGCGGCGCGGAATCGGCTTCGACATCCGTGACAAAGCCGTATTTATATTCCTGTTTGACCAGGCTTTCAATCGTCTCGGTGGCGGTGCTCATATCAAAAAATCATTTCTTCCGTCTGGCGGCGCACCCGGCGCACAGGCCGTGAACGGCAATTTCGTAATGGTCAACCTTGAAACCCCGTGGCCGCGGCCCGACGGCGGCCTCCGCTGCCAGCGCCACGTCAAACACGGTGCCGCAGGCATCGCAATAATAATGGCAATGCTCCTCCATGTTGGGGCAGTAACGGGTCGCCCCGCGCTCCAGTTGCACCAGCCGTACCAAACCACACTTGACCAGGGCGTCGAGGCAATTATAGACGGTGGCGTGTGAAATATCCGGCAGAGTTTGTTTTGTCCGGATGAACACTTCCTCGGCGGTTGGATGATCGCGTCTTTGCAGCAACACGTCATACACGTGCTGCCGTTGCGGCGTGAAACGAAAGCCGCCCAGGCTCAGGCGTTCGCTTAAATTGCCGTTCAGTTTTTTCTCCGCCAGGTTCATGGCACCGGCAGGCTAAGGCGGGGGAACCGCCTTGTCAAGATTTAGAATAATTCCAATTTACCCCGGCGGGCTACTTCTTGAAAACGCTGACGCGGGCGGGGGGCAGGTTGAACCAGACGATTTTGGAGGCGAGCAGGCGGAAGCGGGACGAGCCGCGCGAGCGCAGGTTGCCGATTTGGTAGCTGTATTGCACCCAGGTTCCCTGCGGTTCCAGGATGGTGCGGATTTTCTGCGCCAGGTCCTCGGCCTGTTCCACGGAAAAATTCAGCAGTGGCAGGCTGGAAATCACCGCGCCGACGCTGGCAATCGGCTTGTGGCTGTTGCGCAACAAATCATCCAACTGCCATGCGTCGCCGGAAATGATATGGGCGCGGGGAAACCGGTCGCGCAGCCGGTCGGCCAGTTTGGGGTTGTGTTCGATGGCCACCAACCGGTCCTCGCGCAAGCCATGCTCCAGCAGCGCCTGGGTGACGGCGCCGGTGCCGGGGCCCAGTTCGAGCACGTAGCTGTCGGGATCGGACGGCAACCAATGCGCCATGGCGGCGGCGAGTTTTCGGGAGCTGGGCACGAGGGAACCGGTGCGCTGCGGGTTGGCGAGCCATTCCTGCAGAAACAAGGTCGTGTCCGTCAGCGTCGCCAGCAATCGTTTGGCCATGATGCGTGTAGATGGGTCAATCAGATCCGGTTTCAGGCAACAAGCGTAGTTTACGTTGGCGGTTGCCGCCAACATAAAATTCCGGGTGCCGGGCGCGCTCCGAACCTGCCCGCTACTCAATGTTTCGGCGCCCCCGCCGGCTTGGAGTTTTCATCAAGCTGTTTTCGGACCGTCTCGCGCCGCGCCGACCAATCCGCCCAGCTGGATTCCCAGGCCGGTCCGACCAGATTGGTGCGCGCGGCCGGCCAGAGGGTGTCGAGCGCGGCCAATTCACGGCTGGCCTCGGCAGGTTCGTGCCATTGAAAGTACGACTCCGCCAGGTTCAAATGGTTTTCCGGATAACCGGGTTCCAGTTTTGCGGCTTGTTCCAGCCATTCATGGGCCTTGTGCTGGCTGCCAATGCTCACGGGCCAGCCCGGTGCGTCGCGATAGAGCAAACCGAGGCTCCGATCCGCCCCGGCATAATCAAAATGGCCGTCACGCCGGGCGGCCGTTTTGAATTCCCGTTCCATTTCCTTGACGAGTTTCAGCGCGCCCAGCGTTTCCGTGCGCGCCAGCTGGCCGAGATTCTCGCCCAGATAATAGTGTCCCGGGGCGGAATTGGGCTCGCGGGCGATGGCCTGCCGGCTTGCGGCAATGCCTTGAATGGCAATCGCGGCGTGGTCGGTGTCGTTCGTGATGTAATCCGCAAAGTTGAAGCAGGCCCGGGCAAATTCCCACGCGGCGGTGGCGTCATTGGTGTGGGTTTGAAACCGGCTTTGCGTCCGCTGAAATTCCGCCCCGGCGCGCGCCGCAAAAACCTTTGTGCCGGCCTCATCCGCCGCGGCCAGGCCGGCGCCGGCCAGCCAAAGGCACCCCATCAGCGCCCATTGCGCCGCCCGGCTGGATAGGGAATTAAAAGTTGCCATCACGTCAGGTTGTTTTATACTTGGAACAAGTGAGATTAAATTGGAAATTCGTGCGGCTGGCAATGCTGGCGGCGTCGGTCCTTTCCCTGACGGGATGCGGCGGCGTCAACGTGGGCGGCTCCGTTTCGCCCGCGACCTTCTTTTTGCCGGGCGTAATGAATACCGTGCCCCGACCGGCGGCGACCGGCCAGCCGATGATTGCGTTCAAAACATCCCCACAACTCGCTCAAGCCCGCTAATTCTATGCGATTCCCATTCGCCCTGTCGGCAAAAATCGCCGGCCATATCATCAAACACAAACTGCGCCGGACCCCGAAATTTGCCATGGTCCTGCAGCTCGAACCGTTGCACACGTGCAATCTCACCTGCACCGGCTGCGGGCGCATCCGCGAATATTCCACGTCCATCAAGGACATGGTGCCGCTCGAAAAATGCCTCGCAGTGGCGGTGGAGTGCGACGCGCCGATGGTTTCCATTTGTGGCGGCGAACCGTTGATTTATCCGAAGATCGAGGAGCTGATCGCCGGCCTGCTGCAACAGGGCCGCGTCCTTTATGTCTGCACGAACGCGATGTTCATGCGCAAAAAGATGAGGGATTACCTTGCCGCAGTTTATTCGCCCGAGCTCGAGCCGAAAATTAAAAAGCTGCTCGACCAGAAGCTGATTTCCGACAAGGACGCCGAAACCATCCGCAAATCCGACGAAGCCGCCCGTAAAAAAGTCGTCATCCGCCCGTCGAAATGGATGTATTGGAACGTCCACCTGGACGGACTGGAATTTACGCACGACCTCATCGTCGAGCGCGAAGGCGTGTTCAAGGAGTGCATCGAGGCGATCAAGATGGCGAAAATTCTTGGCTATCAGGTGGCGACGAACACGACGGTTTACAAGGAAGCCGACATGCAGGAAATCGAGGACATGTTCAAGTTCCTCAGTTCGCTCGAAGTGGACGGCCACACGATTTCGCCCGGCTACGATTACGACGCGGCCAAGAAGGACATGGTCAAGCGCCTCGGCAAGGACCCGAAGGGTTTCTTCCTGACGCGCGACATGACGCGGCAAAAATTTGCGAAAATCCTCGATTGGGGCAAGGCCTTCACGATTTTCGGGACGCCGGTATATCAGGAATTTCTGGCCGGCAAACGCGAACTGACCTGCACCGCATGGGCGATTCCGACGTACAACATCAAGGGCTGGAAAGCCCCGTGTTACCTGATGACCGACGGTCATTACGCCGGCTACGAGGAAATGTTGCGCGAGGTGAAGTGGGAAAAGTACGGCGTGGTGAACGGCGTCGCGCGCGACTCGCGCTGCGAGCATTGCATGGTGCATTGCGGTTACGATCCCAGCGGCGCGCTCGGCACCAATTATCAGCGTGGCGACAACTGGAAGAATTTCAGCTACAACTTTGGCGCCAAACCCAGGCCGTTTCCGTTTTCGCCTGAGCTGGAGCAGCGCGTTTATAACGGTGTTTCCATCGGCAAAGGCCATCTCGCCGAGGCGAAGGCGGCCATCAATCCTGCCGCCGCTGCGAAAGGCGCGTTCTCGCGGAACGGCGATGATCACGAACCGCACGTCGGCAGTCATTGCGGCACGAACGACACGACCGAGCGCGACGAGTTGATGGCCAAAATCAAGGACCCGAACAAGCTGGAAGCGCGTCCGGAATAAGTTTCCCGGCCGGAACGTCGATGAGCAGGACGCTTTACCTTTCCCCTCCGAGCTTCGACGGTTTTGACGGTGGCGCCGGGGCGCGTTATCAGGCGCGGCGCGAGGTCACCAGCTATTGGTATCCCACCTGGCTAGCGCAACCTGCCGCACTCACGCCCAATTCGCGGCTGCTTGATTGCCCGCCGCACGACATTGATCTGCCAAAATGTCTCGCCATCGCGAAGGACTTTGACCATGTCATCATCAACACCTCCACACCGTCGCTGAAAAACGATTGCAAGGTCGCCGAAGCCATCAAGGCGCAGAAGCCCGGCACCCAAATCGGTTTCATCGGCGCGCACACGATGGTGTTGCCGACGGAAACGCTCAAGGCCTCAACCGCGATTGACTGGGTGGGGCGCAAGGAATTCGATTTCACCTGCAAGGAAGTCGCCGAGGACCGCGACCTCGCGACCGTCGCCGGGCTTTCCTACCGGGACCGGGACGGCAAAATCAAACACAATCCCGAGCGCGAGATGATCCAGGACATGGATACGCTGCCGTGGGTGGCGGATGTCTATAAACGCGACCTCGAGATTGAAAAGTATTTCATCGGTTACCTGCTGCATCCTTACATCAGCATGTACACGGGCCGCGGCTGCCCGGCGCAATGCACCTTCTGTCTCTGGCCGCAGACCATCGGCGGCCACAAATACCGCGTGCGTTCGCCGCAGAACGTCGCCGACGAGATGGCTTACATGAAGAAACTGTTCCCGCAGGTGCAGGAATTTTTCTTTGACGACGACACGTTCACGGCGAATCTGCCGCGCGCGCGCGAAATTGCCAAAAAACTCGGGCCGCTCGGCGTCCACTGGAGCTGCAACAGCCGGGCCAACCTGGATTATGACACAATAAAATCTTTCAAGGACAACGGCCTGCGGCTGTTTCTGGTTGGTTACGAAAGCGGCAACGACGACATTCTTACCCGCATCAAAAAAGGCGTGACGATGGACGAGATGCGCCGGTTCACCCAGGCCTGTCATCAGGCCGGCGTCGTGATTCATGGTACGTTTATTCTCGGTCTGCCGGTGGAAACCCAAAAAAGCATCGAGAACACCATCAACTTTGCGAAGGAACTGGATGTATTCAGCCTGCAGGTTTCGCTGGCGGCGCCGTATCCGGGCACCGAACTTTACGAAATGGCGAAACAAAACGGCTGGTTTGTTAAGAAGGACAAGACCGATCTGGTCGAAGGCGACGGATTCCAGCAAAGTACGCTCGAGTATCCGGAACTGACCAAGGAGGAGATTTTCGAGTCTGTGGACCGTTTTTACCGCACCTATTATCTCCGCCCGAAACCGATTTTGCGCATCATCAAAACGATGTTGGAGGACAAGGACATTCTGGTGCGCCGTTGCCGGGAAGGCTATGAATTTTTCAGGAGCCTGCGCCAACGGAAGGTGGACTTGGCCGCGGCAAAAGCGGCGGCGTGATGGGAGCGCGGACAGCCTTGTCCGCGGGTTTCCAGTACACGAAACCGGCACTGGTTTCGAGTATTCCTCTTTGCTCTTATCTTCACGCGAACAAAGCTGTCCGCGCTCCGATCGTCCGCTTTCTCAATCCATTGAAATTGACCGCCGCGCGGCTTTCTTGTCGGCGTGGTGGGATTTGTCGGCGAGCATTTTGGCTTTGGCGCGGCGTGAGCGTTTCCGTTTCTGGCGGCGGATTTTTTCTATCTCATCGCGGCGCGCGGCCACAAATCCCCTCTGCTTTTCCTCAATCTTGTCGAGCAGCAGGCGTCGGGCGATGAAGCGGTTGAGTCCCTGCTGGCGCGTGGCCTGGCATTTGACCTGCAAGCCGGTGGGGCGGTGAAGCAGCATCACGCAGGTCGAGGTCTTGTTGACGTTCTGGCCGCCGTGGCCGCCGGAACGCACAAAATTTTCTTCAATGTCAGCTTCGCGCACGCCCAATGCCAACATGCGTTGCATGAGTTGGGTTTCCTTTTCCAAACTGACGGGGAACGCGCTCATGCGGCAGCGTAGCGTGCCGTCGGTTTGTTCCGCAACCCGAAAGCCGGGGCACAAGGTCAATTGCCGGCAGAATAACGGTCCAAGGATTTCACAAAAATCAACGATGCGGCTGGACGGGAACCGGACGTTCGGGATTTACTGTCGGCATCGATAGCATCAAACGGTGAAAACAATTTTCATTCGGCTTTCGCTGGCCGCGCTGCTGCTGGCCGGTGCGCAACCGGCGCGGGCTGGTTCCGTCCTGACGCCCGAGAATTTGCGTTGTGAATACGCGGTCAACCCGATGGGTGTCGACGTGCCGTACCCGCGCCTGTTTTGGATGGATAAAAGCGAGGCGCGCGGCCAGAACCAGTCGGCCTGCCGGATGCTCGCCGCTTCCTCGATGGAAAAGCTGGCCAATGATGAAGGCGACTTGTGGGACAGCGGCAGGGTTGCCTCCGATGAGACCATCCAGATTCCCTACGCCGGCCGGCCATTGAAATCAGCGGAACAGGTTTTCTGGAAAGTCCGCGTATGGGACAATGCGGGGAACGCCTCCAGTTGGAGCCAGCCAGCCAACTGGACGATGGGGTTGCTGAATGCGGACGACTGGCGCGCCAGATGGATTGCTGCGCCGACCCATTGCGAATCCGTGCTCTTGCGCCGCGATATTACCGTCAGGGCCGGCCTCAAACGCGCACTCGTGAATGTTTGCGGCCTCGGCCAGTATGAAATGTCGCTCAACGGTAAAAAAGTCGGCGACGATTTCCTTTCGCCCGGCTGGACGAAATACGACAAAACCTGCCTATACGACACGCGTGATGTCACGGATCTGCTGCGCCCGGGCAAAAATGCGATCGGCATCGAACTCGGAAACGGCATGTATCACGTCCCGACGACGCGGTTCAAGCCGCCTGGCTGGCAGCCTTGCAGCTTTGGGCCGCAGAAGGCCATCGCGCAAATCCGTTTGGAATATGCCGACGGATCGGTCGAAATCGTTGGCACCGATGAAAGCTGGCGCGTTGCGCCCGGCCCGATTACCTCCGATTCGATTTACAGCGGCGAAGATTTTGACGCGCGGTTGGTGCAACCCGGCTGGAACAAAATCAATTTTGATGATTCAAAATGGGCGCCCGCAATGGTGGTCAACGGGCCGGGCGGCGAACTGCGTGGCCTTTCCTGCGCTGCGCCGCCGATCCGTGAATTTGAAATCCATCTGCCGGTTTTCTCGCGCGTGCTCACGAATGGCGACATCGTTTTCGACCTCGGCCAGAACGCCGCGCATGTCCCCCGAATTTCCGTGACCGGGCCGGCGGGCAGCCGGGTGCGCATCATTCCGTCGGAACTGACGAACCTGGACGGTTCGGTGAATCAGGGTTCGATGGGCGCCGGTCGTGCGGCGATCTGGTGTGAATTTACCAAGGCGACGGATGGCGTGGAAACGTGGTCGCCGAAATTCTTCTACATCGGCTGCCGTTATCTGGAGGTGAAAAGCTATCCGGCCAGGGGCGGAACCAAATTGCCCGTGGTGAAATCCATCGCAGGCACGGTGGTTCAGTCCGCCTCCGAGCCGGTCGGCGGCTTTGAATGTTCCAACCCCTTGTTCAACCGCATCCGCAAGCTCGTCCGCTGGGCGCAGCGCAGCAACCTGATGAGCGTGTTGACCGATTGTCCGCAGCGCGAAAAGCGCGGCTGGCTCGAAGAGGACCACTTGAACGGCCCGGCGTTGCGCTATGAATTCGACCTCGCGCCATTGTTCGCCAAAGTGATGAACGACGTCGCTGATTCGCAGCTGGCCAACGGCCTTGTGCCGACAACTGCGCCCGAATATGCGGTGTTTCGGGACGGCGGCCAGACCGGTGATGAGCGCGGCCGGTTTGGCGATTCGCCGGAATGGGGCAGCGCGTTCATCCTCGTGCCGTGGCAGCAATACGAATTTGACGGCGACCTGAACCTCTTCCGCACCCATTACGACGCGATGACCCATTATCTCGCCTATCTGGGCCGCCGCGCGAATCAGGACATCGTCAGTTACGGCCTCGGCGACTGGTATGACCTTGGCCCGAAACCGCCCGGCATCTCGCAGCTCACGCCTGTCGCGCTCACCGCGACCGCGTTTTATTATCAAGATGCCAAAATCATGGCGCGCGCCGCCGCGCTGCTCGGCAAAAAGGACGACGCGAAGAACTTTTCCGGTTTGGCGGAAAACATCCGGTCCGCGTTCAACGAAAAATTTTATGACCCGACCAACCACTTTTATGCCACCGGCTCGCAGACGGCGGATTCCCTTCCGCTCGTGATGAGCCTGTGCCAGCCGGCGAACCGTGCCGCCGTGCTCGGCGCGGTGGTTCGCGATGTGCGCGCCCGCGGCAATGCGTTGACGGCGGGCGACGTGGGCTACCGCTATCTGCTCCGGGCGCTTGCGGAGGGCGGGCGCAGCGACGTGATTTTCGACCTCAACAACCAGTCGGACAAACCCGGTTACGGCCTGCAGCTCAAAAAAGGGGCGACCAGTCTGACCGAGGCCTGGGACGCCGCGTCCGGCTCGTCGCAAAATCATTTCATGCTCGGCCAGATTCAGGAATGGTTTTATCACGACGTGGCCGGCATCGGTTGCGATCCCGCGGGGCCAGGCTTCAAAAAAATCATCATCCGCCCGCAGCCGGTCGGCGACTTGCAATGGGTCAAGGCCAGCTACCAATCCATCCGGGGCGAAATTGTCAGCGACTGGGAAAACAGAGGTGGCAAATTCAAATTGGGCGTGACGATTCCGGCGAACACAGCCGCCACGGTCTATGTTCCAGCGAAATCAGCGGCAGCGGTCACGGAAAGCGACCGGCCCGCGTCACGCAGCGACGGCGTAAAATTCCTGCGGCTGGAAGAGGGCTGCGCCGTGTTCGCGGTGGAGTCAGGCAAATACCAGTTTGAATCAAGGCGATGAACCGGCCATTCCCCACTTCAGCAGTTTAAAAGTCTGTTGCGGCGGCTAACGGTTGGTTTGAGTGCAAGCATAGATTCGGAAGTGAAATACAGGTTGGCCACGATAATGCGACCAGAAATCATCCACCAAGGCCACCTGTTTGAATTGTGCTTCCAAGGCCGGGGGGACCGGACCCATGGAATCCGTCACGTAAAGGGCGCGGGTATCGGGCCGGACGCTGTAGCCGGGCCAAAGCGTGAATTGGGTTGCGCCATAAGGTTCGGGCGGCAGGTACACCACCGGATGGCCCGGCAGGTAAAATGACATCATGCTGGCCTGATCGTAATGGTTGGCGATCAATAAATTTGCCTGGCACTTCTGTTGGGATTGTTGCACGTGGGCGGTGAAATCATCCCAGCCTTTGGTACGCCGCAGCGGGTCCTTTTTATAGGGCAGATGAAGATAATCGGTGTCGTGCAGCGCCACAGTCATGGCCAGCG
Organism: uncultured Verrucomicrobiae bacterium; assembly: GCA_963762585.1. Lineage (GTDB taxonomy): Bacteria > Verrucomicrobiota > Verrucomicrobiia > Limisphaerales > UBA11358 > UBA11358. The sequence goes on from CAVXLF010000023.1 coordinate 62,024, forward strand.
CAATCAGCAGGGCGGCGCCGATGCCCCAACGCCAGGCTGGCTGGCGCGCAACCGTTTCCCGCCAGAAGACGACAGTTAAAATAATGCCCGGGATCAGCGCCGGGGCAATCCAGTTGGGTTTGCCGGCGCTGTTCAGGCTGAAAAAAATGAACAACCCATAAACGGGCAGGAACTGGCTCAACAGAAAACGGGTCCGCAAATCCGCCGAACGTTTCCAGGTCAGTACCAACGCGGCCACAATCATGCCGGCCGCGAACAACGGGGACAGGACGCCGAATTGTTGCAGCAGGAATTTGGCTGCTTCGCCGGGATGGATCTGAAATGAATTGGTTACGCCGCTGCGCGAATGCAGCGCCATCAGGTTCACCCATCCGGTTTGAAAGTTCCACCACAGGATCGGCGTGATGCTCAATCCAAACGCGAAGCCCAGGACAATCATGTTCCGGCTGAACAGGAGCGGCCGGTGCTCCCTGGACCACAACAGAAACAGGGCGATGCAGCCGAGTTGAACGCCGTTGGTGAATTTGGCCAGGAACCCGGCGCCGATGACCAGTCCCACCCAGAACCAGTCCCAGGTTTTTCCGCTGTGCAAGGCCCTCCAAAACAAAACCATCGCCAGCACCCAGGAAAAGACGCTCAAGGTATCAATCGTCATCACGATGGAACCGGCCGCCATCATCGGCATCACGGCGGCCATCACCAGGCACCACAGCGCGACCCGGTCGTCATACAACCGGCGCGCCAGCACGAAGAGCAGCCCGCCGGTGCCGGCACTCAGGAGCACGCCCAAAAAGCGGATGCCGAAAGCGGTGTCGCCAAAGATTTTTGTTCCCAGGGCAATCGTCCAGGCGATGGCGGGTCCCTTGTCCCGGTAGCAGGCGGCCAGATGTTTCGACCAGAGCCAGTAGTAGGCCTCGTCCGGCACCAGCCCCAGCCGTGTGGCGAACCACAAGCGATAACCGGTGAGCGCGAGCAACAGGAAAATTGCGAGTCGGACGGGATTGGTTTCGCGCAAGGATGAAAATATTTTAATCATTGGTCAGGAAGCTCCTGCGCTTTGAACAGGGTGAGAGCCATGCTGGAAAAATCCGGGAAAATTCAAAAAGTTGTCGCATGCGATGTGGCGCTGGCAATATCAATTTGTACGGGTGCCAAAATAGCGGTTTCGGGCAATGCAGGGAAAGGTGAAAGAGGAAGCTGCAGGCGCTGGAGGGCGCATCCCGGTTTCTTGCAGGGTTAAAAGTCGCCGTCCAAGAATCCCAACGGGATTTCGTCTCAAAGCCCAGGGTTGCGAGGAACGAGCCACCCTGGGTCATCGTCCCCAACCATTCCCAACCGCAACGCGGTTGCGGCCATTCCGTGCCCGTTGGCCTGTCACCTCGGCTACAACGCCGTTGGCGTTGTTTCCATTTTCGGACGTGAACCCAAGGTAGCCCCGAAAAATCGGGGCAACCTTGGGCTGAAGGGCACAATCCCATTGGGATTGAATCGCCAGACTACGGCACAAAACTGGCTGATTAGGCGACGAAGTGCGCACAAAATTCAGCATTTTCGCGTTTTTGGTTCTTTCGGTCAGCCTTGGGTTCACGCCAGAAATCCGGGCACAAACGGATACCAACGTGCCGGTTTCTATTCCCCGTTTGAGCCAGCCGCAACTGGTTAATGGCGGCGAAATCATCACCCGCGAGGGAGTGATGTACAACGGTGTGGTTGTGCAGAAAGTGGTTCCCGATGGACTGGTGGTTAAATACTCGGTGACCGCCGGCGGCCTCGGAATTGCCAAACTGAATTTCAAGGATTTGTCCGACAACCTGCAGCAGCAATTCGGATATGATCCGACGAACGCGGCGGCATTTGAAACCGAAGAAATGCAGGCGCAGCGGGAGTGGCAGGCCAAATGGATGGCCGATGATCAGCGGGCTCAATCAGAAATTCTGGCGGATGAAATTGCCGAGGCGGAAAGCCAGGCCCGGGAGGTGGGCACAGGTTTTTTTGTCACGGACAATGGATATCTGCTCACCTGCCTTCACGTCGTGAACAATGCCACCAGCATTTCGGTCGGCACCACCCAAGGAGTGTTTCCCGCGGAACTGGTGCAATCGGACCCGGTCAAGGACGTGGCCCTGCTCAAGGTGGCCGGGTCGTTTGCGGCGATGCCTTTGGCGTCCGGCGACAATGTGCAGTTGGGCGAGCCGGTGTTCACCATTGGTTTTCCCAATCCCAACGTCCAGGGCTTGCAGCCCAAGCTGACGCGCGGCGATATCAGCAGCCTGGCGGGGGCGCAGGACGATCCGAACGAATACCAGATCAGCGTGCCGGTCCAGCCGGGAAATTCCGGGGGAGCGTTGCTGGATGAAAATGGCAATGTCGTGGGGATTGTTGCCGCGCGGCTTTCCGACTGGGCGGCGGTGGCGACCTCCGGCATGACCGCCCAGGATGTAAATTACGCGATTAAAAGTTCCTGCGCCAAAAAGTTGCTCGATGCCGCAGTGGGATGGCCGGCCAGGCTCAAACCGTCGTATCCGCCCGGCGACCGCCGGTTTGAGGACGTGGTGCAAACCTCACAGGAAGCCGTGGCGCTGGTGCTGGTAAAATAAAAATGATTCCAGCGGCAACCCGGGCAGAGTGCAGCGGTGGAGCTGTTCGGTCACGTCGGTTGGCACAGTCAGGCTCCGCTATAGCCACTCCGTAGTGACGGTGGCAACCTATAATGCTTCTAATGCACTAAACTAAAGAGAGTAATTTTCCTCGACGATCTGTGCCAGTATCGCTTTGATTTGGAGCGGCACTAGCCATCGCATGAAACGTTGTCCATACTGTGGTGCGGAATATCCAGATGACTCCTCAGTGTGTTCCATCGACAGCAATCCGCTTCCGGAAATTATTAAGCTACCGCCACCTGCCGATGAGCGAATAGCGGCAACGAATACAGAACCAACTTATTTGACCTTTCCCGATTATCAATGGTCTGCGCGTGATGCGTGGAAATGCCTGGGGATGTATCTGTTTTTTGAATTCGTGCTTGGGCTGTTTTTTTGGATGATGGATTTTCGCTTCCCAGGCTTTTACAGTTGGCGCAGAAGCGGTTTTGGTTATTGTTCCACTTCATTTCTATATTACGCCGTTAACTTGTTAACGGCGGCTTATTTCGCGCGAACGGAAACGCTTTCCACTTTTTTGAAAGCCTTTGGCCTTGACCGTAAACCTAGCGATTATGTCTGGTTTGGTGTGACCATGGCGATAGCGATAAACCTCTTCGGCTATTTCATGTTATATCATGCATGGGGAAAAGGTGTTACGAATTATGACACCCTTGCATTCAAAAGCACATTTGGCCCCGAAAGGTATTTTTTCTTGGTTCCACTATTGTTGTTCGCACCTCTCATTGAAGAATCAATCAATCGCGGATTTCTTTACAAGGCTTTTCGAGGATCGTTTGCAACGGGCATCAGCATGGCTCTAATTGTAGGATGGACGGCCTACACCCATTGGTCGCAGTATCACCAGTCATTGTTGGCGGCTTTCGATTTGAGCGTGCTCACCATTGTTCAGTGCTATTTGAGAGAAAAATCGGACAGCCTTTGGGATTGTATACTTTGTCATTTGGCATTCAACGGGTCTGGTTTGTTAATCTACCAAGTTCTCCGCTGAGAACCTAAGAAACTGCGAACCAGACCGACCAGCAGGTTCAAAGCAGTGCCGGCTGTTTGTCTTTCATTTTCAGTCCGATCCGCATTTTTCCGACGATGACGGCGCCGTCTTCCACCACCAGATTTTCGGCTTCCAAATTACCAAACAACCGGGCGGTGGATTTCAACGTGATGGTCTCGTCAACGCAAAGGCTGGCTGCCAGTTCGCCAGCAATTTCCGCCGAGCCGACTTTGATTTGGTCCGGCCAGCGAAAATGATTTTCCGCCGGAATGATCAGATGCGCGGCGGACAAACTGCCTTTGAGGTCGGCGGTCGAGTAAATGATCAGGGAGCCTTTGGCGACCAGTTTGCCATGGAACCTGCCCTTGATGACGGCGTCACCGACGATGCTTTCGGTGTTGAAAACGTAGCCTTTGAGTTCAACCGTGAAGGTGCCCTTGGTTTTGAAATTTTTGGCCAGGGCGCTGGTAATGTGATAGTCGTGCAGGTCCACGTACTGACTGCACCGCTTGCACATCGTGGATTCGGCGGAGGCCGGGATGACCAGTTCGGCGCCGCACTCGAAACAGGTGATGCATTTCTGGTTGGGCGCGTGCGCCGCCGCCTTCCGCGGCGGGTGCAAAATATCCTGAACGCGCAGGTGTTGTCCGCATTTCCGGCAAATGGTGGAGAAAGCTTCGCGCGACTCCGCTTGCTGATGGCTGCAATAAGGGCAGGTCAGCAGGACTTGGCCCTGTTTCTTCGCCGGCATTCAATGTTCGGTCGGTTTGGGAGATGTCGGCGGATCAACGGACGACCCGGGGCGGCTCCGGCGGCTTGGACGCTTCGGCGGGGCGCGCGGTTGGCGCGGTCGGTGCGACCTTGTTTGGGTTCACTTCCGTTTTGCCGACGAAGGTGACGCCTTCTTCGATCACCAGTTTGCTGGCGCGAATGTCGCCGAACAATTCGGCCTTCGCCTTGATGTCGATCTTTTCCCTGGCGGTGATGTTGCCGTGGACCTTGCCGCGGACCACCACCGATTGGGCGGTGATGTTGCCGTTGACGACCGCACTGTCGCCGAGGTTCAGGGCGCCGTCGGTGTTAATTTCCCCGTCCAACTTCCCGTCCAGCGAAAGTTCGCCGGAAAACTTGATGTTGCCTTTGATTTCAACATCCGAGTTCAATACGTTTTTTGATGAGGCTGTGGTGTTCATTTTGTCGTCCATCGCTTTTTCCTTTGTTCAGTTCGAACGCCATTAACGCATTGCCGGGACAGGGCGTCAAAGGGTTAATTCGCCATTTTGCCGGGCAGGCAAACGTTCGGAAATTCACCGCAACATCGGTTTGGCTCTCAGCCGGAACGATGCAGTTGGTTTGGGAGTAGAAGCGCCGCCGCGTCGCTTGGACATGGCGGCGGCGCCTTCGTCGCCGGATTTCCGTCAGTGAACCATTCAGTGCGGCGTAAAACGCGACGTGGGCGTCGCGTTCACCAAGTGGCGCCGGGGCGTCGCCGCTACATTTCTCAGCCAGGCTCTAACGTGGCGCCGGGCCTTGAACCACCTCGACGAGATCATCCGGGCGGAGCCATTTGGCATAGGCGGCTTTGACATCGCGCGCCTGAAGTTTGACGTAAACCTGCGCCGCGCGGGTGGGTTCATCGAGCGGCAGGTCGAGCACGGAACGTGAGAGCCAGCCTTCGGCAATATAATTCACGCTGGATTCCGACAGGGGAATGTCCCGCAGCAGCATCAGCTTGGCCTGGTGCAATTCCTGCGGAGTGACTTTTTTCGCCTGGATGTCCTTCAAATCACCCAAAATGACGGCGCGCGCCTTGGCCACGTTCGGCGGGTCGCAGGCGTATTCAACCTGATAAACGCCGCGCGTCAGGCCGATGTTGAACGAGGAATCGACGAAATAAACCAATCCACTTTTCTCGCGAAGATCACGATACAGGCGCGTCGCGTAAAATCCGCCGCCCAGCACGTGATTGCCCAATTGCAATGCGTAGTAATCGGCATTCGTGCGGGTCAGCGTCAGCGTTTCCGCCAGCGTGACCTTGTCCTGCACGCGGCTGGAATCCGGCACGTGGGTCGTGGCGGCGGCATTGGCCGGCGCCGGCGGGAACAGCGTGTTGGGTTGCGGGCCTTCCGCCTGCCAATCGCCGAAATATTTTGAAATGACCGCCACGGCGTTTTCCGGCGTCACGTTGCCGATGACGACGATGGTCGTCAGGTCGGGCCGGAAAACGTAATGATAATAATCCCGCACATCCTGAATGGTGAGGGCTTTAATGGTGGCGGGCGTGGTTTCCCGCTGCACCGGATCGTTCCTGGGAAACAGTGCCGCCTGAAGCGCCCGTCCGGCCAGATGAGTCCGGACTTTGCAGTTCGCCGGCGACCGAAGCGGCCAGTTGCGGCTGGATGATTTTGAAATCGTTTTCGGGCAGCGCCGGGGAAAGTTCGTTGTCGGCGAGCAGTTGCACCCCGCGTTCAAACTGGTCGGTCAGCACCTGCAACGAAAAGTCCGCGCCCGCCGATTCGTTCGCGCCGATGTCGTCCAGCGCCTTCTGGAACGCCAGCCGGTCCAGCGACTTGGTGCCGTAGGAGAACAGCTGGTCCAGCGCCTGATCCACGCCGTCCTTGCCTTCCGCCATTTCCAGCCTGGGGTTGTTTTTGACCCGGCCATAAACGCTCACCGTGTCGCTGATGGTTTCCGGCTGCACGATCAGCCTGATGCCGTTGGGCAGATTGGTGACCACCGGATTCAATGTGGAAGGGGGAATTTCAATCTGCTCGGTCACTTTTCGCGCCCAGGCTGGCAGCTTGACGCCCGTGGCTTTCGACGCGGCAAACGATTCCTTGCCGCCGAAAACTCTTCGAAGAGATGGGTTTGCCGGAAGGTTGCGGCGTGAGAATGGCCGAGATGGCGTGATCAAAATCCAGATACTGCTGCGCGACACGATTCACATCGGCGACCGTGACCTGGCGGATGGCGGCGATGTCATCGTCCGGCGATTGCCGGCCTTCGATGGCCACCGCGTCCGACCACGCCGAAGCCAGCCCGGACACGGAATTTTTCTGAAGTTCGGCGCTGGCGATTTCGCGCCGTTTGGCCGCTTCAACCAGATCCGCCATCACCCCGTTCGTCACTTCCGCCGCCAGAATGCCCCGCACCTGGTCCAGCAGATTGGTGGAATCGCCGCCCGCGGGAAACCCGGCGATGGCAAACCCCAGACCGGCCTTCGGCAGGCTGTCGTACTCAAACGAGGCAAACAGCGCCTTGCCTTCCGGCACCAGCCCGTAGAGTTTGCCGCGCTGGCTGCTCAACACGTCCGACAGAATTTGCGCGGCGGCATAATCGGGACTGTCCGAGCCGGGCAGGCGAAACGTGACGGCGACCAGGCCGTAGGGAAGATCCGTGTCCTGCTTCAGCGTCTCCGGTTTTACCGGTTCAAAATTAAATTCCGGCCGCGCGGGCAGGTTCGCGGGCGGGATGCCGCCAAAAATTTGTTTACCTGCTCCAGCGCCGGTTCCGGTTGCACATCGCCAACAATGATCGAGGATGGCGTTGTTGGGCGCATACCAGGTGTTGTGAAATTTGCGGAGCATGGCGTCGGTGGTTTTATCGAAGGACGGCCGCGTGCCCAAGCCCGTCGTGCTGCGTACGGCGTGCCTTTGAACATGGCCGCCAGCAGCTTGATGTAGAAAACGTATTCTGGGTTGGACAAATCCTGTGCGACCTCCTGCTCGATGGCGCCCCGTTCCTTGTCCCATAACTCTTCGTCCGGCAGAAGGTCCCGCATCCGGGTGGCTTCGACGTGCAAGGCCACGTCCAAATCCTCAGCCGGCGCGGTGAAAAAGTACTGCGTGACCGGATGCTGCGTGTCCGCGTCGAAATCGCCGCCCAGGGCCGCCGAAATGTCCGCCAGTTGATCCGCCGACAATCCCGGGCTGCCGCGAAACATCATGTGCTCGGTGGCGTGGGCCATGCCGGGAAAATTTGTCGGGCATTCGTCCGCGCCGACGCGGTAATTAATCATGGTGGTGACCACCGGCGCGAGGGTGTTGCGGACAATGATGACCTGCAGGCCATTCGTGAGCGTGGCGCGCAACACATCCTGCGCGGCGGAAATGTCGTTGGTGGCCGCGCGGCCGGCTGCCGACCAGATCAGCGTGAGGAGAAGAATGGAAACGAGCAACCGGGAGCGGGGTGTTTGTTTTTTTGCCGTCATAAATGTGAGGTTCAGACAACCATAAACCTGCGCCGTTCAAGCGCGAGTTTATTTAGCCACAGATTGAACAAAGATGAAACACGGATTTTTGTCCGCAGATTTCGCAGATTAGCGCCGATAAAATCCCAGAACAAAATCTGCGAAAATCCGCGCAATCTGCGGATGGGTTGTTTTATCTACGCCGAAGCTTTGTTACAATGCCTGCGTGACTTTGAACTGGAAAAAATTGTGCGCGCTGGCGTCCGGGGAAATTGAAGCGACACTGATGGCGCTGCCCCAGCCGTTGCGTGAGCGGGCAAAGAATTTGCCCGTGACGTTCGAGCGCGTTCCGAACGCCGGTCTGCAGGCGGATGGGATTGAGCCGGACACGCTGGGGTTGTTCACCGGACCGGAATTTGCCGACGAAGAAAATGTTCCCATGCCGCCGCAAATTATTTTGTTTCTGGAAAATCTTTGGAATCTGGCCGGCGGGGAGGAGAAAACATTTTGTGAAGAAGTGCAGACGACGTTGTTGCACGAGCTGGGTCATTATCTGGGTTTGGACGAGGATGAATTGACGGAACGCGGTCTGGAATAACGAAGGCCGGAATGATGAGCACTTGCTAATTGACTATTCCGGGCGTCCGACTTTGAATACCGACTGATAACGCTATGCGTCCAGCCGAGTTTTTAAAGCGACCTGCGGTTAGAATCCGGGCGGCAAAAGAGTGGTTCTTTTTCTCACGCCGGTTGACTTGTGTGCTTTCCGTTCCGTTGATTTGTGTGGTTGTTTTTTTGGTCAATGGAATGAAGATGGACGATCCCGCTGTTGGTGACGCTGCTTTTGTGACTGTTGGGTTGTGGTTTTTTGTCTGTTTCACAAGACGGCTTCTCCATTTAATTCAAGCGGTGCGTGCCGGTTTTCAGCACTTGAATCATTGGGCAAAGAAAACGGTCACTGAAGGAGGATCACCTTAAAACAATACTCCGAACCACCTTTCGGGAAAATTGAATATGAAAGCATCGGCTAAAATTGTTGTCGTCATGCCAAACCAGCCCCTTACGGCTTCCCCAAAGTTTTTAACGCGAATTGCTGAATCCAATCAAGCCACGATATCAGATGGCGTTTATATTGTACGAACGCATCAGGGCGTGGAGGAGTTATCCGATGAACTTTCAGCCGAATTTTACGACCGGGCAACTGTTCTTGTATGTGATTTGCGTCTTCCTTGTATGGCTCACGGGAATCACCCGGTTGTGTCCAGGGCAATGGAGTTGGTCAATGAATCAAATGAACCGTGACCGACAATCACAAGCGATTTGTTTTCATCATCCCGCTTTTATTTTCCGAGTCTGCACGGCCTTTAAAATATCCGGTGAACCAAAATTGAATCAACGCGCAGGGAATAGCCGCCCACCGAATCAAGGCGCCCCAGTTCCCCATTAAATCCGGGCAGGTGATTTCCAGGATGATTATTGCGACGCGTGCAAAAAAGCATTAGCCGGTGAAATCGGATGGGGAAGATTTTTTTATATAGTTTTTCCAGTTTTAACGTTTTCATTGGGTGGAAGTTCGCCAATCAATTGGGTACATGTCGCTATCGGTCTAAAATCAGCAATCCAATAATGCGCGGCAAAGGCGATGGAAAAAAAAATTTAAAAAATCTCTTGCGCATCGGGCGGGGACTGGTAATCTTTTAGAAGTCTTCCGCGTAGCGGAGGAAGCGACTGGCAAAAAATGCCTGTTGACATGTGGCGCGGGTTTGATAAAGTGCGCGCCTTCAAAACTCGTATCTGAGATGCCGAGTTGGAAGAAGTGATTCGGCTCTCAGGTTTTTTGTCCCCTGGATGGGAAACGAAGCTGGTCGGGTTTTGATGTGATTTTTTGGTGTTTTGGACACCAGTTGTTCTTTGAAAATTGATTTGTGCGATTAGTAAGAGCCCCTTCAAGATTGGCCAGTTAGTTGGCTGATTGCGAAGGTTTTAACCATTAAAGTAAAGCTGCCTGATTTTACGATCAGGCAGGAATCAACTAACGTTTTTTACGGAGAGTTTGATTCTGGCTCAGAACGAACGCTGGCGGCGTGGATAAGACATGCAAGTCGAACGCTGATTTGCAGGTAGCAATATTTGCAAGTCGGAGTGGCGCAAGGGTGCGTAACACGTGGGCAATCTGCCGTGAAGCCTGGAATAACTCGCTGAAAGGCGAGCTAATACCGGATGTGAATATTGGGGGGCCTCCTCTGACATTCAAAGCTGGGGACCGCAAGGCCTGGCACTTCACGATGAGCCCGCGGCCTATCAGCTAGTTGGTGAGGTAACGGCTCACCAAGGCTAAGACGGGTAGCTGGTCTGAGAGGACGACCAGCCTCACTGGAACTGAGACACGGTCCAGACACCTACGGGTGGCAGCAGTCGAGAATTTTTCTCAATGGGCGAAAGCCTGAAGGAGCGACGCCGCGTGGGGGATGAATGGCTTCGGCCCGTAAACCCCTGTCATTTGCGAACAAATGGTTTTACCTAACACGTAAAGCCTTGATAGTAGCGGAAGAGGAAGGGACGGCTAACTCTGTGCCAGCAGCCGCGGTAATACAGAGGTCCCAAGCGTTGTTCGGATTCACTGGGCGTAAAGGGTGCGTAGGCGGCCGGGTAAGTCTGATGTGAAATCCCGCAGCTTAACTGCGGAACGGCATTGGATACTATTCGGCTCGAGGAGTGGAGGGGAGACTGGAATACTTGGTGTAGCAGTGAAATGCGTAGATATCAAGTGGAACACCAGTGGCGAAGGCGAGTCTCTGGACACTTCCTGACGCTGAGGCACGAAAGCCAGGGGAGCAAACGGGATTAGATACCCCGGTAGTCCTGGCCCTAAACGGTGCGCGTTTGCTGTGAGCGGAATCGACCCCGCTCGTGGCGAAGCTAACGCGTTAAACGCGCCGCCTGGGAAGTACGGCCGCAAGGTTAAAACTCAAAGAAATTGACGGGGGCCTGCACAAGCGGTGGAGTATGTGGCTCAATTCGATGCAACGCGAAGAACCTTACCTGGCCTTGACATGCAAGTGGTAGAACCATGAAAGTGGGACGACCCCGCAAGGGAAGCTTGCACAGGTGCTGCATGGCTGTCGTCAGCTCGTGTCGTGAGATGTTGGGTTAAGTCCCGCAACGAGCGCAACCCCTGTGTCCTGTTGCCACCCGGTCGCAAGACTGGAGCACTCTGGACAGACTGCCTCGCTTCAACGAGGAGGAAGGTGGGGATGACGTCAAGTCAGGATGGCCCTTACGGCCAGGGCTGCACACGTACTACAATGCCCGGCACAAAGGGAAGCAAGACTGTAAAGTGGAGCAAATCCCCAAAAACCGGGCCCAGTTCAGATTGTCGTCTGCAACTCGACGGCATGAAGCTGGAATCGCTAGTAATGGCGCATCAGCTACGGCGCCGTGAATACGTTCCCAGGCCTTGTACACACCGCCCGTCACATCATGAAAGCCGGTTGCACCCGAAGCCGCCCCTTAAAAGGTGTCGAAGGTATGACTGGTGATTGGGATGAAGTCGTAACAAGGTAGCCGTAGGGGAACCTGCGGCTGGATCACCTCCTTTCTAAGGAGAAACCACGGGTCCGAGGTAACAATCGGACTTCCGAGGTCGAACGACCCGATCAATCGGGTCGGATCGGTTCAAGCTAATCGCACAATTCAATTTTCAAGGGCAATGCTCTTTGAACAAACAAGTGGAAGAGATCGAACTCTGACCAATGCGGAGTGCGGAGTTCGGAATGCGGAGCATTTGATTCCGCAGTCCGCACTCAAACCTCCGCACTGACGTGTGGGGCTGTAGCTCAGTTGGTAGAGCGGCAGCTTTGCAAGCTGTAGGTCAGGGGTTCGAATCCCCTCAGCTCCACCAGCCTTCGCTCGCAGCGAAGCAAGAGCGAGGCTGCCGCGCCGTAGCAAAGCGAAGGCGGGCGGTTGAGCGCACGCGGATTTCAGTGCTGCGAGCTACGGCTCGGCAAGCCGCTGGAATGGGCGTGTAGCTCAGTTGGTTAGAGCATGCGCTTGATAAGCGCAGGGTCACTGGTTCGAGCCCAGTCACGCCCACCATTTTTCGCTCCGCGAAAAATGCCGCGCCGAGAGCACAGGCGACAGGCGGGCGGATGGCCTGGTTAGCCACTTGTAAAACGATTTACCGAAGCAGATCACCTGGGTGTAGTGGCCCGGGTGGTCTGGTTTGGCGCGTTCTTTGACAACTACACATAGGTAAAACACTAGGGCAGAATTAATACAATTCGACGAGTGATCATCGGTAAAACGATGATTTCTTTTGTGATCAAGCTACTAAGGGCTTATGGTGAATGCCTTGGTGCCAAGAGGCGATGAAGGACGTAGCAAGTTGCGATAAGCCACGGGGAGCCGCAAGCAGGCTTTGATCCGTGGATTTCCGAATGGGACAACCCAGCCAGCTTTACAACCGGTTATCTTTGGATGAATTCATAGTCCAAAGAAGCGAAACGCGGTGAAGTGAAACATCTCAGTAACCGCAGGAAAAGAAAACGAACTGATTCCGTCAGTAGTGGCGAGCGAAAGCGGAACAGCCTAAACCGGGAGGACTTGTCTTCCCGGGGTTGAGGGACCCCGATGTGGGAGTGCGCGAGTTAGCAGAATCTTCTGGAAAGTTGAGCCATAGACCGTGACAGCCGGGTACGCGAAAACTCAAACACCCCTAGGGGCATCCCAAGTAACACGGTGCACGTGAAACTCTGTGTGAATCCGTCCGGACCACCGGATAAGGCTAAATACTCCTTGGCAACCGATAGTGAACTAGTACCGCGAGGGAAAGGCGAAAAGAACCGCTGTTAGCGGAGTGAAATAGAACCTGAAACCATAAGCCTACAATGTGTAGGAGCCATGCCGCAAGGTGTGGTGACTGCTTGCCTTTTGCATAATGAGTCTGCGAGTTATTGTCAGTGGCCAGCCTAAGGTTCTCTGAACCGGAGGCGAAGGGAAACCGAGTGCCAACAGCGCGATTAGTCGCTGGCAATAGACCCGAAGCGGAGGTGATCTACTCTTGAGCAGGTTGAAGCTGCAGTAACATGCAGTGAAGGACCGAACTCGTGGATGTTGAAAAATCCTGAGATGACTTGAGAGTAGGAGCGAAAGACTAATCAAACCCCGTGATAGCTGGTTCTCTCCGAAATCGCTTGAGGGCGAGTGTTGTGGAAGTACCCAATGGAGGTAGAGCACTGAATGGCTTAGGGGCCCCACCAGGCTGCCAAAACCAATCAAACTCCGAATACCATTGGTCTCAGTATCACAGCAATCAGGCTATGAGTGATAAGATCCATGGCCGAGAGGGCAACAGCCCAGACCATCAGCTAAGGTGCCTAAACGTGATTAAGTGGAAAGGATGTGACTTTGCTTAGACAGTGAGGATGTTGGCTTAGAGGCAGCCATCATTTAAACAGTGCGTAATAGCTGACTCATCGAGCGAGGTCGCGCCGAAAATGATTGGCGATTAAATCACGTACCGAAGCTATGGATTCAATCCTGATTCGTCAGGGTTGAGTGGTAGGAGAGCGTAATCAGTGCTGCGAAGCCGGACGGAAACGGACGGTGGAGCGCTGATTAGTGAGAATGCAGACACGAGTAGCGATAAAGCAGGTTAGAATCCTGCTCGCCGTAAACCCAAGGTTTCCTGGGCCAGGTTCGTCCTCCCAGGGTTAGCCGGGAGCTAAGATGAGGCCGTAAGGCGTAATCGATGCACAGCAGGTTAAATATTCCTGCGCTGGACAAGAATTAGCTGTGAGATGACGCATGGAGAGACATTGACTAGGTTATTGAATCCTGAGCTTAGCCTTCGGGCGAAGCGCATCAGTGGGTCTCTGTGCCGAGAAAAGTTTCACAGTATGTCTTGTTCACCCGTACCGTAAACCGACACAGGTGGGTGAGTGTAAGCGCACTCAGGCGCGCGAGAGAAACCTCTCTAAGGAACTCGGCACATTTGCCTCGTAACTTCGGGAAAAGAGGTGCTTGAAACCGCATCAGCAATGGCGCGGCGTAAAGCCACAGTAAATTGCGTTTAGCGACTGTTTAACAAAAACACAGCTCTCTGCAAAGTCGTGAAGACGACGTATAGGGAGTGACAAGTGACCAATGCGGAAAGATTAAGAGGTTTTGTTAGTCCCGCGCAAGCGGGACGAAGCTCGGCCTTTAAGTCCCCGTGAATGTCGGCCGTAACTATAACGGTCCTAAGGTAGCGAAATTCCTTGTCGGGTAAGTTCCGACCTGCACGAATCTTGTAACGACTGAACGACTGTCTCGGAGAGGATCTCGGCGAAACTGTAACGGCGGTGAAGATGCCGCCTGCCCGCAGTAGGACGGAAAGACCCTATGCACCTTTACTGTAAGCTCGTATTGTGTTCTGATTAATTATGCGTAGCGTAGGTGGGAGACTTTGAAGCGGGGGCCTCGGTTCCCGTGGAGTCGCAATGTGAAACACCACTCTTGGCTAATTAGGATTCTAACCTCATGCTGTCATCCAGCTGGGGGACAGTGCGTGCGGGTCAGTTTGACTGGGGCGGTTTCCTCCCAAAGAGTAACGGAGGAGCGCTAAGCTTGGCTCAGCATGGTTGGCAACCATGCGTTGAGGGTATGGCTAGAAGCCAGGTTAACTGTGAGACCTACAAGTCGAGCAGATGCGAAAGCAGGCCCAAATGATCCGACGTTTTAATGTGGAATTGACGTCGCTCATCGGACAAAAGGTACGCTAGGGATAACAGGCTGATCGGATCCAAGAGTTCACATCGACGATCCGGTTTGGCACCTCGATGTCGGCTCATCGCATCCTGGGGCTGGAGAAGGTCCCAAGGGTCCGGCTGTTCGCCGGTTAAAGCGGTACGCGAGCTGGGTTCAGAACGTCGTGAGACAGTTCGGTCCTTATCCACTGTGGGCGTAGGAAACTTGAGGGGTTCTAACCTTAGTACGAGAGGACCGGGTTAGACGCACTTCTGGTGTGGCAGTTGTTCCGTCAGGGGCATCGCTGCGTAGCCATGTGCGGAAGAGATAAGCGCTGAAAGCATCTAAGTGCCAAGCTCCTCCCAAGATAATGTTTCCCGGAGCGCAAGCTCCCTAAAGACCACGGGCAGACCACCCGTTTGATAGGCCAGAGGTGTAAGCGTCGTGAGACGTTTAGCTGACTGGTACTAATCGGTCGTGCGGCTTGATCGCTTATTTTTCGTATGTGAACTTGTTAAAACGTGCGTTGTTTCATCGGGCAACCGGTTTCAATGATTCACGATTCAACGGTTCACGCATCGAAAATAGCGATTTCAACTCGCGAGTTGTGTGTCAGCAATGGTGTCCCTGTGTGTAGTTTTCAGAGAATCGCCGGATCCGCTTCGGCAACGTTCTTTTGAAATTTAGGGTCGGTTTTGAGTGATGGCGCAAACCATTCACTTTCAACCGTAAACCCTCAACTAATTTGGTGGCCATAAAGCTGTGGTCCGACCCGATCCCATTCCGAACTCGGCCGTCAAACACAGTCTTGCCGATGGTAGTAGTCCTATAGGTTCTGCGAGAGTAGGTTGCCGCCAGTCTTTCAAAAAGCCGAAACCGGCCCAGGTTCTCCGGCTTTTTTATTTGCCTTCAAGCAATTCGAAAAGGACAGCCGACTACCGGGCCAACGGCGTTGGCGGGGCGCTCAATTCCGCTTAATTTGGCGCGCCAAATGCTCAATTTAGCTCCAAATTAGGCCAACACTCCAACGAAATGCCGCTGCGCGAATAACAGATTGTTGCGATTTTGCAGGGAAGGCGACCGCCGTACTTTTCCCGCTGGTGCTCCTTCTTAATTGCACGCGCGCTTCCGGCCACGGCCCAGGAAACGAACGGAGGCCCCGTCTCCAGCGAAACGGTCATTAGCAACATGACCGGGTTCTGGGCGCTTCCCCCCGAAGAACAAAGCCAGATGCACCGCATCCGGATGGAGTTGCTGATTTACTATTGTGATACCAATTGGAATGTTTTTTGGGGAAATTCGGATGGCTTGGATACTTTTTTGCCGTTGCAGGGGATCCCCGTGTCCCTCAAGGCCTGGAGAAAAAATATTCATTGACGGCCAGATTCTTCCGGTGAGTGAACAATTTTATTGGGACAAGACATCGGTGAAAATTCTTTCCGAATCCAACGAAATCAAATCTGTTTCCACCAAGGGGAGGTTGCTGGATGTTGCCGGTCTCGACAAACATTTTGTAGAGGTGGAGGCGCAGGTGAATTCGCAAGCGTGGGTTCCCAATCCGCAGGCATCGGTTCCCTGGCACGTTCTGAAGCTCGGGCTGCATGGCGACGAATTATAATTTCGACGCCTTTGTGAATGTTGCCAATCCTGGCGCGGTTAACACGGATTTGACCGGCAAATTTGTCCGCATCACGGGGGTTTACTCAGGGACATCCGACGACTTTGGAACAATCACCAATCTTACCGTGTGGACCCCGGATTTGAACCATGTTGAAATCATTGGGTCGTCGAACGAGAATCCGCAGCTTTCTGCCTCAGCCAGCTCTTCCAAGAACCTTGCTGCGCTCACACGCCCGCGCCCGGCCACGGCCCAGGGAACAAACGGACGCCCCGTCTCCAGCGATATAGTCATTACCAACATGAACGCGTTTTGGACGATCCCGCCGGAAGAAAAAAGCCAGGTGCACCGTGTTCGGATGGACTTGCTGATCTACTACTGCGACACCAATTGGAATGTATTTTGGGGAAACTCGGATGGTTTGGATACGTTTTTGCCGTTGCGGGGGATCCCGGTATCACTCAAAAGCGGAGATAAGATATCCCTGGATGGCCAGGTTCTTCCGGTGAACCAGGAATTTGTATGGGACCGAACCGCGATCAAAATTCTTTCCGAATCCAACGAAATCAAGTCCGTTTCCGCCACGGGACGACTACTGGACGCCACCAGTCTCGACAAACATTTTGTGGAGGTGGAGGCGCTGGTGGATTCGCAATCATGGGCGGCCAACTCACAGGCCTGGGCTTCCATGCACGTTGTCAGGCTCGGGTTGATTGGCGACAATTATAATTTCGAGGCCTTTGTAAAAATCGCCAATCCCGGCGAGGTTCGTCCTGATTTGGCCGGCAAATTTGTGCGGATCAAGGGTATTTATTCGGAGACTCTCGATGCCTTCGGGAAAATTGCCAGCCTCACCTTGTGGACCCCGGACTTGGACAATGTCAAAATCATTGGTTCATTGAGCGGGGATCCACGGTTTTCAATTCCGACCACCTCGTCTGAGAACTTTGCCACGACGGATTCGAGAACCTTGGTTCGTATTGCGGGTGTGGTTCGCAGCCAGCAACCCGGGGAGTCCATCACCATTTGGGATGACTCCGGACAGGTCCGCATTCTTACCAAACAGTTCCAACCCCTGCAACGCGGCGACCATGTCGAAGCGATTGGCTATCCTGCGGTTCAAGGCATCGACCGGTTTTTACAGGGCGGATTATTTCGCCTCACCACAAACAGTGCGGTGGTCGATTACGACAGCCCCACCAACCACTCCAAATTGCGCCTGGTGGATCAGATCCGCGGCTTGGACGAAGAAAACGTTGCCCAGCATTTTCCCGTAAGCATCGAAGGCGTGGTGACGTGGGTGGATCCTTGGAGGAGTTATATTTTTGTCATGGACACCAGTGGAGGCATCCGCGTCATGCACCCCCGCTTCCCGCGGGGAAGGCGGTTTGTGCCCGGTATGCTGGTCAAGGTGGATGGCGTTGCCGCCGTGGGTGAATTCGCTCCCGTCATTACCAATGCCGTCGTGCGCCAGACCGGAACCATGCCGCTTTCGGAAGCTCCGCTGATAAGTCTGGAGCAGGCCCTGACGGGCACGGAAGACGGCCGCTGGGTTCAAATGCGCGGCTACGTCCGCAAGGTGACCGATCTGGCCAGAACCACCGAATTGCAACTGGTTGCGCCCGGCGGTGAGTTCACCGTGCGTCTGCCCAAGGACGATTCATTGAAAGCCTCGCAAGGCTCGATCATGTTGGCCTGTGGTGTTTGCGTGGTTGATGCGAATGCCCGCCGGCAATTGACCGGTATCGAAATCTGGTCGCCCGCGCTCGAAGACATTCAGATTGAACAAGCTGCCCCGGCGGATGTGTACGCGCTGCCCATGCGCTCCATTGCGAGCCTTCGACAGTTCTATCTGTTCAATACCTTGAACGAACGGGTGCATACCCGTGGCACGGTTACCTTGCAGGTTCCGGGCCGCTATTTCTATTTGCAGGACGGCGATAACAGTGTTCTTGCCCTCAGCGAACAGGCCGAACCGCTGCGTCCCGGCGACCGGGTTGAAGTCGTCGGTTTTTCAGGAAATGACAGTGGAAACTTTGTGCTGAGGGAAACGGTCTATCGTCGTATCGCGTCCGGTCCCGAACCGGTCCCGTTGCAACTGCCCGACGGGCAATCGGTCAACGAAGATTTGGACGGCTTGCTTGTGCGCGCTCAAGGTTTGTTGCTGGATACGGTCGAAAAATCCGGTGGAACACACCTGAATGTTCAGGCGAAAGGATTGATTTTCGAAGCCCAACTCGACAAGCCCGGACAATTTGCAAAGGAAAAACTGGAGTTGGCGAGCAAGCTTGCCATTACCGGTGTGTATCGCATTCAACGGGACGAATATGGCAAACCCCGCTCCTTCCTGTTGAATCTTCGTGATCGCAGTGATGTTCAGGTCCTGGCGCCGCCGCCGTGGTGGACGCTGCGCCGGCTTTTACTGTTGCTGGCCGGGGTTCTGCTGGTTTCCCTGATCGTCCTGTTATGGACGATGGAAACCCGGCGCAAAAACAACCTGCTCCTGCGGGCGCAGGCGGAATTAAAGACCGCCCATGACAAATTGGAGGAGCGGGTTGAGGAGCGTACGCGCAACCTGCAGGAGGCCAACGAAGCGCTCCGACGCTCCGAGGAACGCTTCGTCAAGGCGTTCCGCGCCAGCCCGGTTCCGTTGCTGTTGCAGCGGTTCCAAGAATCGCGATTTGTGGATGTCAACGAGAGCTTTCTTGAATTGACCGGATTCAAACGGGAAGAGGTTTTGGGGCAAACTCCCGACGGATTGAAATTGTTTCCCAGACCGGAAACTGGCCGGGAAATCCTGGACGCACTTTCAGCCAAACACCCGGTCCGCGACCTGCAAACCGAACTGAAAACCCACGAAGGGAAGACGCTGACCGTGCTGATTTCCGCAGGCGCATTTGAACTGGAAGGTCAGCCGCATTTTTTGATGTCCATCCAGGACATCACCGAGCGGCTGAACGTCGAAAACCAGCTGCGCCAGGCCCAGAAAATGGAGGTGGTCGGCCAGATTGCCGCGGGTATCGCACACGATTTCAACAACATCCTGACCGTGATTCAAGGCCACGCGGAGGTGCAATTGAATGTCGAGCAATTGGATGAATCGCTCGCGGATTCGCTGCGTGAAATCTCGCGCGCCGCCACGCGGGCGGCGTCCCTCACCCGCCAGTTGCTGGCCTTCAGCCGTAAACAGATGTTGCAACGCCGGCCGCTGGATGTGCCGGAGGCATTGGCCGATCTCGAAAAAATGCTGCGAAGAATCATTGGTGAACACATCCAGTTGCGGGTCCAATGCGCGGGAAACCTTCCACCGGTGTTCGCCGATGCGGTCAATTTCGAGCAGATTATCATCAATCTTGCGGTGAACGCGCGGGACGCCATGCCGAGGGGCGGTCCGCTTACCATTAGCGCCGAATTGGCGGTGATCGACGCAAAACACAAGGAGCGGGAGCCCGACGCGATCATCGGTACGTTTGTGCAGGTGAGTGTTGCTGATGAAGGCAGCGGGATGGATGAAACCGTGCGCAGCAAGATTTTTGAGCCATTTTTTACCACCAAGGAGGTGGGGAAGGGAACCGGCATGGGCCTGGCCATGGTTTATGGCATCGTCAAGCAGCATCAAGGATGGATTGAAGTTGAATCCTCGCCGGGTGCCGGTTCGGTGTTCAAGGTCTTTCTGCCCCTGGCGAATGAGGAGGTGCACCCGACCTCCGAACATGGGACTGATTTGATCAAGGCGGCCGATGTTCAGTCGCGGACCATTTTTCTCGTCGAGGATGAAGCCCCGTTGCGCGAAATGGCTTCCATGATTTTAAGACGGCTCGGACATCAGGTGGTGGTGGCCAAGGACGGACAGGAGGCATTGAATCTCTGGCCGCAACACCGCCGCGACGTTGACCTCCTGTTGACGGATATGGTGATGCCCGGCGGCATAACCGGGCGCGAACTGGCGGATCGCCTTCTGCGCGACACCCCCAAAATGCACGTTATTTATTCCACCGGGTATAGCGCGGATTTGTCCAGTTCAGGCATTAATTTGGTCGAGGGTGTCAATTGCTTGTTCAAGCCTTACGATGCCACAACCCTGGTTCGGGCGGTCAAAAAGGCTTTTGCCAACGGAAATTGAATGGGCTCGGAAGCCGGATGGAAGACGGCCGGAGGCGAAGGCTCGGAGGGTCAAACCGGTCAAAGGATTACGCGTTTGGCGGTCCTAAAATAGTTCCGGATTTGATGGTTTGAATGCTTGTGATTCGGGAAAGTATGGTAGCATGGCCATCAATGAACATCCTTATCGAAGACGCGGAAAAACTGGAATATCTCACCGGCGACAGCCAGTGGACAAAAAACGCCGCTGAAGGCAAAAATTTTGGGGCCACGGAAGCGGCCTTTCAAGTTGCAAAGAAAGAGCCGATCGGCAAGTTTAACATCGTATTTTACATCCCCCAGACGCGACAGTTTGTCAACCTGGACCGCGGGCACGGCAAAGGCCTGGCGCATCCAGCCGGTCCCACGGCGGAGGGTGCCGCCTTGGCCTAGCCGGAGAACAGGCTCCCCCTGTGTCGCCGGGACGAAGCGGATGGAGGAAAGAAATCGGACCCAGATATGACATTTAAAAGAGAGATGGACCAGTTTTTCACGCGCAATTGCTACTTCGAAAAGGAACGTGAAAAAGTCAATGCCTCGCCGGACTACCGGCTTGCGGTGGAGAAGAATGACGCCACGCAGGCGCAGGAGATTGCCAGTCGCATTCTCGAAGGCCGGCCGCTAGACTCGTGATTCCATGGGCAAATCCAAAATCGCAGGCACCGGACAAGGTTATCTTGGCGAAACCATGGTCCACAAAATCACCCGCGCCGTGGGCGTGGTGGAACATGTGACCGAAGCCCAGGCCGGCTGGCCGCCGGAGATAGCATTGAAGCTCCCGGATGGTTCCATCAAGAAAGGCCGGCTCAGCGATTTTCGGGAAGCCAGCGCCAACGAAGCCAAAAAAATCCCACCAGCGTGTCCCTAAAAGGCTGCGGTTTTTGCGCCTTCGCGGTTCAAACCAGTACAATCCCGACGGCCTTCAGTTTGCTGGATTAGGCGGCATGGGCTGTGGCGGCTCAAGCGTCCAGGCGCAGGCATCGCTCAATTCCTTTCCGTCGCGTTCGGCCCGGGCGCTGAACTGGTTTTCGCCGGGCTTTAAGATGACGTTCTTCCAGATAAACACGCAGTTCGTTGCGTTGCTGTGGTAGCCTTCCGATTTTCCGTTCAGCAGCAATTCCACCCTCCGGGCATTGGAATAAACTTTCACGTCGGTGACGGCATTCGTGCGTTCGGTAAACCGCCGGTCAGTGAGGTACAGCACCGGTTCATCCGACCAGTTGGCCTGGTAAAAATAAAAGGCGTCCTTTTTTATCTGGCGATCATAGGTCACCAGACCCTTGTCGTTGCGGCCAGGAATGCCACCTTCGTGGCGCGTGCTGACGGCAAAGTCGAACATGTTCCAGACGAATGTGGCCCAGACATAAGGGCGCGTTTTCATTGCCGCCCAAGCCGTTTCATGAACTTCCGCCTGCCATTCTTCGGGATGCCACTGGCCGTCGGTGCGCGGTTGTTTCGGATTCTGTTCGTGCTGCTCGACGTTCGCGCCCGCGCCGTATTCGCTCAAACAAAAGCCGCCGTGCTGGCTGTCGTAACGATGTTGATCCAGCAAACGGCCAAAATCATTTTTCGGGCCCCAGCCGGAATACCAGCCGGGATACATGTTCCAGCCGAGCAGGTCGGGAATCTTGTTCATTTGCGGAAACTGGTCGGTACAGGTGGCGCCGATGGTCGGACGCGTCGGATCCTCGCTGTGGGCGACATTGTTCAAATCCTGCAACTCCCGTTCCGGATCGGGCGTGTTTATCAGTCCCGATTTCGTTGAACAAACTCCAGGCAAAAATCGACGGATGATTAATGTTTTGCCGGATGAGATCCAGCAACTGGCCGCGCGAGGTTTCGGCAAACCGCTGCGAAGCATTGATTTCATTGACCTGCGGGATTTCCGCCCAGACCAGAATGCCCGCCTGGTCGCACCGGCTGTAGAAATAATCGCTGTGCTGATAATGCGCACAGCGGACGACCGTGGCGCCGATTTCCCGGATGAGCCGCAGGTTCTCATCCATGTCCGCGTCGGAAAGCGCCCAGCCCTTGTTCCACCAGTCCTGATGCAGGTCCACGCCGTGCAAGGGATAGGGTTTGCCGTTGAGGAAGAATCCCAGGTCCGGGTCCACCCGGTAAAACCGCAGGCCGAGCGGTTGCGCGACCGAATCCACCACGCCGTTGGTTGAACGCAATTCAACCACCGCCCGGTAGAGGTAGGGGTCCGGGCGTCCATTCCACAAATGCGGGCGCGGCACCGTTACGCGCAACCAGTACGGCGCCGTCACGTTCGGCGCCAAAACGACCGGTTGTTGGCTCGCGGCAACGGTTTTTCCGTTCGCGTCCAGCAAGGTCGCAACCAGCGTCAACGGCTGCCGGTCAGCGGTGCCGTTGGAAATTTGCACCGTCACGTCCAGCACTGCCTTTTTCTTCGTGACACTGGTTTGCAGCCAGGCGACGCCGGGCGAGCCATGGTCCGTGAGGGTGAAATTCTCTGCCGCCGTTTCGATCAAGTGCACCGGCCGGTAGAGGCCGCCGTAAACGGAAAAGTCGCCGCTCAACGGCGCAATGTCCGGCTCCCAGGAATTGCTCACGCGCACGGCAATCACATTGGTGCCGCCGGCCGACAGATGCCGGGTGATTTCAAAACTGAACGCGCCGAATCCGCCGCGGTGTTCGCCGAGAAAGTCGCCGTTCACATAAACATCGGCAAACAGGCTCGCGGCTTCGAACCTCAGAAAATAGCGTTTGCCGGGTTCCCGCTGGAGATCCAGTTCGCGCCGGTACCAGCCCGGCCCGCGGTAATAATCCTTTCCCTGTTGTGCCTCCACCCAGCCCCAGTTGTGGGGAATGGCAACCGTCTGCCAGTTGGTGTCACTGAAGCTTGCCGCTTCCGCGCCCAGGATGTCACCCGGTTTGAACCGCCAGTCCGAATCCAGCAACGTGTCCTCGCGCGCAAGCGCCGGGCAGCCCAGCGCGAGCAGGGAAAGGAAAATAAAAAATCTGTGCACGGCAGGAATCTTGCCGGGAATTCTTTTGAAGGCAAATGCAATGTTGACGCGGTTGGTCGGGGCCGCCGATTGGGTCAACGCCGCCGTTGTTTCACTTTGAGCTGGGTGGACGCGTGCATAAGCGCCGCCTGAACGCGGGCGGCTTCTTCGTCGGTGATTTTTTCCGCCAGCCGCGCCTCGGCGCGGCGCAACGCCTCCTCGGCCTTCGCCTCGTCAATGTTCTCGGCGTTGATGGCCATGTCCGTGAGAATGGCCACGCGGTCGCCGGTCACCTGCACAAACCCGTCGCCGACGCAGATGTAAATGGTCTCCTTGCCCTTCTGCGCGATGATTTCGCCCGCCACCAGCTGCGTCATCAACGGCATGTGTTGCGGCAGGATGCCCATTTCGCCTTCGGTGCCGGTGAGGGTGACCATGTCCACGTCGTCGGAGAAGGTTTTCGCTTCCGGCGTGACAATTTCAAGTTTTATGGTCGCAGCCATTTTAATTCACGTTTTACGTTTCACGCTTCGCCCGCACGCCAGCCTTGGCTGAAACGTAAAGCGCGAAACGTGAATCCATCCTTCAACTTTCCTTGATTTCCTCAATGCCGCCCTTCATGTAGAAGTTCTGTTCGGGCACGTCGTCGTGTTTGCCTTCCAGAATTTCCTTGAAGCCGCGGACGGTTTCGGCCACGGGCACCTGTTTGCCCGCCCGGCCGGTGAATACTTCCGCCACCGAGAACGGCTGGCTCAGGAAGCGTTGAATCTTGCGCGCACGATAAACGGCCAGCTTGTCGTCGGGCGAAAGCTCGTCCATGCCGAGAATCGAGATGATGTCCTGCAAATCCTTGTAACGTTGCAGGACCTTCTGCACGCCGCGCGCGACTTCATAATGGTCCTGCCCGACGATTTCCGGCGCCAGCGCGCGGCTGGTCGAGGCCAGCGGGTCCACGGCGGGATAAATGCCGAGCTCGGCAATGGCGCGCTCCAGCACAATCGTCGCGTCCAGGTGCGCGAAGGTCGTGGCGGGTGCGGGGTCGGTCAGGTCGTCCGCCGGCACGTACACGGCCTGGAACGAGGTGATGGAACCTTTTTTGGTCGAGGTGATGCGTTCCTGCAGGTCGCCCATTTCGGCCGCCAGCGTCGGTTGATAACCGACGGCGCTGGGAGTGCGGCCCAGCAACGCGGACACTTCCGAACCGGCCTGTGAAAAGCGGAAGATATTGTCAATGAACAACAATACGTCCTGATTTTTTTCGTCACGGAAATACTCGGTCACGGCCAGCGCCGACAGTGCCACGCGGAGGCGCGCGCCGGGCGGCTCGTTCATCTGGCCGTACACGAGGCCGATTTTGGAACCGGCCTGGAGGATGGGCAGGCCTTTGGCGTCCTTTTTGGGATGCCCCTTTTCATCTTTTTGAACCTTGATGACCCCGGCCTCGATCATTTCATTGTAAAGATCGTTGCCTTCACGGGTGCGTTCGCCCACGCCCGCGAACATGGAGATGCCGCCGTGCAGCTTGGCGATGTTGTTGATCAATTCCATGATGACGACGGTCTTGCCGACGCCGGCGCCGCCGAACGCGCCGACCTTGCCGCCCTTCAGGAACGGACAAATGAGATCGATGACCTTGATGCCGGTCATGAGCACCTGCGGCGAGGTGGATTGATCGAGCAAGGTCGGGGCCGGGCGATGAATGGGATAAAATTTGTCGGCCTGTACCGGCCCGCGTTCGTCCACCGGCTCGCCGACGACATTGAATACGCGGCCCATGACGGCCTCACCGACCGGCATGGAAATGGGGCCGCCGGTGTCCGTGGCTTCGTAACCGCGCTTCATGCCTTCGGTGGATCCCATGCAAACGCAGCGCACCCAGTTGTCGCCGAGGTGTTGTTCGATTTCGAGTGTCTGTTTGGTTTTGCCGGCGCCGGGCACGTCGTACTCGACGGTCAGCGCGTTGTAAATGGCGGGCGGCTGGCCGGGAAATTCCACGTCCACCACCGGCCCGATGATTTGCACAATTTTGCCTTTGTTCATAAACGAAATGGTTTCAACCCACCGCCATCTGCGCGGTGGCGATTTCCAGCAGTTCCTTGGTGATGTTCGACTGGCGCAATTTGTTGTATTCGAGCGTCAGTCCTTTGATGAGTTGCTGCGCGTTGTCCGTGGCGTTCTTCATCGCCACCATGCGCGCGCTGTGTTCGCTGGCCCGGGCTTCCAGCAGGATCTGGTAAACCCGGAAATTCAGGCTGTGCGGCAGCAATGACCCCAGCACGGTCGGCTCGTCGGGTTCAAATTCAAAAATGTCGGTGACTGCCGCCGCCGGCAGTTCCTGTACCGGCGCATCGCCGTGCCCGGCCTGAACGGCCTCGATTTTCCCGAAGGGCAGGAGCGGCACCACCTTCGGCTGCTGGGTCAGGGTCGAAATGTAATTGGTGAACAGAATGTCCACCGCGTCCACTTCGCCTTTCAGAAACAGTTCCTGCGCGAATCGGGAGATCGCCCGCGCCTCGCCGAATTGCGGGGTGTCCTTGTAAGTGAACTCGGCGGCGAGCGAGCGCCGCGTGCGCGCGATGAATTGCGACGCCTTGCGGCCGGCGGTGATGAAAACCACGGGACCGTTTTTGTCGAGCTTCACCGCCTCGCGGAACAAATTCCCGTTCAATGCGCCGCACAGGCCGCGATCGGTGCTAACCATCACAACGGCGCGTTTCCGGACCGGGCGCGTCTCCATGAGCGGATGCTTGAAAACCGCCGCGCGCGCCGCGGCCTGGGCCAGCACGTCGTTTATCAACGCCGCGTAGGGCCGACCGGCCAGCGCGGCCTGTTGCGCCCGGCGCATCTTGGCCGCCGCCACCATCTGCATCGCCTTGGTGATTTGGGCGGTGTTCTTTACCGACCGGATGCGTCGGCGTATGTCGCGTGTGCTGGGCATGGCCAATTATCTTTTGCGACAGGTTCTGACGCGATACCGCGGCGCGGTTTCCCGGACGTGAAAACCGATCTCGCGGCGGTTTTCCGGCTTCGGCGGTTCAACCAACTGCCGGATGGCCTCAAATAAACTGGTGATGGCTTCGTCATGGCCGCTGACGCGGGTTTCCAATTCCTTCAATTTCTGTGCGAGTTCCTTGTTGGCCGTGATGTGTTCACGCATCCAGACAAACGCACGTACGACCCGGACACTGGCTTCGACGGCCACCGGGCTGTTCAAAACACTGGCGAGCATCAACGCGCCATGTTCAGTGAAGGCCGTCGGCAAATGACGATGTCCGCCGTGCAGACTTGAGGTCGCAAATTGCGACCTCAAGTTTGCAAGCTCTTGATGGGCAAGCTCAAACGCAAAGTCATTGGGGAATCTTTCGGCATTCCGGCGGAATTGTTCTTTTAACCGTTTCGTGGTCACGCCATAAACCCGCGCCAGATCAAAATCCAACATAACCCGCTGCCCGCGAATCAGATAAATCATATCTTCGATCCGCAGTACCTGAGCCGCGTTGTTTTTGTAACTGACCATGAAATTGTTCAGTGATAGGTCTGCTTGAATTCCGTGACCGCCGCCTTCAGCTCGGCCGTGAGGGCGTCGTTGATCGCCTTTTCGACGCGAATCTTCGCCAGCAAATCCGCTTTGCGGGTGTTGAGGAAGTCCGTGAATTTGGCCTGGAAATCCTTGATCTTGTCCACCGGCACGTCGTCCATGAAATTATTCTGCACGGCCCACAACACCGCCACCTGCGATTCCACGGGAAGGGGATTGTATTGCTGCTGCTTGAACACTTCCACAATGCGCTTGCCGCGTTCGAGCTGCGCCTGCGTCCGCGCGTCGAGGTCCGAACCGAATTGCGCAAACGCCGCCAGTTCGCGGAACTGGGCCAGGTCGCCCTTGATGCGGCCGGCCACCTGTTTCATCGCCTTGACCTGCGCCGCCGAACCGACGCGGCTCACGGACAAGCCGACGGAAATTGCCGGGCGCACGCCCTGATAAAACAAATCCGTCTCCAGATAAATCTGCCCGTCGGTGATGGAAATCACGTTTGTGGGAATATAAGCCGAGACGTCGCCCGCCTGGGTTTCAATGATGGGCAGCGCCGTAAGCGAGCCATTGCCGTAACTTTCCGCCACCCGCGCGCTGCGTTCCAGCAAACGGCTGTGGAGATAAAACACGTCGCCCGGATAGGCTTCGCGGCCCGACGGACGCTTGAGCACGAGCGACACCTGGCGGTAGGCCACGGCGTGCTTGGACAAATCGTCATAGATGATGAGCGCGTCCATGCCGTTGTCCATGAACCATTCGCCAATCGCCGCGCCGGCGAACGGCGCCAGATATTGGTTCGTGGCCGAGTCGGAAGCCGCCGCCACCACGATAATCGTGTAAGGCAGGGCGCCCGCGGCTTCGAGCACGTTCAGCACCCGCGCGATGTTCGATTGTTTCTGGCCGATGGCGACGTAAATGGAGTACAGCGGGCGGTAACTTTTGTCACCGGCCTGCTCCGCCGCCTGATTCAGCCGCGCGTTGTTGATGATGGTGTCGATGCAAATGGTCGTTTTGCCGGTTGAACGGTCGCCGATGATCAATTCGCGCTGGCCGCGGCCGATGGGAATCATCGCGTCAATGGCCATGATGCCGGTCTGTACGGGCTGGCTGACCGATTTGCGTTTGATGATGCCGGGCGCGATTTTTTCCACCGGGTAAAAACCGCTTTCCTTGATGGCTCCCTTGCCGTCGAGCGGCTGGCCCAGGACATTGACGACGCGGCCCAGCAAACCCTTGCCCACGGGCACCTGCAACAGCCGGCCGGTGGTGCGGACTTCGCCGCCCTCCTTGATTTCGGTGTAATCGCCGAGGATGATGGCGCCGACCTCGGTTTCCTCCAGGTTCAGCGCGATGCCGGTGATGCCATTGCCGAAATCCAGCATCTCGTTAAGCATCGCGTCGGTGAGGCCTTCGATCTTGGCCACGCCGTCACCGATTTCGCGGACCACCCCGACATTTTGTTTCACCGTCGCGAGCTTTACGCCCGCGATCTGGGCTTCAATTTCCTGCAACAGGTTGCTCATAAGATTTTTTCAAAAACTTTGTGCCAATTTATCCAGCCGCGTCCGCACACTGCCGTCGTAAAGGTCGCTGCCGACCTGGATGCGCAGTCCGCCCAGCAGCGCCGGATTCTGGCGGAACGTGATGTCGGCGCCGGCGCCGTAAATTTTTTTGATTCGATCCGCCACGCCCGTCTGCAAATCCGCGGGCAGGGAGGTGGCGCTTTCAATGCGCGCGGCATGCTGTTCCAGATCCAGTTTCACCAGCCGGTGCAGGCGCGACAAAATTTCAACGTAACCGCGCGGTTTTTTCGCCAGCAGCAAGGTCGTGGCCTGCCGGACGCGGCTTTCATCCAGCAAACCATTCGCCTGACAACTGCGGAACAGTTGCCGGGCTTCGCGTTGCGCCAGTTTGGAGATTTTCATTCCAATTCTTTTGAGATAGGGACGCCGCGCCGCGGCGTCCGGTCAGCGCCGCGCGCTGACCCTACCCATCTAGGCCACCAGTTGTTTTTCGGTTTCCTCCGCCAATCGCCGCTGGTCTTCCGGCGTAAGGATCTTGCCGGTGACGGTGGTGGTGGTCTGCACGACCAGCCGCCCGACTTCCCGTTTCAATTCTTCGAGCATCCGCGCGTGATCCTGCGCGGCGGCTTCGCGCGCCTTGGTGATGATTTGTTCGGCGGCGGCAATGGCCTTTTGCGTTTCGACTTCGCGCACGTGGGCGGCGGCGGCCCGCGCCTCCTCGATCATCTTGTTGGCGAGGTCGCCGGCCTGGGCCAGAACCGCCTGGCGGTCGGTCTCGGTCTTGGCCAGTTGCGTCTTGATTTTCTCGGCGTTGGCCAGGCCATCGGCGATTTTTTCACGGCGCACCTCCAGCATGGCGAAGATCGGCCGGTAGGCAAATCTCCACAGCACGAAAAAGACGATGGAAAAACTGATCGTCTGCGCGATCAGGATCTTCCACTGGATACCTAAAGCGTCCATGGCCGGATTATTTGACGACCAGCCACGCGATGACGGCCCAGCCTTCGGCGAGCGCCATGCCGACGAACATGAACGTCAGGATTTTGCCAAACATTCCCGGGTTGCGGCTCATGGCGATGACGCCACCGGCCGTGGCGATGCCGATGCCGATGGCCGCGCCGCCAAAGGCGAGACCGATGTGGACGTTGCCCTGAATCACAGGGGCTACTGTATCTGCTAGCATCATAACTTTTCTTTCAGTTGGTTTTGGTTGTCGCCCCGGCGTCCCGTGCCGGGGCAAAAAATAAATCAATGGCTGTGCTGTTCATCGTTGTGCGTGCAGAGCGTGCCGACGAACGCCACGACGAGCATCGCAAACACAAACGCCTGCACGATGCAGACGAAGGTTTCGTAAAAATAGGTAAACGACGATAGCAGCAGCGACAGCAGGAAATGATTGTGGAACTCCATGTCCAATATGCTTTCGCCGGCATAAATATTCCCGTAAAGGCGCATCGCCAGCGCCACCGGCCGCGCAAATCCCACGGAAAGCAATTCCATCGCGCCGATGAACAGGAACAGCAGAAAGAACAGCGGATAGGTCCATTTGTTGGTGTCCATCTTCACGCCGAAGATGTGTTTGATCAGCCCCCAAAAACCGTTGTACCGCACCGCCCAGAACAGGCTCATCACCAGAAATATCCCGGCCATCACGATCGTCAGATTCGCGTCGGTTGTCGGCGGGCGGAAGAACGGTGTGAACTGTCCGTGATGATAAGACCCGATGCTGCCGACGCCCGGGACCAGATCCACCAGGTTCGACATGACGATGAAAATGAAAAACGTCGTGGCAAACGGAAAAACCCAGCGCGCCACACGCTCGTCCAGAATGTCGCCGATCAGGCCTTCCCACGCTTCCACCAGCGATTCCATCACGTTCTGCATTCCCGATGGGACTTCCTTGACGCCCTTCCACGTCGTCAGGCGGACAATGGTTAAAATGACGGCCGCGACAATCCAGGTGCAAATCATCGAGTTCGTCACCGGCAATCCCAAAACCGTGAACAGCGTCGGCGCGCCGGACGGAACCACTTCTGCCGCCGGTTCGGCGGTTGGCGCCGTGGCCGTCGTGTTTGCCGCGCTGGAAATGGCTCCTCCCGGCGGATGGCCGGGGGCGGATGGCGAAGAGGGCTGCGCGTCCACTGCCACCGCGAAAATCGCGGCGAGGAACACACCGGCTAAAATAATTGTGCCGAATCGCTTCACGCAAATAACTTCCTTCAGTCCACACGGATTGCCTGTTTGGTCAAACCGGATTGCGGGCCTCAAAGTCAAAAAGAATGCCTCGTCGTGAAAAAATTCACAAGCCAATTTTGGCCATTTTTCGACAGCATTTTGGCTGGTTTGAGTGTTAAAAGCACTCCTGGCGCAGCGATTCCGGCGTTTTCCCGGCGGCGCGCAGTGTTCGCAGGCTCAAGGCATCGCGGTGTTTGCCCGATTGTATTGCCGGATTGAAGTTTGTGGCCAAGCTTTTGTCAGCCGCTTGCCGGCCTAATTATTAATCACGATCCCGGCCCTCCAATTAAGCCCAAAAGCCGCAATCGAATGTTCAGGGACTCAGTGAGTGTAGTGAGTGTCGCTTTGCCCCAATGGCGAAATTGCCGCCAGATTCGGAATGTGCTTCACCATACCCGTTCGCGAGGCCATAAATTCGCCTCCATTTTCCATGCTGCCTTTCCACCCCAAAAGTCCCTGCCGCGAAATTGAAGAAAGGCCACCCCCGTTTTTCATGCCGATCGTCATACCGTGGGTGCAGGATGTTGCGGCTCCGCCGGTGCAAGTTGTGACTCTGCCGTTCCCGTCGGCTGCGGCAGGTGCCTTTTGATCAGGTGCATTACCGCCTTGACGGCCAATTCAATCGGCAGGAACGGCTTGGCAATGAGATCGTCGCCGCCGCTCAAAACCCCCTTGGCGCGGCTTTCAAAATCATTGTGGACGGTGACGTAGATCACGGGGGTTTTCTCATAGCCGGGAATGGCCCGCAATTTCCGGCAAAACTCGTAACCGTTCATCAGCGGCATTTCGATATCGAGCAGAATCAGCTCGTAATTTGTTTCTTTCAGCAGCTTCAAGGCCTCCAGCGGATCTTTCACGCCGTTGGCCTGGAGATGTGCCCGCTGGAGCGCGAAGATGGCGACGCGATTGGTGACCGCGTCGTCGTCCACAATCATGACCTTGCTGACCAACGGCTCTTCGACCGATGGCTCGCGCGCCAGGGCAAAAAGCACTCCCATAAAATCCAGGGTCATGGCGATTGTGCGCAGGCTGGACGGCGTGATGAGGTCCGGCGTGCGTTGCAGCTCGAACAACAGGGCTTCGAATACACCACTGAGCAGTGCGATGTAATGGAACCTGGCCAGGCCGGTAATGGCGGTGACGAAGTGCACCTTGCGATAAAGAGCGTCGAGCCGCTCCCCGCGCGTCTTTAGGTCCGGACTCTTTCTGAACGCCCGATAAAGCTCGCGCAAATCCACAATGATGGAGGGCGCGTCCCTGAGAAAATCCTGGCGGCTCTTGATGCTGGAACTCATTTCCACGGCTTCCAGATCGTGCTCGGCCTGCTTCAACCCGGCGGGGGCCGTGGGCGACTCGATTTTTCTGGCGGCCGTCGGATCCTTGATCAGCAGGTCATTCGCGACGGCAATCAATTTGGCGGGGTTACACTCGGCCTTGATGACGGTTTGCTGGACGCCGATCTCAATGGCGGCTTGTGCCAGCTCATCCATGAACGCATTGGTGAAGATGGCGACCGGTATGGAGCGCAAACGGGCTTGTGAACGGAGGAATTTCAACACGTCCACTCCCGAAAGTTTCGGCATCATCAAATCCAACACCACGAGGTCAGGCTTGTCCGCCTGCAACAGTTCCAGCGCATTCAAGCCATCCGTGGCGGTGGCCACGCTGAAACCATATTGAGCGAGCCTTTTTCCATAAATGGCCCGGATCACTGCGTCATCATCCACCAGAAGAATTTTTTTCGGCAGTTGCCCGGGAGGCCCTGCCTCGGGCGACTCCACCGGCGCAGCCGGCGGCGTGGTGGTTCGCGTCTCGTTCACCGGCGCTTTGTTTCTCATCGTTTTCATCGGCGATCTAGGGCTGTAATCTGAATTGTCCAAGAATCCAGCATGGAACATCGATGGGTGTAGCAAAAGATATGCCAGCAAAAATTACCGGTGACGGAGAGGTTGCCTGACGGATCCGATCCAATCCTCCGACCTGGAAATAATCCTAAATCCATCATCAAAACAACTTTGTCGCGCGGCCGCCCGGGCGCCTCAAAACTCCGCGGAGCTTCCAAGTTGCCGTTGGACCGCACAACCGCAGACAACGACTCCGGCAAATGCCGGTGTCTTGCGCATCTTCGAGTCCCGCGATCCAATCCGGCGCAACGTCATTTTTATGGCCGCCGACACCCCGTGCACCCGCAATCGTTCCATTCGACGGAAGGCGGCTCCACTGGAAGATTTGCCTGTGGATTTCCTGGCAATGGGTCGGCATTGTGAATCATCTTTGTTTCGTCAGCGCGGCTCAAGCCCATTTTCGCCGCCAGGAGTCTGGGGTTTCGCCGTTGGCACGCAACGTCCGCAGACTCAAGGCATCGTGGCGCTTTGCCAGCCGCTCACCCGATTCGTCGCACAGCAGGGGGCAGTGAAAAAACGCCGGAGGCTTGAGGCCGAGCGCGTGGTACAGCAAAATTTGTCGGGCCGTGCTGGCCAGCAGATCCGCGCCGCGCACCACCTCGGTGATCCCCATCGCCGCGTCGTCCACCACGCAGGCCAGTTGATACGCCGGAACGTCATCGTGCCGCCAGACGACAAAATCGCCGAAATGCGTGCCGGCGATGAACTGTTGCGGCCCCTGATTTCCGTCGGTGAACGAAATGGTTTTGCCGTCGGGAACCCGGAAACGCCAGGAGAATTTTCGATTCACGATTTCGGATTCGCGGTTTTGCCGGCAGGTCCCCGGATAAATTGATTCACCGTTTTCCAGGTGCGGGGCGGCCGCGGCCTGCTGGATGTCCTTGCGTGAACAGGTGCAGGGGTAAATGAACCCGCCCAGGCGCAATTTCTCCAGTGCGGCGCGATAGAGTTTCATCCGCTCGCTTTGGTTGTAAGGGGCAAAAGGTCCGCCGCAGTCCGGGCCTTCCTGCCATTCAAAACCAAACCAGAGCAGGTCTTCAATCATGGCCGGGACGAATTCCATTTTGAAACGCGTGGAATCCAGATCTTCGTTTCGCAAAACCAGGGCGCCGCCGTTCGCCCGCGCGCGTTCTTGCGCCGTCCAAAACGTCCGCGCATGGCCCAGATGCAGATAACCCGTCGGCGACGGCGCGAGCCGGCCACGATACGATTTTTCAGAACGGTTCATGCGGATTCGCGGCCAGCCATCCGGTCAGGCCGGGAAGGGGCCGGGACAGAACATTTTGCGCCTTGGAAATGTTCAGGGACGTGTCCGGCGCGCGCGGTGGGCCGGCAAAATCCACGGCTGAGCCGGGCTCGATGTTCGCCTGCAATTCCGGCCAGCGCCGGGCCAGCAACTGCCCGATCTGCCAGCGCGACAGTCTTTCCGCGCCCGCCACGTGATAAAGTCCGGCGCGGTTTGAGGCGGCCAGTTGCCACAGGGCGCGCGCCGTTTCGCCGGCGAAAATCGGGCAACGAAATTCGTCCGTGAACAGCTTCATTTTTTGTCCGGTTTTCCAGGCGAGCTTCAGTTGTTCGTTGAAGCCGCGCCTGCCGCCGGGTGAAATGCCGCCGTTGATGGACGTGCGCACCACGAGGTGGCGCGGATTTTTCAAAACGATTTGTTCGGCGGCCACCTTGGTTTCGCCGTAGACATGAACCGGATTCACCGCGTCCGTCTCGACGTAATTTCCCTGGCGCCCGTCAAAAACCAGATCGGTCGATAGAAAAACGAACGGAATCTCCGCGGCCAGTTCCGCGAGCCGTTCGGTGACTTC
Organism: uncultured Verrucomicrobiae bacterium; assembly: GCA_963762585.1. GTDB lineage: Bacteria > Verrucomicrobiota > Verrucomicrobiia > Limisphaerales > UBA11358 > UBA11358. The sequence goes on from CAVXLF010000023.1 coordinate 96,334, forward strand.
GACGTTTACCCGTCGCGCCTGCGCGGGATTGGCCTGGGCTTCAACCATCCCGGACATGGCCGCGCAGTGGATGACCAGTTGCGGCCGGTCTTTCTGGAATTCGCGGCGGACGGCGTTGAAATCAAGCAGATCGAGCCGGGCGCGCGCCAAGGCCCGCACCTGCCAGGCGGGGGCGAACATTGGCGCAATTTGGACCAGATAATTTCCGATGAGTCCGCCCGCGCCGGTGATCCAGGCTAGCGGTTTGTTTTCTCCGGCAGAAGTCTTCAACGGTAGATTTCCTTGCGGTCACCGACAGCGAGAATCAGCACCAACAGAACTGTGTCATGAATTTCATAGACGATGCGATAGTTGCCGACGCGGAAGCGGTAGCGATTGCCGAAGCCGGACATTTTTTCCGCACCGGGGCGCCGGGGGTTTTCGGCCAGCTTTTCAAAAGCGGCCTCCAGGCGTTGCTGAAGCTGGGCGTCGCGGATTTTCCGCAGGGTTTTCTCGACCGAAGGACGGATTTCGAGACGGTAACGGCTCATGCCCAGCCGAGTTTTTTGCGGGCTTCATCCCAGGGAATATTTTTGCCCGGCTCCGCCAGCGCACGCTCGGCGGCAGCATTGTCAATGAGGTCTTCGGCGCGCCGCAAGTTTTCATCTACGAACCGGAAAATTTTCTTCTGCTGCGCCTGCGGCAGCTTCTTGATTTCCGAAATGATTTCAGTTGCGCTCATGCCTAAATCTTACGCCTGAATTTGGGCTTTGCCAAAAACAATTTGTTCTGAAACGTGCCTCGAAAGCTCGTTTCAAGATTGCCAAACTCTGCGAGTTTTTGTGAATGAACACCACTGATTCGCAAACATCTGGCGGCAAAAGGAGACGACGTCGAAGGACTCATTATCACACAACCATCCGATGGGAGTTTGTGTTATGCCATTGGCAAAGTCTCCAAAGTTAGATTTTGATTTACGAAGTTTCTTTCAGGCTTTGGGTAACCTCTTCACTGTCAGACTGATTTAATCCACGAACCGTTGGGTGAGGTTGCCATACGCGTCAATCCGGCGGTCGCGCAGGAAGGGCCAGTGCGTCCGCGTCACGTCCACTTTGGCCAGGTCCACCGGCACAATCAAAATCTCCTCCCGGTGCGCACCGGCCCGGGCGAGAATTTCACCGGATGTGCCCGCCACGAAACTTTGGCCCCAGAATTCGATGCCCTGGCCCGCCAGCTTTTCATGGCCCACCCGGTTGGGCACGGCCACATAACAGCCGTTGGCGATGGCGTGGCTGCGCTGGATGGTTTCCCAGGCGTCATGCTGTGCCTGGCCGTATTTTTTCTTCTCGCCCGGATGCCAGCCGATGGCCGTTGGGTAAAACAATATTTGCGCGCCCTGCAGGGCCGTCGCCCGCGCGGCTTCGGGATACCATTGGTCCCAGCAAATCAGCACGCCGATTTTGCCGTAGCGCGTGGACCAGGCCTTGAAGCCCAGGTCGCCGGGCGTGAAATAAAATTTTTCGTAATACAGCGGGTCGTCGGGAATGTGCATCTTGCGATACCTGCCCAGCAGCGAACCGTCGGCGTCGATGATGGCGGCGGTGTTGTGGTAAACGCCGGCCGCGCGTTTCTCGAAGAGCGAGGCGATGATCACCACCTTGAGCTTTTTGGCGAGCCGGCTGAAGGCGTCGGTGCCCGGGCCGGGGATGGATTCGGCCAGCTTGAAGTTCGCGTGGTCCTCGGTCTGGCAGAAATACTGCGAGCGGAACAGTTCCTGGGTGCAGATGATTTGCGCGCCGCGCCGGGCTGCGCGTTCAACCAGCGCGAGCTGTTTTTTGAGGTTCGCCGCCGGATTCGCGGAAGCGGCGGTTTGAATCAGCCCGATGGTTACGACACTGGCGGAAACGCGTTTCATTCATTTGGCGCGTTGCTTGAGCCGGGCGGATTCTTCGAGCATGGCGGTGCGGTTGCGTTTGTCCTCGGCGGCGCCGCGCGGAACAACCTGTTCAAAGAGTTCGCGGATGAATTTGCCGAGCGTCTCGTTCGTGGGGCCGTAGCCGCTGTGGTAGATGTAATACTCGAGGTCGTACATCAATTCATCGGCGGTGGCGTAGCGGTGCTTCAGGTCGCGCGCGAGGCAGTGGTGCAGGATGTCATTCAGCCCGTCGTCAATGCGCGAATCGAGCGTGCGGAGATCGGGGATCGGCTGATTGATGATGCGCTGGCGGGATTCCTCGGGGGTGGCGCCCTTGAAAATATTCCGCCCCAGCAACAGGTGCGAGAGCACGACGCCGGCGGAAAACAGATCGGAGCGTTTGTCGGTCACCTGAAAATTGGCCTGCTCCGGGCTCATGTAATCGGCCTTGCCCGCCACCACTTCGCCTTCCTGGTCGGTCAAAAATCCGCGCGCCTTGGCGATGCCGAAATCGGTCAGTTTCACGTCGCCCTCAAACGCAATCATGATGTTTTTAAAGCTCACGTCGCGGTGAACAATGCCAAGCGGCTTGCCGTCCTTGTCGGTTTTGGTATGGGCGTAAGCCAGCCCGCGCGCGACGCGGCTGGTGATGAACACGGCGAGTTCCTTGGGCAGCACGCGCTTTTTTTCGGTCAGTTGACGGGTGAATTGTTCCAGGTTCACGCCCCGGATCAATTCCATGCAAATGAAACAGGCGCCGTTGGCCTCGCCCAGATGATAGGTCTGGACGATGTTCGTATGGATCAAATCGGCGACCAGCTTGGCCTCACCGATGAAGTTCTCAATGAACATCTTCTGACTGGCGAAACTGGGCCGGATGATCTTGATGGCCACGCGCTTGACGAAGTTGCGCGCCCCGTGCTGGTCGGCCTCATAAACCACGCCCATGCCGCCTTCGAAAATTTTGCGGACCACGTCGTAGCTGAAATCGCTTTGGATCGTGAACAGTGCCACGAGGCGGATGTTGGGAAAACCTTTCCCGAAGTCAAGCCCCGGTGCAGGGTAAAAAACCGTGATTTTTTTATGTTTTTTGCTTGCAGGCCGCGCGTGAAGGTTTTTAATTCGACGCGAGTCAAATGACTTTTTAACGAAACCAGACAACACAAACAACAACCGAAGGACACCGACGATATGTCAAAAGCTATCTCAAAATCCCAACTCGCCGCCGCCATTGCCGAAAAAGCTGCGCTTTCCAAGAAGCAAGCGGTGGAAATTCTCGATCACATTGCCGAACTCGCCTACAAGCACGCGAAGGACACCTTCACGCTGCCCGGCATCGGCAAGCTGGTGCTGCGCAACCGCGCCGCCCGCCTCGGCCGCAACCCCAAGACCGGCGAAACCATCCAGATTCCGGCCAAGCGCGTCGTGAAGTTCCGCGTCGCCAAGGCCGCGAAGGACGCCATCCTCGGCGCCAAGTAATTTGTTTCCTTTCCCGAAGGCGCTTCGATTCGTCGAAGCGCCTTTTTTGTTTTTATCGACGCAACCTGAGGTTAACATGGATCGAATTTATGAAACCCCGCGTTCGCTTTGCCCCGTCGCCGACCGGTTACCTGCACATCGGCGGCGCGCGCACGGCCGTGTTCAACTGGCTCTATGCCCGCCACACCGGCGGCACGTTCCTGCTTCGCATCGAGGACACCGACGCCGCGCGCAACTCGCAGGAGGCCGTGGACGTCATCCTGAACGGCCTGCGCTGGCTCGGCCTGGATTGGGACGAAGGCCCGCTCACCGGCGATGCCACCGGCCCCAGCAAGGGCGATCGCGGCCCGTATTTTCAAAGTCAGCGGAAGGAAAATTACCAGCGCCGCGTCGAGGCGCTCTTGTCGCGCGGCCTGGCGTATGAACACGAAGGCGCGGTCAAATTCAAAATGCAACGCGAACCGGTCACCATCCACGACCTCGTGGTCGGCGAGGTCGTTCGCAAACTGACCGACCGCGAGGAGCAGGACCCGGACTTCGTGATTCTGCGCTCGGACGGCCAGCCGGTGTTTCACCTGACGAACGTGGTGGACGATTTGGAGATGGGCATCACCCATGTCATTCGGGGCGAGGACCATTTGAGCAACACCGCCCGGCACCTGGCGCTGTTTCGCGCGTTCGATGTGCCGCCGCCGCATTACGCGCACATTCCGCTGATTCTAAATGCCGACGGCACGAAGATGAGCAAGCGCGACACCGGCGCGTCGTTGACGAATTATCTTGATGAGGGATTTTTGCCGGAAGCCGTCGTGAATTACCTGTGCCTGCTGGGCTGGTCGCCGAAGGGCAACCGCGAAAAAATGTCCCGGTCCGAAATCGTCGAAGCCTTCGATCTGCCGCAAATCCTCCGGCACAACGCGCGGTTCGACCACGAAAAGCTCCTCTGGTTGCAGGGCGAATACGCGCGTGAGTTAAATGACGACCGTTTTTACGAACTGGCCGTCCATGCCTTTGCCAAGGCTGGCATTGACACGAACAAATTCCCGCTCGCCTACGTCAAAGCCGCCCTCGATACGTGCAAGGGTAAATTCAAACTCTTCAGTGAGCTGCCCGGATACGCCGGTTTTTACTTCGCCGATCAGATTGAATACGACGCCGAGGCCGCGAAGAAGGATTTTGTGCCAGAGAACAGGCCGCGACTGGAAAAGCTCCGGGACGCCTTTGCCGCAGCGCCCGCGTTTAACGCCGCGGCGCTTGAAACTGCGCTCAAGGAAACCGCCAAAGTGCTGGGCGTGAAGGCTGGTGTGCTGGTGCATCCCTGCCGGCTCGCTGTTACCGGCAAAACCTCCGGCCCCAGCCTGTATCATCTGCTTGAAGTACTGGGTAAAGAAAAAGTAATGGCGCGGATTGAACGGGCGTTGGCACGATTTAACTAACGTTGTTGCGCTTTGTCCGAACCATCATCGAGAAGCCCACCACGGCGCAGACAAAATCGAAATGCGCAGGAAGTTTTTGACTCGTCTCGCTGGCTGAATCCGAGGAATCCCAACGGGATTCCATCATTCAGCCCAGGGTTGGCGCGCAGCGACTACCCTGGGTTAAACGCACCCAAAACCATCAACCCCAACGGGGTTGCATCAATATTCACCCAAACGAATTCAACCCCGTCGGGGTTGTGTTTCATTTTTGATCCGTTACCCGGCGTAGGCCGATTTCTTCGGCCAACGCCGGGCTGAATGATGCAGCCCCTTTGGGGCTGAACCCTCAGCCAATCCGGTCGCACGACATTCCAAAACGCGGCGAATGATTCTCCCTCTCCTTGGGGAGAGGGCCGTGGCGAGGGAGGTCGTTATCACAAATTATTTTCCCAATCTGTGTTTCATCTGTGGCTAATAAATCCTCCGCGGCCTTCGCGCGACATTTTACGAAAACCCGTCAATTCACAGGGTTGCGCGGCCGCCGGTTTTTATTAAGCTTACCGAAACTCATGCCGCCCAAGACACGACGCGCACCCTCTTCCGAGGCACCAACCACCCTGTGGCTTCACTGGCTGCTGACCGTTCTGTGCGCCGCCGCTTTTGGACTCGTGGTGGTGATGCTGTTCAAACCCTTGAACCTTCCCGGCACGGCCGGCTGGCCGGAGGCATTGCTGCTGGTATCGGCGGTGGCCTGTAGCGTCACCGCGCTGGCGCGGCGGCTGCCGTTGCAAAATGTCCTGCTGGCAGTGTTCGTCATCGCCGTCCTGGGCGGCGCGGTGCATGCCTTGGGCGTCATCACCGGGATTCCTTTTGGCCCGTTCACCTTCGGGGAGAGCATCGGGTCGGAAATTTTCAAAACGCTGCCGTGGGCCGTGCCGTTGATCTGGGTGCTGGCGGTTCTGAGTTCGCGCGGCGTGGCGCGGCTTATCCTGCGCCCGTGGCGAAAGATTGGCGCCTATGGCTTCTGGCTCATGGGGGTGACGGCGGTGCTGACGCTGCTCTTTGATTTCGCCCTGGAACCATTCGCGTCGCGGGTAAGTCACTACTGGCTGTGGACGCCGACGAAATTCCCGTTGACGTGGCAGGGCGTGCCTGTGTCGAATTTTTTAGGCTGGGCGGCGATGGCTGCGCTGATGGCAGTGGTGATTGCGCCCGCCTTGATCAACAAACAGCCGGGCAAGAGAAATTCGCCGGATTTCCATCCCTTCGCCATCTGGCTTGGAGCCATTTTGCTGTTCGGAACCGGCTGTGCGCAGCACGGACTTTTATCCGCGGCGGTGGCGGACGGAATTCTGGCGGCCCTCGTCACCATCTTCGCCATTCGCGGTGGAACCTGGTGATTACGGCCCCGTTCCCGGTCGCTTCAGGAACTCGGTTTCAGCGGTGTGTTTGGTGATTTTCAAGCGCATCACGCGCGGGCCATCCATCTCCTCCACCCGCAACTCATGGGAACCGACCCTTACGATGTCGCCGGTTTTGGGAAAGCCGCTGAGTTTTCGTGTCATCCAGCCGCTGGCGGTGGCGATGCCTTCCTCGTGCGGTGTTTCCCCGATGATTTTCTCCAGGCCATGCAACGGCAGCGTGCCGGCGGCTTCCCAGACATTCTCATTCACGCGCACCAGCTCCGGTTTTTCCTGGTCGAATTCGTCCTGAATCTGGCCGACCAGTTCTTCGAGCACATTTTCCAGCGTGGCGATGCCCACGGTGCCGCCGTATTCATCCACCACCACGGCAACGTGCAGCTTCCGTTCGAGGAACAACTGCAGCAGTTTTTCCAGCCGCCCGGTTTCGGGCACGTAAACCAGCTTGCGCGCCAGGGGCAACAAATCCGCCGCCGTCCGCGCCTGACCCCGTGAGGCGGGATAAAGGTCCTTGATGTGCACCACGCCACGTGTCCGGTCCAGGTCGCCGTTGTCGCAGAGCGGGAAGCGCGAATAACGGGTTTCTTCCGCCAGGGCGAGGCATTCGGCCAGCGACGCGGCCGTGTTGAACGCGGTGATTTCGTGGCGCGGCCGCATGACTTCACGCACGACGCGGTGGCGGAGGTCCAGCGCATTCAGGATGAGATTGCGGCCGCCCACGGCGCTCCGGGTCGAGGCGAGCACCAGGCGCAATTCCTCCTCCGAAGGCGCGCTGCGAAGTTCTTCCGCCGAAAACCCCAGGCGCCGCACCACAAACTGGGACGAGCGGTGCAGCAGCCAGATGAACGGGTAGGACAAACGATAAAACCAGTTCAACGGCGCGGCGACCCACAAGGACGTCTGCAGCGTGCGCCGGATGGCAATCGCCTTGGGCACCAATTCACCGGCCACAATCAGCAGATAACAGTTCACGAAGAAACCCACGCCGATGGCGATGCCGCGCTGGGCGTCCAGGGAAGTGATGTTGAGCAGGCCAAAAAGCGGGTTCAGCAGGTCCCGGAAGACCGGCTCAATCACCACACCCAGGGCCATGCTGGCGAGCGTGATGCCGAATTGGGTGGTGCTGATGTAGGTGTCAATGCGCGAGAGGATGTGTCGCGCCATTTTAGCGCGGCGATTGCCCTTGGCCGCCAGCGCCGCCAGTTGCGTGTCCCGGATGCGGACCAGGGCCAGTTCCGCCGCGACGAAAAAGGCATTCAGCAGGACGAGCAGGACCACCGCGAGCAGGTTCGCCCCGTTGTGAATGATTTTATCCCAGTTCACAATTTCACCTCGCCAAACATGACTTTGAGCATGTCTTCCAGCGTCACCACGCCCGCTTCGCGGCGGTCGCGTCCCAGCACAATGGCCAGCCGTTCGCCGGCACGCTGCATCCGCCGCAGGGCCACCTCCAGGCGCGCCCCTTCGTCGATAAACAGCGCCGGCGTCATCAGGGCGCTGGCGGGTTTTTGCAAATCCAGATCGTCGCGGAACAGCAGCGGACCCAGCGTCAGCAAGCCCGCGATGCGGCGCTGGCTGTCGCGCATTTCCCAGACCGGCAGGCGCGAAAAATTGCGGGAGCGCGCGAGCGTCAGGGCGGCGCTGATGGTCGTTTGCGTTTCGACCGTCACCACCTGCGCCAGAGGCGTGGCAATCTGCCGGACGGTGAGGTTTTGCAAATCGAGCACGCGATTGATCATGGCGCGTTCGCCGGTGGTGAACGCCTGCGCGGATTCCTGCATCACCGCGCGCATTTCCTCGCGGTTGCCGAAGGGGCGGCCGGTGAAAGCGTGTCCGCCCATCCACCGCAGCGTGCCCGCCGCCGAGGTTTCCACCAGCGCCACCAGCGGACGCAGGGCGAAATGGACCGGCCGGAAGACCCTTGCCGCCGAGAGGCACAATTGGTTCGGATACGCGCGGAACAGCATTTTGGGCAACAGATCGAACAGCGCATAAAACAGGAAGACAATCCCGATGAAAATGCCGGTGATCAACACGTAACGTCCGGGAAACTGATTGTGCAGGCTGGCGACGACCCAGCCGAGGATGATGAAATTGGCGAGGGTGTTGCCGACGAGAATCGTCCAGAGAAAATTTTCCGGGTGTTCGAGAAAGTCATGGAGCAATTTGGCCGAGGGCCGGCCCGCGCGCGCCAGTTGCCGCACGCGCAACCGGTTCAGCGCAAACACGCCCGCCTCCATGCCCGAGAGCAGAAATGACAAGGCCAGGCATGCCGTCAGAAAGAGCCAGGTTAGCACGTGGGTTTCCATTTTTATTTCACCGCCTCCACCAGCAATTCCCGGACGCGCCGTTCGTCGGCCACCTGAGCCGTCAATTTCAAGCCGTTGAACAATGCAGATTCGCCGGCGACGGGCACCACGCCCAGTAAATGCGCCAGCAAGCCGCCCATCGTTTCGACCTCGGCCACGTTGGCGAGCGTGGGAAATTCGCGGCGGAAATCGTCCAGCCGCATGGTGCCGTTCACGCGCCAGCGGCCCGGGGTCAGTTTCTCCATCACAAAACCCTCCGGCTGACGTGCCTCAGCGCGGATTTTGCCGACGAGCAGTCCCAAAATGTCTTCCATGGTCACAATGCCGGCCGTGCCGCCGAATTCATCCAGCACGACCGCCATGCCGCGCTGCTGCTTTTGCAGGCTTTGAAACAACTGCAGCAGATTCATCGTCTCCGGCACAAACGACGGAAAATCAATCGCGTCGGCCAGGTCAATCCTGGGATCGAGCAGCAACGCGCGCGTGTTTAAAACGCCGACGATGGTGTCCGGTGTTTCGTCGTAAATCGGCAGGCGCCGATGCTTGAATTTTTTTGCCGCGGCAACCATTTCCTCGACCGTCGCGTCGTCCGAAATGCACGCCAGGCCGGCGCGCGGGCGCATCACGTCGCGCACCATGCGCTGGTCGAGGCTGACGATTTGCAGGATGATCTCCTTTTCCGTTTCGGCCAGCGTGCCCTGCTGGTAGGCCATTTCGAGCAGTTCGTGATATTCGCCGTCGGTGAGCGCGGCGGGCGGCCGGATCAATTGCGGCGCGGCCAGTTTCAGAATCGCCTCGTTCAATTTCTGCGCCACGTAACGCAACGGCGTGGTAAGCCTTTGAAACCACAACAGCGGCCAGCCGACCCACCGCGCCCAGTATTCCGGCTGGCGCACGGCCAGGGTTTTTGGAAAAACCTCGCAGCCGATGAGGGTCAGCGCCAGCAGCACGGCCACCGTCCACACGAACGGCCACCGGCCGTCAAACACGAGCTGCAGCGCCACCGCGAGCATCGCGGCGTTGGCAAAGGTGTTGCCGAGCGCCATGGTCGCCAGCAAATCCTGCGGCTGTTCGAGCAGCCGGGCCACGACCGCGCCCGCGCGGGGATGGTGTTCGGCCAGCTGGCGGGCCTGCCATTTGCTGAGGGAAAGCAACGCCGCCTCGGCCAGCGCGAAAAAGAAACTCGCGCCGGCAGAAATCAAAATCAACGCCACTGCCGTCACCATCGCCGGCTCCATGCGGACAGCCTAAATAAAAAAACCAAAATCCAAAGCCCAAAGTCCAATGGCGATTTAAATCCTTCGGCGGGGAGGTGGGATTCGTCAACCTGCCAACACCGCCGTGGCCGCCGCGTAGTTTTGGGTGTGGCTCAGGCTGATGAACAATTGTTTCGCGCGGCGTGACGCGAACAATGTCTCTCCCTTGCCGTGCAGCACCACGAACGGTTCGCCGGATTCCTTGCGCCGGATTTCCATGTCCTGCCAGCCCAGGGCTGCGCCGATGCCGGTGCCGAACGCCTTGGAAATCGCCTCCTTGGCCGCGAACCGTGCCGCGATGAACGGCGCCGGGTTTTTGTGCGATTGGCAGTAGGCAATTTCATCCGGCAGCAAAATCCGGCTCACAAACCGCTCGCCGAACTTTTCGTAGGATGCGCCGATGCGCGTCACCTCGATGATGTCTATGCCCGTGCCCAAAATCATTTATGATTTACGATTTACGATTTACGATTGACGCGCAAGCAAACTCGGCTGGGCAAAGCGGCTGCGGTAAAAGGAGCGCGGACAACCGTCCTCGAGTTCCCGGTTTTACCATCACGCGGACAAGCCGTCCGCGCTCCGGCCGCTTACCCGCGACAATTTTTCATCAAGCGCAGCATCTCCTTGACCGCGGTTTTGAGGCCAGTCATGACCGCCCGGCTGACGATGCTGTGGCCGATGTTCAATTCCACCAGGTGCGGCACGCGATGGAGTAGCGGCAGGTTTTCGTAATTCAATCCGTGTCCCGCATTCACCCGCAGGCCGAGCGCGTGCGCCTGCTCCGCGGCGGCGATGAGGCGGTCGAGTTCTGATAAATCGGTAGGGACGGCGCGCTGCGCCGTCCGGTCATCGCCGCGCGATGACCCTACCTTTTTATAAAATTCCTCCGCAAACGCACCGGTGTGCAATTCGACAAACTGGCTTCCGACCCGCGCGCTGGCCTCAATCTGCTCTTTATCCGGTGCAATGAACAAACTCACCTCGATGCCGGCATCGTTCATTTTCTGGCGTGTTTTGGTCAGAGCTTTTTCACTCGCGGCCACGTCCAGTCCGCCCTCGGTGGTCACTTCCGACCGGCGTTCGGGCACGAGGCAGATGATATCCGGTTTTAATTTCAGCGCGATGGCGATGATGTCCGGCAGGTTGGCCATTTCGAGGTTGAGCCGGGTTTTGACGGTTTTCCGCAATTTCCAGATATCGCGGTCCTGGATGTGCCGGCGGTCTTCGCGCAGGTGCGCGGTGATGCCGTGCGCGCCGGCGGCCTCGCAAATCCGCGCGGCCTCGACCGGGTCCGGTTCACCAAATCCACGGTTGCGATAACGCGCTTCGCGGATGGTCGCGACGTGGTCAATATTGACACCCAGTTTCAACATGTAATCAACCTGCCAGCCTTGCGTCTGGCACAACAGAATATTTTCAAGAGGTGCATTTCGTGCCAAAAGAGTTCCCCTTTGGCAAATTCAATTACATTCGAATTGCCCGATGGCCGCGAATCCGATTTTATTTGGCGTGCCCAGCATCCGCCCGTTTCTCAAATACTGGCTGCCGGTGGTAATCTGGATGGCGCTGATTTTCACGGCCTCCAGCGACGCGCATTCCTATGAGCGTTCATCGCGGCTCATCGCGCCGCTCTTGTACTGGCTGTTCCCGCACATTTCGGCCGGGACGGTTGACGAGATTGTTTTCATAGCCCGCAAATGCGCGCATCTGACCGAATACTCCGTGTTTGCGCTGTTGCTTTGGCGCGCCATCCGCCGGCCGCAAAAAAGCCGTCCGCGTCCGTGGAACTGGCGTGAAGCACGGCTCACACTGATGCTGGTGATGCTTTACGCGGCGAGCGACGAATTTCATCAGGTTTTTGTGCCGACGCGCACGCCGGCCGTGCATGACGTGGTGATTGACACCCTGGGCGGCGCGGCCGGTTTGTTGGCGCTTTGGCTGCTTGGCCGCTGGCAAAAACGTTGGTAAGCTTGCCAGGTGAAACGTCCGCTGGTCGGTGTCGTTTCGTGCTATGTCATCGGATTGCTGCTGGCCGGAATTTATCAACCGGCACCCGCCGCGCTGTTTGCCTGCGCTTTGGTCGTCCTCGCTTCCGCCCTGGTGCTCAAGAAATTCCGTCCGTGGCTGATCTGGCCGCTCATCGCGCTGATCGGCTGGACGAATCTCGTCAGCCGCACCACCGTCGTTTCACCGGACGACCTGCGCGCTTTGCTGGGCAACGACGACGCCATCGTGTCCGTGCGTGGCATTTTGCAGGAGACGCCACACGTCAAAATCGTCGAACGCGATGACCGGGCAACCGAACATTCCCTTGCCCGGGTCCGGGTGGCGGAATTGCGCCGGGGCGAAAACTGGCAGCCGGCAGCCGGCGAAATCATGGTCGCCACACCGGGCACGCTTTCCGATCGTTTCTTTGCCGGGCAACCCGTGGAAATCACCGGCGTCATCGCCCGGCCGCCGGCGCCGCTGGCGGAAGGCCTTTTTGATTATCGTGATTACCTCCAGACGCGCGGAATTTATTACCAGCTCAAAACCGGTTCGACCAACGACTGGCAGCTCAGGGTGCCGTCCCTGGCGAATCCGCCCTTGACCGACCGGTTTTTGAACTGGGCGAGGAAAACACTCGCGTTGGGACTGCCGGTGGAGGATGAGCCGCTGCATCTGCTTTGGGCCATGACCCTCGGCTGGCGGACGGCGTTCACCGGCGATATCAGCGAGCCTTTCCTGCGTGCCGGCACGATGCATCTGTTTGCCATCGATGGACTGCGCATTGCGTTGATTGCCGCGATGCTTGTGGCGTTGCTCCGGGTGATACAGGTCTCGCGCGCCTGGTGCGGTGCCGTCGCCATTCCGGTCATCTGGTTTTACACCGCCGCCACCGGTTGGGAATCTTCCGCCCTCCGGGCCTCGGTGATGATGACCGTCATCCTCGGCGGCTGGGCTTTGAAACGGCCGGGTGACACCCTCAATTCGCTCGCCGCCGCCGCCTTCATCATCCTGCTGTGGGAACCGCGCCAGCTTTTTGAAACCAGTTTTCAACTTTCCTTTTTTGTCGTGCTCGTCATCGCGCTGATGTTGCCGGCGCTGAACCAGATCATTGACCGGCTGTTGCGGCACGACCCGTTGCTGCCGGAGGAACTGCTGCCGCGCTGGCGGCGGGCGCTCACCGCGACCCTGCGGATGCTCGGACGCTATTGCGCGCTTTCGTTTGCGGCGTGGGCCGGTTCCATCCCGCTCGCGGCAAAATTTTTTCATTTGTTCAGCCCGGTTTCGACGCCCGCCAACCTCATCGCCGTGCCGCTGGGCACACTCGCGCTGATGAGCAATTTTGGCGCGCTCATTTCTGGCACGTGGCTGCCGTGGGTGACGGAATTATTCAATCACAGCGCGTGGTTCTTCATGGTCGCGATGACATGGGTCAGTGAAGTTGCCACCAAAATTCCGGGCGCCTTCTTTTACGTCCCGGAACCGTCGTGGTTGGAAATCGGACTTTATTACGCCGTGCTGGTCGGCATTTTGAGCGGCTGGCTCTGGGCGCCCAAACGAAGAATCTGGAGCGCGGCGGCATTGATTTTGATCGCGGCCGGCGGCATCTGGCACTGGCAAACCTGGCGCACCGAAACCAAACTGACCGTTCTGCCGTTGAACGGCGGGCAGGCAGTCTGGGTGGACGCCGCCGGCCGGAAAAACGACTGGCTGGTGGATTGCGGCAATGACCGCGCCGTCGAGTTCACGCTCAAACCATTTCTCCGCGGGCAGGGCGTGAATTGGATTCCGCGTTTGATTTTGACCCACGGCGATTTGCGGAACGTGGGCGGGGCGGAGTCACTGGATGAACTCTTTGGCATCGGCGAAGTGGACACCAGTTCCGTTCCTTTCCGCTCAGCGGTGTATCGCCAGATCGTCGCGGAATTTGAACAACCACCGGCGCGGCACAAAATCATCAATCGCGGCGGTACCACCGGCTGCTGGCGGGTGTTGCACCCCGAGGCCGCAAATAATTTTCCGCGCGCGGATGACAATGCGCTGGTGTTGCTAGGCAATTATTCCGGCACACGCGTGCTGCTGCTGTCGGACCTGGGGCGCGCCGGCCAGGACGCCTTGCTGGCGCGCACCAATGATTTGCGGGCGGACATAGTCGTTGCCGGCCTGCCGAATGCCGGCGAACCGCTTTGTGACGAACTGCTGGCGGCGATTGAACCGAAAGTCATTGTGGTGGCGGATTCGGAGTTTCCCGCCACCCGCCGGGCGGGTTTTGAATTGAAGGCACGCCTGGCCGGGCAAAAAGCGCCGGTCATCTTTACGCGCACCGCGGGCGCGGTGACCATCCGGGCGCGACCGGATTATTGGGAGCTGCGGACCATGGACGGGCAGAAATTCGAGTTCAAGGGTGGGGCGGATGTCGCGTCCGTTTCTATCACGAAGAAAGATTGAGACGGGCAGGAAGCCTGTCCTACGGCTTCCGGACTTCAACTGAAACGTGCCGCGCTTCCGGAACCGGGAATTTTTTGACCTCGACCGTGACGCTTTGCGGTTTGAATTCAGCCAGAATGAGGTTGGCAATATCGGCGGCAAGTTTCTCGATGAGTTGCCACTCACGCCCATCGCCGAATTTCAACAACCGTTGTGAAACGGCGAAATAATCAATCGTGTCACGGATATTATCGCTCTCCTCCGCCGCCGAAAAATCAAAATCCATCTCCACCGTCAGCAACAAACGCTGCGGCTTGACGCGTTCCGCCGCCGGCACGCCGACGCGATGGAAAACTTCGAGGTCCACGATGGTGATTTTTGGCAATGAATTTTTCATTTTTGAACCGCGGATTACGCAGATTTCACAGGTTTGCTTTTTTTATCCGCGCCATCCGCGTGATCCGTGACAGGTTTTGTTTTCAAAACCGCTTCCAGCAGAATCCGCGTCGGTGTATTCAGCGGCATTTTCAGCGCCCCGGCGGTGGTGACCCAGCGGGATTCGCGCGCCTCGTCGTTGAGTGTCACGCGCGGTTTGCCGGCGCAACGGCAGGTGTAGTTCAGCAGGACAAAATGCGCGTCGCGATAAAATTCCCTGGAATGAATGCAATCCTGCACGAGCACGAACTCAATGTCGGTCACCTCGAGTCCGGTCTCCTCCTTGATTTCACGGCAAAGCGCGTCCACGGACGGCTCGCCCCATTTGATTTTGCCGCCGGGGATGCCCCAGAGATTCGACCATTTGTGGGTGCGAATCATCAGCACTTCGCCGGCATCGTTGAAAATCAGCGCGCCGACGGTGGCCAGCGGCGGGTGAATTTCCTCGAATTTTTCCGTCTCCGGCTTCAGGCGCAAATCGTTCTGTTCCAAAATGCGGCGCAATTCGCCGAGATGTTCAACAATCAAATCCGGCCCGGCTTCGCGCAATTGTTCCAGCGTGTTGTAGCCGGTGAGCACGGCGCAGGAATGAATCCCGCCGTGCCGGGCCGTCTCGATGTCATGCTGCATGTCGCCGATGAACAGTGTTTCGTCCGGCGTGAGCTGGTTTTCGGCGAGGATTTCGTGGATTTTTTTCCGCTTGTCCAAAACGTCGGTATAAGGCCGGTCGAGAAAGGCGTCGAAGCCGGTCACCAGGCATTGCGCGTCAAAATGCGCGCGCTGAATCGTGCTCAACAGAAACGTGCGCATCCGGTGGGTGCGGCAAAATTCGAGAAAATTCCGCGCGTAGGGCAATTCGCAAACGGAATCCTGAATCTGGCGGTAATGGGCATGGAACCAGTCTTCCAGTTGCGGCAGCGGCACGTGCGGCGTGTGGCGATCGTAAAAATCCGTGAACGGCAGGGAAAATTCGGCGCGAAACTGTTCCAGCGTCATTTCGGGGCGGTCGGCCTGGGCGAGGACAAAATTGGTCGCTTTCCAGACGGCGGGCAGATCATCCACCAGCGTGCCCGACCAGTCGAAGATGATATTGCGAATCACGCGCAAATTTTAACCGCGCAAGACACGAAAGACACGAAAAGATTTTTCTCCGTTCCCGGTCCGCAAAGGAACGTGAAAATCGGGGGCAATGGCGGTTTTGAAAACTTGAAACTTGAAACCTGACACTGGAAACTCCCCAAGTGCTCATCGCATTCAACAAGCCGTTCGGCGTGCTGTCGCAGTTCACCGGGGATGGCCCGGCGAGTCGCACGCTGGCGGAATTCAATTTTTCCAAAGACGTTTACCCCATCGGCCGGCTGGACGCGGATTCCGAGGGGCTGTTGCTGTTGAGTGACGAGCCGGAGTGGAACGAACGCCTGCTGCATCCCCGTCAGGCGCATCAACGCGAGTATTGGGCGCAGGTGGAGCGCATCCCGGCGCCGGAAGCGTTGAAGAAATTGGAACGCGGGGTTTTGATTCAAGGCCGGAAAACCTTGCCGTGCCGCGCGTGGCTTCTGGAGCCGCAACCGGAGGTGGCTGCGACGCCTCGTCGCAGCAGCGTGGCAGCGACGCCCCCGTCGCAACCTGTTCCCGTCGTCGGGGCGACGACGACACCTTTCGGCGACGGGGCGTCGCCGCCACAAATTCCACCACGGAACCCTCCGATTCGTTTCCGCAAAAGCGTGCCCGATTGCTGGATCGGCCTGGAATTGATTGAAGGCAAAAATCGTCAGGTGCGGCGCATGACCGCCGCCATCGGCCATCCGACGTTGCGGCTGATTCGCGTTCGCATCGGCGGATTGAAACTTGGCACACTTGCTGCAGGCGAATGGAAGGTGCTCTCGATGGAAGAACGCCGGTCCCTGGCAAATTGATGGGGTAATGATTTAAGCTGCCATTTCCAAACCACGCGCGTCATGTTCTTTTTCCTCGCGAACCTTGTTGTATTGACGCTTGCCGCCCTGGCGTCCTGGCGGCTGAGCGGCTATGACACGAAGCTGACGGGGGAAAATGAAACACGAGACCGCGTTCGCCGGGGCATCCGCTCTGGCATCACCTTGTTCCTGGTGGAATTGGGCTTTTGGAGTTTGTGGCGATACTGGCGTTACAATGATCAGACGAGTGGGATCGTGTATTTGTTTGTTTTGCTGCCGCTGGTTGCCCTCTGGTGTGGCTGCCTCGGCGAAATGGTGGCGCACGGGTTTCACTGGCTCGTCGACCCCGGAGATCATCGCGAGTTTGACCCCCATAAGAGCCGCCGTGACCTGGATGCCATTGCCAGCCTGATCCGGCAGGGCCGGAAGGAGGAGGCCATTCAATTGTGCCAATCCCTCAAGGAATCCGGAGAGGTCAGCGTGGTGACCATGGAAACCATGTTGGAAAAACTCGGCGCCAAACCGGACCAGGTTCAAAAGTCCCGGCCTCTGGCTGAAGCTTATCGCCTGCGGGCGCAGGGAAAATCAAGTGAGGCTGAATCCATGCTCCATTCGTTGCTCCTGGAAAATCCATCCAACGTGGACGCGGCGCTCATGCTGATGCGGCTTTATGCTGAAGATATGCATCGCAGCGACAAGGCTTACGAGGTGCTTCGGTCCTTCGAACAGCAATCTCATATTACCTCCGGCCATGTTGAATTCGCCCGCCGTTCCATTGCTGGCTGGGCGAACCCCAGGCCGAAGGAAGCAGCCGTTGAAGTTCAACCCGAATCCGTTGACGAACTGATCGCCCACCGGTATTTCGGCACCGCCATTGAAGTTTTGGAGCAAAAAATCAAGGCACAGCCGCAGGATTTTGATTCATGGCTGAAACTGGCCGGGACACACTGCCAACATTGCGGCAATTGGAGGCGGGCTGAAAAAATCATCCAACAAATCGAGGCCAATCCCGCCTTCCGCCCGGAACAAATCCAACTGGCCAAAACCAGGCTCAAGGCATGGCGCGAAGCCAAATCGCAGATCGGTTAATTGACAGGGTCATCGATTGACGGTGTGAAATGTTGGCGGTAACTTCTTTCCATGATTGCTGTTGCTGACCATTCCGCACCGGTCGTGGACGACCTGCAAGTCCGCCCGGCCATGGCCCCTTCGCGGTTCGAGCCGCTGGCCCGGGAGATTTTCGCGCTCAAAAAGCAGCTCAACGCCGTCATTCTCGCCCACAATTATCAGGTGCCGGAAATCCAGGACGTGGCGGATTACGTCGGCGACTCGCTCGGCCTGTCGCAACAGGCGGCCAAAACGAGCGCGGATGTGATTGTGTTCTGCGGCGTGCATTTCATGGCTGAGACGGCGAAGATTTTGAACCCGAACAAGATTGTCGTGCTACCGGACAAGAACGCGGGCTGTTCGCTCGAGGAAAGTTGTCCCGCGGACAAACTGGCCGCGCTCCAGGCGACGAATCCCAATTTCTGGACCATCGCCTACATCAATTGCAGCGCGGCGGTAAAGGCCCTGACCGACGTGATCTGCACCAGCGGCAACGCGGTGAAAATCGTTCAGGCCGCGCCCAGGGACAAGGACATCCTGTTTGTGCCGGACGAAAACCTGGGTGCGTGGGTGATGGAACAGACCGGCCGCCCGATGACGTTGTGGCAGGGCAATTGTTACGCGCACGTCGAGTTCCGGCGCGAACAGGTGCTGAAATTGCGCGCGAAATATCCCGACGCCAAGGTTGTGGTGCATCCGGAAAGTTTGCGCGAAGTGCGTGATCTGGCCGACGCGGTTTGCTCGACGGAGCGAATGATTTCCTACTGCAAATCGGACCCGGCCAAACGATTCGTCGTGGTGACGGAATCGGGCATAATCCACCGGATGCAGAAGGAATGTCCGGGCAAGGAATTTCTATGCGCGCCGGTGTTCGACGTGATGCGGCTGCCGTCGGATCATTGCCGTTGCAGTGAGTGCAAGTACATGAAGCTGAACACGCTGGAAAAGGTGCGCGACTGCATGAAACAGCTCGCGCCGCGCGTTGAATTACCGGCGGAAATCTTGAAGCGCGCCCGGTTGCCCATTGAGCGGATGCTGGAAATTTCAGCGCGGTAGGGCGGCGCTGCCGCGCCGCCGAGGCCGGGCAGCAGCCTGGCCCTGCCAAAAGTTGGAGACAGGCGCGACGCCGGTTCTACAGCGTAGGTTTGGCCCGCTGACTTATTGAATCCAGCCGGCGATCTGCGCAAGGCACACCAGCAAATAAGCCACGCCGCCACTCGCGGGCAGCGTCATGACCCAGGCCCACAGGATGCGTTCAACCACGTCGAACTTGAGGTGATTGAATCCTTTGGCGCAGCCGACGCCCATGATGGAGGTGGTGACCGCATGGGTGGTCGAGACGGGCATGCCGAAATGCGCAGCGGTGACCAGGATGGTGGCGGCGGTGGTTTCGGCGGCAAAACCATGAACGGGATGCAGCCGCACCATTTTATGACCGAGGGTTTTGATGATGCGCCAGCCACCCACGGCGGTGCCGGCGCACATGGTCAGCGCGCAAAGGACTTTGATCCAGGCGGCAATTTCCAGTGCGTGTCCCGGCACCGGTTCAGCGGTGCGCAAAAATGACAGCCAGCCGGGAAGCTGGTCAAATGAACCGGCGCTGGTGCCGGTCAACAATGCCAGCGCGATGATGCCCATGGTTTTTTGCGCATCGTTCGTGCCATGACTGAAACCCATGTAGGCCGAGCTGAGCAGTTGCAGTTTGCCGAAGGTCTTGTTGACGGTGGCCGTGCGCCAGTTGCGCAGCAGAAAATACAGCGAGCCCATGAGCAGAAAGCCGAAAACCAATCCGCAGATGGGCGAGGAAATCATCGGCACGACGACTTTCCAGAGCAGGCCTTTGCTCAGCCACCAGTGCTCATGATTGGGGACCGACCAGACCAGGGCGTGCCAGTTGTTGTGGGCGGCGGCCAGGCACGCGCCGCACAAGCCCCCGACGAGCGCGTGCGACGAGCTGGA
The DNA here is from genome assembly GCA_963762585.1 of uncultured Verrucomicrobiae bacterium. Taxonomy (GTDB): domain Bacteria; phylum Verrucomicrobiota; class Verrucomicrobiia; order Limisphaerales; family UBA11358; genus UBA11358. The sequence goes on from CAVXLF010000023.1 coordinate 115,941, forward strand.
CGGCATCCCGAACCACCACGTCAGCAGGTTCCAGAGGATGGCGGCGATCAGGGCGCAGATCAAAACCTCGGACGTGGCGATTTTGGGGTCCACCAGTCCCGAAGCGATGGTGGTGGCGACGGCGGTGCCGGCGAACGCCCCGACCAGATTGGTGACGGCGGCCAGCATCACGGCCTGACGCGGGGTCAACACCTTGGTGGCGACGACGGTGGCAATGGAATTGGCCGTGTCGTGGAAGCCATTGATGTAGGTAAACACCAGCGCCGCGAGGATGACGGTGAAGATGAGGATCATCGGGCGGCTCAGGAATTTTTCAGCAGGATGTGCATGACCACATTGCCGGCGTCGCGACAGCGGTCAATGGCCTTCTCCATCAGTTCATAAAGATCGCGTATGACCATGGCTTTCACCGCGTCGTGGCGCCCGCTGTAGAGATCCTTCAACAGGTCCAACATCAATTTGTCCGCCTCGCCTTCGAGATACTGCAGCTTGGTGTTCAGCTCGTGGATTTTTTCCAGGTGCTTCAGGTCGCGAAGCTGTTTCACCATGGCCAGCACCACGTCGGTGGACTGTTCCAGGATTTCAATCTGGCGGGTGAAATCCACGCCTTGCAGGTGCTGGCGGCCGAGATTGATGCGTTCGGCCAGTTTCTCGATGGTCTTGGGAATTTTTCGCAACGCCAGCGCCAGCGCCTCAATATCCTCGCGTTCCAATCCGGTCACAAAGGTCTTCACCAGTTCGGCGGTGATTTGCTCCCCGATTTTTTTCTCCTTGCGCCGCGAGAGCGCCAGGTCATCGAGGGTTTTGGCGGGAGCCGGCGCTTTGAGCATTTCGATGACCAGCCGGACGCTGGCGTGGGCTTCCTGTGCGGCGTCCTCCAGCAGTTGATAAAACCGGTCGGCCTTGCCGAAGAGCATTTGGAGTGAAAACATGAGTGGAAACAGGGTCGTAAATATGTGTCAAAAGTCCATTCAATTTTATCATGAAGACTAATCGGCCGGGATCCGCCGGCGGCGGTCCGGCGGGTTGAGCGGGGCAAAATTGATTCGCTCCGGGGATGCCGCCGATGTAAGGTTCGCGCCACTATGGGTGTGGCGGACATCAGACGGGAATATGCACAGGCCAGCTTGCGGCGCGCGGATTTGGAGGCCAATCCGGTGGCGCAATTCAATGCCTGGTTTGCACAGGCGTCGGCCGGCGGCCGGTGGCGGAAGATCGGCATCGCCCTCTACAAACTCTGGCACGCGGTCCTTGGCCATTCCCCGGCGGATGTGAATGCCATGGTGCTGGCCACGGTGGACCGATCCGGCCGGCCCTCGGCGCGCGCGGTGCTGCTCAAGGGCGTGGACGAGCGCGGCTTCACTTTTTTTACGAACTACGACAGCCGCAAAGGCCGCGAACTGGCTGACAATCCCAACGCGGCGCTGACGTTTTACTGGCCGGATTTGGAGCGGCAGGTATGCGTTGGAGGCGTGGTGAGCAGATTGTCACGCGAAGATTCGGAGGCGTATTTCAAATCCCGCCCGCGCGGCAGCCGGCTGGCCGCGTGGGCGTCAAATCAATACGACGTGGTGGCCGGCCGCGCCGCGCTGGATGACAAATGGAACGAAATGGCGGCGCGCTTTCCCGGTGAGGAGGTGCCGTTGCCGGCGAACTGGGGCGGTTTTGTTTTGAAACCGGAATGGATTGAATTTTGGCAGGGCCGGCCCAGCCGGTTGCACGACCGTTTCCGCTACTCGCGGCAGCCCGACCATTCGTGGAAGCTGGAGCGGGTCGCGCCTTAAAATTTCAAAGCCAGGGCGCTGACCAGTTTTACGTCGTTGGCCTTGAATCCCGGCGCGGGCTGGTTGGCGTAATCATCCTGCACGTAAGTTTGCAGGTCGAGTCGCCGGGTGAGGGTGGTCTCGACGCCGATCACGGCGTTGACGAGAAAATTCCGCGGACTGTTGGCCGGAGGCAGAAGCTCCACATTTTGCCAGATCCGGGCATGATCATCGAATTTATGTTCGTAGCGTTCCGCGACGCGCAGGATCGGGTAGGTGTGATATTCATCGTCCAGTTTTTCATGCAGGATCGCCGGGCCGCATTCACCGGCCAGTGACGTTTGCTTGTCTTTGATGAAGTAATAGCCGGCGCCGGTGCTGAACGTAATCCGGTAAACGACATCGGCTATGCCATCATGCAACCCATCGGTGCGCAGGTAGCCGTACCAGCCTTGGTTGAACAGGCGGTTGTATTGGGCAAAGGCATGCAGGGTTTCGTTGTTCTTGACGGAAGCCACTTCGCCGTAGGCTGCGTCTGAGCCCAAAGCCCATTCGTCCTCAGGCGTTTTTCTATGGGTTTGAAAATTGCCGGTGACCAGCGCGCTGTCGCTGTTGCCCGAAGTGGCGGTGAGGCCGAAGGCAACGGTGCTTTCCCAGACCGGCTGATGGATTGAAACGTTGGTCAAAACCAAGGAACCCGGGGTACCGGCACTGGCCACTTCTGCCGTTGCCTGCAGCGTCAAGGCCTCTTTGCTGTCGGCAAACAGGCTGCTGTCCGGCACCACCACGGTTTGACCCGTCTCACTGGCGTGACCAAACGCGGTCAAAACGACCAGAACCAATACAATCAGGATCTGTTTTTTCATTGTTCTTCTTGCCGACAATTTGCATCGAACGAGGAACCGATCGGCAGAAGGCACGACTTCTTGCAACCCCCGAAACAAATCGGAGGCAGTCAGCTTAACCGAAAAATACGGGCTGGCAAGCGGCGTTCAGAAATTATTTTTCCGGTTCCGCTTCGCTGGCGGCGTCTTCCTTGTCTTCGCCAATCACCGAGGCGATGGCCTGTAATTTGTCGCCGGAGTCCAGTTCAATCAGCTTCACGCCCTGCGTATTCCGTCCGGCTTCGCGGATGTCCTTCACCGACGTGCGCACCATCTGGCCTTTGACGGTGATGAGCATGATTTCATCCGCGTCGCGCACGGTCAATGCGCCGACCACCGCGCCGGTTTTCTCGGTGGTCTTCATCGTGATGATGCCCTTGCCGCCGCGGGATTGCTGGCGGTATTCCTCGAAGTCCGTGCGTTTGCCGATGCCATGCTCGCCGGCGACCAGCAGTTTGGCGTCCGGCACGACAATGGCCAGCGCGACGACTTCGTCGCCCTTCGACAAATTGATGCCACGCACACCGGCGGCGGGCCGGCCCATGGGCCGGGCGTCCTCCTCGTTGAAGCGGATGCTCATGCCGTCGTGGGTGATGAGCACCACTTCGTTCTGGCCGGTCGTCAGCTTGACATCAATCAAGGTGTCGCCCGGGTCGATGCCGATGGCAATGATGCCGCCCTTGCGGACGTTGGCGAAATCGGCGAGCGCGGTTTTCTTGACCGTGCCCTGTTTGGTGGAGAAGAACACAAAGCCCGGCTGTTCCCACGTCACGTCTTCCTTGGCCGTGTTGGTCTTGGACAGAACCCGGATCAATGCGGCAATGGTTTCGCCCGCCTTCAATTCCAGCAAATTGGCAATGCTCCGGCCCTTGGCGGCCCGGCCCATGTCGGGAATTTCATGCACGCGCTCAACATAAACGCGGCCGGTGTTCGTGAAGAACATCAGGTAATCGTGCGTGCTGGCGGTGAACAGATGCTCGATGAAATCCTTGTCCTCGTCGGTGGCGCCTTCCCGGGTTGTCATGCCGATGACCCCCTTGCCGCCGCGCCGCTGAGCGCGATAGCTCGAAACGTTGGTGCGCTTGATGAGGCCGGTGTGCGTGAGCGTGATGATGACGCCTTCGTTGGCAATCAGGTCTTCGATGTTGATTTCGCCCTCGTCGGGTTTGAGGTCGGTCAGGCGCGGGGTGGCGTACTTTTCCTTGATGACCTTCAACTCGGCCTTGATGATGGCCAGGACGCGGGTTTCCTTGGCCAGGATATCCATCAAATCCTTGATGCGCTCGAGCAGTTCCTTGTATTCGCCTTCGACCTTGTCAATTTCCAGGCCGGTCAATTGATACAAACGCAGTTCCAGAATCGCGTCCACCTGCCGTTCCGTCAGTGTGTAACGGCCCTTGGTCAGGCGTTCGTCGTTGCGGATCAAAATGCCCCAGCGTTCGACCTGCTTTTGCGTCCATTCGAACGCGAGCAGCTTGATGCGGGCTTCGTCGCGGTTTTTGCTGCCGCGGATGATGCGGATGAATTCGTCGAGGTTCGCCAGCGCGCAAAGATAGCCTTCCAGGATTTCCGCGCGTTCCTCGGCCTTTTGCAACTGGAACCGCGTGCGGCGCAACACCACCTCGCGCCGATGCTCGATGTAGCAATTGATGAGCTCCTTGAGCCCCAGCGTCTTGGGCCGGCCGTGGTCAATGGCCAGCATGTTGACCGCAAAACTGGATTCCAGCGAGGTCTGCTTGTACAGATTGTTGATGACCACCTTCGCGATGGCGTCGCGCTTGAGTTCGACCACCACGCGCGTGTTCTCATCCGATTCGTCGCGGATGGCGGTGATGTCGGTGAAACCCACCGTTTTCTCGTTCACGAGTTCGGCCACGCGTTCGACGAGCACGGCGCGGTTGACGTTGTAGGGGATTTCCGTGATGACGATTTGCTCGCGCCCGCCCTTGAGTTGTTCCACCCCCACCTTGCCGCGGACCTTGACGCTGCCGCGACCGGTCGTGAAATATTCCTTGATGACCTCCAGCCCGCACACCATGCAGCCGGTCGGAAAGTCCGGGCCTTTGACGAACTTCATCAGACCCTTGACGGTGATGTCCGGGTCGTCAATCTGCGCGCAGATGCCGTCCACGATTTCACCGAGATTGTGGGGCGCAATGTTCGTGGCCATGCCGACGGCGATGCCGGTGCCCCCATTGACGAGCAGGTTCGGAAAGGCGGCGGGAAAAACGGTGGGCTCGGTGCGGGTCTCGTCGTAGTTGGGGACAAAATCCACCGTGTCCTGGTCCATGTCCTCCATCAACGCGGCGCCGAGATGGGTCATGCGCGCCTCGGTATAACGCATGGCGGCGGGCGGATCACCTTCCACCGAGCCGAAGTTTCCCTGGCCGTCCACGAGCCGTTCGCGCATCGCCCAGGGCTGCGCCATGTGCACGAGCGTCGGATAAATCACCGCCTCGCCGTGCGGATGATAATTGCCGCTGGTGTCGCCGCAGATTTTGGCGCATTTGCGGTGCTGGCGGTTGGGAAACAACGAGAGATCGTGCATGGCCAGCAGGATGCGGCGTTGCGAAGGTTTGAGGCCGTCGCGCGCATCGGGCAGGGCGCGGGAGATGATCACGGACATCGAGTAATCCAGGAACGAATTCTTGATTTCCTCGGCGACGTTGACCTTGGCGATTTTTTCACCCGAGGCAAACAAAGGGGTGTTGGTGATCGGCAGATCGTTTGACTCTTTGGATTTCTTTTCGTCAGGCATAAAAATTATTTGGCTACCGTGATGTCTGTGATTTCTTTTGGCACCAAGGCAATGCCCAATTGTTTGCACGCGGCGCGAATCCTTTTGTCCGTGGCTGCCATCGTGCCGCCGTGGCGCAAATCGCAAGCCGCCACGTGCAGGGCGTCGAGTGTCCGCAGCGGAATGTGTGGATGACATGCAAATTGAACCATCCGCGCGCGCTCCAGCATCCTGCGTTCGAGTGGCAACAGCACAATCAATTCGTTTTCGAGCATCGGAAAAAACTTTCCCGTGGCGCGATCACGCTCCTGCGGCGTGATTTCGTGGTTGCGCTCTTTGAAAAGCAACGCAGCGCAAACTTCTACCAAGGACAGTTCGGACGATTCAAAACTGTGCCCTGACAGATTTTGTTCGAACCACTCGCTGCCGGCTTCGCGCACAAGCAGTTTGACGATGATGGCGGAGTCCAGATACATCACCATTCTCCACGGGTCCAACTCACTGCCTCATCTGCTGACCCGCCATGGATCGGCTGCTTCGACAGGTAATCACCCATGCCCTGAAAAACTTTTCGGGGTTTGATGGCTTCGACGTTGACCAGTTTGGCCTTCGGCCTGCCGTCGCTGGTGATGATGATTTCGCGCCCGCCCGCCACCAGTTCCAGCAACGCCGACAAGTGCGCCTTGGCCGAACGGACGCTGATCACTTCGCCGATGCCCGGCGCAACCGCGACTTCTTTCAGCACGGCCGCCCCCGGCTTGTGTGGCGGGTATTTTATGGTTCTTGTTTTCATGCGCTCAATGTAGTCTCATGTGACTACATGCGTCAACTGAATTCTTCTAAACGTCCAGGTTCCTGACGTTCAACGCGTTGTCCTCGATGAACTGGCGGCGCGGCTCAACTTCCTCGCCCATCAGTTTGGTGAACATTTCTTCGGCCTCGACGGCGTCGGTGAGATCAACCCGCAACAATTTGCGTTTGACCGGGTCCATGGTCGTGTCAAACAGTTCCTTCGCATTCATTTCACCGAGACCCTTGAAACGTTTGATGGACAGGCCGCGCCGGCCGATTTCCTTGACCGCCGCCAGGATTTCCGGAATCGAGAACAGCGGTTTGACGGTTTCCCGGTCGCCTTCACCCTCGCGGATTTCAAACAGCGGCTGGTCCTGTCCGGCGTAGTGTTCGACGCTGAAACCTTTCTTGTCGAGCTTGGCCAGCAGTTCGACGATGGCCTTGCTCTCGTGCAGCTCCACGTGCCGCGCCCGCCGCGTTGAGCCGTTCTTTGATTTTTCGATGAACGCGGTCGTGTCGCCTTCCTCTTCGCCGCCGAATAATTTCAAGTCGGCGTTCTTTGCACCGAACTGCGCCAGTTCCTCCTCGGTATGGAAATAATGCACGGTTTCATTGTTGCCTTCGCGCACCTTGACGAGATGCCGCGGCAGCTCGCCGGTCTTTTTCTGGCGATGCTCGACGTACACCGCGAAGTCACCGCCGTGGCGTTTCAGGGCGTTCGCATATTTGTCGAGCGATTCCAGCAACTCCAGAATTTCCGCCAGCTGCTTCTGGGACAATTCTTTTTGGTCGGAAAGATTCTTCAAACGCACTTCTTCCGTGCCCAGTTCAATCAAAATCTTGTTCAGCTTCGCGTCGTCTTCGACGTAGTCAACGCGCTTTTTGCGGGCGATCTGGTAGAGCGGCGGCTGCGCGATATAGACGAAGCCCTGTCGGACCAGCACCGGCATTTGCCGGTAGAAAAACGTCAGCAACAACGTGCGGATGTGCGAACCATCCACGTCCGCGTCCGTCATGATGATGACCTTGTGGTAGCGGAGTTTTTCGAGGTTGAACGCGCCCTCGCCGTCGCCGTCGCCGATGCCCGTGCCGACCGCGGTGATCATGGTGCGGATTTCGTTGTTTTGCAGCACCTTGTCCAGCCGCGCCTTCTCAACGTTGATGAGCTTGCCGCGAATCGGCAGGATGGCCTGGAATTTCCGGTCGCGTCCCTGTTTGGCCGAGCCGCCGGCGGAATCGCCCTCGACAATGAACAGTTCGGTGTTCGCCGGGTCGCGGTCGGAGCAGTCGGCCAGTTTGCCGGGCAACCCGCCGCCGGTGAGCGCGCCTTTGCGGACCGTCTCGCGCGCCTTGCGGGCGGCTTCGCGCGCGCGCGCGGCGAGCAAGCCTTTCTCGATGATTTTTTTGGCGACCCCCGGATTCGCATCGAAGTGCGTCATCAAGCCGTCGTAGATGACGGATGCAACGATGCCGTCCACCTCCGTGTTCACCAGCTTCACCTTGGTCTGCGATTCAAAACGCGGATTCGGCAGCTTCACGCTCAACACGCAGACCAGTCCTTCCCGCACGTCATCGCCGGAAATTGTCGGGTCCTTTTCCTTCAACAGACTGTTCTGCTTGGCGTACTGGTTGATGGCCCGCGTCAGCGCGGAGCGGAAACCGGTCAGATGCGTGCCGCCGTCGGTGTTGGGAATGGAGTTGGCGAAGCACAGAATCTGGTCGCTGTAACTGTCGGTGTATTGCAGCACACAATCCACAAACACGTCCTCGTCCTTGCCTTCAATTTTACTGGGCCGTTTGCCCGAGATCGCAATGGGTTTGGGATGCAACGGCTGCTTGCTGCGGCCCAACTGGCGGACGAATTGCTCGATGCCGTCCCGGTAATAAAACGTCTCGGTCTTCTCGTCGCGCTCGTCCTTGAGCACGATTTCGATGCCCGGATTCAAAAACGCGAGCTCGCGCAGGCGGTTTGCCAGGATGTCGAACTTGAACTCGACGGTGAGGGTGAAAATCGTCGGGTCGGGTTTGAACGTGATCAGGGTGCCCGTCTTTTTGGATTTGCCGATGACTTCGAGCTTCTGGGTTGTTTTGCCGCGCTCGAATTCCATCGAATAAACTTTTTCATCACGCGAGACCTCGACCTTGAACCAGTCCGAAAGCGCGTTGACGCATTTCGCGCCGACGCCGTGCAGGCCGCCCGAGTATTTGTAGGCGCCCTGCCCGAATTTTCCGCCGGCGTGCAGATTGGTCAGCACCAGCTCGACGGCGGGCATCTTCCATTTCGGGTGCATGTCCACCGGAATGCCGCGTCCATCATCCCGGATTGAAACCGAGCCATCCACGTGAATGGTCACGTCGATTCGGTTGCAATAGCCCGCCAGATGCTCGTCAATCGAGTTGTCGAGCACCTCGAACACACTGTGATGCAGGCCGCGCTCGTCGGGGTCGCCGATATACATGCCCGGGCGTTTCCGCACCGCCTCCAGGCCTTCCAGTTTGTCGATTTTGGAGGCGTCGTATTTCTCGGCGGCACTCGTCACCAGCTTGTTTTCCGGCTCCGCGGCTTCAGCTTTTTTGGGCATAAAAAAATTCAGAAAGCTCGTTTGTGAGCGTCCAATTTCAGGAGCAAAAATTGTATCAAAATTGCCCTTTTTGCACAATGACAAATTAAGGAATATTTCGGTAAAAAACACCATTAGTTGGGCCGGTATTTATCGCCAGACCGGATATGTTGTGGTGCGTAAAAAGCCTCCAAAACCACTTTTCCCGGGCGGAGGAAATGCTTGGAACCAAGGTGGGCGGCCACCTGGTTGGGCAGCAAAACTTCCGCTTTTCAGTCGCGATGCGGCGTCATATTCTCGGCTGGTGAGTCTTCACCGCGACCAACTTTTCGCGCCACTGAAACAATTCTTCGGCTTCAGTTCCTTCCGTCCGTTGCAGGAGGAAATCATTCGCGACGCGCTCGCGGGCAAGGACGTTTTCGCCGTGCTGCCCACCGGCGGCGGCAAATCGCTCTGCTTCCAGCTTCCCGCGCTCGTGCAACCCGGACTCACCGTTGTCGTCTCGCCGCTCATCGCGCTGATGAAGGACCAGGTGGACGCGCTACAGGCGGCGGGCGTGGCGGCGACATTTTTGAATTCATCGCTCGCCGCCGGCGAATCGCGTCCGCGCCTGCGCGGCTTGCACCAGGGCGAGTTCCGGTTGCTCTACGTCGCGCCGGAGCGGTTAATGTTGTCCGGTTTTCTTGACGACCTGAAGAAATGGAACGTGAACCTGTTCGCGATTGACGAGGCGCATTGCATCAGCGAGTGGGGACACGATTTCCGCCCGGAATACCGGCAATTGCAGACGATGCGCGGAATTTTTCCAACCGTGCCGATGATGGCGCTCACGGCCACGGCCACCGAACGCGTGCGCGGCGACATTGTCCGGCAGCTGCATCTGAAGGATCCCGCGTGCTACGTCGCCAGTTTCAACCGCCCGAACCTGACTTACCGCGTCGCGGCGAAGTCAGGCGCTTATGACCAGATTCTTTCGTACGTGCAGGCGCGGCCGAACGAAAGCGGCATCATTTACGTGCAGGCGCGCAAAACGGCGGACAGCCTGGCGGCCAAACTTTCCGCCGACGGCGTGAAGGCGCTGCCGTATCACGCGGGCATGACCCCCGGTGACCGGACGAAAAGCCAGGAGGCATTTCTTCGCGACGAGGCGCGCGTGATTTGCGCGACCATCGCCTTTGGCATGGGCATCAACAAGCCGAACGTGCGTTTCGTGATTCACTACGACCTGCCGAAGAACATCGAAGGCTATTATCAGGAAACGGGCCGCGCCGGCCGTGACGGTCTGCCCGGCGAATGTCTGCTGTTGTTCAGCCCCGGCGACCGGGTCAAGCAGATGCGGTTCATTGACGAAAAACCAAGTCCGCAGGAGCGCGAAATCGCCCGCGCCCAACTGGAACAGATGATTCACTACGCCGAGATCGCCACCTGCCGCCGTGAATTTCTGCTGGGATATTTCGGGGAGAAATTTAATCCAAATGAGGTTGTCGGACAAGGTGGGGCGCGTCACTCCGTGCGCGCCGACTTTGCAACATTGGACAACGGCGCGCACGGAGTGACGCGCCCGACCGAACCCGTGAATTGTGCCGGCTGCGACAACTGCCTCTCGCCGCGCGCGACCTGGGACGGCACGCTGGCGGCGCAAAAATTTCTTTCGTGTGTCTATCGCATCCGTGAGAAAAGCGGTTTCGGCGTCGGCATTCAGCACGTGGTCGAGGTGCTCTGCGGTGCGGAAACGGAAAAAGTCCGCAAGTTCGGCCACCACACACTTTCGACCTACAACATTGGCGACGGACATGCGCGCGCCGAGTGGAGCGCGATTGGACGTGAACTGGTGCGGCTCGGTTTGCTGTTTCAAAACGCGGAGAAGTTCAACATCGTCGAGCTGACCGACGCCGGTCACACGGCGCTGAAATCGCGGCAGAAAATCACGTTGACCAAACCGGTCGCTCCGACCGAACCGGCGAAGCATCGCGCCGGCGAAATTGCCTGTGACGAGGCGTTGTTCGAGAAATTGCGCGCGCTGCGGAAACAGCTTGCCGACGCGCGCGCCGTGCCGCCTTACATTATTTTCTCCGACGTGTCGCTGCGGCAGATGGCGCGGTTTTATCCCGCGAACGAAAAGGATTTTTCGCGCATCAGCGGCGTGGGTGAAAGGAAGCTGCGCGAATTCGGCGAAGCTTTCCTGGGTGAAATTGCGGCGCATGTGCAGACGAACCCGCGCCAGGTTTTTGCGGATGATTTCCCGGCGGATGGAATGCCGTCCGCGCCGGTGCCGCGCCGGTCACGGCTGACCGACAGCGTGCGCGAGACGCTGCATTTTTTCCAGCAAGGCCGGGCGGTTTCCGAAATTGCAAAAATTCGCGGCTTCAAAGACAGCACGATTTACAGTCATCTTGAAGAAGCCATGCTCGCGGGCGAATCGGTTGATGTGCATTCATTGGTTTCAGCCGAAGCCAGGCGCGACATCGCCGCAGCCTTCGTCCGGCACGGTTTCGGCAACCTCACCGGCGTGGTCGAATCGCTCGGCGGGAAATACGGTTACGGCGAATGCCGCGTCGTCCGCGCCGCGTTGCAAAGGTAGGGACGCCGCGCTGCGGCGTCACCGCCCGCGAAATAGCGGGCGGAACGTGTGTCGTACACGATTTATTGCGCCGCTGCGGCGCCGCGCTCCATCCCTGCCGCATTTGAATCCAAATCAACTCGCTTTTTGGAGCGGTGAACCTTATTTTCACCAAATGTCTTTGACCGATAATCTGACTGAACATCCTGACAAATTTGTCGCCCGTCACATTGGGCCAAACGCCGCCGAGACGCGCGAAATGCTCGCAGCCATCGGTTTCAACAGCCTGGATGTACTGATTGCCGCCGCCGTGCCGGAAAACATCCGCCTGCGCCGGCCGCTTCAATTGCCCGCCGCCCGGTCTGAACCGGCCGCGCTTGCCGGGCTGAAGGCCATCGCCTCGCAAAACCAGGTTTTCCGCTCGTACATCGGCATGGGCTATTACGATTGCATCACGCCCGCCGTCATCCAGCGCAACGTTTTGGAAAATCCCGGCTGGTACACGCAATACACGCCGTACCAGGCCGAAATTTCCCAGGGCCGCCTCGAAGCGCTGCTGAATTTCCAAACCCTGGTTGCCGACCTCACCGGCCTCGATATTGCCAATGCCTCGCTCCTCGACGAGGCCACGGCCTGCGCCGAGGCGATGACGATGTGCCACCGGCTCAAGGACGGAAGAAACGTTTTCTTCGTTTCCGAAACCTGCCATCCGCAAAATCTCGACGTTGTCCGGACCCGGGCGAAGGCGCTTGGGATTGAAATCGTCATTGGCAATCCCGAAAATTTTCAATTCAGCGAACAAGTCTTCGGCGCGCTGGTGCAGTATCCCGATACGTTCGGCGCGATTCACGATTACTCGGCGTTCGCGGAAAAAGCCCATGCGGCTGGTGCGCTCGTCACGGTTGCCACGGATTTGCTCGCGCTAACCCTGATCAAGCCGCCCGGCGAATTCGGCGCGGACATCGCCGTCGGCAGCGCGCAACGCTTTGGCGTGCCGCTGGGTTACGGCGGCCCGCACGCCGCGTTTTTTGCCACGCGCGACGAATTCAAGCGCCACATGCCCGGCCGTCTGGTCGGGGTTTCGAAGGACTCACGCGGCAAACCCGCTTTGCGCCTTGCGCTGGGCACCCGTGAGCAGCACATCCGCCGCGAAAAGGCCACCAGCAACATCTGCACGGCGCAGGCGTTGCTGGCGAACATGGCTTCGATGTATGCCGTCTATCACGGCCCGGAGGGATTGAAGCAAATCGCGCAGCGGGTTCAGGCGCTGACCGGAATTCTCGCCGCCGGCCTGGAAAAACTCGGCTTCGCCATTTCCGCCGCATCCCGTTTTGGCACGTTGCGAATTGATCTCGGCGAAAAACGCGCCGCTGACATCATCAAGCTTGGCGAAGCGCATCGGATGAATTTCCGGGTGATTGACGATCATGCCATTGGCATCTCTCTCGACGAAACCACGGGCGAATCCGACGTCGCTGAAATCTGGCAGGTCTTCAACGCGGACGCGGCTCCGACCTTTACCTTTGATGAACTCGCCGGCAATCGGCAATCGGCAATCGGCAATCGGCAATCACCGTTCCTTGCCCACAAGGTTTTCAATTCGTACCACAGCGAGACCGAGATGATGCGTTACCTCAAACGACTGGAATCGCGCGATCTGTCGCTCACCGCTTCCATGATCCCGCTCGGTTCCTGCACCATGAAATTGAATGCCGCGGCGGAAATGTTTCCCATTTCGTGGCCGGAATTTGCAAAAATTCATCCGTTCGCGCCGTTGAAACAAACGCGCGGCTACCAGACGCTTTTTCAGCAGCTCGAAGACTGGCTCGCGGAAATCACCGGTTTCGCGGGGATTTCGTTGCAACCCAACGCCGGCGCCCAGGGCGAATACACCGGCCTGCTGGTCATCCGCGCGTATCAGGAATCGCGCGGCGAGGCGCATCGCAACGTCTGCCTGATTCCAACTTCCGCGCACGGCACCAACCCCGCCAGCGCCGTCATGGCGGGAATGAAAGTGGTTGCCATTGCCTGCGACCCGGAAGGCAACATTGACGTGGCCGACCTCCGTGCCAAGGCCGGGGCGCACAAGCAAGATCTTGCCTGCCTCATGGTCACGTATCCCTCCACGCACGGTGTGTTTGAGGAAACCATCAAGGAAATTTGTGAAATCATCCACGCCAACGGTGGACAGGTCTATATGGACGGCGCGAATCTGAATGCCCAGGTCGGTCTCTGCCGGCCCGCGGACATTGGCGCGGACGTCTGCCATTTGAATCTGCACAAGACCTTTTGCATTCCGCACGGCGGCGGCGGGCCGGGCGTCGGCCCGATTGGCGTGGCGGAACATCTGGTTGAATTTTTGCCCGGCCATCCGGTCGTGAATCTCGGTGGCGAAAATCCGATCGGCTCCGTGGCCGCTGCGCCGTGGGGTAGCGCGGGCATTCTGCCGATCTCCTGGATGTACGTCGCCATGATGGGCGCCGATGGCCTGACCGAGGCGACGAAATACGCCATCCTCAATGCCAATTACATTTCCAAGCGGTTGGAAAAGTATTTCCCGACGCTCTACCGCCGCAACGGTCTCGTGGCGCACGAATGCATCCTTGATTTGCGCGCGTTCCACAGCGTCACCGCCGAGGACGTGGCGAAACGGCTGATGGATTACGGCTTTCACGCGCCGACGCTGTCATGGCCCGTCGCCGGCACGCTCATGGTCGAACCGACCGAGAGTGAATCAAAATACGAGCTGGACCGGTTCTGCGATGCGATGATTGCGATTCACGCGGAAATCACCGCCGTGGAATCCGGTGCGGCGGACGCGAAGAACAATCTGCTCAAGAACGCGCCGCACACGGCGGACCAGATCGCCAGCGACAACTGGAATCGTCCTTACCCGCGCGAAGCGGCGGCATTTCCGGTGCCCGGTTTGCGCGATTACAAGTTCTGGCCCGCCGTCGGCCGCATTGACAACGTCTATGGCGACCGCAATCCGGTTTGCACGTGTGTGGGGATGGAGAATTATTCAAGTTGAACCGCAGAGACGCAGAGGTGGGGTTGGCGCGCTGCGCCGACCGCGCCGCGTGCAGCGGCGCAAGCGAGATGGATTGTGACTGAGTGACGCGAGAGGAGCGTCCGGTTCCGGCCCTGAACGGGCCGGAGGTCATCGCAGCGCGATGACCCTACCAAGGCGTATTCGGGTCACTTTGTGTCACAAGTTCGGGACTCGTGCAACTCGTCCGTCCGAATCTGTGTTCATCTGTGTGAATCTGTGGCCAAATCCGGGGTTGACTACTTCCACTCGCACAGGCTTTCGACGTGAGCGGCGGAGCCGTCGCGCAGCCAGCCATCGAGGTGCGATTGCTCCTTGAGCTGTTGTCCGCGGAAACGCGGCACGGCGATGAACTGGCAGTTGATTTCCGGCAGCGCAGTCATGTCGGTCCACAATTTTTCAAATTGTGCCACCGGGAAAATATCCTCCTGCCCGTGACCCCAGCGTTTTTTCACGTCCTTGAGGGTGACATAAGTCGGCAATTTTAACGCCAGCGCACGCACGGCTTCGGTCACCTTGTTCGCGTCGGCCAGATCGGCGCGGGTGAGTTGAAATGCCGCGAGCAGTTTCTCCACGTCAATCCAGCACGTGTTGGAATTGTAGTAGGACAACGCAAATTCGTCCTCTTCGCGCGGCATGGCCAGGCCTTCGACGATGCGCGTCTTGCCGTTCACGCGCGCGAGGCCGCCGCCGCGATCTTCAATCCGCCGCGTGATGACTTCAAACGAAAGACCGCCGCCGAGTTTCAGGTGCAGGCCGAGCGTGGCCGGGTCAACGTTCGCGCCCACGGTGTCAATGTTGTGCAGCAGGAGATGCTTCAACTGCGGGCGCTCTTTCAGCATCCGGTCCAGCGTGCCGTTGCGGAGCAGGTTGGGAATTTCAAACCAGTGGCCGACCGGATGCAGGCATTGCAACGGCACGTTGTCGGTGTAATCGCCGCCTTCACCGGCCTGTTTGGCCCACTCGATGAGCGCGTGCCGCAGGCTGTCGCGGACTTTTTGCGCCTGTTCATCGAGAATTTGCTGCGGCAATTCCTCCCACATGAACCGCAAATCGCGTTCCATCGGAATCAGGCGCAGGCCGACCGAGCGGCCTTCGGATAAAAACAACGGGCCGTCGTAGCCGTAAAACTTTTCGCGCGCGAGAAAATCCTCGGTCGGCTGGTGCGAAACATAACTGGTCGTGATGACATGCGGCAGAGGATTGCCGGCCAGTTTTCCGATGTGCCGGCTTTTGGCCAGGTGCACTTCGAGGAACGTGCGGTGCCGCCCGCCGAGTTTGCAGAAGGGATGCAGGGCCTTGACGGTGCCGGCGCCCTGCGTCCAACGGCTGCCCGCGCCGGCGGCCAGCGTCACGACGGCCACTTCACCCGCTTTCAATGCGGCCAGCCCGGCCTTGTAATATTCCTTTGGCAAATCATGCGTGGCATCGAACACGTCCCCGTCGGTCACGTCCTGGATTTGCGTGCTGATGGGCAGGCGATTTTGCGCCAGGCCGATGCGGCCGCCTTTGAGGTCGGCGCGGATTTGTTCGTGTTGCGTGCGGTCAAAGCCGTAGCGCTCCAGCAAGGCGGGCAGCGAGGTTTCGCCGCCGGCGTCGGTTTTCAGGCGCGGCAGCAGGCGGTCGAACAACGTTTGCACCATGCCGCGCAATTCAGGCTGGGTGCGGCAGGCGGCGCCGAATTTGTCCAGCTCCGTCCGGCGCAACGGCGGCAGTTTGTAGGCGTCCTGGCGGAGCAATTGCGGCATGACCAGCGCGTAATAACCTTGCGGCAACAATGCCGAGGGGCCGTTAAGCAAATCCGCCCAGGTGCCCTTTTCGTTGATGGCGAAATCGTACACGACCGGTTCCATGGCGAAGGGCAGGGCGTGTTCGAGTTCGCCTTTGGTTTGTGACATGATTTCCTGCAGGCGCAGCTGGCCTTTGGCCTTGTGTGCGGGATTGAAAATGAAACCCATGCCGCCGCCGGACATGCCGCCGAGCATCCAGAAGCCGAGGAAGTTTTTGCCGAACTCGCCCTGCACGCGCTGGATGAGGGTTTCGGTGAAAAGGTTGGTGGCCCAGGGAATGATGGTTTGAATCGGGCCGGAGAAATTCCGGGTGGTGGCGCCGCCCAACGCCGCCACGTCTTCGCGGCGCAGCGCGGAAAGAATTTCATCCAGAATGCCCAGCATGCTCAACCGCGCCTGCCACTCGGCGCCGGAGCGCAGCAAATATTTTTCCGTCACCATTTCCAGAATGGGTCCGACGTTCTGGGCCATGCCGCCATGGACGAGCACGAGGCTGTCCTGCAGTTTCTGGCGCGCCGCGGGCGAAGCTTCGGTGGCGTCCAGGATGCGATGTTGCGGCATCAATCGTCCGCGGCTGATGCCGGCTTCGGGATCGCCTTCCGCGGCCAGCACGCCTTCGATCAGCTTGATGCCGGGCCAGACGCCGCCCGAATCCTGCCAGCCGCCGCCGGAGCCGCCGAGCCATTCGCCCAGAATCGCGCGCGCCAGCACCAGCCGGCGTTCGTCCTCCTGCAATGCGCCGTGCAACGAGGTCGCCTGGCCGGTCGCCCGCATGCACAGCGAAATCATCGAGGCGAGCAGGTTGGTGGACACCGCGAGGCGCGAACCTTTCGGTATTCCATTAACGCAACTGACCAGTTCGAGGCCGCGTCCGGGGCCGACGACGCAGGCGAGCAGGTCGGCCAGGCTCTGGCCGGAACCTTCAACGCCCGGCGGCACGATGCCGCTGGCAATGATGGCGGCTTTGAGCAGGCCAAGATAATCCTTCGCGAAGTCAAATACGTCGGCGAGGCTGGTGATGTCCGCGGTGGCGCCGAGATCCACACTGGTCAGGCGCAACAACGGCTCGTCAATCACGCGCAGGTAGGTTTCCACCGGCGGCTGCGCGATGGGGTCGCGGCCATGCACGCCCAGGTCAATCGAAATGTTCAGGACCTTGGCGCCTTCGGGATAATCCATGCCGAGGAAGAAAATATCGCTCCAGCCGCAGTGCGTGAGGTCCATGCGCACCGGCGTGAGTTCCCGGAGGATCGGATAGGTGCCGTCCTTGCCGGGGCGCAACAGTTCGCGGCGGAGGCGGAGCGGGTGGTCGGCGGGATGGCCCATGCGGAACATCCATTGGTTGCCGCGCACGGACCGCACGCTGCTGCGCACCTGGTTGGCGAGCGTTTGAATCGCCAGCCGGTAATACGTCACGGCCAGGGCGCTGGAAATGGGATCGGACGGGCCGTCATGGTTTTGCAGCTTGAGAAAAGCGGCAATGGCTTCCTCAAAACGTCGTTCCAGCAGATGCGTGTAACCGTGGAAGGGAATCAAATTGCGCGTGCCGACGCCCGGCTTGAGCGGCAGATGAAACCGGTGAATGGCGTACAGGAACAGCAACGCCCGGACACGTTCGTAAAGATTTTCGCTCCGGCGGCGGAACGCCTCCAGTTCGGCGCATTCCGCGAGCAACTCCGGCAACGCGGCCGCGCGGCAGAAGGCATCGAGGGATTGATTGCGCACCGCCGGGTCGGGCGAGGTGATGATTTGAACGAGTTTGCCGGGCATGGCTTAAACGTGGAGAGGCTGCGATGGAAAACATCCAACATCCAACATCCAACATCCAATTCCCAATGCCGGCGGTGCAGGCATCATTGGATGTTCGGCGTTCGATGTTGGATGTTGGATGTTCACTTGGCGGTAGGAAACCGTTCCTCACGTTTGCGCCAGCAGTTCGACGAGCAGCGTGAGGACCTCGTCCCGGTCTTTGCCGTTCAGCGCCAGCGCCAGTTGCGCCGTGAGCAGGCCGTATTGAACGCCGATGTCGTAACGGCGGCCCTGCAATTCGCACGCGAGATAGCGTTCGCTTTCGGCCACCCTGGCCAGGGCATCGGCAAGATGCACGCCGCCGGTGTTGCCCGCAGCCGTCACGAGTTGTTGCAGAATGTCCATCACGCCGGACGTCAAAACATGCATGCCGAAAAAACACAGGTAATGGCCGGCGCGCAGGCCGGGCACGATGAGTTTTTGTTCGGCCACCGTCGGCGTGGGTTTTTCCACGACGCGATCCACCTGATACAAACCGGCCCGGCCCGGCAGCCGCCGCGCGCCCACCGCGCCGTAGTAGGGCAGCTTGCTTTCGTGTGTGGGTTGCACCGCGGAAACCGCGCAGGCTTCGGCGGAGGCCAGCTCCAGCAATTGCCGGGCGCAGGAATTTTTATTTTTGCTGACGTACAGGTGGTCGCCCACCAAAAGCATGAACGATTCGTCGCCGGTAAAGTTCCGCGCACAGGCCACGGCATGGCCGTAGCCCAACGGCGCGGGTTGCTCGATGAATTGGACGCGATTGGCGTGCGGCCCGGCGGCGGCGGCAAAGGCGCCCTCGTCACCGGGGGAAATCACCAGCCCGATTTCCTCAATGCCGGCCTGCAACACCTCCTCGAGCAGGATGGTGAGGGCCGATTTGGACTG
Organism: uncultured Verrucomicrobiae bacterium; assembly: GCA_963762585.1. Classification (GTDB taxonomy): domain Bacteria; phylum Verrucomicrobiota; class Verrucomicrobiia; order Limisphaerales; family UBA11358; genus UBA11358. Next base: position 134,750 of record CAVXLF010000023.1, read on the forward strand.
GCCGTCGCGGTCCATCAACGATTGCAACGGCAGGTTTCGCTGATTGCGACCGGCGGCGGTAATGACAGCTTTGCGGATTTTCACGGCTGGACGCCCGGCGGGGCAGGTGGTGTTTTCTTCATGACTGGCAAAACGCGAGCATAAGGGCCGCGCGGCCATATTTCAAGCGCTGGCTGGCGGCCAGAAAAAATGCGCTCTACAAAATAGATGGGGGGTTATCCGAAGTCGGCTGGCTTGCTCGTAATGCCGATGACGAAGCGGTCATAAACCGATGTGCCATCCGCGGTTGTTGGTTTTCTGGTTAAAAGAAAGCCAAGAAAGGGTTTGTGCTCCGGTGGCGCCGGTGGGATTTTAGGGTGCGGACGAAAAACAACCCGGTCACAGCCATGAAAATCACGGAAATTTTGGTGGCGGAACACGTGGTGTTCCACAACCTGTTCGATCACCTCGAGCAGACCGTGCCGCGTCTCAAATCGCTGGCGGAGGTCAAGGCGCTTTCCGCCGTGCTGGAGGCGCTCATGCGCGCGCATGCCCGGACGGAGGATGATTTGCTGGTGGAACCGCTGGAACATTGTCTGGCGCAGATCGGGCAGAACGAGACGTTTCACGAGGAGCACGACGAAATTGACGCCCGGCTGGCGGAGGTGCAGAAGGCGCGTGGCGCGAAATCGGCGCGCGAGCTGTTGCTGCGGGCCGTCCTGCGTTCGCGCGAACATTTCGACAAGGAAGAACGCGTCGTCTTTCCGCTCGCGGAACGGGTGTTAAAGGCCAAAACGCTTTCCGGTCTGGGCGACGAATGGATGAAACGGCGCGAAGCGGTGCTCAGTTAAGATTGCGCCGGTTGCCGTTCCGGCGTGGACCGGACTCTCAATACCAGCAGTGCCCCCGCGGCGAACAGTACCGCACTGTAACCAAACGCCACCGTCGTGCCCGCCACCGTCCAGAGCACGCCGACGATGATGCTCGACAGCAAATCACCCACGCCGTTCACGGTCGCCAGCACGCCGAACGCCATGCCGTGCTGTTTCTCGCCCACCAGTTCGGCACATAACGAATCTTCGAGGGTTTCGGCGATGCCGATGAACGTTCCGGCCAGCAGGAACACGAGTCCCAGCGTCCAGACGGTCACCGGCAAAACCATGACGCACCCGGCCGTGACGGCCGCCAGGGCGTAAGCCGCCGCCAGCACGAGATGTTTTTTGAAATGGTCGGCCAGCCAGCCGGCCATCGGTGCGCAGCCCGCGTAGAAAACATTGTGCAGCAGATAAAATCCCATGGCGATGCCGGCCGCCCGGGGTGCGCCAAACGCCGGCGTCAATTTTTGCGCAGCAAGCAGAATCAGCATGGAGTGAGCGAAATCACCGGCGCCGAAAAGGCCGACGCCGGTCAAAAACCGGCGATAGGGTGTCGGCAGCGCGCGCAGCCGTTCGCCAAAGGAAACGTGCGAGACCGGCCGGCGCTCCTTTTCTTTGACCAGAAATACAATGAACAGGCCGGCCAGCAGACCCGGAATCAGCGTGACGGCGAACAGGGGCGGATACCGGTGATGAAACACCGGCAGCAGCAGGAACGCCGTGGCCGGCCCGGCAATCGCGCCGCACGTGTCCATCATGCGCTCGAAACCGAAGGCGCGTCCGTAGGTTTCGCGCGTGACGGCGGCGGCCAGCAGCGCCTTGCGCACCGGCGTGCGCACGCCGCGTCCCAGCCACGCGCAGGAACGCGAAATCAAAACCTGCCACGCTGCCGTTGCCAGGCCAAATGACGCGGTGCTCAGGGCGGTGACCAGGTAACCGGCCACGGCGATGGGTTTGCGGCGCGGTAATTTGTCCGTGTAAAAGCCGGACGCCATTTTCGCAAAGCTCGACAGGCCGTCCGCGACGCCTTCAATGACACCGAGCCACGCCGCCGCCGCGCCGAACGTGGCGATGAAGGCGGGCAAAACCGTGGTGGCGATTTCGTGCGACCAATCGCTGAAGAGCGAGGCCAGCCCGATGCCCAGCACGGTGCGGTTGAGCCAGCGGAATTTTTTCGGCGGCGCGACCGCCGGATTAGCCGGGACTGACATAGGCCCCAATCAATCGGCCAATTTCCTCCAAAAGTCGAGTTTCGTCCGGGGTGTATTCGTATTCGCGCCGGGTGCCGATGCCGAGGGTGCCGACGATTTTGTCGCCGTTGCGCAAGGGCACGCACAACACGCCGCCGACGCCGGTTTGCCGCGCGCCGGGCCGGGCCACGCCGCTGGTGTCGGTTTGCAGATTGCAGAGGGTGACCGGTCCGCCCCGCGCGACGACCTGTCCGGCGATGCCTTTGCCCACGGGAACCGTTTTCACGACCTCCAGCATTTGCGGAGGCAAACCGGTTTGGGCCACGAGCTGAAGCAATTGTTTTCCGGCATCAAGCCGGTGAATCGTGCCGGTCTCGGAACGAAAATGCCCGAGCACCACGTTCAAGGCCGCTGTCAAAGCGGGCGCGGGCTGGCCGCCGCCTTTGAGGAGCGCTGTAATTTGTTCGTTCAGTTCGGTCATGCCGAAATGCATCAATTAATATCGGGTGTCTGTTGGATTCGCCGGTAGCGATGGCGTTCAATGGTGATTGCTTTTGTTGAGTCCGGCAGGCGAATCACATTGTCGGCAGCACGCCCGGTTGCTGTGGCGGTTCCGGCGGGAACACGTCGTAGTCCCGGCCAAACTGGGCCAGGAAATAGAGCGAGTAGCAGCGTTTGAACATCAAGACCGGCAGCAGCACGACCGTCCCCAGATAGGGGAGCATCATCAGGCATCCGGCGAGGCAACACGTGATAATCACCGCGCCGAAGACAATGACGCCGATGGCCATCGCCAGCACAATCTGGAACAGGAAATAGAGGACGAAAGCCCCCGCGTGGCCTGAAAGCAACGTCCATAATTCTTTCCACGCGGACAGACAGTGCTGGCGGCGCAGAAACATGATGGGCACGGCGAAATCCAAGGTCAGCTTTTGGACGATGGCAAACACAATGGCCAGGCCCAAAAACAAGAGTCCCAAACCAACCGCGCCGAGGATGTTATTCAGCAAAAATTGGCCGTTAAGAAACATCTTGCAGACGATGACGACGTCAAGAATGAGCAACGGCAGAGTGCAGATCATGGCCACCAGCCCCAGTCCGAGCCGGAACAGAAAGAGGCTGTTGCCTTCGGCGGCAAATTGATGCCAGGGTTCCACCACTTCGGCTTTGTCGAGGGCGACACAGTGCAGGAACATGAATTTGCCCCGGCTGTTGAGCCATAAAAAGAGCAGCCCCAGCGCGAGCAGAATCACGATCAGCCCGGCGGCCAGCGGCACAATCCAGTTCAGATTATCCAGGACATAGTCCCGGGCCCGGCCAAAACTTTGACGAAAAGTGTCTCCGTAATTGGTCCCGTGGTGCGGGCTGAAATTGTAGTTTCCATGAAACCCGCCTTCGCCCAGTTGGGCCAGCCATGCGCAAAAGCCGATGACAAACCATTTGCCGAGGTCGAAGGGCCGGAACAGGACCAGCTTGACCCGTTCCAACGCCGGGCTGACCGGTTCGGCCACGCTGATTTCCCGGGGTGGAGTGGTGACGGGTCCGATGGGCATAACCTGAATGTCCGATTCTTATGAAATCAGAATCCCGGCTGCAATCAGAAACGTCAGCAAACGCATTCCTTGACTCGTCGGTTCCGGGTTCTATTATTTATCCCAAGTCAGGTTTTATTAATAAACATACAATATAGAATATAAAGGAAAAATGAGTAAAATTCATGAGATACAGGCGCGCGAAATTCTCGATTCGCGCGGTAATCCAACGGTGGAAGTGGACGTGACGCTGTGTTGCGGCGCTTTCGGTCGCGCGGCGGTGCCCAGCGGCGCCAGCACCGGCGAAAATGAGGCCATCGAACTCCGTGACGGCGACAAGAAACGTTATCTCGGCAAGGGTGTGCAAAAGGCCGTCAAAAATGTCACGGCCATCATTGCTCCCAAGCTGATTGGCCTTGATGCCTGCGACCAGTTGACGGTGGACGGCACGATGCTCAAGCTCGACGGCACGGAAACGAAATCCAAGCTCGGCGCCAACGCCATTCTCGCCGTTTCCCTGGCGAACGCCAAGGCGGCCGCCGCTTCGCTGGATCTGCCCTTGTTCAAATATCTGGGCGGGCCGAACGCCAAAGTGCTGCCCGTGCCGATGGCCAACGTCATCAACGGCGGCGCGCACTCGGATGCGCCGATTGATTTCCAGGAATTCATGATCATGCCGCTGGGCCTGCCGACGTTCAGTGAAGGTTTGCGCGCCATTACCGAGACGTTTCATGCGTTGAAGTCCGTGTTGAAGCACCGTGGCCTGTCCACCGCCGTGGGTGACGAAGGCGGCTTCGCTCCGAAGCTCAAAAGCGTGGAGGACGCCCTGGAAACCATCATTCAAGCCATCAAGGACGCGGGGTACAAGCCGGGCAAGGACATTTACCTCACCCTCGATCCCGCCGCCTCCGAGTTTTACAGCGGCAACGCGAAATACACCTTCAAGAAAAGCACCGGTGAAACCATCACCGGCGACGAGCTCGTGAGCTTTTACGCCAGACTGGTGGCGAAATACCCGATTGTGTCAATCGAAGATGGCTGCGGCGAAAGCGATTGGACGACCTGGAAAAAACTCACCGACAAAATCGGCGACAAGGTCCAGCTTGTGGGCGACGACTTGTTTGTGACCAACGTGAAGTTCCTGCAAAAAGGAATTGATACCGGCACGGCCAATTCGATTCTCGTGAAGGTGAATCAGATCGGTTCGCTCACCGAGACGCTCGACGCGGTCTCGCTGGCGCAGACCAACAAATACACCGCCGTGCTCTCGCATCGTTCCGGTGAGACCGAGGACGCGACCATCGCCGACATCGCCGTTGCGACCAACTGCGGCCAGATCAAGACGGGCTCGTTGAGCCGGTCCGATCGGCTGGCAAAATACAATCAGCTGCTGCGCATCGAACAATTGCTCGGCAAGAACGCGGTTTACGCCGGCACGAGCGCGTTGCCGAAGGGGCGGTAAATTGCTGTAGCGGCGGTCTGCGACCGCCGCAAAATGGCACACTCACCGAGGGCCGTTGTAGAATTCAGACCGGAAGTCAGCAGCTGACTTCCGGTTTTTTGTTTGAACCATGGGAAAATCACTATCCCCGTTTTGCCAGCCAATAAACTCCCACCATCGTGACGATGCAGATCAGCGACATCGACAGCGCGGGCATGAAACAGGAAACCAGCATCATCACGGCGCCGCCGGCCAGGGGCAGGGCGGCTTTCTGGCGCCAGCCATAAATCAGGTAGCCGCTGGCAACCGAACCCCAAATCAATGAGGCGATCAGAAAATCTTCGCTAAACCAATTCACAACGGTCCGATTATGGCGCAACTGGCTGTGGCTGGCCAGTGTCCCGTGCAATGACTTGTTTTTTCGGCACACCTTGTGCTAGATTCCCGCCTGTGAATCGCTTTTTTCATCCCAATCTCGGTCACCATGGGCGACTGGCGCGCGGGGTGATTGGTGCGCTGTGCCTCATCGCGGGCATCATTGTTGCGGGCGATTACACCTTGTGGGGGCTGATTTTGGTGGTGGCGGGCCTGTTCGCCATTTTTGAATCCATTCGCGGCTGGTGTCTCCTGCGCGCGTGCGGCATCAAAACCAAATTTTGATCGTGCAAGAACCAACGGCTACAGGGACTTCCGGTTTTCAACGCTACTGGGTTTTGCTGGTCTGGATGGTTGTCCTCTCGACCTTGTTTTTGATTCCGCTGAGAATTTTAAGCTACGGTTTCGTGCCGGGCGGCGATGCCCGGCGGCACATCGCCAAGGCGTCCACGGACAGAGCCGACAGTCAAATCGTCCTGCTGCGGCCGGGTTTCACCCTGGACCACAACCCGGGCTGGGAATGGGTGCTGCGGCACGTGCAAAAAGCCACCGGCTGGAACATCGGGCAAATCACAGTCTTCGCCGTCATCGCCCTGTTGCTGGGTTTTTTCTTTTCCGCCCTGCCATGGCTGTCCCGGCCCGAAGCCTGGCTGGCTGCGCTGCTGGCCGAATTGATTGCGCTGCCCTATTTGATGAACCGGCTGGTGCAATGCCGGCCGCTGTTGATTCCTGAAAGCATCCTGATTGCCCTGTTGTTTGTCTGGTCGAAAACCGATGCCAAGGGGCCATCGTGGCGAAAACTCATCCTGACCGCCGCCGCTTTTGGTCTGGCTACCTGGATGGATGGCGCGTGGTTTTTGTGGGGATTTCTGCTCGCCGCATTTGCCCTGGCCCGCGAATGGCGCAAGCTCCTGTGGTTGCTGGCCTGCTGGTTGGTGGGAACCGTTGTGGCCGCCGCCCTGACCGGCAGCCCGGTTCAGTTCCTCGAACAAACCATCCGGCTGGCGGCCACGGTCGCGCAGGAACACGTTCCGTCGTGGGTGCTGGTTGGGGAAATGACCCCCAGCCGCGGCGAATTTGAGACGCTCGTGCTGCTGGCCATCGTGTTTCTCTGGCGGCGACAACAAGGCCGGACCGCGTCCGCTCTCCTGGATACCCCGGTGTTCTGGCTCATTGTCCTTTGTTGGATGCTCGGATTTAAGGCGGACCGTTGTTGGGCGGACTGGGGCATGCCCGCCGTGCTCGTCTGGCTGACGCTGCAATTTCAAGAGGCGTTCACAACTTTTTGCGACGCCGCATCGCCAAAGCGGTTGCTGCTCTGCGCGTTCATGGCCTTCCCGCTTTTCCTCCAAACCACCAATGATCTGGATCGGCGCTACTCCCATTCGGCAGCGGAACAATTTGTGGACGCCCAGGATCCCGGTTTGCAGGGCTGGCTGCCGGGCCCGGATGGTATTTTTTACTGTGACCAAATGGCTTTTTATTACGACACCTTCTATACAAATCCCCAGGCCGACTGGCACTACATTCTGGGTTATGAACCCGCGGTCATGCCGGAGGCAGACCTGAAAATCCTGCGCTCGATCCAATTGAGCCAGGGAGCGCCCGAAGCTTACGAACCGTGGATCAAAAAAATGCGGCCCATTGACCGGCTGGTGATTTACAGTCCGGCCCAGCCCGATCTGCCTCAATTGGAATGGCACCATGCCGTGGGTGACATCTGGCTGGGAAGATTGCCCGAAACCAAATCGCATTAATCCAACTGGTCCGCTCCCGGTATTTGCAGGAAATCCCGGCTAACGCCGGCGCTTTTGCCTTTTTCCTCCGTCCGATTTCCGCCACTTTACAGTCATGAATTTGTTGCCATTCGGAAAATTGCCCGCGCACCGGCCGAGAAAATTTGTTCCCGCGGAGCTTGCTCTCGGTGACTGGCCGCAAATTGCGCCGCTGTTCGATCAACTGGAAGCGCGTGCGGCGGATGGCAAGACCGCCGCAGACCTGGAGCGCTGGCTGCTCGACTGGAGCGAACTCAGCGCCGCGCTCGACGAGGAATCCTCCCGCCGTTATATCGCCATGACCTGCCACACGGACAGTCCGGACGCGGAGAAGGCGTATCTGCATTTCGTGGAACACGTCGAGCCGCAGCTCAAACCGCGCCAGTTCGCGCTCGAAAAAATTTACGTCACCCATCTGCTGCGTGAAAACTTGCCGCAGACGCGCTATCAGGTCTTTGACCGTGACGTAAAAAGCCACGTCGAGCTGTTCCGACCCGAAAACGTTCCGTTGGAGACCGAAGAGGCCAAGCTTTGCCAGCAGTACCAAAAATTAAGCGGTTCGCTGACGGTGAATTTTCGCGGTGAGGAAAAGACGCTTGTTCAGATGGGCCGTTACCTCGAAGAACCGGACCGTCCGCTGCGGCAGGACGCGTGGCAGACCGTGGCCCGGCGCCGTTTGCAGGAGGCGGAAAAGTGTGACGGCCTCTTCGATGAAATGTTGAAGCTCCGCGCGCAAATTGCGAAAAATGCTGGTTTTGAGAATTACCGCGACTACGCCTTTCACCGGTCCGGCCGGTTTGACTATGCGCCGGAGGACTGCGAAAAATTTCACGACGCGGTCGAAAGACATGTGATGCCAGTCGTGCGCGAATTACAGGCGGAACGGCGCGCGGCATTGAAATTGGAAAAGCTGCGTCCGTGGGATCTGGCGGTTGACCCATTGAACCGTCCGCCGCTGAAACCCTTTGACAAGGTGAGTGAGATGGTTTCGCGTACGCAGAAGATTTTCGACCGTCTGGACGGCGAACTGGCGGCTGGATTCCGGCAGATGCAGGATTTGCACCTGCTGGACCTCGACAATCGCAAGGGCAAGGCGCCGGGCGGCTATCAGGACACGCTCAACGAGGCGCGGTTGCCGTTCATTTTCATGAACGCCGTCGGGGTGCAGCGCGATGTGGAGACGATTTTGCACGAAGCCGGCCATGCCTTTCATGCGCTCGCCACCCGGGACGAGGATTTGCGCGCCTACCGCCACGCGCCGATTGAGTTTTGCGAGGTCGCCTCGATGAGCATGGAACTGCTCGGCAACGAATTCATCGAGGAATTTTATTCCGCCGCCGACGCAAAACGCGCGCGGCGCGTTCACCTCGAAGGCATTGTCGGGGTTTTTCCGTGGATTGCCACGGTGGACGCGTTCCAGCACTGGGTTTACACGCATCCGAATCACACGCGCGACGAGCGCGCGGCGGCGTGGCTGGCGTTGATGGACCGTTTTGGCGGCGACGTGGATTGGAGCGGGCACGAGGCCGCGCGCGCCCATCTGTGGCACCGGCAGCTCCATATTTTTCTGCACCCGTTTTACTACATTGAATACGGCATCGCGCAATTGGGCGCGTTGCAGGTCTGGGCCAATTCAAGGCGCGACCGGGCGAAGGCGTTGAATGATTACAAAAAGTCGCTGGCGCTGGGCGGTTCACGGCCGCTGCCGGAACTGTTTTCAGCAGCGGGCTGCCGGTTTGAATTCAGTTCGCGGACGATTGAGCCGCTGACGAAATTGTTGCGGGAAGAATTGGGAAAAGTTTGAACCGGCTTGGGAAGCGGTTGCAGCCTAATCTGATATTAGACATCAGGAGTCTTCTGGAGCATCCTCTGCGCTTGCTCCGACTGCTCCTGGTTGGAGGCGTCGGTGCGAGGAAAGCGGCGCCGATAATCGCGAATATCGCGGAAAGTGCGTGTCACCACCTCCAAAAACTTCCCCTCCAACTTGGGAATAACTCTGCCCAGGAGCATCACATTCCGGTCGAGGCTCAACTCCAATGACTCTCGCTTCAATCGTCGTCCGCCACCATTCAAAACCATCAACTCAAACAATGTCTGCTGCGCGTTGGTCAAAGCCGTCACCATCTCTACCAGAGGATAATCTTCGGGCGGTGGGCCGCCGAACTCGTCCATCAAATCCAACGTAACTTTTGTCGGCGGCTTGGGTGGCCCATCTATCCGCTTTAGCTTGGGCTTCGACTGCTTCCTTGACGCGTCGTCACTCATGTGTGTGATGAGGTCTAACAGACAAACGACAGCTTCTCTTGCAGCCTATCCAGTTTCATGTTCCAACAGTATTTTCGGTGTAACTTTCTGTCCAGCATTTTAGCAGGCGCGGCGATTGGGGGCGATTTTACGCACCCTACGCGGATGGTAGGGCGCGTCACTCCGTGCGCGCCGTCGTTGTTCGTGCGGCGGGCAGGGGACTGCCCGCCCTACCCAAACGTGGGTGACGGTCGGTTATTCGGGCGATAGACCCATGCCCAGTCTTCCGCGCGCTCGCACAATCCTTTACGGACAGGATTCATCAGAATGTAGCTGGTCTTCTCCGCCAATTCATTATGATCGCGCAGACGGTGATCGAAGAAATCGCGTTGCCAATGCACATCGTGTTTTAAAGCCACATATTTCTTCCAATTTTTCATCACCGTTTCAATTCCTGGTTCGCGCGGGAACGCGAGGAGGGCATGCAAATGATCCGGCATGAGCAGGCACAGCCGACAATGCCAGATAAGTTTCTCATGGTTGTATTTCATCGCCGCCAACACAGCATCGCCGGTTCCGGCCTGGCATAAGTGATTTCTTCCCGGCGGCATGCATTTGATCGTGATGAAGAACCAACTTCCCTCAGCCACCCACTGCGGAATTGTGTGCGGCAGCTTTTTGCGGACAGGCAAGTCCATTAAGTGAAACGCAACCGAGGCCAACCGTGAAAGTTGGGCTCCGTAAGTCGTCTATGCGCCTTTAGTATTTTCGAACAACGGCGCGCACGGAGTGACGCGCCCTACCTGCACAAATCACATCACGTTTCGATGCCGTAGGCCTTGATTTTATTGTAGAGCGTCTGGCGGCCGATGCCGAGGCGTTTGGCGGCTTCGAGCTTGTTGCCTTCGGTTTCCTTGAGCATCTGGATGATGGCATTGCGCTCGACGCCTTCCAGGAGGGTGAAATTTGTGTCGTTCCCGTCGGTCGGGCCCGCCTTGACGTTGGTGATGGAAAGGTCGGAGCCCTCCACTTCGTTGCCTTCGCTTAGCAGCACGGCGCGTTGGACCTCGTTTTGCAACTGGCGCACATTGCCCGGCCAGTCGAACGCGGTAAACCGCTCGGCGGCTTCCGCGCTGAAGCCGCGAATGTCGCGATTGGCCTGCGCCGAGAACCGTTTCAAAAAGGCGTTGGCCAGCGGCATGATGTCATCGCGCCGTTCGCGCAGCGGCGGCAAATGAATGGAAATGGCGCTGACGCGGTAATACAAATCTTCGCGCAGTTTGCCGTCCCGGATGGCTTCCTCGGGCACGCGGTTGGTCGCGGCAACGATCCGGCAGTTGGTTTTGTAGCTGGTCTTGCCGCCCACGGGCCGGACTTCCTGGTCCTGCAACACGCGCAGCAGCTTGCTCTGCGTGTCGATGGGCATCTCGGAAATTTCATCGAGAAACAGTGTGCCGCCCTCGGCCTGGCGGAAAAGGCCTTCGCGGTCGGAATGCGCCCCGGTGAACGCGCCCTTGACCGAGCCGAACAGTTCGCTCTCGATCAATTCCCGCGGAAGCGCGGCGCAATTGATTTTGATGATCCGGCTTTTGTTGCGCGTGCTGCGCGCGTGAATCAGGTCGGCGATGACCTCCTTGCCCGAGCCGCTTTCGCCGGTGATGAGGATGGTGACGTCGCTCGGGGCGATGCGTTCGGCGGTGCGGACCACTTCGCGCATGAGTGAGCTGCGATAAATGGGCGAGGCCACGCCGCTCATGGTTTCGAGGGCGCGGCGCAGCGTGGTGTTTTCCTGGTTTTGCTCCTTGCGCTCCACGGCGCATTTCACGTCGGCGAGCAGTTTTTCGTTCTCGAACGGCTTCGACAAAAAGTTATACGCACCGCGCCTTCCGGCCTCGACGGCCATCGTAATGGTTCCATGACCGGTGAGCACGATGACCTCCGTCTCGGGCCAGCGTTTTTTGACCTGGGGCAGGAGATCGAGACCGTCGGCGTCCGGCAATTTCACGTCGAGGAGCACGACATCCGGGGGGTCCTGGGGAAAACATTTTTGCAGGGCGGCTCCGCTGCTGGCCTGGGCCACGTCATAGTTGTCCTCCAGCACCGAGCGGAGCAGCTCCCGCACGTCGGCCTGGTCGTCCACGATGAGAACTTTCGATTTCATGTTTTGGATTTTTTCACACACGCCCGGACAAACCGCGAAAAAATCGCCCGGTGTCCGGCGTGCCGTTGGGCCAGCCGTTCGGGGTGAAATTGCACGCTCAACAAAAACGGCATTCGCTGCGGCGCATCTGATTTTAATTCCATTGCTTCCACAATTCCATCACGCGCTCGCGCCACGGCCACCAAGGGTTCCGCCGGTTGCAGGACGGCCTGATGATGCGAGCTGTTAACGCTCAAAACCCGCTGGCGAGCGATACTGGCAAGCAGTGAACCGCTTGTCAACGACACTTCATGCACTAATTCATTTGCCTTGTCCAGACGCTGATGGTTGAGCGCGCCCGGCACCTGGCGCCGGATGTCGGCGATCAATCCGCCCCCGAACGCGATGTTCAATAATTGATGCCCGCGGCAGATGGCCAGCAACGGCTTGCGCTGGCGTAACGTCTCGTCAATCAACATCAACTCGCGCAGGTCGCGTCCGCCGCTGTCCGGGGTCATGCTGACCGTTTTGCGGACCGCCCGCGGCAGGTTTCGGGTGTAAAGATCGGGATTGATATCGTCGCCGCCGGTCAACAGCACGCCGTCCACGCGTCGCACCGTTTCCGCCAGCACCCGGCGGTCGGTCGTCGTCGGCACCGTCACCGGAATGCCGCCGGCCCGGAGCACGGCGTTGTCGTATTTGACCGAAAGGCTGACGGAAAGATCGTGGAACTCGACCCCGCGCTTTTCGATGCTGGCGAGACGAGAATCAAGGGCATTGCGGCCATGCCGGCAGGGTAGCGCCGCTTGGGCAGATTGTCAGTGGCAAAATCGACGATCAGCGGCCGCAACCCTTTGGGGGTGTTCCGTTTTGTACCTTCCGGCTTGGCCTGATTTGTGCTGGATGAGAGGCGTGAAGTTTGTCGTACGTAAGATCAATCGAAGCAACATCTATCATTTGTTGAACACCATCATTCCCATCAATCACAAACAGAAAGCCGAATCCGATGCCTTGGGCATTGTGATTATCGTTGGATTGATTGTTGGGTTGGTGTGCCTGGTCCGCCTGGTTTTGAATTGCACACACTGATTTCAGGACACTGAATTAGTGAGTGGACACAATCAAATCCCCGTTTCGGGAAACCGTTCCCGAATGCGGCGGCGCACGTGTTCCTCGTCATCCGGGTGATAACGGCGGCGGGGGATAAAGCGGCGAACCGCGTCCAGCAATTCCAGCCAGTCTTCCAGCGGCGGTTCCTCCACCCGCTGCCACTGGTCGTAGCGCTTCTCGCGCTGGAAGAAAATCCACTCCCGCCCGACCCGTTGCGCGTAAACCTGCAGCTTGACTCCGTCGTCGGTGACCCGCTTCCAACTGATTTCGGCTTTTGGCATGGTTCAGGGTGACATGTGACGCGTGACACGTGACATGATTTCGCGTTCGCCCGTCCACCGGGTTTTCCTGTCACCCGTCACTTGTCACCCGTCACTTTTTCAGGCAGGTCCACGCCGGCCACGGCCATGGCAGCAATGCCTTCCTCGCGGCCAATGAACCCCAGCTTCTCATTCGTCGTGGCTTTGATGCCGATTTGTTGTTCCGGGATGCCGAGCGCGGCGGCGATGCGCTTTTTCATCTCCGCAACGTGCGGATAAAGTTTCGGCTCCTGCGCGATGAGGGTCGCGTCCACGTTCACAATCCTGCCTTTGCGCCTGGCGATTTGCTTCGCGGCCTCCTCCAGGAAAATTTTGCTGGGAGCATTTTTCCAGCGCGGGTCGGTGTTCGGGAAAAAATGGCCGATGTCCGGTTCGCCGAGCGCGCCCAGCAGCGCATCGCAAATGGCGTGCATCAGCGCGTCGGCGTCTGAATGGCCGTCGAGGCCTTTGGGGTGCGGAATCTCGACGCCGCCGAGAATGAGTTTGCGTCCCGCGACCAGCGCGTGGATGTCGTAGCCAATGCCAACGTGAACCATGGCCGGACTATAAAACCTGCGCGTTCGCCCACCAAGATTATTTCTGACCTTGTGGCAGCGTGAAGAAAAACGTGGCGCCCTTGCCCGGTTCGCTTTTTGCCCAGACCTCGCCGCCGTGGTTTTGAACGATGTGCTTTACGATGGACAGCCCCAAACCGGTGCCGCCCTGCTCGCGCGAGCGCGCCTTGTCCACGCGATAAAACCGTTCGAAAATGCGGTCAAGCGCCTCGGGCGGAATCCCCGGCCCGTCGTCCTGCACAAACACCTCGATCTTGCCGGCCTCGGTTTTTCGGCCGCCGACAATGACCGAGCCCTGCGCGCGGCCATACTTGATGGCATTGTCCACGAGGTTGGCAAAAACCTGTTCGAGGCGGTGCGCATCTGCCAGGGCGGTCAAATCGGCCAGTTCGTTGGCGAGTTTCATGCCCTTCTGCTCGGCGCGCGTTTTTAAATCGGTGAAGACCTTGTCGGCGAGCGGTCGCAACTCCACCGGCTGCAGGTTCAATTTGATCCGGCCGGATTCCAGCGCGGAAATCGTGAGCAGATCCTGGATGAGCAGGTCCAGCCGCTGGGTGTTGCGCTCGATGATTTTGAGGAAACGTTGCGCCACTTCCGGCTGGCTGTGCGCGCCATCGAGCAGGGTTTCGACGTAGCCTTTGATGAGCGAGAGCGGCGTGCGCAACTCGTGGCTGACGTTGGCGACAAACTCCTCGCGCGTGCGCTCGAGCTGCTTGAGGCGGGTCAGGTCGTGAAAAACGAGAATGGTGCCTTCCCGTTCGCCGGCGGAGTTGAAAATGGCGGCGGCATTGACCTGCAGCCAGCGTTCGCTCAGTTCCGGCAGTTTGAGTTCGTAGTCGAAAACCTGTCCGTCGCTTTCGACGCGGGCGACGAGGGCGTCGAGTTCATGCACGCGCAGCGCCTCCATGACGGTTTTGCCGCGCAACTCGGTTTTCAGGCCGAACAGATTTTTGAAGGCGCGGTTGGCGAGGTAAATCCGGCGGTGGCGATCGAGCAACAGCAGGCCTTCCAGCATGCTGTTGAACAGGACCTGTTGCTGCGCCTTGGCGTCAATCGTGGTCTGTTGTTCCCGCCGCTGGAAATCCTCCATGTCGGCCTGCAATTGGCGCTGCTGGTGCTGGAATTTTTGACGCCACCAGAAATGAATTCCGAGGGCGGTGGCGGCGACGAGAAGAATGGTCAGGAGCGGCCACATGGGGAAAAGGCTGAAGCAAATGGCGAATGAACAAAGGCTGGCGGGATCGCTTCTGTATTCTGCCATCTGCCATCTGCATTCATTCCACAAACCGATAGCCGACCCCGCGTACGGTGTCCAGATGCTTCGAGGCGGGGCCCAGCTTTTCCCGGAGCCGGCGCATATGGGTGTCCACGGTGCGCGTGTCAATCAGGCTGTCGTATTCCCAAACGTCGCGCAGCAGGTGGTCGCGCGATTGCACGCGCCCCGCGCGTTGCGCGAGCACGACGAGGAGCTTGAACTCGGTGGCCGTCAACTCGATGGTTTTGCCCTTCCAGCTCGCCACGTGCCGCGGCAGGTCGATCAACAAATCGCCGAAGCGCATCTGGTCGTGCGGCTTTTCCCCGTTCTGGCCGCGGGCCAGGATTTTTTTGATGCGCAGCAACAGTTCGCGCGGGCTGAAGGGTTTGGTCAGGTAATCGTCGGCGCCGAGTTCGAGGCCGAGCACCCGGTCAATTTCCGCCGCCTTCGCCGTGAGCATGATGACGGGCACCCGTGCGGTGACGGATTCCAGCCGCAGGGTTTTGCAGATCTCGAAGCCGTCCATTTCCGGCAGCATCACATCGAGCACGATCAGGTCCGGCGGTTGCGCGCGCGCCTTTTTCAACGCTTCCGCGCCGTCCGCGGCCGTGCTCACCGCATAGCCGGCCTGCTTGAGGTTGAATTCCACAAGCTCGACCGCTTCCGGCTCGTCATCCACCACTAGAATTTTGGGCTTCACCGTTGCCTGCATATCCTGCCCCCAACCACCCTCGTCACACAATTTCAAATCTGTGACAACCGTGTGACGATTGGGTGACGTGATTGCGCGATATTTCGCCGACGGCAGGGTAACCCGGAATTAATGGCGGGGCAGGTTATAATTGCAATGGCGATAAGGAATTGGGGCGCAAGCAATTCTCCTTTTTTTGGAGCCGCCGTTCTGTCACGCTCTCACCGCCATGCCAGTTCCGGTTGTCAACATTGCCCAGATGCGCGAATGGGAAGGCGCCACCTGGGCCGCCGGCCAGACCGCGGCCGGGGTCATCCGCCGCGTCGGCGAAAAAATCGCCGGACTCGCGTTGCGCCTGAGCCGTTCGGGCGACGCCATGCTGATCCTGGCCGGCAAAGGCCACAATGGCGACGACGCCCGGGCTGCGCGCGAACACCTGCCCGATCGTCGCGTTGAAACGCTCGACGTTGCCGCGCCGGAGACTGATTTGCCGAAACTCGAAGCCGCGCTGCGCTCCCGGCCCGCGCTCATCATTGACGGCCTGTTTGGCATTGGTCTGGACCGTCCGCTCGACGACGGCTGGAAAAAATTCATCACGGCGGTCAACGCGTCAAAAATTCCGGTTCTCGCCGTGGATGTGCCGTCGGGTTTGAATGCGGACAGCGGCCAGCCGCAGGGAGCGGCAATGGAAGCCGCGGTTACCCTGACGGTTGGCGCGCCCAAAATCGGATTACTCCAGCCGGAAGCCTGGCCGTTTGTGGGGCGACTGGAGGTCGCCGACAATGTCGGTCTGATTGCCTGCCCGCACCGGGGCGAATTGAATTGGACATTGCCGGAGGATTTCGCCGGTTTCCCGCCGCGTCGGGATGTCGCCAGCCACAAAGGCACATTTGGGCATTTGGTGATTATCGCGGGCAGTTTCGGTTTTCACGGCGCCGCGGTTTTGGCCGCGCGCGGCGCCCAACGCGCGCAGCCCGGCCTTATCACATTGTATCCGCAGGAACCCATCTATCACGTCGTCGCGTCTCAATTGCAGGCGGTGATGGTCAATGTTTGGAAGCCGGAAACGAAAATATCGGAATCGGCCAGCGCCATGTTGATTGGCCCGGGCATGGCGGCTGCGGAATTTATCGAAGAACTGAAGATGCTGACGCGGCGATCCTGGCGGCGGCTGGTGCGCAACTCGCCTTTGCCAATGATTGTGGACGCGAGCGCATTGGACTGGCTGGTGCCGCATGCCCTGGCGAAGACGGAGATTCGCGTCGTCACGCCGCATCCCGGTGAAGCGGCGCGGATGTTGGGCAAGACCGTGCCCCAGGTGCAGGCGAACCGTTTTCATGCGGTGCGTGAAATTTCCCATCGCTATGGCGATTGCTGGGTGGTGCTGAAGGGACACCAGACGCTCGTGGGCCGGAGCACGGGCGAAGTGTTTGTGAATTCATCCGGCAACCCGCATCTGGCGCAGGGCGGCAGCGGTGACCTGCTGGGAGGTTTCATCGCGGGATTGCTCGCGCAACCGGCATTGCAGGACGATGCCGGCAAAGCCATTCGTTACGCCGTCTGGCTGCATGGGGCAACGGCCGATGCGTTGCAGGCCACGCGCGACGAATTGGGTCATTGAAGAGTTGGCGGCCGAATTGGGCTGTGGGCGTTGTTGAATTTCGCGGCGTTAGCGGGCCCCGCGAAGGTCGAATATTTCCCCGTTTCAGCCTGGCGTCAGCCCGGTGAATTTCTCCGCCAGTTCCTTCACCTTCCGCAAATCCAGTTTGCCGGTGCCGAGCAGGGGAAAATTATCCACGCGGAAAAACTGGTCGGCGCGCGGCTTCCAGAGATTCGGCAGGTCGCAGGTCGCCAGTTTTTCCAGACACGACGCCAGTCCGGCGTCGGGCAGCTTGTGCAACACAACCAGACGTTCGCCCTTTTTTTCATCGGGCAGGCCGGTGACGACGAACGTTTGTTCGGTGGCATTGGCGAGTTCGTGCAGTTTTTCCTCGACCTTGATGTGCGGCACCATCTCGCCGCCGATTTTGCTGAAACGGCTCAGGCGATCGGTAATTTGCAGAAAGCCATCCTCGTCAATGGCCGCAATGTCGCCGGTGCAATACCAGGGTGGTGGCGACGCCTCGTCGCCGCCGGTCGAAACCGCCGACGCGGCGCAAGCGGCGTTCTGCGACGAGGGCGTCGCCGCCACCAACACCTCGGCGGTCTTTTCCGGTTTGCCGAGGTAGCCCTGCATCACGTTTGGCCCGCGCACGAGCATCAGACCCGGCTGGCCGAGCGGCAGGTTTTCCCCGCTCCACGGATTTTCCGGGCTGACGATGCGCACGCTCACGCCCGGCAGCGGATGGCCGATCTTTCCGCGTTTGACGGCAACCTGATGAAAACCGGCGGAGCGAAAATCCGGCGCGTTCACCGCCACCACCGGCGCGCATTCGGTGCAGCCGTAACCTTCCATCGGGCGGATGCCGAAGTGTTCCTCGAACGCGGACGCCAGCCGGTCGGGCAGTTTTTCCGCGCCGGTCATGACCAGGCGCAGGCTGCCAAAATCCGCCGGCGCGCAGCCGCGCAGGTAAAGCTGCAGGAACGTCGGCGTCGCCAGCAGAAACGTGACGGCGTAATCGCGGACGAGCGGGCCGATGGCTTTCGCGTCGAGCGGGTTCGGATGATAAACCACGCCGACGCCCAACACCGCCGGCAGCCACAGCGTGCCGGTGAAACCGAATGAATGGAAAAACGGCAGGATGCCGAGGATGCGGTCGCGCCGGTCCAGGCCGAACACCTGCTCGAGCTGGGCGATGTTCGAGCCGATGTTATAGTGCGACAGCATCACCCCCTTGGGCTCGCCGGTGCTGCCGCTGGAAAAGATCACGGTGGCGAGGGAGTCCAGGGATTTATGATTTATGATTTCCGATTTACGATTTGAAAACAGTGCCCGTTCGAGCAGGCTCACGGGCAGAAAGGTTGCCGCCAGGAACGCCGTGAGTTTTTCCGAAAACGCCGGCCTGGCGGCGAGGTCTTCGAGATAAATCGTCTCACCTGGCAATGCCAGCTTCACCTTTTCCAAAAACGCCCGCGAGGTGATGATGGTTTTGAGTTCGCATTGTTTGGCGCACGACGCCAGCGTTGATTCGGACACGGTGTAATTCAGATTCACCGGCACCTTGCCGCACAGCAATGCGGCGTAGTTGACCAGCGCGCCCGGCACGGACGGCGGCAGGAAAATTCCAACCATTTCCTGGTCGATCCAGGTTTGTTTCAGTCGCCTCGCCAGAAAAATCGTTTTCACCAGCGCCGAGCCGAATGTGACCTTCGCGTTATTCGCGCCGGCCATGGCGAACCGCCGCGGATGTCGCCGCGCCGTCCGCACGAAGGCGCGGGGCAACGATTGCATCCGGTCGCGCCGATGGCGCCAGGCGTCGGCCAGCAATTCCTGGGCAGCCTGTCGCACGGCAAACGCGGTCGTGTTGGCGGGCAGCGGCCGGCCAAAGCTGACCGTGACCGGATGCGGCAGGCGCGCGGGCAGTTTCCAGACGAAACGCCCGTGCTTGAAACTGGACGGGCTGCCCAGCACGCCGTCGAGCGCCACCGGCACAATCGGCGCATCCACGCCTTTCATGATGCGTTCCATGCCGCGCCGGAACGGCAGCAACTGCCCGATGCGCGTGATTTGGCCCTCGGCAAAAATGCAGACCACCTCGCCGTTGCGGATGGCGTCGCTGGCGGTCTGCAGGGAATGAATCAATTCGCGCGGACGCTGCTCGGACGAGATGGGAATCACGCCGAGAATGCGGGCGAATGGCTTCATCCATGCCTGTTCGTAAATATCCTTGAACATCAAAAAACGCACGGGCCGGTCGGTGGAGGCGATGAGCAGCAGCGCGTCCATCCAGGAAACATGGTTGCAGACGAACAGCGCGCCGCCCTTTTCCGGAATATGGTCCCGTCCGACGATGCGGATGCGATAAAACGAATGAGTGGCGCACCACAGCAGGAACCGCAGCAGCGAATCCGGCATCAGCTTGATGCAATAGAGGGTTCCCGCCAGTGACAACACCGCGCCGAAGAGAAAAATCTGCGGCGGCTTCAGCTGCAACGGAACCGTGAGCAGATAATAGACGGCGGAAGCGAGCAAAATGCCGATCCAGCTCAACAGCGCGGCGGTGGCGATGACCTCGCCCTTTTTGTCGGCGTCGGGGCGGTATTGAATGATGGCGTTGACGGGCACATTGTAAAGGCCGCCGAAGAAACCCACCAGGCCGAGGCCCCACGCAAAGGCGGCCACGCCAAATCCGCTGTGAGCGAGCAGGGCGGCAAAAGCGGTCAGGCCGGCCATGCCCAACGGAATCAAACCATATTCGATTTTTCCGCCGGACAAAAATCCGGCCGCCAGGCTGCCGGCGCCGACGCCGACCAGCATGCCGCCCTGCAAATAGCCGCTGTGCCGGTCGTCAAAGTGGAAAATGTCCTTGCCGTAAAAAACCACGGTCAACTGCAGCAGCATGGCCAGGAACGAGAGGAACGTGTTGCCGACCACGCCGAGGAACAAAACGCGATCCCGGCGGATGGCCTTGAATTGCGAAAAGAAATCGCCCAGAAAATTTGCGCGGAATCGTCTCCCGGGATCGGCGGCGGGCAGCCGCCGAAGGCCGAGACACAGGGATAATCCGATCAGCGCCAGTGCGATGAGGATGGCGCCGGAGACCATCTGCCGCCGGCCGAAGGCGTCGGAAAGCATTCCGGCAAAAATCGTTCCCGTAATGGCGGCGGAAAAGGTGCCGAGGCCGAAAATGCCGTTGCCCCACGACAATTTCTTTTCCGGCAACAGTTCCGGCAGCATCCCATATTTGGTCGGGCCGAAAATCGCGCTGTGCGTGCTCATCAAAAAAATGCCCGCCAGCATCAGGGGAATATTGCCGAGCCACAGGCCGAGCGACGCCACGGACATGATGCCGAGTTCGGCGCATTTGACGGCGATGGCGACGCTGCGTTTGCTGAAGCGGTCGGCGAAAAATCCCCCCGCCATTGAAAACAGGACAAACGGCAGCGCGAACACGGCGCCGACCAGCGGCACCAGGGAATCGCGTTTTTCCAGCGACAACCCCATGCCGACAATCAGAAAGGTGACCAGCCACCGAAGGACGTTGTCACTGAAGGCATTTTGGAATTCGACGACAAACATGAGCCAGAAGCTGCGAATGGAACCGGACGTCCGGGATCCGGCGTCCGGGGTCTGGCGTCCGGGATTTGGCATCGGGCTTTCGGTCACGCGGCAAGACTACCCCTTTGCGCGCCGGACTGTGAATTGAAAAACTTTTGCCGGATATTGTTTGCCGCGATGGCGGGAATGGAGTCGTACCGGAAATTCCTTGAACGGTCTTCCACCGGCGGGCACGCTGGTGTCAATTGTGAGAACACCGCCAAAACACCCGGCGGTCTATGGCCTTTTATTTCAAAAAGAAGGAATCGCCGGCCCGGGCGTCGCGGCGTGTGAGCCGCGAACGGATTGGCCGGGCGCTGGATCATTTGCAAAAAAGCGACCGTCGGGAAGCCGTTCGCCGCATTCGCCAGGAGATCAAAAAAGTGCGCGCCACCCTGGGACTTGTCCGCGAACGAATGGCGGGAGACACGTATCGCCAGTGTGGAAAAACATTGCGCGCGGCAGCAAGGCATCTGACGGAAGCCCGTGATGCGCATGTCCGGCCCCGGACACTCGACCAGTTGATGGTTCATTTCGCCGGCCGGCTTTCCGCGCAGTCCTTTGCCGGAATAAAAAAGTTGTTACGCCAGAACTGTGACGAACAAACCCGGGAATTTGAGAAGGGCGAATCCGCAGCGGCGGTGGATTGCCTGTTGCGAAAGGCAAACCGGCGCGCCCGGGATTTGAAGCTCAAGGCGGACGGCTGGGCGGCCATCCGGTCGGGATTACGGGACACTTACCGCCGCGGTCGGGAAGCCTGTGAAGTGGCGCTTAAAGATGCGTCGCCGGAACATCTCCACCGGTGGCGGAAGCAGGTGCAGAACCTCCGGCTTCAACTCCGCCTGCTGCATCCCAGCCGGCCGAAAAATCTGCGCGCGGCGGCCAGCGCATTGAAAGCGTTGAGTCGGTGCCTCGGCGATGACCACGATCTGGTCATGTTACAACGGTTCGTCACCCGTGCTGGCAACCGCCAGCACCCGCGGGAGGTAAAAATGCTGAATGAGCTGATTGGGCTGCGTCGGGCAGAACTGCAACCGGTGGCGCTGGCGCTTGGCTCGCATTTTTATGCGGAAAAACCCGCTTCGTTTTGCCGGCGGCTCGAAGCATACTGGCGCGCCTGGCGCGCCGGAAAAAAGTCAGAGGAATGAGCAGTTTTTGCGGTGGCAACGGGCCCATTGCCGCGCGGGCCGATTGGCTCGTCCTTACAGTTTATCAAGTAGTACCTCCAAGGCATCGTTCGATGAGGATTTTAGCAAATATTTCCGCGCTCAAGCCGGGACAAAGTCAGGGTTCTGCAAAAGTCTTTTCCGTTGAACGGGTTGGAGGATAAACCGGGAAATTTGGCGCCGCCATGGTTATCCTTATATTGGCATACCCAGTGCTGTTTCCTGAGCCGGGCAATAGCCTCCCAAGTTTGGCCAGCGGGCGCTGGCCGGTAATTGCATTGGAAGAAATGAACGCAGAAACCGCAAAATCAAAAACCATTGTTTTTGTCGAAGATAATCCCGTGGTGCTGGCGGTTTATCGCATGCGTCTGCAGCAACAGGGATTTCAAGTCGAATCCGCGCACGACGGGTTGGAAGCCATAAAAATTCTCTCCCAGTTCGTGCCTGATTTGGTGGTGCTCGATTTGATGTTGCCGAAATTCAACGGCGTGGAGGTCCTCAAATTCATCGGCGCGGATTCCCGTTACCAGAAGGTTCCCGTCATCATCTTGTCCACCAATTCCATCATCGATGCGGCGGAGGAACATGTTCTGGAACGCGCAAACAAACGCTTCGTCAAAGGCGCCTGCACTCCCGCCATCATGGTTGAAGCCGTTCGGGAATTGCTCGGCGACCTTTCCGCCCCAAACAGCGCTTCCACCGCCACGCCAGCGGAAGGCGCTCAACCGACGGAACCGAAGACCGGCAACGTTCCCACCGACAAACCGATTGTGGTTTGAGAAGATTCATCATCGAAATGCCGTCCGTGATTTTTCGGCCCCGGATTTCTCACATTTTCGGCGGGTGTTGATGCTGCTTCGAACCAAACGTTTGCACCATCAATCAAATTTCACCCCTGCGAATCAGCTCATTGCATTTTTCCAGCGGCAGAGGTTTTTGCTTTAAAATATCCGTAATCATCTTCAGTTGTTTTTCCGTGGGCTTGAACCCGCGGACCAGCCGGTCGGTCACGTCCACTGGTTCGGCGTTCGGATATTTTTTCAACGCCGCCGCATCCCATTTTGAAACGAGCATGGAAACGCCCGCCTGTTTTTCAATTTCCGGAATCCGGTCTTTGATGGCCGCGAGCGCGTCATCCACCGGTGCGGTGCTGAAACCCTGACGATGAATGCGGTCTTGTTCCGCGCGCAGGGCGGCGGCAAGTTCCTTGAACCGTGCCGTGTCGCCGGTTTGTTTTGCCGCTCGCGCCGCAGCCATCTGGTCCTGAAACCGTTGCTGGACGGGCGCACTCCAGAACCAGGCGAGAGCCACTGCGCGCGAATCGTAAACGCCGATGCGCACCGGTGTGGAGTCGGTCACGGTTCCCTCATCCGCCAAGGCTCCCGTTCCGCTGCCAAACCAACAGCAGCCCAAGCCGCACACAACACTGAATATCGTTTTCATGATGATCTTTCGTTTCATGGCCGTAAGTCCGGTTGACGTGGAAGAAATTATCATGGCTTGCCGAAAAGGTGTTGATTGATAAAACTTCGCTGAACATCGGCTGGTTCAATGAACGTTCATCACCTTGAATTGTTTTATTACGTCGCCAAACACGGCGGCATCATGTCGGCCGTGCGGAACATTCCTTATGGCATCCAGCAGCCGGCGGTCAGCGCGCAGGTCGCGCAACTGGAAGAATTCCTCGGGGTGACGTTGTTTCAGCGGCGGCCGTTTGTGCTCACGGCGGAAGGCAAAAAACTTTACGAGTTCATCCAGCCGTTTTTTTCGAACCTCGACCAGGTCGCCGGCGAATTTCAAGGCGGGCAGGCGCGGTTCATCCGCATCGGCGCATCACCGATTGTGCTGCGGGAGCATTTGCCGGAATTGCTGCAGGGGGTCCGGAAAAAATTCCCCGGATTGCGCGTGTCCTTGTGCGATGGCGATGCGGCGAGCCTGGGTGAGTTGCTGGAGCGGGAGGAAATCGATCTGGCCATCACGCTGATTGAAAAGAAGGTGGCGGCGGGAATTCATTCGCTGAAACTGGTTGAATTGCCGCTGGTGTTGCTGGTGGAAAAGGGCAGTGGCATCAAATCGGCGGAGGAATTGTGGGGGCGTGACCGGATTGAAGAGCCGTTGATCTGCCTGCCCAAGGCGGAGAGCATCGCCAAAATTTTCCAGGCACAATTGAACCGGCGCGATGTGGACTGGTTTCCGGACATGGAAATCAATTCGTTGGATTTGATTGAAACGTACGCGGCGAATGGATGGGGGATTGGCCTGTCCGTGGCCATTCCCGGAAAAACCCTTTCTCCCAAAGTAAGGGCACTGTCATTGCCGGGTTTCCCGCCGGTCATCATTGGCGCGTTGTGGCGCCGGCACCTGACGCCATTGCTGCGGGTGTTTCTCGATGAATTAAAATTGCGCGCGCAGAAATTCGCCTGAGCGGGCCGGCACCGGATTTTGAAATCCTGTGGCCGGCCTTGGGGTTGCAAGGCGGGCCCGGCCGTTTCCGCGCCCCGGAAAAATCTTGGAAAACAACTTTTCCCTTGCAGTATGGAAGGGTGATTGCTTTCCGAGCCGGTCGTTATCGAACCGGGCTGGTGTGTCTGGCGCTGGCCCTGGGCACGCTGGCGATTTACTGGCCGGCGCGCCATTACGGTTTTGTTGATTACGACGACAACGATTACGTGTTCAACAATCCGACGGTGCGCTCGGGCTTGAGCTGGTGGGGACTGGTGTGGTCCTGCGTGGATCAACACGCGAGCAACTGGCATCCGTTGACCTGGCTCTCCCACATGCTTGATTGCCAGCTGTTCGGGTTGAATGCCGGCGCGCACCACCTGGTCAATGTGCTGTTCCATGGCGCCAATGCGGTGCTGCTGCTGCTGGTGTTGAATTCGATGACCGGCGCATTTTGGCGGAGCGCCCTGGTTGCGGCCTTGTTTGCCTGGCATCCGTTGCGGGTGGAATCGGTCGCGTGGATCTCGGAGCGCAAGGACGTGCTGAGCGGTTTTTTCTTCATGCTCACACTTTGGATGTATGTGCTTTATGTCAAAAAGGAAGTTTTCCCTCTGGCGGCGAATCAGGAGGCGGCCGCGTCGTCTACGAGCTCAGCGGGGTCCCGCCGTCGGGGGTTTTTCCGGCTCGCGCTGGTTTTCTTTGTTTTGGGGCTGCTCGCCAAACCCATGTTGGTGACCGTGCCGCTGATTTTGCTGCTGCTTGATTTCTGGCCTTTCAACCGGTTTGCCGCCTTCGGCCCCAATCCGCCGGGGATCAAAGCCGTTAAAAGTTTGTTTGCGGAAAAACTGCCCTTCTTTTTGATTGCGATGGTCGTCGGCCTGATCGCGTTTTTTGCGCAACGAGCGGGTGGGGCGACCGCCTCCGGTCCGCCGATGGGATTGTGGCCACGGACGGGAGGCGCCCTCATTGGCGGTCTGGGCTACCTGGAAAAAACATTCTGGCCACAGAACCTGGCCTGTCTTTATTTGCGTTCCGACCACATCAAGGTTGATTCGCTTTTTCTTGCCGCATTGGTTTTGCTGGGAGTCTCCGTTTGGGTGGCGCTCAATCTTCGCCGCCGGCCTTACCTGGCGGTGGGGTGGGTTTGGTTTTGGGGAATGTTGCTGCCCGTGAGCGGCCTGATTCCATTTGGTCTCCAATCCATGGCCGACCGTTACACCTACCTGCCATCCATCGGATTGTTTTTGATGTGCACCTGGGGAGCGGCCGGATGGATTGACGCGCTCTTCCCACCGGCGGCGCGCCGGGTTTTGCCGATGGCCGGGGCCGTCCTGATTCTGTCGGCGTGCGCGTGGCGATCCCGTCAGCAACTTGCCTGTTGGGAAAACACCCAAACCTTGATGGAACACGCACTGGAAATTGATCCCGGCAATTACGTTGCCCACGACGATCTGGGGGTCTATTTTTCGAAAATGGGACGGACTCAGGACGCGCTGTTTCAGTACCAGCTGGAACGTGAACTGGAGCCGGGTTCTGTCCGCCAGCCGGGAGTTTCCACCTCCACCAATTCAACCAAACCGTCCGCCTCACCTCCGTAGTTCAGCCAAAAGTGACGGCTCCATTTTGCCTCACGGGCAAAGCAATCGGCCGGGTTTGCCGGGACGCAAACCCGCAGGGCCGGGCAGCTTCTACGGCTGAATATTTCCAAAGCAGACAACTGGCCGCGGGCAGTTTACGGCCATTTCCAAGACAGCGCGCCCCGTGTCAGGACAAACCGGCGTTGATTTGATGATATTTTTCCGCGCATGGGAATCTGGCGCGGCGATTGCTGAACTTGCGAAGCATCTGTTTGAAAGCTGCGGGTAATTAACACTGACGACTAAAAATGCAAATAGGCCTGCCATATTTAAATGGTTTCGCTGGAAAAAAGCGGAACCAGATGATCTCGGTTGATTTGGGGACCCGCACGACCAAGGCGGTTCTGCTGGAGCGCCGGGGAGAGGTTTTTGCCTTGACCCGCTATGTGTTGCTGGATGCGCCGATTTTTGAAAAAACGCTTTCCCGGGAACTGCTGGCGGAACACCTGAAAGCCGTCTACGAAGCGCTGCAGGCCAGAACAAAATTTGTCACCTTGTCCATCGGCGTAAACGACGCCATCGTGCGGCAGGTGGAGCTGCCCCAGATTCCGGTGGACGAGATGCGGCTGGTTTTGAAAAACAACACGCGCGGTTATTTGCAGCAGGATCTGCCCAATCGCGTTTTCGACTGTTATATTATTCCGCCCAAATCGCTGCCCCAATCGGCGGACGCCGGCAAACCCATTTCCATCCCCAAATTGAAGGTATTGGTGGCGGGGGCCAAAAAGGAACTGGTGGATGATTATCAAATCGCGATCCGGGACGCCGGACTGGTGGCTGATCATATCGTGCCAGGCCTGATTGGCCCGGTGAACGCTTTTGAGATGTCCGTGCCGGAGGCGTTCGCGAATGACTCGGTCGCATTGGTGGACATCGGTTTCAAAAATTCTTCGATTTGCATCCTGCAACAAGGTGAACTGGTGTTGAGCCGGGTGGTTGCAATTGGCGGCGACAAATTGACCACCGGGTTGGCCGAAATGATGAATATCAGTTATGCCGAGGCGGAAGGCATCAAGATCGGCATGGCCCCGGAAATTCAATCCACCCTGGAGACGCAGGTGCTGCCGCTGGGTCGCGAGTTGCGGGCGTCGCTGGATTTCTTTGAGCATCAGCAGGACCGGCCGGTGTCGCATGTTTATGTCAGCGGCGGATCCGCCCGGTCGGAACTCATTTTGCAAATGCTGCATAGCGAACTGGTCGTGGAGTGCAGGGCTTGGAACCCGACGTCATTTTTGCAACTGGCACTGCCGGGACAGCAGGCTGTCGAAGTTGAACAAGTCGCGCCGCAATTAACCGTGGCCATCGGTGCTGCAATGGCCGCCTTTTAAATTATGCCGATCCGCATTAATCTACTGGCTGAAGCCCTGGCCGCCGAGGATCTGCGGCGGCGGGACCCGATCAAACGCGTAATCTTCGGTGGGGTGCTGGTGGTTGCCTTGGTGCTCGTATGGTGGAGCTGGCTCCAACTCAGGGTCATGGTCGCCAATAAGGACCTGTCCCAGGTTCAAGCGCAAATCCAGTCGCATACCAACTCGTACCAGGTGGTGTTGCTCAGCCAGAGAAAAACCACTGAAGCCAGGGGAAATCTGGCGGCATTGCAAAAATTGACCAGCAGCCGTTTTCTCCAGGGTAATCTGTTGAACGCCCTGCAACATGCCACGGTGCCAGGCGTGCAACTGATGAGGTTGCGGGTGGACCAAACCTATGTTGCCACGGATCCAACCGCCGCACAATCCGACGACCCGCTCGTCGCGCGGGGTCGTCCTGGTACCGTAACGGAAAAAATCGTCGTATCCCTCGATGCCCGGGATTACAGCAGCAGTCCGGGGGATCAAGTCAACAAGTTCAAGGACGCCATCTGCCAGCAGCCATACTTTCTAGCCGCTCTGGACAAAACGAATGCGGTCCACCTCACCAATTTGTCTCCGCCGCAAGGCGGACCGGACGGCAAACCATCCGTATTGTTTACTGTGGAGTGCACTTATCCTGATCGAACCCGATGAAACTGTCCAAAGACAAACGCAATCAGCTTATCCTCGTGCTCTTCTGCACGGTGGCGGTCGTGGCCTTGATGTGGTTAAACCTGATCCGGCCCCAATACACCGCGCTTTTCCGCACTGCTGCCAGCCAGCGTGAGGCGGAAAACAAACTTGCAGGCATTCAAAATGCCATCAAAAGCGGTAATTCCATAACCAACGATCTGATTAATGTGACCCAAAACCTTTCCCGGGCTGAAAGTGACATGGCCTCGGGAGATCTTTATTCCTGGACCTACAATACCATCCGGCTCTTCAAAACGCCGTATCAGGTGGATATTCCCGATATCGGCCATCCGGATGTCGAGGTGACGGATTTGTTGCCCGCGTTTCCATTCAAACAGGTCAAATTCACCATTACCGGTACGGCCTATTATCATGACTTGGGCAAGTTCATTGCCGATTTTGAAAACACCTTTCCTCACATTCGGGTGGTCAATTTACAAATGCAGCCCGACCCAACCGCCAATGATGAAAAGCTCTCGTTTAAAATGGAAGTCATTGCCCTGGTAAAATCCACCTCATGAAAAGAAACCGAACCCAACGGACCGTGAAGATTTTTCGGATGAGCGCGATGGCAGTTTCGCTTTCGGCCGGCCTGGCGTTCGTGCTGGCGCTGGTTGCCGCACCGGCGGCCGGGTTCGACCAGATCAAAACCTCCCGTTCCGTGTTTACCATGCCTTCAAATCCGAAGGACGGGTGCGATCCATTTTTCCCCGACTCCGCCCGGCCCTATGAAGCGGCCGCCGCCGCCAATCCCCGGGTGGCGGACATAACCTCGCTCGTTTTGCGGGGCTTTTCCGGGTCGATGGGTCACCGGTTGGTGATTATCAACAATCACACTTTTGGCGTCGGTGATGAAGGCGATGTGATCACCTCCGCCGGCCGCCTTCATATCAGCTGTATCGAAATCAAGACCAATTCGGTTGTCATTGCGGTCGGTGGCCAGCGTCATGAACTCCTTTATTTGAACCAGCCTTGAGGACCTGGAATGGCGCGTAAAAAAATTGAAAGTATGAACCCATTTTCATTCCCCTTCTGGCGGCTCAGCCGGTCATGTCCCTTGAAAATAAATGCCTGGGGCGCAAACGGGGTTGGCTCGGTAGCTGCTGGGTATCTTCCCGCATTGGACTAAAGCATTGGACTGAAGGCCAATAAAAACAAAATACTATGAAATCGAAACTGCTAATCGCCACGTTGTGTGTGGGACTTGTCTCGCAACGGTGGGCCATGTCTCAAACTGATACCAACAGTGTCGCGACAAATGCGCCCGCGACGAGTGAGGCTGCCCCCATTGCTCAGCCCGCTGCCGTCACAGCCAACGAAACCATGCCGGCCGTTGCCGCCACCAATACGGCAACCGCGCCGCGCCGACACCGACGCCACGGCGCAACCAGCGCCATGTAACCGCCGCGACAACGAGAGCAACGTAACCGCCAGTGTAACCAGCAGCAATGAAACCACGAGTGTCACCACGACCATCACCAGTAATGAAACCACGACGGTTACCACCAGCAACGTGCCGGCAATGACTCCGCCAGCCGCGGTCGGCACCGATCAAACGGCCAGTGCCACCACCAATCCCAATACGCCGGCAGCCACGGCTGCAAACGTGTTGCCCATTCAATTTCAGGATGTTCCGATTACCACCGCCATCGAAAACCTGGCCCGCCTGGCGGACATCAATTATTTGCTCGACCCAAAGATTGGTTACGGTCAGCCCGATCAAAACGGGCAGATCAAGCCGGAACCGACGATTTCCGTCCGCTGGGAGAACATCTCCGCCCGTCAGGCGCTGCTGGCGGTGCTGGATAATTACGGCCTGCAGCTGGATGAGGACTCGAAAACCAAAATTGCGCGCATCACGATTAAAAATCCCAATGCGCCGGCGCCGCTGATAACGCGGGTGATCCAACTCAAATATGCGAGCGTCTCCAACATGGAGGCGTCAGTCGAAAGCGCCCTGACCGACAAACGCAGCCGGGTGGTGATGGATTCACGCACCAGCCAGTTGGTCGTGGTCGCCACCGAGAACGAACAGGATGCCGTGGATACGCTGGTGGACCGGCTGGACAAACCCACCCGCCAGGTTTTGATTGAAACGCGCTTCATGGAGGTTTCCAGCTCACCGAGCACCACAAGGGCATTGATTGGTCTGGCACTCTGAGTGCGCAAAATGTTTCGTTCGGAAACAACGTTTTGGCTGGGCAGTCGGGCCAGCCTTACTCGCAGAATTTTACCGATAGCCTCAAACCCTGCCGTCGGAAAGGAAATATACCATCACTTACGGCGCCAACAACCTGCTTCAAAATCCAAGCTTTTTGATGGATACCATGCACGGTGTCAACCCGGCGACCGCTTTCCTCAATGCCGATGGGCTGAAAGCCGTGCTCTCGTTCTTGAATTCGGACTCTGACGCGCAAACCATTGCCACTCCCCGCGTCGTGACGCTGGACAATCAAGCCGCGCACATCGAAGTCACCCGGGCTGAACCGATTTTTTCCACCACTGCCGGCACCCAGGGATCACCCGGCGGCGCATCAGTGGCTTATACCAATTTGGGAACCATCCTCGATGTCACCCCCCGCATTTCCGCCAATGATTACATCTGGCTCACCGTTACGCCGGAAGTTTCCAGCGATTTTGGCACCGTCACAAGAATTGTTGCCGGTGTGGAAAATCAGGCGGACGAATATGATGTGCGCCGGGTCACCACCCAGGTTTTAATCCCCAATGCAAACACGCTCGTCATGGGCGGCTTTATCAAGGACAACACCGCAAATACCTACACCAAGGTGCCCATCCTCGGCGACATCCCGGTCATGGGATATGCGTTTCGGTCTGAAAGCAAAGGCCTTCAAAAGGACAATTTGTTGATTTTCCTCACCCCGACCATCGTCAAGGACGCCGACTTCCAGCCGACATCAACTGCCTTCATGCAGTCCAGTCCGCTGGGGCCAAATCAGTCCATGAACGCCAAATCCGCCTGGAACAGCGCCAAACCGTATGACTGGAGCAATCCGAAAAATACGGACCAGTATTATGACGTGGCCAATCCCGGTGCGATTGACCGGCCGGCTCCCAACAACGCGGCTGGGTCCGGGTCTTTAACCCCCAGCGCGCCGGTGAATCCTTGAAAAGGATCCGATCTTTAACGGCGCGCTCAATTGAGCGCGCCGTTTGCTTTTCAACCGGACGAATTTTGGCCAGCCACGCGTTTCAAATATTCAAAGGAATAAATTCCGGTTGCGTGTCCATCCGCCCAAACCGGTTGAATGGCATAGCCGCCCACCCGGGAAAACCGGACCAGCTGAAATGCCAACGGCCCCAATGGCCGCCCGGGGTTTTTATGGACGTTCCCCAAAATGTCCGCCTCGCCCTGGCAGTCGGCACAGGGGCAGCCTCGCCGCAACCCCTCGAGGGAAATGAAACTCTCCGCGCCGTCGTCCCATTTGATGGCCAGTTCGTTGCCAATTTGCTGAACATCCAGCGGTCGCATCAGCGCTTTTTCAAACGCCGCTCAAAGGCGGCCAGGGTTTCCGGACTGACGTGATGTTCGATTCCCTCCGCATCCATCTCCGATGCCTGCTCCGAGATGCCGAGCGAGCGCAAAAAGGCCACCACCGTTCCATGCCGCCGTTTGCATTCGGCCGCCAGCCGGTGTCCGGCTTTGGTCAGAAATATGGATCGGTAGGGCCGGGTGTTCACGTATCCGGCCTGTCGCAGCCGGGAGAGGGTCCGATTGACGGTGACATGGGTCACCCCCAGCCGGCGCGCCAGATCCACCACGCGCGCTTCGCCCAGCGACGCGGAAAGGTCGGCGATGGCCTCGACGTAATCCTGGGCCGTTTCCGTCGCGCGGTCGCGCCGCGAACGGCGGAAGATTTCGGCCGGCGGCAGCGCCGGTCGCGCGCGAGGGCACGGCGCGGCCGCCGGTGATTTGCGGACGGGACGCGGCATGACTTCGGGAACTGAAGCAAATCCCGGCCGCTTTTAGTCGAGGTTTTAATTTGTAGTCGAAGCTACAATTTCGGTTGACAGGCGGGGTTTCGAAATGTATCCAAAGCTACATGTTTTTGTCTAAGCTAAAAACCGCCGCGCGGGTTCTGGTTTTTGGCCTGATAACGGCGCCGGCGTTCCGCCCGCCGGCGCAGGAAACCAACGGCGCTCCCCCGGACAAAAGCGGCTACAACCTTTTCCATCCGGTGCCGGAAAATTTGATGCGCGAATTGAGTCCCGACCGGCCCGACGAGACGGAGTCGGCTTATACGGTGGATGCCGGCCACTACCAGTTGGAAATGGATTTTGTCAATTTCACTTACGACAAATTGGGCGGCACGACCACGAAGGCGTGGGAGGTTGGCGATTTCAACTTCAAGGCCGGATTGCTCAACAACGTGGATGTCCAGTTCGTCTATGACAATTACCTGAACGTGCAGACGAAGGACGGTTTGGGCAATGCCACCACACAGTCCGGCTTCGGTGATTTCACCACGCGGCTGAAAATCAATTTGTGGGGCAATGACGGCGGGACGACGGCCTTTGCGTTTCTGCCCTACGTCAAGTTTCCGACCAGCACGGACAACTTGGGAAACAACGCCGTGGAAGGCGGCGTGATTTTTCCTTTGGCGGTGAGTTTGCCGCATGATTTCGACTTGAGTTTGGAAACGGCGGTCAGCTTGATGAAAAATGATGAGAACGGCGGCTACCACGAGGAATTCATCGCTTCCGCCAGTCTTGATCACCAGATCATCGGGAAGTTAAGCGGTTTTGTGGAATGGTTCAGCGACTTCACCACGGAGAGTCACGCCGGTTGGGTGGGAACCGTGGATACCGGCCTGGAATACCTGGTGACTAAAAACATCCAGTTGGATTGCGACTGCTACTTTGGGGTGACGCCGGCGGCGGCCGATTACAATCCGTTTTGTGGAATCACCGTGAGATTTTAACGAGGGAATAGGATTTTATGAGCGCAGACAATAATGCACCAAAGGACTTCCATGAACCCGCGGTGGCCAAAGTCACTGCGGTTTCGCGCCCCGGTGCCATGTCGCTGGAAGGAATGCATGGCAGCGTGACGGTGCCTGACCATAAAGCCGGCTTCTGGAAGCAAATAGCCGCCTATTTTGGCCCGGCGGTTTTGGTCAGCGTGGCTTACATGGATCCGGGCAACTGGGGAACCGATCTCCAGGGTGGCGCCCAGTTCAAATACGGACTGCTGTGGGTGGTCGGTCTGGCCAGCGTGATGGCGATCTTCCTTCAGATTATCGCCGCGCGGCTCGGCATCGCGACCGGGCGCGACCTGGCCCAGTGCTGCTATGATTGGTATCCCAAGTGGACGCGCGTGCCGAACTGGCTCATGGCGGAACTTGCGATCATCGCGTGCGATTTGGCCGAAGTCCTGGGCGGCGCTGTGGCGCTGAACATGTTGTTCCACATCCCCATTTTTTGGGGAGTCATTATCACAGGCGTCGACGTGCTGTTGCTGCTGTCGATGCAGCGGTTCGGGATGCGGACTATCGAAGCCATAGTGCTGCTGCTGGTGGCGACCATCGGGGGTTGCTACTTCATTGAGATTTTTATTCTGCCGCAGACGCAGCCCAGCTTTCTGGAAATGGGCCGGGCAATGATTACGCCCACTTTGAGTTCGGCTAGCATGGTCTATGTGGCCATCGGAATCATCGGCGCAACGGTCATGCCGCACGTGCTGTATCTGCATCCCGCCCTGGTGCAGAGCCGCAAATTTCAGCAGGATGAGAAATCAATCCGAAAGGCGATCCGCTTCAACACCATTGATGTCACCGCCAACCTGTCGGTTGCTTTCCTGATCAACGCTGCCATCCTGGTGCTGGCCGCGATTGTCTTTTACGGCAAGACCAGCGTCACCGCCGCCGGCGGACAGGTGATCCAGTTCAACGATTCAACCGACTGGATCCAAGCGGCCAATCTGACTTTGGCGCCGTTGATGGGCACGGCGGCTGCGAGCGTCCTTTTCGCCGTCGCCCTGCTGGCCAGCGGGCAAAGCGCCACCATTGTCGGCACTTTGGCCGGCCAGGTGGTCATGGAAGGCTTTATGCACTGGAGAATCAAGCCGTGGGTGCGGCGGCTGATTACCCGCTCGTTGGCCATTATCCCCACGGCCATCTATATCGGCATCCGCGGGGCCAATAACATCACCGATCTGATCGTCCTGAGCCAGGTGGTGCTGGCGCTACAGCTTCCGTTTGCGATGTTCCCCCTGTTGCACTTCGCCAGTTCCCGCAAGCGGATGGGACAATGGCGGCTGGGCTGGTTTCTACTCATCGCCGGGTGGGGTTCGGCGTTGCTGATTACGGCCTTCGACTTTTACGGTCTGCCGGATGCCGTGAAACAGGCTTGGCAGGTTATCACCGGCGGATAGACTAAGGAAGCTAACCCATGTATAAAACCATTCTCGTAACGTTGGATGGCACACTCGACCGACCGCGCCATCATCGAGCACATCAAGCTGCTCGCGAAACTCGCGCAGAGCCGCGTTGTGCTGCTGCACGTTGCGGACGGTTGGGCGGCAAGAATTTTTGGACCGGACGCGGTCAGCCCCGAGATCACCGAAGATACCGCCTATTTGAACAAGGTTCGGTCGGAATTTCAATCCGCCGGTATTCCCGCCGAGGCGGAACTGGCTTATGGTGATCCGCCGAAGGAAATCGTCAAGTGGGTGGACCAAAAGGGATGCGACCTGGTGGCGATGAGCACGCACGGACACCGTTTCTTGGCCGACGTGTTTCTTGGCTCTACGTCCAGGCATGTCCGCCACAGCATTAAAGTGCCTGTGCTCCTGCTTCGGGCAAAGTGAATCATTTGCGCCATCGCAGCGAATTTTTTGGTATGGGTCGCCGCAGAAAAAATAACCGGCTCAGCCTTTCCCGAGTTGCGAATCTGCCGGCCGCTCGACCAGATGCAGCAGATTGCCTTCGAGATCTTCAAAGAACAGCACGCGCCCGCCGCCCGCCGCCGGCCGGATTTCTTCCGTAAAGGAAACGCCGCGTTTTTCCAGCTCGGCCTTGGCCGCCTCGATGGAATCCACGCGCAACGCGACGTGGCGAAAACCGGCCAGCTGGTTGTTGTCGCGTCCGGCCGGCGCGGATTCAGCCGCATAAATTTCAAACCAACCGCCCCGGGGCAGGGCAATCAGGCACGTCGGCGGATTCTGCCCGTTGTTCCAGATCTCCCGCGCGCCCAAAACGCGCAGATACCAGTTTTTCAGCGCCAAAGGATTGGTCGCGGGAATGGCAAGGTGGTCGAGGGAAATGTTCATGACTTTGGATCATTCCGCGTTGCCGGCAGCGATGGGTCAGCCAACCAACCCCGCCCGGCGGGGGGCAATGACTCAAAAAACAGGAATGGCGGCTATTGTGGCAGCCAACGGGTTGACGTCTGGTTTCTGAGGAGCCCACCGGCTTGATGGTAAGACCTCGAAATATCTCATTGCTCAGGTGTAAATGTGCCCGCTGGTCACCGGTAATGCTCTCCAAATAAAGTATGACGGCCCGCGCGCCTTTGGCGATGACGTAGCCGGTAAAAAATCTACTCGAGGCTTTTTGGACACCGGAAAAAATGCCCAGCGCCATGCCGTCGCCGCTCTGTACTCCATCAGCAAATAAGGGTCGCCCGCGGCCAACTCGCCGCGCTCGGCTTCGACGCGCTCCGCATATATGCTCTGCACGGCCTTGTGAAGCTCCGGGATTTTGCGCCCGGTTTCTCAATCGTCATCACGGAAACAGAAACATGTGCCGCCCGGATGACTCCCGAAACCGCAACAGGCCGGGCGCAAATTTTCCAGACGTGCCCGACCTCCCGGAAGCTTAAGCGCGATGTTGTTGTCGTCGTAAGATACCGATGCCTGACAACCAGAACTGAGCCATGCCGGATGTGTGATGTCAACCGCGAATGCGGAACCGGCTTGTCGCGCCCGGCGTTGGCTTCAGTGATTTGTTGGCAGCGTTCTCATAAACCCACCAGGCACGCACCGCGCAATTGGAACCGGCCTCGGCAGCCTGCAGGCCAACGAGCCGATCTCCATTACGATTGACCTTTCCTCACCTGCGCCGTCGTTCGCCATAGTCCAGGTAGATGAATTGCAGGCTGCAGCCATACCAGAAGCCGTAATAGAAGAACTTTATCCAGTCCTTCAGCGGCACCTTGACCTTGTTTCGCAGCAAGGGATTGCTGAGGGCGCCGAGCAGCCAAAGCGACGCCAGCTTGCGGTAGAACTTCTTGATGGGCATTTTCGTCGGCAGCAGCGTGTGCATGCCGTCATAAAAGGCATGTGGATCCGGGCAGCAGAATTCGCCCCGGTGCTTCTTCCACAGGTCGGTGCCTGGGGACGGCGAAAAGACGGTGAACGACACCTCCGCCGGGGCCACCGCCTTGACCGCCTGGCGTACCATTTCAATGTCTTCCTCCGTATAGTCCGGGTTGAGCATCAGCGACGCGTGCAACCCGATGTCCAGTTCGCGCAGGATGGCAACCGCCTGCTGGTTTACTTCCGGACTGGTTTTCTTGTTATACTCCAGCAGAATGTCCGGTCGCATGGACTCCAGACCGACGTAGACCAGGGATAGTCCCGCCTCTTTCCACAGCTTGAACAGTTCCGGGTACTTCACGATGGTGTCGGCCCGCGCCCAACTGGTGTAATGCTTGCGCACGCCCCGTTCCAGCAGGCGTCGGGCAATTTCGCCCGCCCGGTTGGCATCAATGAACATCTCGTCGTCGAGAAAATACACGTGGTCTTCGGGAATCGCCGCGATGTCATCGACGGCGTCATCCGGTGTCCGCCGCACATACTGTCCGCCGGCGAGGTGATGGACCACACAGAAGGAACATCGAAACGGGCACCCCACGCTGGTGCGTGCGGCCGCCACCCGGGGAAACAACGTCGGCAACCTCTCCCCGCGCCGGCCGTGCCAGATGCAGTAGTAGGCGGAGCGGTCCACCAGGTCCAGCCGGGCGCGCGGGACCGTGTCGTACGGCGGCAGTTGCGGGGGCAAAGTGGCGGCCAGCTCATCGAATCGCGGCGAATTCGTCGGCAGGAACGCGTCCGATTCCGGCCAGGGCGCCTTGGCCTCCAGCAGCGGCACCAAAGTCCGCATCGCCGTGCCCCCCTCGCCGCGCACCACCAAATCAAACACGCCCGGCAGACGCAGATCTTCCGGCGCGAGCGTGGCATGTACTCCCCCGACCATCACCACCACGCCCGGCCGATGCGCTTTTGCCATCCCCGCCAGCCGCTTTACCGTGGCGGCCTCGTTGGAATAGGCCGTGAAACCGAGGACGTCCGGCCTGGAATTCCTCGAGCGCCCGTTTAAACGCCCTCTCCGGCGACTTCTCGCAAGCCAGATCCAGGATGCGCGTTTGATGCCGGGATGGAATGCCTCCGGCGACAATTTCCAGGGCCAACGGTTCCAGGTGAAGGAAGGCCTTGAGCCGCCGGGCGATTTTCAGGGTGACCGGCGGGCGGACGAGCAGGAATTTCATCCCGGCTCCGCTCTGGCTGTTACGGTTGGTTGTCATTGGGAGCAGTGTTTTTGGACCCTAAGGTTCCGAGGCTGCCGGCGTCGGCAAATCCTGGCAAAAACAAAGCCGGGAGCCATGACCGAAAAGGCCGGCGGCTGGCTCACGAAGGCAATCGGAACTCTCAATTTTCACATCTCAATCCAAAACTCAAAGGGTGGTAGCACGTCCACTCGCAACCTGTTCACCATGGCTCTCAAGCAACGGCGGATGCAGTTACCGGGGTTGGCTCCGGCCTGCGGGGCCGTATCTACCAAGTCGAACTTAACAGGAACAATCTGGCGGACAATCCACCAAATTTGCTGCGAGAAAGGCAAAATGAGTCTGTCGTTCCTAAGCTAGCCTACCCAATCACGTTTGCTTGACGATGGAGCGGCCGCGGTTTTTACTGCGTTGCGAAATCACATGGCAAAATTATTTCTTGGACTCGATTCCAGCACGCAAAGCCTGAGCGCGGTGGTGATTGATTACGACCGCCGCAAGGTGGTGTATGAGAAATCATTGAACTTCGACCACGCGCTGCCGCAATACAAGACCCAGAACGGCGTGCTGCCCAATCCCGATCCGCTGGTCAAACACAGCCCACCGTTGATGTGGGCGGAGGCGCTGGATCTGTTGTTTGCCGCGATGAAAAAGGATGGCGTGGCGCTGGGCGAAATTCTGGCCGTCAGCGGCAGCGGCCAGCAGCATGGCTCGGTTTATTTCAACCAGGGCGCCGCCGCGGCGCTGGCCAGACTGGATGCTCAAAAAAGTCTGGTGGAAAATCTGAAGGGAATTTTCTCGCGTTCGACCTCGCCCATCTGGATGGATTCCTCCACCGCGCGGGAATGCGCGGAAATCCGCCAGGAACTGGGCGGTCTCAAGGCAACGGCGGAGCAGACCGGTTCGGACACATTTGAGCGGTTCACCGGGCCGCAAATCCGCAAGTTTTACAAGACTGAACCGGAGGCCTGCGCCCAAACTGCGGGCATCGCCCTGGTCAGCTCGTTCATGGCGTCGCTGCTCGCCGGAAAAATTGCGCCGATTGATTATGGCGACGGCGCGGGGATGAACCTGATGGATATTCACCAAAAGACCTGGCACGCGGGCGCATTGAAGGCCACCGCGCCGGAACTGGCAAAGAAACTGCCGCCGCTGGCTGATTCATCAAGAATCATCGGGCCGGTCAGTCCCTATTTCGTGAACAAGTACGGGTTGAATCCCGCGGCGCTGGCGCTGGTCTGGTCGGGCGACAATCCGTGCAGCGTCGTCGGGCTGGGTCTTATCCAGGAAGGCCGGGTGGCGATCAGCCTGGGCACGAGCGACACTTATTTCGGTCCGATGAAAAGCTGCCGCACCGACGAGCAGGGCGAGGGCCACGTGTTCGGTTCGCCGGCGGGCGGTTACATGTCGTTGATTTGTTTTAAAAATGGTTCGCTGGCGCGCGAAAAAATCCGGGACGCTTACGGCATCAAAGATTGGAAAACATTCGGCGAATTGATGGCTACGAAACCGCCGGGCAACCACGGCGGGATTTTATTGCCGTGGTTCGAGGCGGAAATCGTCCCGCGCGTCAACCGGCCCGGCATTCATCGTTTTGACCTTGATGAAAAGGATGCCGCGGCGAACTGCCGCGCCATCGTGGAGGCGCAGATGCTTTCCAAGCGGCTGCACGCGCAATGGATGCAGGTCGCGCCGGACTGCATTTACGCCACGGGCGGCGCGTCGAACGATCCGGCGTTGTTGCGGGTGATGGCCGACGTGATGAACTGCCGCGTGTTGCGCATTGAGATTTCCAAGAGCGCCGCGCTGGGCGCTGCGCTGCTGGCTGCGCATGGCTGGCTGGTTCAGGCCGGGGAAAAGCCGCAATGGGTGGAAGTGGTCGCCGGGTTCACCGATCCGATTCCCGGCAGCGAAATCCGCCCGAATCCGGACGCCGCGCGGGTTTACGACCGGCTGATTGAGAAATACGCCGCCTGCGAACGCGGGGCGATGAAACCGTCCGGCGGTTAAGACCGGTGGCCGGCAGCCATAATTTGCGCGAGACGATTATTCCACCACCCGCCGGCCTTTTTTGCGGTTGTGGTACTGTTCGCGAATCCACTTGTAGGTTGCGGCCAGCCCCTTGTCCAGGGTCGTGTTGGGTTCCCATTTAAGAACCTGCTTGATGAAGGTATTGTCGCTGTTGCGGCCGGCCACGCCGCGGGGTGCGGTCAGGTCGTAATGCCGTTTGAGTTTCACGCCGGCGATTTTTTCGACCTTGGAAAGCAGTTCGTTGATGGAGACCAGTTCGCTGGAACCGAGATTGATGGGGGTCGCAATCAATTCATCGCAGTGCGTGATGGTGTCGATGCCCTTCACGCAATCGTCAATGTACATGAAACTGCGGGTCTGGTGGCCGTCGCCCCAAATCGTGATGTCCTTCTTGCCGGTGTCCAGCGCGGCGATGACCTTGCGGCAGAGGGCGGCGGGGGCTTTTTCGCGTCCGCCATCCCAGGTGCCGTGCGGGCCATAAACGTTGTGGAAACGGGCGATGAAGGTTTTCATGCCGCGTTCGGCCCAGTATTCCTGGCAAAACATTTCGGAAACCAGCTTCTCCCAGCCGTAACCGCGTTCGGCCATGGCCGGATAGGCGTCGGACTCCTTCAACGCGCGAACGTTCGGGTCTTTTTGCAACAGCGTGTTGTAGGCGCAGGCCGAGCTGGAGTAAAAATAGCGGCGCGTGCCGGCGCGATACGCGGCCTCGACCATGTGCGTGTTGATGAGGATGGAGCGCAGGCATTCGACGCGGAAACGTTCGATGAAGCCCATGCCGCCCATGTCGGCGGCCAGTTGATACACCTCCACCGCACCTTCGCAGACACGATGGCAATTATCCTCCTGGCTGACGTCGAGGCAGAGGCTTTCCACGCCCGGCACCTGGAGATACCATTCGTAAAGCGGTTTTTTGTCCACGGCGCGAATCCGGGTGAAGCCCTTTTTTGTGAAATAAAGCGCCAGGTTGCCGCCGATGAAGCCGCCGGCGCCGGCGATGACGATCAAATCATCCTTTTTCAGGGCCGGATCCTTTTCCACAAGTCGTTTTGTTTCCATATGAGTGTTTTATTACGTCAGAAGCTGACCTCTGGGATTGATTATGGGACGGTCTCAATCAGGTTGATAACCGAGCGTTCACTGCCGCTCGCAACTACAAATTGGTTTTGCATGAAAGCGGTAAGTCTGCCCGACGGCCGGCGGCGTGGCAATTCCATTTTCTGGAACCGTCCATATTACCCCTGGAGCATTGGCGGGCGGGGTCAAAGCCGGTTCCACCAGACCGCCGTTGGCCTGGCGACATCGAATTGGACGCGCCGTTCCGGGCTTTGCAGCGTGTAAATGGAATAACTGGTTGGTTCGAGTGAAAAGTGGCCGGCCGCCAGCCGGCGGAGACGGTGTTGCGCGATCAAAACGGGTTTGAGCCAGCGAAGCCACGGCGGGGCCATGGCCTTGGTCTCGTTTATTTCCCGCAGGGCGTTTGGTTTCAGATTCATGTTTTCGCCGGTATCAGCGAAAGCCGAGGTGAAGCAATCACAAACCGCCATCGGCACGCGTTCCTTGAGCAGGGCGGAGATCCAGTGAAAATCGCCCAAATCGCGCCAGCGGGTGTCGAAGAGGAGGCGGCGCTCGTCGATGACCTGGCGGCGGATGAACAGTGAACTGGTGAGGACCGGGAACCGGAACCACATGTGCCAGGGATGCGGCACCATGGAATGCCGGTGACAAATGTAATGGCCGTCGCCGTTCACCACGACGGTGCCCGCCAGCAACACTTCGATTTGCGGATTTTTTTCAAAAAAGTCCTGCACACTTTTGAGCGCGCCGGGCAGGTATTGTTCATCGCAATTCAGGTAGGCCAGGATGTCGCCTTGCGCCCGCCGGTAACCCCGATTGACCGCGTCGTACATGCCCGCATCCTTTTCGATGAATGCCCGCACGCGCGGATCCTGGGGCAGCCAATCCTGGGTGCCATCATCCGAACAGGAGTCCTGGACGATGTGTTCCCGCTCGACACCTTCCTGGTCCGCCACCGAGGCGATGCAAAGCTTGAGCCATTTCGAATTGCGAAAACTCGGGGTGATGATGGAAAATTTCATCGGGCGCAATGATGGATGGAATTGTGAAAGATCATCATGGAAAACTCAAACCGTCACGCGGAATTGTTGAGCGATGGGGATGCGCCGTCCAATGCCAAACGCGCGCGGCGACACCTTCAAGCCAGGCGCGGCCTGGCGGCGCTTGTATTCACTGAAGTTGACTTTATTGATGACATCGTTCACGACCGCGGCGTCAAAACCGCGCGCAATGATTTCCGATTTGCTCAAGTTTTGCACGACATAAGCCTCCAGGATCCGGTCAAGGACCGGGTAGGGCGGCAGCGAATCCTGGTCCTTTTGGTCCGGGCGCAACTCGGCGCTCGGCGGTTTGGTGAGGGAGGCGGCGGGGATGATTTCGCGTTGCCGGTTCACCCAGTGTGACAGCTGGTAAACATCCATTTTGAAAACGTCCGCGAGCGGGGCCAGGGCGCCGCACATGTCGCCATACAGCGTGCAATAGCCGACGGCCATCTCCGATTTATTGCCGGTGGTCAGCACCAGCGCGCCGAATTTGTTGGACAACGCCATCAAGGTCACGCCCCGCAGCCGCGACTGGAGGTTTTCCTCGGTTTCATTGGGCTTGGTTCCGGCAAAGACATTGGCCAGCTGTTGTTCGACCGATTGAAAGGCCGTTTCAATCGGCAGGACCTCGTACCGAATCCCCAGGTTTTTCGCGAGTGCCTGCGCGTCACT
Source organism: uncultured Verrucomicrobiae bacterium (assembly GCA_963762585.1). GTDB lineage: Bacteria > Verrucomicrobiota > Verrucomicrobiia > Limisphaerales > UBA11358 > UBA11358. Next base: position 177,066 of record CAVXLF010000023.1, read on the forward strand.
CAAACTGCCCGGGCTCGAATAACGTGCCGGCAGGGAGACGCCCATGACCCGGTCCGGCCCCAGCGCCTCCGCCGCCAGCACGGCGACGAGGGCGGAATCAATGCCGCCGGACAACCCGACGAGGGCCGATTTGAAACCGCATTTGCCGACGTAATCGCGAATGCCGAGGGACAGCGCAGCGAACAACTGCTGCTCCCGGTCCGGCCACGCGGCTTTTGGCGCCGGCGAACCCGCTTCCCAGTCCACCACCAAAAGGTCTTCCGCAAATCCCTTGCCCAAGGCCAGCGGTTCACCCCGCTGATTGAGCACGACGCTGTGACCATCAAAGATCAATTCGTCGTTGGCGCCGGCCAGGTTTACATAGGCCAGGGGCACGCCTTCGTCCCGCGCCACGCGCTGGAGCATTTCCAGCCGCACGCGCTCCTTGCCATCATGCCACGGTGACGCGGAGATGTTGATGATGGCCTGGGCGCCTTGCGCGATGAGTTCCTTGATGGGATCGCGGCGGTACAACTGCTCCGGCCAGAAATCCTGGTCGTTCCAAATGTCCTCGCAAATCGTGATGCCCAGCCTGGTCCGAACGCCTTCGGATTTAAACTCGAAGGGGGCGACGGTTTTCGGGGGTTCAAAATAACGTTCTTCATCAAAAACGTCGTAGGTCGGCAACAGGCATTTGTGCGTGCGCCAGATGATATTGCCATTTTGCAGGACGGCGGCCGAATTTCGGAGCGGGCGCCCCGGGCGGTCGGGGTTCGGGTCCACGCAGCCGACGCACAGGGGGATGGGGCCGATGCTTTTGGCGGTTTCCGCCAGAACAGCGAGTTGGGCTTCCACAAAATCGGCGCGCAACAACAAATCCCGCGGCGGGTAGCCACACAAGAACAATTCCGGGGCGAGGATAAATTCCGCGCCGCGCGCACAGGCGGCTTCGTAACCGGCGATGAGTTTCTGGCGGTTTGCGGCAAAATCACCGACGGTCGAATTGAGTTGGAGCAGGCCGATTTTCAACGAAGTAAGAATAAATGGCACGGGTGATTTCGCAACGACTTTCGCGGTGCGGCGGCGGGAATGGGTTTGACAAAGCGGGGCTGCAAAATAAGCTGGTCCGGCAAATCCGGTCCCGAGGTCGTGATGCCCAAAAAATTCAAACTCGCCTTTTCATTTCTCTGTGAAAACCCGCAACGCCAGACGGGACTGACCACCTTTTTCCGCGAATATCTGGCGCATTCGCTCAATCATTTTGACGATCTGGAGTGGCTGGTTTTTGCCGGACCCAACCAGCAGATTGGCCTCGAACATCCGCGCCTGCGTTATCTGCGGGATTATCCGGCCAATGACCGGAGGCCGGCCCGTTTGCTGGCGGACCATTTTTTGGTTGGCCCGGCGGCCCGACGGCTTGGCGCCGCGGGGCTTTTGACGATTGGTTTTGTGCCGGTGCGCGCGCCGTTGCCGGTGTTCATGGGGGTCAACGTGCTTCCGCAGGTGGACAAGAACGACTGTCCCGGTTTTTTGCGGCGCTGGTATCGATCCCGGAACATCACCCGCGGCATGCGCCGGGCGTCCCTGGTGATCGCCAATTCCGCGTTTACCGCGGCGCGTTTGCGCGAGGCGTACCCGGCGTACGCCGGAAAATTGATGACCAGCCACGAGGGGACGCTGCCGGAATTCACACCCCAGCGCGAGCCCGGTGAAACCGAAGCGCTGGAAACGGCGTTGCAGGTCAGGCCGGGCTATCTTTTGTGGGTTTCAAATTTTTATCATTACAAGCAGGTGCCGCTGTTTCTGGAGGCCTACGCGGACCTGCCCGCTGAAATCCGCGCGCGGATGCCCGTGATCATGGTCGGCCGCAATTGGGAAGGCACCGCCGTGGTCAACGAATTGATTAAAAGCCGGAATCTCGAGTCCCACGTGCGGGTGCTGGGCTGGGTGGATGCCAGGTGGCTGGCGCCGTTATACCGTCACGCGCTGGCCTACGTTCTGTCGAGCCGCGAAGAAACCTTCGGCCGCACCATCGCCGAAGCTCTTTCCTGCGGAACACCCTGCGTGCTGAACGACATTCCCATCGCGCACGAAATATCCGGCGGTCACGCCTTGATTATTGATTTCAAGAACCGCTCCCTGGTGACAGCGACCTTGCGGCGGTTGCTGGAAGAACCGGCCTTGACCGCTCAAATCCGGCTTCAAGGCCTGGAGCAGGCGAAAAAATTCAGCTTTGAACGCATGGCCGTCGAGCGCGTTGGCGCGGTGCGCGCATGGCTCGGCCAAAACACCGGGTAATTTCAAATCCAGCGGAAGCGGCGGGCATCCGGCGCGTCGGGTTTGGCTGGCGTTTGGTCGCCTGTTTTGTATTTTGCCTGCCGTCTTTTAATTTCATGGTCATCAAACGAGTCAATGTTCTCGGCGTCGGCCTCGGCGTCCTCAATCTGCAGACGGCGCTGGCTGCCATAGCCGAGGCGGTGCGCACCCGGCGCAAAGGGTATATTTGCGTGACGGGCGTGCATGGTGTGATGGAGGCCCAGACGGATGAAGGATTTCGTCGCATTTTGAATCAGGCGTTTTTTTGCACTCCGGACGGAATGCCAATGGTCTGGGTGGGGAGGTTGCGCGGTTGCCGGGAAATGCGCCGGGTTTACGGTCCGGATTTGATGCTGGAGGTGTGCGGGTGGAGCGAAAAAAATCCGTGCCGCCACTTTTTTTTCGGCGGCGGGCCGGGGGTGGCCGGGCAATTACGCGACCGGCTCACGGCGCGGTTTCCCCAATTACAGGTCGTTGGCTGTTACACCCCGCCGTTCCGGCCGCTGAATGGTGAAGAGGAAAAGCAATTGCGGGAAGCCGTTGCTGCGGCCAAACCGGACATCCTGTGGATTGGCTTGAGCACACCGAAGCAGGAAAAATTCATGGCGGAATATCTGCCGCGCCTGAATGTGTCCCTGATGATTGGCGTCGGGGCCGCGTTTGATTTTCACAGCGGGCAGGTGCGGCAGTCGCCGCGTTGGATGCAGCGGAGCGGGCTGGAATGGTTCTACCGTTTATGCCAGGAGCCCCGGCGGCTGGCCCGGCGCTATTTGCAAAATAATCCGCGGTTTATTCTCAAAATCACGGGGCAACTGTTGGGCTTGAAGAAATATCCCCTGGAATAAGAGGATTTTCGTGCTATAATTCAACGTCTGCCGCTTGATCGAGAAAAACAACCATCAAGAATTTATTTGAGCCAGGGCGGGGTTTTGTTATCTTTACGTTGAAATTAGCTACAAATGAACGGTTCTTCCATCAGTGAAACTCCACGCGACTGGTGGACCGACAGTGTTGATTGCTGGCGGCGGCTGCCCAACAAAGCTTTCTTCTTCCTGTTGCTGGCGGCCTGGCTGGCGGTGTTTCAATTCCTGGGGAATTCAATTTTTGGTTACATTAAAAGCCCGTCGCTTCTGCAATGGATGTATAATTCATACAACAGCGGGGGTGCTGCCGGTGATGACGCTTATGGGAATCTGATCCCATTCCTGGTGGTTGGTTTGTTCTGGTGGAAACGCGCGGAATTGCTGGCCTTGCCGCTGAAAATCTGGCCGCCCGCCCTGCTGATGGTCGGTTTGGGGCTGGGGTTGCATGTCATGGGGTACGTGGTTCAAGAGCCGCGCCTCTCGATTGTGGCGCTGTTTGCCGGCATTTATGGGTTGACGGGGTTGGCGTGGGGGCCCGCCTGGTTGCGGAACAGCTTCTTTCCGTTTTTTCTTTTTCTTTTTGCCGTGCCGCTGGGCACAATTTCCGACCCCATTACCTTCCCACTGCGCCTTTTCGTTTCCGCACTGGTGGAATGGATTGCGCACGGCGTTCTCGGAATTGGAGTGGTGCGAATGGGCACGCAACTGTTCGATCCGCTGGGCACGTATCAATACGATGTTGCGGCGGCGTGCAGCGGCATCCGCAGTCTTACGGCAATCTTTTTGTTTGCCACGGTTTGGGGATTTTTGGTGTTTCGTTCGCCGTGGAAACGGATGTTCATGATGGCGCTGGCGATTCCGTTCGCCATTTTGGGAAATCTCCTTCGGATGCTGTTGATTATCATGGCGGCGGTGATGGGCGGACAGAGTTGGGGCAATTATGTTCACGAAAGCACCCTCATCAGCCTGGTGCCATATTTGCCGGCCTTTGTGGGATTGCTGTTCGTTGGACGGTGGCTGGAGAAGACTGGTTCAACTGATTCGATCCCAAAGGACGAGCCATGAAGCGCCAGAAGGTACTTGTTTTTATAACTGTGCTGGTGCTGATCGGTGGTGGCGCCGGGGTGTTGGTATGGCTCAAAAACACCCAAAAACTGGCCGCGCCCGGCATCAAGGCAACGCCCATTTCCGGAAGCCTGAAAATGGATTTTGACCTGCCGGAGCGGGTTCTGGATTTTGTTTCGATCAAGGAAGCGCAGGATCAAACAGTGTTGAATATGCTCCCGAAAGACACCAGTTACGCCCAGCGGCGGTACAAGGCGCCCGACGGGTTTTGGGTGAATGCCAACATCGTTTTAATGGGCATGGACCGGACCAGCATTCACAAACCGGAGTTTTGCCTCCCCGGCCAGGGCTGGCGCATTGACGGGAAAACAACGGTCGATCTCCCCGTCACCGGCCCGAATCCCTATCAATTGCGGGTTGCAAAATGGACCATCACAAATTTTACCAAGGGCCAGGATGGCCAGCAGCAGGAAATACGCGGCCTTTACGTGTTTTGGTTCGTTGCCAGGAATGAAGAGACCGACAGCCATTGGCAGCGAGTCTGGTGGTTGACGCGGGATTTGTTAACGACCGGCGTTTTGCAACGCTGGGCCTATGTTGCTTATTTCGCCGTTTGCCTGCCCGGGCAGGAAGACGCCACATTTGACCGGATGGAAAAACTCATCACCGCCTCCGTGCCGAAATTCCAACCACCACCAAAGCTAAAATAGAATTGTGTGCGGCCAGATGGTAAACCGCCGAACCATTGAATTCCCGCACCGTTTGACAATTTTGGAAATCACTTCAACATTCAACCGCCATGCTGAAACGTGATCGTCAGATTCGAACGGTGATACAACAACTGGCGGACGCCGGTCTGTTTGCCGTCGCCTTTTGGTTGGCGTATGCGTTGCGTTCCAATCCCGACTTTATTTCATGGCTGAAGCTCGAGCCAGCCAGTCCGTTTAGAAACTTTGCGTGGCTTTACCTCGTGTTGATTCCCGCCACGCCGCTCGTTCTCGAATCGCAGGGGTTTTACGATCACTCTCCCTTGTGCTCCCGCAAGGCCCTGTTGTGGCCGTTGTTCAAGGGTTGTTTGCTGATTACGGTGGGATTGATGCTGACGGTTTATGTTTTTCACCTGGTCGTGGCCCGGGCGATTTTCATAACTTTCGGGTGCTTCGGCTTTTGCATGGTGTACCTGAAGGAAGAACTGATTCGCCTCGTGCTCAAAAGCAAACTGGCGCAGTTTCAATACCGGCGCCGTTTTATTGTTGTCGGTACCGAACGGGAAATCGCCAAAATTCGAAAGGGACTGAAGGAAGGGAGCGACGAAAGCGTCGAAATCGTGGCTGAACTCAATCTGCTGGAGACGCCGATGCAACAAATTGTCTCCATGCTCCACCATTATTCCGTGTACGGCGTGATTCTCAGCGCCAAACACACCTATTTCGAGCAGGTGGAGTATGTCATCCGGGCTTGTGAACTTGAAGGCGTTGAGGTGTGGCTGGTCGCCGACTTTTTTGCGACCCAAATCTCGCGCACGAGTTTTGACGAATTGCTCGACCGCCCGCTGTTGGTTTTCCGCACCACTCCGGAAGCCTCGTGGCAGAGCGTCATCAAGCATGTCATGGACCTGGGGGGGGCGTTCGTCCTTTTGATTTTGTCTTCACCGGTGTTTTTGTTGATTGCCATCGCCATCAAGCTCGCCTCGCCCGGCCCGGTCTTCTTCCGGCAACAACGTTCCGGGCAGAACGGCGCGCCGTTCACACTTTACAAGTTTCGCACGATGGTCACCAACGCCGAACAGTTCAAACACGAGCTGGAGGCCATGAACGAGATGAGCGGGCCCGTCTTCAAGGTGACCAACGACCCGCGCATCACGGGGCTCGGGAAAATCCTGCGCCGCTACAGCCTCGACGAATTGCCGCAACTCTTCAATGTGCTGCGCGGCGAGATGAGCCTGGTGGGCCCGCGGCCGCTGCCCGTGGATGAAGTCAGACGCTTCAACGATCTGGCCCACCGGCGCCGCCTCAGCGTGAAGCCCGGCCTCACCTGCCTCTGGCAAATCAGCGGGCGAAATCAGATCAAGGACTTCAAGGATTGGGTGCGGCTCGACCTCGAATACATCGACAACTGGTCGTTGTGGCTGGATTTGAAAATATTGCTGCGCACCATTCCCGCCGTGTTCGCGGCCACCGGCGCCAAATGAAACGGTCCGGTCTTTTAATCGTTGAATCCGCCTTTCATTGCACTACGCTGCCTTCAGCTGGCGGTTGAGCCGTGAAGCCATTTGCCTTTGATGAAAAAGAAACCACCCACGTCCGTCGTGACCGGCGCCGCCGGATTTTTGGGGTCGCATTTGACCGATTTGCTGCTGGCGCGCGGTCATAAAGTCATCGGCATCGATAATTTTGTCACGGGCACGGTGGACAATATTTCGCATCTCGGGGGGAACCCCGGTTTCAAATTCATCCAGCAGGATGTCAGCGAATTTATTTTTCTGAACGAATCGGTGGATTACGTGTGGCACTTTGCCTCGCCCGCCAGTCCGGTGGATTACCTGGAACTGCCAATCCAGACGCTCAAGGTCGGTTCGCTGGGCACGCACAAGGCGCTGGGCCTGGCCAAAAACAAGCGGGCGCGGTTTTTGCTCGCCTCCACCTCGGAAATTTATGGTGATCCGCTCGTGCATCCGCAAACGGAGGATTATTGGGGCAACGTCAACCCGATTGGTCCGCGCGGTTGTTACGACGAAGCCAAGCGGTTTGCCGAAGCCCTGGCCATGGCCTACCACCGCGAACACCAGGTCGAGACTCGCATTGTCCGCATCTTCAACACTTATGGCCCGCGCATGCGGCTGCATGACGGGCGCGTCGTTCCCGCTTTCATCAGCCAGGCGCTCAAGCACAAACCCGTCACCGTCTTTGGCCGGGGCCGGCAGACGCGCAGTTTTTGCTATGTGTCCGATCTGGTGGAAGGTATTTATCGGTTGATGATGAGCCATTACGATCTGCCGATGAACATTGGCAATCCGAGTGAACTGACCGTGCTCGAATTTGCCCGGGAGATCATTCGCGCCACCGCCTCGCGCAGCAAAGTGGTGTTCAAACCACTGCCCCAGGACGACCCCAAACAGCGCCAGCCCGACATTACCCGGGCACGAAAAATACTTCATTGGGAACCAAAAATCCGGCTGGCGGACGGTTTGGCCCGGACCATTGAGTATTTCCGCGTGAAAGTTTGAAGCGGAATTATAAGTAATATGTTCTTGTCAAGCGGTTTTGAATTGTATTTACTACTGTTACCTTCTCGCCCTTAACGGTGACTTCCAGGGTCTTCGGAAGATGAAAATAAACATCGCTCAATTGTGTGAAACTTTCATCTTTGCCTCGGAAAGTGGTCCGGGGATTGCCTTACTTGAAAAAGGAAATCCGGTCGATTGTTTCTGACCGCACTCCGTTTTTCATCGCGGTGCCGCGCACCGTACACATCTGGCGTGATGCGCCCTGCAATGCCAGGTGTATCATGTGCTCCTACGGATTTCTGGGGGGTGAGGTGTTGAGAAAATTATGGCGATCACCGTTTACCGACGACCTGATGCCGCGGGCGCTGCATGAAATTTACGAGCTCTGCGGACGGGGAACGCTGGTCTCCTACATGGGCGGCGAGCCAACCACCAGTCGCCACCTCGCCGATTGGATTGAACTGGCAGGGCGGCTGGGACTGGATTTTCGGTTCACCACCAACGGCTATATCATGAACGAGGAAATGGCGCGCCGTTTTGTCGCCGCCGGCCTTTTCAATATCGGTGTTTCCATCGAGTCACTCGATCCCAACATTAATGAAACCATTCGTCCCTTTCCCGACGGCACCGCCCGGACGCTCCGCTGCATAACCCTCCTGCTACGGGAGCGGGAACGTCAGCAGAGACACCTCAGCCTCAATCTCAAGACCGTTTTGACGGACCTCAATCTGGAATCGTTCATTGAGATTGCGAAGTGTTTCGGAAAAATGGAGGGGGTGATGTGCACGCCGCAGATATTTGAATCTTTGGACGGCATGCCGGAAGCGACCCGGGAACTGCTTTGCATCAAGGACAACCAACGGTTGCAACGGGTGACGGACCAGATCCGCGAACTGAAGGGTGAAGGTTACGCCGTTCATGTCACCGATCAGGCGCTCGACGACATGGTCAAACAAAATCGGGCGGACCCGAAACATGCTGCCACCATGTCCGGCAAACGACTGCAAAAGGATCCTTCCGAACCGGTCTGCAACATTGCCACGGACAACCTGTGGATTCAGGACGGGGCCATCAAACTTTGTCCCTATTTTCCGCCCATGGGCAACATGGTGTCCGATGCCAAAACCACCCTGAGAGAGTTATGGCAAAATGAAGCCACACGACAGGTTCGGGCGCAAACCCGTGCCTGCCGCCGGCTTTGCACCATTTCCTGTCTGCGCCGCACGCCGCTTTCACACAAGGTCTCGACTTTCCTGAAAATTGCCTGAAAATTCCGCCGGTGGCGGCATGAAGCAAAATGTTCTCCATCGGGGCGGTGGTTGAACTTTGAATTCCCGCCGCGAATACGCACAATCAATGCATGTCCGTCAACGCTCACAGGATGATTTTCCGCGCGCGCCAGTTTGAATTTGTCTTTCCGCGCCCGGCGCTGATCATGGGGGTGGTCAATGTCACGCCCGATTCGTTTTCCGACGGCGGACAGTTTTTGGAGGCCGCCGCCGCCGTGGCTCACGCGCAGAAGCTCGTGGCCCAGGGCGCGGAAATTCTCGATCTGGGTGGCGAATCGTCGCGTCCCGGCGCCCGGCCAGTCAGTGAGGCCGAGGAATTGCGCCGGGTTTTGCCCGTCATCGAACAGCTGGCCGGCCGCGTGGCTGTTCCCATTTCCATTGATACCACGAAGCCCGCCGTGGCCCGCGCCGCGCTTGCCGCGGGCGCGAGTATCATCAATGATGTCGCTGCCCAGCGCGAACGCAATGCGATGTGGCGTGTGGTGGCGGAGTTCAAGGCCGGATACATTTGCATGCACGCCTGCGGCACGCCGCAGAGCATGCAGGAAAATCCGGTGTACGCGGACGTAATTCGCGAGGTCGCCGAATTTTTCGGGGAACGATTGGGGCGGTTGAACGCCGCCGGGGTCACCGCCGAACAGGTCGGGTTGGACGTCGGCATTGGTTTTGGCAAGACGCTGGAGCACAATTTGCAGTTGCTTGCGAACTTGCGGAGTTTTACAACGATGGCACGACCGCTGCTGGTGGGTGTTTCGCGCAAGTCGTTCATCGGGAAATTGCTCGGCGCGGGTTTGTCGGAACGATTGCCGGCTTCGCTGGCCTGCGCCTGCCTCGCGGTTGGGTCCGGCGTCCAAATTATCCGGGCGCACGACGTGGCGGAAACCGTCCAGGCGGTGCGGATGGCGGAAGCCATGTTCAGTCGAATGAAAAAATAATGTGGATTTACCTACAGAACGGCTGGCGGCCCGCGTTGGAGATTTTAATCCTCGCGGTGATGATTTATTACGCCTCCCGCTTTTTGCGCGGCACGCGCGGCTGGCCGGTCGTCGTCGGCTTTGTGGTTGTGTTGCTGGTGCTGGCCCTGGCCGCGACGCTCTTGAAATTGAAGGTGCTGAGCTGGTTGCTTGGCACGTTCTCGGCGTTTTTTGCCATCGCCGTGCTGGTCATCTTTCAACCGGAATTGCGCCGCATGCTGGCCGAACTCGGCAACCTCCCGCTCTTTGCCAGCGCCCGGGAACAGCGCGAAAATATCGAGGTCATCATCCAGACGGTGGAGCGGCTTTCGGATGTCCGCATCGGCGCGCTCATCGCCATCGAACAATCCATCCAGCTGTTCGAGGCGGTTGAGTCCGGCGTCCCGGTGGATTGCGAAGCCACGCCCGAAATGCTCGAAACCATTTTCTTCCCCAACAACGCCATTCACGATGGCGGCGTCATCATCAAGGGCGATCGCATCGCTTACGCAGCATGTATTTTTCCCCTGACCCAGCGGCAGGATTTGAACAAATCGCTCGGCACACGCCATCGCGCGGCCATCGGTCTGAGTGAAGAAACGGACGCCGTGATTGTCGTGGTCTCCGAGGAAAACGGCAAGATTTCGCACGCCTACAAAGGCCAGCTCGTGCGCGGGGTCACCCTGGAGGAATTGCGCGCGTTCCTGACCTCCCTGCTGGTGCAGCCGGCCAAGTCGCGCAGTGCCGTCGAATGGCTCCGTTCCCATTTGAGCGAACGCTACAAACCCAGCGCAGCCGTCATCACCAAAAACGAACCCCGCCCGGTCCTCAAACCGCCGGGCAATTGAATTGTATGGCGAACCGCGACTGGATCATCAAGGATTTCACCTGGAAATTGCTTTCGCTGATTTTGGCCATGGTGCTTTGGTTTACCATCCACGACGTCCGCGAGACGCCCGAAGCCGTCGTCCCCTTTGCCACGGTGAACACGCTGACGTTTACGAATCTGCCGGTGTTCGCGGTTTCCACCAGCGCGGACGTGCACAATGCCCAGATCATTCCCGGTGCGGTTGCCGTCAAGGTCAGCGGACCGTCCGACATCATGGCGGGTCTGCAAAGAAGCCAGGTTCACGCCGTGGTGAACCTTACGGGCATTGATGTCGCGCGCCGTTTGCGCCGGAATGTGGATGTTTCGCTGCCGCCGGGCGTGGCGCTCGGCGCCGTTGATCCGCCGGAGGTCAGTGTGACCATCCTGCCTCCCGCCGAATAGAAAACGATGAACGCACCTAAAAAGATATTTGGCACCGACGGGGTCCGCGGCACGGCCAATGTGGAGCCGGTCACCGCCGAGACCGCCCTCAAGCTGGGCCGCGCCGCGGCACATGTCTTCAAAAATCTCGAACGCCAGCCCCGGCACGGGAGCCGGGGCAAACATAAAATCGTCCTGGGCAAGGACACGCGGCTTTCCGGGTACCTGCTCGAAAACGCGATTTCCTCCGGCATCCTTTCCATGGGTGTGGACGTGCTGTTTATCGGCCCGCTGCCGACGCCGGGGTCGCCTACGTGACGCGCAGCCTCCGCGCCGACGCCGGCATTGTCATCACCGCCTCGCACAATCCCTACGCCGACAATGGCATCAAATTCTTCCGCGCCGACGGCTACAAGCTCGATGACAAAATCGAGAATGAGATTGAGAATCTGGTTTTTACCGGCGGAATTGAAAACATCCGCCCGACGGCCGGTCAAATTGGCAAGGCCGTTCGCATTGACGATGCGCTGGGGCGTTACATCGAATTTGCCAAGGCCTCCTTTCCGCGCGGCATGACGCTGGAAGGCCTGCGGGTGGTCGTCGATTGCGCGCACGGCGCGGCCTACAAATCCACCCCCTGCGTCCTGCGCGAGCTGGGCGCGGAAGTCATTGTCCACGGCAACCAGCCCGACGGCATGAACATCAACCAGGATTGCGGCTCGATGCACCCGGAAAATCTCTGCCGCCAGGTCGTCCAACACCGGGCGCACCTCGGCATCGCACACGACGGTGACGCCGACCGGGTGCTGCTCTGTGACGAAACCGGGGTGCTGATTGACGGTGATGACATCATGGCCATCGCGGCGCTGGACATGCTCGCGCAGAAAACGCTGGCCGAGGAAACGCTGGTGGCCACGGTGATGAGCAACGCCGGCCTGGAAGCGGCGATCAAAAACGCCGGCGGAAAAATAGTTCGCACCGCCGTCGGTGATAAAAACGTGATTGATGAAATGTTGAAGCACGGCTTCAATTTCGGCGGCGAGCAGAGCGGCCATTTGATTTTCCGCGATTTTGGCACCACGGGCGACGGCCTGGTGGCGGCATTGCAGATTTTGCGAATCATGCGCGCCCGGGAAACGCCGCTTTCCCAACTGGCGAAATGCTGGACGCGCTTTCCCCAACTGGTCACCAACGTCCGCGTGCGCGAGAAAAAGCCGTTCGAGCAGCTGGACGGCGTGATGAAACTCGTGGGTGAGGCCGAGGCGGAATTGAAAGGGCAGGGCGGGCGGGTCTTTCTGCGTTACTCCGGCACGGAGCCCAAGGCGCGGTTGCTGCTCGAAGGCCGCGATGCGACGGTTCTGGAGAAATGGTCGCATAAAATCTGCGGCGCGATCCAGAAACTGATTGGCGCCTGAATTTTACTGGAGCGTCAGAATTTCCGGGCGCAACTGGCCGACGAATTCGTTGGGCAGTCTTTGGTCCAGCGAACCGGGCATCATGGTTTCCGTCCCCACGTGGCCGTCGCAAAATACGACGTTGGCCATTTGATTGTGACGGAAATGGCCGTTGGGATAATTGTTCGCCCCGGAATAATTTGTTTCCAAATCCAGATAATACCATTCCTCCAGCATCGGATTTGAAGGTGAGGCCGGCGCCTGAAAATCGTTGACCTGCACGGCATCGGCGAAGAGCGCGGTTCGCGTCGGGTGCGGGATTTTTGTCGCGCTAATCGGAGGCTGGATGGAGGTTGTGGAAAGATAAAGATTGTAGCCGTAACTGTACACCACCGCATCGGCCTTCAATTTGAACTGCGCCAGCGCGTAGTTCAACGCCGGACAAATTCTTACATGGCTGTCGCTGACAAACGGATGCAGCGCGCCCAATGATAAATCATATGGGCGCTGGCCTTCCGGTCCCGGCCCGATCCAGCCGAACCAGTAAATTTGCCCGTAGTTTGTCGTGCCGTAAATGTAGCGGAAACAATTTCCCTTGTTGTCGTCCCAGTACATTTCCGAGCCCATGCCCAGTTGGCGCAGGTTGCTCGTGCATTCGGTACGCCAGGCTGACTGCCTGCTCTGATTCAACACCGGCAGCAAAATCGCCGCCAGGATGGCAATGACGGCGATGCTGACCAGCAGTTCTACGAGCGTAAAGGCGTGATGCGTGACGCGTGACGGGTGACGAGAAAACGCCAGCCCCGCATGTGGCGCGCGTTGTGTCGTGTCACTTGTCACCTGCCGCTGGTCACGTTTTTTCACGGTCTTTGAGCGCTGATTCGATAGAACGCCGCGGTCCCCGGCGGATTGGTGTCGGTCAGAAATAGATTCGTCGCATTGGCCGGGTTGGTGGACGAAATATTTGTCCATGATTGAAAGTCCACCGAGCGTTGCAGGGTATAAAGCCAGTTGCTCTGGCTGAGAAACTGCGCCTGCCAGAAGCTGTTGGTGAAGCTGCCGGTAAGATTTTGCGCCGGCGGTGGCGGCACGACGACGACAAAATTGTCCATGGTGCCTTGGGCGAGCAGCGAACCGCCCGCGCCCGCATCGCTGTAGCTGCTGATGGCAACCTGGTCGAGGCGGAAATCGCTGAAGCCGGTGCCCAACACCGTGTTGGTCGAATCGAAAGGGCTGCCATTGCGGGTCACGATGGTTTGCAAGGTTTGGTTGCTTGCGGTGTAGGTCATCGTCACGTGAAACAGTGCACCCGGATCGAGGGTGTACGGATGGGCAAACACGCTGGCGTATTGGTTGTTGCTGGAGATCAGCGTCGGTGAAATGGTTGCGCCGTATCCGGAATCGGGAAAGTAATCGAACTCACAAAGGTTGTGGGCACCGTGCGTGGCATTCATGCCCACGCCGCGTTCGAGGTTGGTGCTGGTGGCGCTGGCCAGATTGATGAAACCCACCGCCAGTTCAAACGTGGCGGGCTTGGCGGGATTGACGCCGACGACGATGTTGCTGAGCTGGAGGTCGAACGAAATGCCGAAGTTGTCCGATTTAGCCACAATCGTTCCGAGCGAATGGTAAAAGTAACTGTTGGATTGCGACGAATCCCAGGTGACATCGAGGTTTTGATTCGTGGCATCCCACTGGAACAGGTTGGTATTGCCGAAAATGTTCCAGCCGTCCGGTTGCGGATTGCCGGAGAAATCTTCTTGAATGGTTGCCGCCCCGCCAACCGAGGCGGCAACCAGACCCCACAAAAAGAGCAGACCGACGCGCATGTGGTCAGGCGCGCCGGCGCAGTAAAAACAACCCGGCACCGGCAATGGCCAACGTCAACGTCGCCGGTTCGGGCACCACCGAAATCGCGTCAATGTACGCCGGCGATCCATCGCCCAGTACATCCAGCCGGACATAATCAACGGATGGCAAATACACGCTCTGGCCATTGGAGTCGATCGCCCAGGCCAGACTGAAACCGGCGCCGCCGGCCGACCCGTGGTACAGCGAGCGGATGCCGGCCAAATCCTGGCCCGCAAAATCGGCCGCGGTCAGGGCGGGATTCACCGGCAGAAATGGATTCCCGGTTCCGTCAGTTGGGAACAGGCCGTCCACCGCCGGTGTCAATGCAGGGTTTAACGTGTAAAAAGTCGTGCCGTCGGCGCTCACCGATACGCGCACGTCGCTGCTGCCACCGGTGTAAAACGAGCCGTCAACGGCGGTGCCGGTGCTGAAATCTTCATTGAACCCGGCATGGCCGAAGATAATGAAATCCACGCCGAACGGGTTGTTGGGGGCGTTCAGAATCGGCGTGTTGAACTGGAGCGTCAGGGACCCGCCGGTACCCACCCCGGTGATCTGGTTGGGGAGGTACGGCGCCTCAAACGGGTCAACCGGAAAGGTGCCGCCGTAAATTGGATCCGGGTCAACGGTCTGCGTTGACGGAGCGCCCAACGCGGACGTTGGATCGTTGAAGCCAGCTTCGACCCCGTTACCTTCACTATAAGAAGTTACGCCGCTGGCAAATTGCGCGTGGGCGATGGTGGAAGTGCTTAAGGCGCCGGCCAGGGCCAGCAGCGAACAGATTTTTTTCATGGGCTGATCTTTCAATTGGGTTCTCCGAAAGCTTTCGGAGCACGGTTTGCGATTGAGAGACCAGCGCGGGATCTGTAGCGGCGGTCTGCGACCGCCGGATTCTTGACCATGTCGGTGCTCACCGAGCGCCGCTACCGTCAAAAATAAAAAACCTTCAGACCCCGGCAAAACGGAGAATGAAGGCATCCAACGAACCCTGTCAAAAATCGTTTGACAGGCTGGCCTCATCCTTCTCTTTGACGGAGAAGCCGGTTATTACGGCGACGGTCACAGACCGCCGCTACAACAACCGCGACGAGCACAGCCAAACCGGTATCCTGACTTCGGCCTCCAACCTCATTCCGCCTTCCCGCTTCGCCAGCGAAACAGTGGCATTGGAATTTGTAGCCGTTACAGTGGCGCAACCGTTCCGGTATTTCACCGGATTCCCTGACATTTGACCGCGATGGGGACGGGACAACGCCCTCCCATTTCAAAGAACACTTCGTTTCTACGCCCAAAACAAGAATTTGCCAAGAGAATTATTGGGGAAACGTTCGCGCCCGGCGGCGGCAAATATGCGCGCTTTACGCCGTGCCCAATAGGCTGGTAGGTTTGAACACTCCGAAACAAGAACGGCTACCAACGGCAACACATGGTCCAGGTTGAAGGTCTCACCAAACTTTATGGCGAATTCGTCGCTGTGAACGAACTTTCGTTTTCGGTCCGGCCCGGCGAAGTCATGGGCCTGGTCGGCCCGAATGGCGCGGGCAAGACCACCACGCTGCGGTGCCTCGCCGGCATCATTCCGCCCACGCGCGGCACCGTGCGCGTCGGCGGCCACGATATTGTCCGGGACGCAATTGCCGCCAAGCAACAACTCGCCTTTTTCACCGACGAACCGCGCCTGTTTGACTACCTCACAGTCTGGCAGCATTTGAATTTTGTGGCGCGGATATACCGGGTACCGGATTATGAACGCATCGGTCGTGACTTGCTGGACGAGCTCGAAATCGCGAACAAGCGGGATGCGCTGCCCGGCGAACTGTCCCGCGGCATGAAACAAAAGCTCGCCATTGCCTGCGGCCTGCTGCACTCACCCAGGGTCATTTACTTCGACGAGCCGTTGACCGGGCTGGACCCCCTCGGCATCCGCCGGATGAAGGATTCCATCCTGAAACGGGCGCGCGCCGGCGCGGCCATCATCATCAGCTCGCACTTGCTGCATCTGGTCCAGGAAATTTGTTCGCGCGTCCTGATTTTGAAAAACGGGCTGAAGATTATTGACGGCACGCTGGAGGAAGTGACCCGCAAATTTTCCGAACAATCCGGCGACGCCAGCCTTGAGGAAATTTTCTTCCGCGCGACGAGTGAACCCGGGCCGGCCGCACCGCCGGTTCCGCCGCCGCTGCTTCACTGAAACGAACGATGATCGCCGCGTTGCTCTACCTGCTATACCACTCGGTCCGCAACCGGCTGGTCAGCCGGTTCAAGCGGCTCCAGCAGCCGAAATACCTTGTCGGCGCCATCGTGGGCGGACTCTATTTCTACTTTTATTTCTTCCGCTACCTGTTTCGTGGATTTGGCGGGCGACCGGCGGTAAACCTGGCGGTTTCGCCGGAGCACCTGCAGCTTTTTGAATTGGGCGGCGCCCTGTTGCTCTTCATCATTGTGGTGCTCGCGTGGATGATTCCACATGAACGTGCCGCACTGACGTTCACCGAGGCCGAGGTGGCGTTTCTGTTTCCGGCGCCGGTCACCCGACGCACGCTGATTCACTTCAAACTCCTCCGATCGCAGCTGCGAATATTCTTCAGCGTCCTCCTCCTGACCTTGGTTTCCCGGCGGTTTGGCGGCAATGTCTGGATTCATGCGGCCGGCTGGTGGCTGATTCTTTCGACGCTCAATCTTCACCTGCTGGGCTCCTCGTTTGCCCGGACGCTGCTGCTGGATCGCGGCATTTCCAACCGGCTCCGTCGACTGCTGGTTTTCGGTCTGGCGCTGGCGCTGGGCGGGGCCGTCTGGGTGTGGGCGAAACGAACGCTGCCGGCACCCGGTCCGGCCGACGGCGCCAATCTCGATGCAATTCTGGATTACGCCCGGCGGGTTTTGACCTCCGGCCCGGCGCTGTATTTGCTTTATCCGTTCCGGCTGGTGGTCCGGCCATTTCTTGCGCCCGACGCCGCGGCGTTTTTTGCCGCGCTCGCCCCCGGGCTGCTGATTTTTTTACTCCACTACCTCTGGGTCATTTATTCCGATGTGGCCTTCGAGGAGGCCTCGGTGGAAGCGTCGCAAAAGCTGGCCGCCCGGGTTGCCGCCGTGCGCGCCGGCAACTGGCGGGGCGTGAAGAAAAATCAAAAAGCCAGGCGCCCGTGGTTCAGACTCACCCCGACCGGACCCGCCGCCACGGCGTTGTTCTGGAAAAATCTTATCGGCGTCGGCCAGGTTTTTTCCGTTCGCCTCTGGATTATCATTGCCGTCGTCATGGTCATTTTCGGCTTCGCGTTTGCCGGCCCGACGCACAATCAGGGGATTTCCATGGTGGTGGCATTCTGCGTTGCCATTGCCCTGGCCTATTCACTGTTGCTGGGACCCCAATTGTTGCGGCTGGATTTTCGGAACGACCTGCCGCTGGCCGACATCCTGAAAACCTTCCCGATGCGTGGCTGGCAAATTGCCCTGGGCGAAATCCTTGCGCCGGTGGCCATCCTGGCGGTGGTCCAATGGGTGCTGTTGGCGGTTGGCGCCGGGCTTGTTTTTTGCCTGCCGGTCAAACTGCAAGCCCTGTTCCTGGCCATCGCCTTCGGCGCGGCGTTCCTGTTGCCGGTGCTCGATTTGCTCCTGCTGCTGATTCCCAATGCCGCCGTGCTGCTCTTCCCGTCGTGGATTCAAGCGGGCCGGGACAGCCCCCGCGGCATCGAAGCCACCGGCCAACGGCTGATTTTTGCCCTGGGGCAAATGTTTGTCCTCCTGCTGGCGCTCCTGCCCGCCGCCGCGGCGTTCGTCGGAGTCTTTTTCCTGCTCTATTTTGCGTTCGGTCCGGCGGCGGCCGTGCCGGTGGCGGCGTTCGCAGCAACCATGGTTCTGGCCGCGGAAGCTGGTCTGGGCGTGATGCTGCTCGGCAAACTGTTCGAGCGGTTTGATGTGACGGAGGAACCGTAGTTGAAATAGGACATCGAGCAAGGGTAGGGACGCCGCGCTGCGGCGTCACCGCCCGCTTTGGCGGGCGGAAACGGGTGAGTGCCTCGATTGCACCGCTGAACGCGGCGCGGACAGCGCAGCGCGCTGTCCCTACCTATCATTCGGGGCGTGGCAGATGCTCCGCGCTTGCGCGGCGCAGATGGCGGCATATAATCGCCCCCCATTTTTTATGAGCCAGACACCCATTCGAGTCGCAGTCACCGGCGCCGCCGGCCAGATCGGTTATTCCCTCCTGTTCCGCATCGCCTCCGGCGCGATGTTCGGGCCGGACCAGCCCGTCATCCTCCATCTGATCGAAATCGAACCCGCGTTGCCCGCGCTCGGCGGCGTGGTGATGGAACTCGACGATTGCGCGTTCCCGTTGCTCAAAGGGATCGTGCCGACCGCGAACCTCGACGAGGGCTTTCGCGGCGTGAACTGGGCGTTGCTGGTCGGCAGCGTGCCGCGCAAGGCCGGCATGGAGCGCAAGGATTTGCTCGGCATCAACGGCAAGATTTTCATCGGCCAGGGCCAGGCCATCCAGAAGAACGCCGCGCGCGATGTCCGCATCCTCGTCGTCGGCAATCCGTGCAACACCAATTGCCTCATCGCCATGAACAACGCGCCGGACGTTCCGCGCGACCGTTTCTTTGCCATGACGCGCCTCGACGAAAACCGCGCCAAGGCCCAGCTCGCCAAAAAGGCCGGCGTGGACATCACCGCCGTCAGCAATGTCGCCATCTGGGGCAACCATTCCGCCACGCAATATCCCGATTTTTACAACGCCAAAATCAACGGCCAGCCCGCCACCAGCGTCATCACGGACGAAGCCTGGCTCAAGGGCGAATTTATTTCGACCGTTCAGCAGCGCGGCGCGGCCATCATCAAGGCGCGCGGTTCGTCCAGCGCCGCCAGCGCGGCGAATGCCGTCGTGGACAGCGTTCGTTCCATCATCACGCCGACGGCCGCCGGCGACTGGCACAGCGTCTGCCGTTTGTTCCGACGGCAGCTATGGCATCGAAAAAGGTCTGATCTGCTCATTCCCCGATGCGCAGCAACGGCGAGAACTGGAAATCGTCCAGGGCGTGCCGGTCAACGACTTCAGCCGCGGCAAAATTGACGCGACCGTGAACGAATTGAAGGAAGAGCGCTCATTGGTCGCCGATTTGCTGCCGAAGTGACTTTTTACCCGCCGATGGCGCAGATGTTCGCAGAAATATTTGGACTGTCTGCGTTCATCGGCGAATTCTGCGGGTAAATCCGCCGCATTGCCAGCCGCGTCGTTTTGTGCCAGCCTCGCGCGCGTATGGCTTTTGAATCCTTCCGCGATTTTGTCGGGCACCTCGACCGCGCCGGCGAACTCAAACGCATCGCGCAGCCCGTCGCCACCGAACTCGAAATCACCGAAATCGCTGACCGCGAGATGAAATTGCCCGGCGGCGGCAAGGCGCTGCTGTTCGAGCAACCGACCGTCAACGGCAAGGTCTCGCCATTCCCGCTCGCCATCAACACCATGGGCTCTTGGAAACGCATGGCCCTGAGCCTGGGCGCGAATTCGGTGGACGACGTCGCTGCCGAACTCGGCTCGCTGATGAAGGCCAAGCCGCCGACCAGTTTCCGTGAAGCCATCAAACTGCTCGGCCAGGCCCTCGATTTGCGCCACGCCAAACCGAAAATCGTCAATGGTGGGCCATGCAAGGAAGTCATACAAAAGTTTGAAGCTTCAAGCGTTCAGTTTTCAGGCAAATGGCCCGCCGCGCCTGATCTGAACACTGAAAACTTGAAACTGACAACTGCGTCACCACCGACACTGCTGAATCTTCCCATCCAGAAATGCTGGCCCCTCGATGGCGGACGTTTCATCACGCTGCCCTGCGTGGTGACGCGCGATCCCGACACCGGCGAACGCAACGTGGGCATGTATCGCATCCAGATTTACGACGACCGCACCACCGGCATGCACTGGCAGCTCCAGAAGGTCGCTGCGCGGCATGGACGGCGCTATTACGAGACCGGCCAGCGCATGCCCGTCAGCATTTTCATCGGCGGCGACCCCGTGTTCGCCTTCGCCGCCACCGCGCCGTTGCCCGACGGTCTCGACGAATTCCTGCTGGCCGGTTATCTCCGCAAAAAATCCGTTGAACTGGTGAAATGCGAGACCAACGACCTCGAAGTGCCGGCCAATGCCGACTTCGTCATCGAAGGTTACGTGGACCCGAAGGAACCGCTCCGCGACGAAGGCCCGTTCGGCGATCACACCGGCTATTACACGCTGCCCGAGCCGTATCCGGTGTTTCACGTCACCGCCATCACGCATCGCAAGGACGCCGTGTATCCGGCGACGATTGTCGGCAAACCGCCGATGGAGGATTTTTACATCGGCGGCGCGAGCGTGAAACTGTTCCTGCCGATTTTCAAGATGAACTTCCCGGAAATCGTGGACATTGCATTGCCGGCGGAAGGCGTGTTCCACAACCTCGTTTTTGTGAGCATCCGGAAGACCTACCCGATGCAGGCCTACAAAATAATGCACGGCCTGTGGGGCATGGGCCAGATGATGTTCACCAAATACATCGTGGTGGTAGATGCCGACGTGGACGTGCACAACACCAGCGACGTCCTGTTTCGTTTGTGCGCCAACACCGACCCGCAGCGCGACAGCATCTTCACCAAAGGCCCGTCCGACGTGCTCGACCATGCGACGAGCGAAATAGCAATGGGGAGCAAGCTCGGCATAGACGCGACGAAGAAACTGCCCGGCGAAGGCTACAAGCGTGGCTGGCCACCGTTGATAAAAATGGATGCAGCGGTGAAGGCGAAGGTGGAAAAGCTTTTTGGGAAAGGAATCTAAAATGGAAGGCAATCCATACTTAATGGCCGGTGATGTCCTGCGGTGGCTGTGGGTTGAACACCGTTTTTGAATCCCAACGGGATTCCGTACCAAAGCCCGGGGTTGCGAGGCACGAGCTACCCTGGGTCATCGTCCGCGAAAATTCCCAACCGCAACGCGGTTGTGGCCAATCCATTTTCATCCGCGCACCAACGGCCACAACCTCGTTGAGGTTGTTACCATTTCGGAACGTGAACCCAAGGTAGCCCCGAATCATCGGGCAACCTTGGGCTGGAGGACGCAATCCCTTTGGGATTGGCAACAAGGCCCCGTTTGGGCATAACGCAGGCCATGCCCCAGTCCCTGTCCGCCGTTTACATTCATCTTGTTTTCTCCACCAAAGACCGCCGTCCGCTGCTGCGCGATAAACCTACCCGCGACGCGCTGCACTCGTATCTCGGCGGCATTTCCAAACAACTCGATTGTGCACCGATCCAGATTGGCGGCGTGGAAGATCATGTTCATATCCTCGCGCGGTTTGGTCGTACCGTCACGCAGGCGGAATGGGTGAAGGAATTGAAACGTGTTTCAAATGCATGGCTGAAGGAGCGCGGTCGCGATTACGCCGACTTCGAGTGGCAAGGCGGCTACGCGGATTTTTCTGTGAGCCGATCGAATCTCGAACCGGTGAGACAATACATTGTTGGGCAGGAGGAACATCATCGCAAGATTGGATTTCAGGACGAGTTGCGCGCGTTGTTGAAACGGCACGAGATTGAATGGGATGAGAAATATGTTTGGGATTAAATTCCCGCCGTCGAGGGATTTGCCGCAACCGCGTTGCGGTTGAATTCATTTTGAAATTCCGACCCAAGGTAGCTCGTGCCTCGCAACCTTGGGCTGGAGGCCGCAATCCCGTTGGGATTGTAGTGACGCAGTTACGCCCAGAGTCACCCTCACGCGCCGGACGGTGGCAGAATTTCCAACCCGAATTTTTTCGCCATCTCCATCGCGTGCGGGATGGTCTTTGCAGGCGGCCGCCGCTGCGCCACCTTGGGCTGGATGTAGGCACGCCACTCAAGTAAGTTCCGCAACCGATGATGTTGCCGGACAATCCCAACTGGCAGATGACCGTGTTTATCCTGCTCGCGCTGGTGGTGATGGCATTCGTGATGAAGCTGGTGGCGTTGCTATTGCCGGCCAAACGTGAAATAGAGCGAAGAGCCATGTCGTGGGTGCTGTTTTCGCCCAACTCGGTCTTGCGTGCGCAACGGGCAACCGGCGCCGGGCCGGTGCTGCTGCGAATCCTGATGCTGTTTGCCGCTGTGTTGTTGAGTTATTGGGTCTATTGGCAACTGGTCCGTGGTTTTCAAATTCACGGCATTCTGCTGAGCTATCTTGCCGTGCCACTTCTGCTTCTGATCGGAGAAGCGCTCGTTGCCATTATGAACCTGTTCCTGCTGCCCTGTGGCTACCTGCTTCCCGCGCTGCATTGCCGTCCGTGGGCGGCGCGGAGCATTGCGGACTTTTGGGGCAACCGATGGAATCTATGGTTCAGCGACTGGTCTCGCTACGTCATCTTCGGCCGATTACGCCGTCGCCCCATGTTCGCGCTGTTCCTGGTCTTTGCGGCTTCCGGCATCTTGCACGAATGCGTGATTAACGTCCCGCTTTACTGTGTCACGGGCAGAATTCTCTTCGGCACGATGATGGTTTACTTCCTTCTTCAAGCGGTCGGCATCCTTGTGGAACGCCATTTCCTGAATGGCCATCCGCGCTTGATGGTGATGTTTGTCTGGCTGGTGGTTTTCGTGCCATTGCCTTTGGTGCTTAACGAAGGATACCTTCGTGGGCTCCAGCTTTGGCCGGAATGCAACCAGATTTGTATTCACACGCCGGGCGGCACAGGTTTTCCAGCCCGAATGTTTTCGCCATCTCCATCCCGCGCGGGATGTCCGGCGGTTGCTGTGGGTTGAACGCCGCTTTTGAATCCCAACGGGATTCCGTACCAAAGCCCAGGGTTGCGAGGCACGAGCTACCCTGGGTCATTGGTTCATCACCGCATGGATCGTCTCCAGTTCCTGCGGGCCGACGGCTTGTCCTCCCGGAACGCATTCCGGATTGAAGCCCGCGTTGTCAAAATTTCGCAGAGCCAGGTGATAACCCACGTTGCGCGCAAGGTTCCACCACAGGCCCGTACGTGAGCGGGCCATTCGTTCGAGGATGGAACCCAGGGAATAGAACTGCCGGGCCGCCCATTCCATGCCCATCAACAGCTCGCGCGGCGACATCAGCGCCGGCTGAAAGACCACGTCTTTCTTGCCGTTATACTTTGACCAGTCCCGCGTGAGGATCCGTCCCTCCGCATCGAGCCGCCGGAACAGCGGGGTATTCGGAAAGGGAATCAACACGCTTACCGTGGCGGAATCCAGCCCGGCCGAGCGAAAAAACTCGACCGTCGTCCGGAAAATAGAGCGGTCGTCATGATCGAATCCGAAGACGACGCCGGCCTGCACCGCCAGGCCATGATGGTGAAATCGCCGGATGACTTCGCGATATTCGTCCGCGCGGTTGTGCCGCTTGTTGGCGACGTTCAGGCTCGCCTGGGAAATCGTTTCCAGACCCAGGAACAGCGCCTTGCATCCGCTGCGCGCCGCCAGCGACAGAAACTCGTCGTCGAACGCAACGTCCGCGGTGCATTGGCTCGTCCACCAGCGTTTCAGCGGCGCGATGGCCGCGAACAATTCCTTCGCGTAGTCGTGATTGGCGCCGAGGTTGTCGTCCCACAGGATGAGGGCGCGCCCGGGCATCCGCCGG
The DNA here is from genome assembly GCA_963762585.1 of uncultured Verrucomicrobiae bacterium. Lineage (GTDB taxonomy): Bacteria > Verrucomicrobiota > Verrucomicrobiia > Limisphaerales > UBA11358 > UBA11358. The sequence goes on from CAVXLF010000023.1 coordinate 200,849, forward strand.
ATTTCGTCCACGACTTCGCCGACGGGCCGATAGCGCATGCGGCGCTGATACATCTGGGGAACCGTGCAATAGTCGCACGCAAACGGACAGCCGCGCGTGGCAATGGTCACGCCTTTGCCATACCCGCGGCCCTTGATCAAATCCCAGCGCGGCGCCGGCATTTTCTTCAGATCCGGCAGGGCGCAGGATTGGTAAATGCGTTTGAGTTCGCCGCGCTCAAAGTCCGCCAGAAGTTCGGGCCAGACCAGCTCGCCTTCGCCAATCACCACCGCATCGGCATGTTCCAGCACCTCCCCGGGCAGCAGCGTTGCGTGCGGCCCGCCAATCACGACCGGCACGCCACGCCGGCGAAATTCCGCGGCCAATGAGTAAGCATGCGGGGCGGCCGGGGTGTTCGCAGTGATGCCGGCCAGATCCACGCGCTGGTCGAAATCCACGCGCTGGACGATCTCATCCGTGTGGCTGACCTCCCAGTGGCCTGGCGTGCAGCCCGCCAACAGCGGCATCGTGAGCTGCGGAAACCGAATCAAGCGCCGGTGACGCACCAGGCGCGATGCCTCGGATTCCGCGGTGATCAGCTCGACGCGATACCGCCGGGATGAGGCAGCTTGTGAAGGCACCGTTAGCACGTCACGATTTTTAGGTTGATCGCCAAGGGCAATGGCCTGGCACCATCATGAGCAAAAGTGCCACCGTCAGCAAGCCGGGCATTGATGCGCCGAAGAAAGTGGAATGGGATGGTCAGACCCGCCGTTTATTCAGGCAAACCCGCCCTAAAATTTTACTTGCATTGTTGGTCATGACACGTTAATACTTAACCATATGGTTAAATGTACACCGCGATTGTTGAGCCGCACGTTTGCGGCGCTGGCGGACCCGACGCGCCGGCATATCCTGGAGCACCTCGCCCACGGCGACCGGTGCGTCACGGATCTGGCGCGGCCGTATGCCATGTCGCTGCCGGCGGTTTCGAAGCATTTACGCGTGCTGGAAAACGCGGGCTTGATCCGCCGCCGGCGCAACGGACGGGTGCATCGGCTGAAATTGGAGGCCGCGCCAATGAAGCAGGCGTCGCAATGGATTGAGGAATATCGCCGTTTCTGGGAGGGGAGCCTGGATCGATTGGACGAATATCTAAAAAAACTACAAACCAAGGAGAAAAAACATGAGCACTAATCCCGTCAAACAAACTGCCGGCCGAAAGGTCAGCGTAACCCGCGTCATCCAGGCCCCGTGCGGGCTGGTGTACCGGGCCTGGGCCGAGCCAAAACAACTGGCGCAATGGTTCAGCCCGGAAGAAGTCAAATGCCGGAGCCTGTCCGCCGATGTGCGGGTCGGCGGGTCGTATCGCGTCCACATGGTTTCCAAGAATGGCGATCATATTGCCGTCGGCACCTACAAACAAATTGTTCCGAACGAACGCCTGCAATTCACCTGGCAATGGGAGCACTACGCGATGCCGGACAGCGTGGTGACGGTGGATTTTGAAGATCTGGGCAAAACCACGCGCCTGACGCTGGTCCACGAAGGCTTCCCCGACCAGGAAGATTCCGACCAGCACAATCATGGATGGAATTCCCTGGTGGCGAAATTTGCCACCTTGATTGAACAAAACAAAATCAAAAATTGACCAATAGGTGAAAAAGCGGGGAAACGTGACCACAAAAAACCAAGCCGCCGCCGACGGTCTCGGCCAGGAATTCATCATTACGCGCGAGTTCGACGCGCCGCGCGAGCTCGTTTTCCAGGCGTGGACTGATTCCAAACATTTGGCGCAATGGTGGGGCCCGAAGGGATTCAGCAATCCGGTTTGCGAATGGGACGCCCGGCCCGGCGGTAAAATTTATGACGTCATGCGCGCGCCCAATGGAATGGAATTTCCCATGGGCGGCGAGTTTCGCGAAATCGCTGCACCGGAACGGCTGGTGATCGCGTGCGGCGCGCTGGATGAGAAGGGAAAACTGCTGTTTGAGTTTTTGCACGAAGTCACCCTGGTTGAGCGGAAGGGCAAAACAAAACTCACGCTGCGGTCACGCGTCACGATGACGACCGCCGGGGCGAACAAATACATCGGCGGGTTTAAAGCGGGCATGACACTCAGTTTGGAACGCCTCGCCGGGCATCTGGCGCAATGGACCGAGCCGTTTGTCATCGAGCGAACGTTTAATGCGCCCGCGGCATTGGTTTGGAAGGCCATCACCAACAAGCGGGATATGAAGCGCTGGTATTTCGACCTGGAAGAATTCAAGGCGCAAATCGGTTTTGAGTTCCAGTTCGCAGTGGAACACAAGGGCTTCAATTATATCCACCACTGCCGGGTGACCGATGTGATCCCCAATAAGAAACTGGCCTACACCTGGCGATACGAAGGCCATGCCGGCGATTCGCTGGTGACGTTTGAATTGTATGCGGATGGCGACCGGACGCGACTGAAGCTGACGCACACTGGTTTGGAAACGTTCCCTGCCATCCCCGCCTTCGCGCGCACGAATTTTATGGAGGGCTGGACATCCCTCATCGGCGCGAGTCTGAAGGAATATGTCGAATCGAAACCAACCAAATAACCCACTGCAAATTATGACCACAGCCCAAAATAACTTCACGATTCAACCTTACCTGTTCTTTGAAGGTCGTTGCGAGGAGGCCATCGAGTTCTACCGCCGCGCGCTCGGCGCGGAGGTGAACATGCTCATGCGCTTCAAGGACAGTCCCGAACCGCCTCAGCCCGGCATGTGTCCGCCCGGTTCTGACAACAAGGTGATGCATGCGAACCTGCGCATCGGTGGGAACACGGTGATGGCTTCGGATGGGCGCTGCACGGGCAAACCTGGTTTCCAGGGCTTCTCGTTGTCCCTTACGGCGTCCACCGAGGCCGAGGCGAAGCGGTTGTTTGCGGCTCTGGCCGACGGGGGACAGGTACAGATGCCGCTGGCCAGGACTTTTTATTCGCCGTGCTTTGGCATGGTCGCCGACCGTTTCGGCGTGTCCTGGATGGTGATTGTGATGTCCTAAAAGGCCCCGCCCCGGCTGAAAGAATCAATCCCTCTGAAAAATGATTCCCGAGAAAAACCACTCCGCCGAACAAACGGCCGACCGTGAAATTGTCATTTCGCGTGAGTTCAACGCGCCGCGCGAACTGGTGTGGGAGGCGATGGTCAATCCCGAACACGTCGTCCAGTGGTGGGGGCCGCGCGGGTTCACCACCACGATTGAGGAAATGGACGTGCGGCCCGGCGGTGTCTGGAAGCATGTCATGCACGGCCCCGATGGCGTGAATTACCCGAACCACAGTGTTTTCAAGGAAGTGGTGAAGCCGGAGCGCATCGCATATTCGCATGGTGGCACTCGCGAGGGCGGGCCCGGCGCAAGTTTTGTGGCGACCTGGACCTTTGAAGCGGTGGCCACCGGCCGGACCCGGGTGACCATCCGCATGGTCTTCCCCTCGGCGTCGGACCGCGACTTTGTGGTCAGGGAATTTGGCGCCATCGAAGGCGGCCAACAAACCTTGGAACGTCTCGCGGAGCATTTGCCGAAGATGAAATCTGAAAAAGGGCGGATTGACCGGAAACGCCCGGCTTGAGCTTTTCACGAACCCGCGCTAGTCTCTCCGGCAGGGGGAGCGGGTTCCCGTTCCAACCTTGGAAGGAAAATTTATGAATCGCAAAGCAACGGCAATCTGGCACGGCGGATTGAAGGATGGCAAAGGCAGTCTCTCCACCGAGAGCGGCGTGCTCCGGGAAACTCAATACTCGTTCAGCACGCGTTTTGAGAACGGCATCGGCACGAATCCCGAGGAACTGATCGCCGCGGCCCACGCGGGCTGTTTTGCGATGGCGTTCTCGGCGGAGTTGAGCAAGGCCGGCATTACGCCCGAATCCATCTCCGCCACGGCGACGGTCACGCTGGAGAAGACGGACGCGGGCTGGACGGTCACGACCTCGCATCTGGACGTGACGGCCAGGATACCCGGCGCGGACCGGTCGAAGGTTCTGGGGGTGGCGAACGTGGCCAAGCTCGGCTGTCCGATTTCGCGCCTGCTGAAGGCGAACGTCACGATGGATGCCAGGCTGGAAGGCTGACGCGGGGGCTGGGGCAATGCTCCGGCATTGCGGCGTCGCCAGCATCAAGGTGGGGTGAAGGTTTTCCCCTTTTTTTCATCTCCGTCATGCTCACCCAATTTGCCTCGCTCGGGACGGGCAGGGTGGTTTCCCAGTTGGAGGCGTGATGGCCGGATTGTTTCCGCACCCGGCCGGCGCAATTTGATTTCCTCCGCGGGGCTACTCGTTCAGAATAAATCCAATGAAAATCCTGTGCCTCGGCACCACGCCGGCCGTGCAGCGGGTGATGGTGTTCCGCAACCTGACCCTGGACGCCGTCAACCGCGCCGCCACGACGCTGGAGGGCGCGGCGGGCAAATCCATCAACGTGGCGAAGGTGTTGAAGGCGCTCGGAGAACATCCGGTGGCGACCGGCTTTCTTGGCGGTGACCGCGGGGAATTTTTGCGCGCCACGCTGGCGGAGAAAAACATCGAATCCGATTTCGTGGCGGTGTCAACCCGGACGCGGCAGTGCGTGACAGTGATTGATGAAGCGGCGGGCACACATACGGAACTGGTGGAGGAAAGCCGGCCGGTGGAACCGGCGGACTTCGACAAACTGATGGCGGTCCTCCGCCGCCGGGTGGCGGAATGCCGGGCGGTGGTGATGTCGGGAACCGTGGTCAGTGGCGGGCCGGTGAATTTGTATTTCACCTGCACGCAATGGGCGGAGACCGCCGGAGCCCTTTCCGTGGTGGACGGGCAGGGGACCGCCTTGCTCGAGGCGTTAAAAGCCAGGCCGGGATTGGTAAAGCCGAACCGGTCTGAACTGGCGGCAACCGTGAAGGGACAGCTCAAGGACGAGGCGGAGACCGTGCGGGCGATGCGCGAAGTGTTTGAGCGGGGCGCGCAGCGGGTGGTCGTGACGGCGGGGCAGGAACCGACGCTGGCCTTTGACGGAAAAATCTGCTGGAGGGTCAGTTCGCCGCGCATCGAGGCGGTGAACCCCATTGGTTCGGGCGACGCGTTCACCGCCGGGCTGGTTTCCCGTTTGGTGCGCGGGGACGATTTGGGTGAGGCGTGCCGCTGGGGCGCCGCTGCGGGCGCGGCCAACGCGCTTACGTTCCTGCCGGGCGACGTCAACCGGGAGGATGTGGAACGGCTGGCGCCGGGAGTGGACGCGCGAAGAATTTGATGTTCCAGCCGGAGCGCTTAATCCCGGCGATTCACATTATCGTCTTGCATTGCCTTGCGTGTTGACCATGCTTTTTAAAACCGACCTCGTTGCCGCCATGAAAAAAATTCTTCTATTCATCTGTCTGTCATGTGTCAGCGCCCATGGCCAGAAATTCGACAACCTCGCCCAGACGCCGCCGATGGGCTGGAACAGCTGGAACAAATTTGGCAAGGATGTGAACGAGGAGCTGATCCGGCAAACGGCTGACGCGATGGTTTCCTCGGGCATGAAGGCCGCCGGCTACGAATACATCAACATTGACGATACGTGGCAGGGGGAACGCGACCGCCAGGGGTTTATTCAAGCCGACCCCAGGAAATTTCCGTCGGGGATCAAGGCGCTGGCCGGGTATGTTCACTCCAAGGGATTGAAGCTGGGAATTTATTCGGATGGCGGCGCGAAGACCTGCGGCGGCTATGCCGGGAGCCGGGGACATGAATATCAGGACGCCCAGATGTACGCCCAATGGGACGTTGATTACCTGAAATACGACTGGTGCGGCTGCGAAGATTTGAATGCCAAGGGGGTCTACACCACCATGCGGGACGCGTTGTACGCGGCCGGCCGGCCGATGGTTTTCAGCATTTGCGAATGGGGCAACAACAAGCCCTGGGAATGGGGCGGAGCTGTCGGCAATCTGTGGCGCACCACCGGCGATATTCATGCTTGTTTTGATTGCAAGGAAGATCACGGCACATGGTTTTCCTGGGGGGTGCTGGAAATTCTGGATCAGCAGGAAGGATTGCGAAAATATGCCGGCCCCGGCCACTGGAACGATCCCGACATGCTGGAAGTCGGCAACGGCATGACGGAGACCGAGGATTGTGCGCATTTTTCGATGTGGTGCATGCTCGCCGCGCCGCTCATCGCCGGAAACGACCTGCGAAGCATGTCGAAAGAAACCCTGACCATCCTGACCAACCTGGACGCCATCGCGGTGGACCAGGACAAGCTGGGAATTGAAGGCTTTCAGTATTCTTCGGACGGGGTCCTGGAAGTCTGGTTCAAGCCGCTCGCGGACGGCGACTGGGCCATGTGCGTGCTCAATCGCAGCACCCGGCCGCAAAAGGTGAGGTTCGATTGGAAAACGGAAAAGGTCAGCGATGATCTTTCCAAAAGAGAGGCCCGATTTGACACGACCGTGTATCGGGTTCGGGATTTGTGGACGAAAGCGGACCTGGGAACCACCAAGGAGACTTTGAACGCCGGGTTGCCGGGGCATGGCGCCCTGCTGCTGCGCCTCAATAAACAATGACCGGAGCCAAACGGGAACACGAAGGTTCGCTCCGAATTGTTTTTTTCTTGTCGTTGAGCAACCGGGCTTGCAGCATCCCTGTAAGCACTTAAAAACCCAAACCAAAAAAAACCAGGAACACTATGAACCATGAAAATCATCTCAACCTGAGGTCGGCGGGATCGCTGATCTCGTTGCTGGCGGTCTTTTTGCTCGCTGGCTGTCAGTCCAGCAAACAGCCAGTCGCAACCACGCCAGCGCCTGCTGCAACCGCAACCGCAACTGCGGCGGCGGCAACCACACCGGCGCCGGTCGCAGCCGCGCCGGCGGCAACCACCGCCGCACCGGCTGCGGCAGCTCCGGAGGCGACTCCGGCGCCAGCCACGACCAACGAGACGGCTTCGGTGGCAAAAATCATTCGTATTGATGCCGGCGCTTCCGGCTCATACACCGATTCGGTGGGCAACGTCTGGCTTCCGGATCAGGGTTTTGCGGATGGCGACACCGCGGATCGGGGGGACGCGCTGCAAATCACCAACACGCCGGACCAGGCGATTTACCGCACCGAACACTACGGCATGACTGCGTTTCCCAGGCGGTTCCCAATGGCAAATACACGGTGAAATTGCATTTTGCCGAAACCTACAGTGAAATCAGCGGGGAAGGACAACGCGTATTTTCGGTCACGGTCGGTGGCCACGAATTGAAGGATATTGACGTCTGGAAGGCGGCCGGCGGCGCACAAACTGCCTATGTCGAAACGGTCAACGACGTGGTCGTGACCGACGGCAAACTCGACATTACCTTTACCACCAACATCCAAAGTCCCGAAATCAACGGGATTGAAATCATTCCGGCCCCGTAACGTCCGGCCTCGGAAATTGTCCGGACGGTTCAGGGTTGCTCAATCGGCGCCGGTTTGCCTTGTTGCAAGGCGGGCAGCCAGCCGCGGTAACGGCGCTGATTGTAGTAACTTTGTGTTCCGTGCTCATCTTGGTGGCCGGATGTCGGGAGAATGATCACCTCTTTCGGCGCGGTGATTCCATTCACCGCCGCCAGTACGCTTGCTGGCGGACAGGTTTCGTCTCTCAATCCCAGTCCGACCAGTACGGGGCATCGGATGCGCCGGGCGAAGTTTGCGATGTCATAATAGCGGCTGGCTTCGCGCACTTTGGCCGGGTCCTTGCCTTCCGTGTTGAAATACCAATGTGGCCAGCCAGGGGCGCGGCCGGCCTCGGGTGCGAGGGTATCGCCGTTTGCCGGCACCAGGGCCAGCACCGCCGTGATGTCCTGGGGATCCAACCCGGCAATCATGATGGCCTGTTGTCCACCCTGGCTGTCGCCCATCACCACCAACGTTTTGCCATTCCAATCCGTTCGCGTCTTCAGGTATTCGACCGCGCGATAGCAGGACAAATACATCCGCAAAAAGTAACTCGTGTCACGATCGGCATTGCCGATGGACCAGTAATCCTTGAGCGCCCCGGCAAATTGACCGTCGTAAAAATTGGTCGGTTCCTCAATTGGCAGGTCATGCGGCCCAAGGTTCAGCGCCAGCCAGCCTTCCGCCGCCCGGTCCGTCACCCAGTTTTTCTGCAATCCGTATACTCCCGCCCACTGCAAGATGAGCAACGCCGGAAACTTTTGACCTTTTTGAGGACGGGCGAGCTGGCCCTCGACATGTGTTCCGCGGATATTGTTCATGGTGATTTTCCAATACGTCACGCCGGGTTTTTCGCTGGCGGCCGCCTCAAGTTTGGGATCCGCCGATACCCGGTTTAACTCCTTCACCCTGGCTTTCCAGAACGCGGCGAAATCCGCCGGCGGCGGTGCCGCCGGCCGGATGCGGTCTGGCGCGGCAACGGCGCCGCCCACGGCGCGATGGGTGTCGCTTTCCGGCTGCCATTCCACTTCCACCAGCATGGTGCCGGGGGCATCGAACCGGGTCTCGATTCCGGCGACCTCATTGCTGAAATTCAAGTCACCTTGTCCGACGACGGTGAGCCCGCCGCTTTTGAGCTCGAAATGGGCCGCTGGGGCGTTTGATTCGCCTTTCCATCCGACGGTCCAGTGAACGGTATCGCCGACCTGATAAACGCCACCGGGCCGGTCGGGTGTCACGGTCATTTGCGCGCGACCGAGGCTCGCAATTACGAGCGCGAGGAAGGCAGGTGTCAGACGATGGAAATATTGGGAACTCATGGGCGGACGATCGATGACATCATTTCAGGTCTGGTCTGGCGGGAATTATGGCCGGTGGACTCAATCAGTCGCGGCGGCTGTATTCCTGAATGGCCGCCCGCCACCACGGCGCGAGGGATTCGCCCGAACGCAGCCACGATTGCCGATGCAACCAGACCAATGCGTGCGCGTCAGTCATGATCAAAAGCCGTTCCGCGGCGGTCAATGCGGCCGGACCGGCCGCCAGCAATTTTTCTCCCAGGATACGGACCTCTTCACGTCCGACGCCGAGTCGGGCCAGTTGTTCGGCATAAACGGGATTGAGCCGCTTTTCGCGCAACAGCGAAACATGAATCGCATTGACGTAAGGATCCAGCACCGCTTCCGCCAGACCGGCGTGCGGACGGGCCGGGGTGTTGTCGGCGGTGATTTCGTGAATTTTCATCTGGGAGCGCAAAGAGACCAGCTCCGGCGGCGGTTTGGTTTCTTCCGGCGTCAGAAATAATCCCAGTTTTCGCGCGCGGGCACCAAGGCTGCGCCGGCTGGTCCAGACGCTGAGGGGAATGGAAAGCACCATGCCGGTGAATATGGGCGTGAACCACCAGAATAAATATTGATTCAACCGCCACATGAACACGCCCCACACCAGGCCGATCAAGGTATGTCCCCAATGCCGCCGGATGGCGAATGGCCAGGTGGTTCCGTCGGGGCCGCGTTTCTGCTGGCTCCAGCCCACGCTGAAGCCAAACAGGTTTGTGGCGACGAAACGCGTGTGCCAGAGCATCAGCAACGGAGCGTGGAGCGTCGAAAATATGGTTTCGCCCACGACGCCGACCGAGGTGCGAGCCAGGCCGCCAAAGGCGCGGCGGCGTTCCCAATCAAACGCGAGGTCAATCAATGCCAGGGCCTTGGGCAGGAAAAGGAAGCCCATGCAGATGGTAAAAATCAGGAGGGCGTGCGCGGTGCCGCTCAGATTCAAAAACGGTGTAAACGCATGGACGGTGATGTTCGACAGGCCGGTGTATTTTTGATACCAGTGGATCCAGTTGAACGTCAGCAGAAACATCAGCCACAGCGGCCCGGCGAGATAGCCGCAGATGCCGAGCAGCAGATGCAACCGGTTTACGCCGCGAAGCCCCTTGGCAAACAGCACCAGGCCGTGCTGCAGGTTGCCCTGGCACCAGCGGCGTTCGCGCTGCGCATTTTCAATCATCCCCTGCGGGGCCTCCTCGTAGCTGCCTTCGAGATCATAGGCGAGCCAGACCTCCCAGTTGGCCCGCGACAGCAGTGCGGCTTCGACGAAATCATGGCTCAAAATCTGGCCGCCAAAAGGTTTCCGTCCGGGCAATTGCGGCAGGTCGCAGAATTGCATGAAGGGTTCGGTGCGGATGATGGCGTTGTGTCCCCAATAATTTCCCAGATCCAGCGCCCAGTAATTCAGGCCGGCGATGAACAGTGGCGCGTAAAGGCGGTTGGAAAATTGCTGGATGCGGCCAAAGAGTGATTCCGCGTTGACGAGCGCCGGCACGGTTTGCACCAGGCCGACGGTGGGATGCGCCTCCATCAGCTTCACCAAATCCACGAGGGTTTCGCCGCGCATGACGCTGTCGGCGTCGCACACCAGGAAATAGCGATAGCGGCGGCCCCAGGTGTTGAGGAAATCGCGCACGTTGCCGCTCTTGCGGCCCTCATTGTCCGTCCGCCGGCGGTAATAAACCCGGCCCAGCGCGTCGAGTTCGTGGATCAAATCGTACCAGCGCCGCTCTTCCTCCACCCATTTGTCCGGATCGGTGGAATCGCTGAGAATAAAAAAGTCAAAGTGTTCCAGCTGTCCGGTTTTTTCGAGCGACTCATAGGTGGCGCGCAGGCCTTCATAGACCCGGACGATGTTTTCGTTATGGATGGGAAAAACAATGGCGGTGCTGGTGCCGGCAATGCTTTGGGCGCGGTAATCCGTCTGGGTGATGCGTCGGGGATCTCCGAAGGCGCGCAGGACAAAGCCGTAAACGCCATGCATGCCGCCGATGGCGATCAGCAGGAACAAAATGACGAACAGGATGAACAGCACGGTCCGCGAGGCGGACCAGCCCGTGCGCCAGAGCAGATCGGCGAACAGCATCGAGACCATTCCCGTCAACAGCAGGGCGGAGGAGTAAAAAACAAACACGCGCCAGCCGCGGTGAACCCGTGGCAGGGGGGTCAAAACCAGCGGTGATGACTGGCCCGGTGCGGGAGCGGACTGGGGAATGGCGCCCGGCATGGGTTCAGTGGGTGAAATAGAAAATAGCGCCCAGCAACAGCGCAAAGAGGGTCCAGGCCAGGGCCATTTTCAAATAGGGAACGCGGCCCAGGTTGGTCAGGGTGGTGAGGGGGCCGAGGTCAAACGGACGCGCCGTCATTTTGGAAAGCTGAAAATCCGGGCCGGCGCGCAGATAGGTTTCGCGCATGGCGCCGACGAATTCCACCGGCCAGGGGCCGGGCCGGAGGAATTGATCCTGCCATTTGCCGGGCATGTCGGCGAGGAGCAGGGCCAGCCGCCCGCGCGTGGAAAGCATCTGGTCGGCGTTGGTCGGCGGTTCCTGCAGGACGGCGGCGAACCATTCGGTGACAATGCGGTCCATTTCCTCGGCGGCGATCTGGGTGGTGGAACGGTCCGGCTCGGCGGGTGCCCGCTTCATCGCGCGTTCGAGCACCCGGAGCACCAGCTGGCCGAGCAACGCCTTGTTGCGAATGCGCAGGGCGTGGAAATAATTTTCCACCTTGGCATAGGCGGCATTCCACTCTTCCAACGGCCGGCCAGCCAGTTTGCCGGAGACATCCGTCAGCGTTTCCGAACCGGTCAAGGTGGACTCCATTGGTAGGTCCAGGTTTCGCTCAGAATGTTTGTTCCATTTTGCAATGTGCACCGGATATCCACCGGATTGGTGTTGCCGGGTTTCGGCTGCATTTTCAAAACGACACGCCACGTATTGAGAAAAGTATTGCGCAACACCTGATTATCCACAATGGCGGCGTTGGTGCTGCAATTGGCGATGGCCGCCGGCGGATTGTCCTGCGAAATGGCATCCAGCCGGGGTCCGGCAAAATCAATCATGATCAGCCGGGCGGTGGAATCATCGGAATCGAGGCCGATGCGCGTGGCCACGACCCGGTTTTCGGAAAGGGCCAGGTCCGCCTTGCCGGATTCCCAGTAGAGCGTGTAACCCAGGCGGTACGGTTGCATCGGCGCCGGTTTGTTTTTCGGATCCCAGAACGCGACGATGTTGTCCAAGCCTTCATACTTTGCGCTCAATTCGACGAGGTGCAAATCACCGTCACCCCAGTCGCCGTGCGGTTCCACCCAGACGCTGGGTTCCGATTGAAACAGGTTGAACATGTCCTGATACGCGACAAAGGAGCGTTCACGTTGCAGCAGACCAAAACCGCGGATGTCCGGCGCATGAAAAATTTGATGACGTAGGACGGACGGATTGTCCAGGGGCCGCCAGAGCACCTCGCCATTGCCCATATGAACGAGCAACCCGTCGGCGTCGTGCACCTCCGGGCGATAATCATCAAACTTGCGTTCCGAGTTTTTGCCGTACCAAAACATGCTGGTCAACGGCGCCAGCCCGATGGTTTTGATGGGCAGTTGCGGGTTGGGAGTTGTCGCGGGAATTTCGTTCGGTTCGCGGAAAAACAGCACCGCGGTCACATCCACCACGGTGGTGTCGCCCGGATGGATGACCAATTGATAGGCGCCGGTGCAACTGACGCTGTCGAGCAGGGCAAACAGCGTCAGCTCTGCATCGTCTGCCTTCGGCTTGCCAAGCCACCAGTCGGTGAAGATGGGAAATTCCTCCGGCCGGTCCATTTCACCGCAGTTCAAGGCCAGCCCGCGTGCGGACTGGCCGTAACGCTGGTCCTGGCCCAGCAACCGGAAATAACTCGCCCCGAGGAAGGCGCCGAGCTCGTCCCATTGATTGGTCTGGTTCAGTTGATACAGGACGCGAAAACCGGCGTACCCGGTGTTGGCGGGAATTTCGTTTTGAATATTCAGATCGCCGTAATCAAAAAAATCCTGCACGAACCGGATCGGTTGCAAATAGGCCTCCGTGAATTCATACACGTGCACCGGTTCCTGATAGAGATAGCCCGGGTGGAAAAATTCGATGCGGAAGGGGAGGTTCTCCGCCCGCCACAAGGCCTGGTTGCGGCGGAAACGAATTTCCCGGTATTTGTCGTAATCCAGGTTGTCCTGCCGCAGCACCTTCGGCAGGTCGGCGCGCGGCGAGTGAAACGGGTGGTGCGCCCGCTCCTCCGCGCGCTTGATCACATAATCCAGGTTCACCTCGCCAGACTCCGGACTGGCCATCAGCCAGCCGGTCGAGGCCACCGCTATCGCTAAAATCAGGCAACTGCAGTCGCCACATTTCGGCCTAGGAGAACCGAAGTGACGGGAATTTGCAAGTTTAGTGCGAAACTTATTGGTCAACAAGAAGTTGTGTTGATGATGCCAATAATCAATCCAACGTCTGCCGGTAACGCTTGATGCCGAGAGTTAACACCACCGCCACGAACAACCCAATCGGCCACAAGTCCGGCGCGCATTCCGCGAGGCCGTTGCCCTTGAGCAGGATGCCGCGCACGATGCGCAGAAAATGGGTCAGCGGCAGGCATTCGCCAACGTCCTGCGCCCAGCCGGGCATTCCGCGAAATGGAAACATGTAGCCGGACAACAGCAGCGAGGGCAGGAAGAAAAAGAACGCCATCTGCACCGCCTGCAACTGGTTTTTGGCGATGGTCGAAAAGGTGATGCCGACGGCGAGGTTCGCCACGATGAACGTGAATGTCAGCGCCAACAACAGCGGCACGCTGCCGATGAACGGCACGTCGAAAAGAAATTTCGCCGCAATCAGCACCAGCGCCACCTGCACATAGCCGACCATGATGTAAGGCACGATTTTGCCGATGATGACTTCGCCGGGATGCACGGGCGTGGAGAGCAGGTTTTCCATCGTGCCGCGCTCGCGTTCCCGCGTGATGGCCAGGCCGGTGATGATGATCATGGTCATGGTCAGCATCACGCCCATGAGGCCGGGGACGATGTTGTATTGCGTGATGCTTTCGGGATTGTAGTGCTGCTGGATGATGAGGTTGACCGGCGGCGGCGCGGGTTGAAGTGTCGCCAGCGGCCCGGTCAGGTCGCGGTTCAGGACGGTCGTCATCAACTGCGCAACCGCCGCCGACGCAAAACCCACCGCCGAGGGATCCGTGGCGTCGGCTTCGAGCAACAATTCCGGTTGTTCGCCGCGCACGAGCTTGCGCGAAAAATCCACCGGCACGGTCAGCGCAAACTGAACCTTCCCCCGGTCCAGCCAGCGTTGAATCTCCGCCGCGCTGTGCGCTTCGCCGGTGACGTCGAAGTAACTGCTGTTGCGCAAACCCCAAACGATGTCCCGCGAGAACGGGCTGTTGTCGGCCGCATAAACCGCCGTGGGCAGGTGTTTGGGATTCGAGTTGATGGCGTAACCGAAAAGAATCAACTGGAGCATCGGGATGCCGACCATCATTCCGAACGTCACGCGGTCCCGCCGCATCTGGATGAACTCCTTCAGCACGATGGCGATAAACCGCCGCCAGTTGAACGCGTGGCGCCTCACGAGAAATTGTCCTTCGCGGTTTCCATCAGGCTGATGAACACGTCTTCCAGGCCCGATTCAATCTTCGCCCAGCGATGTGCACCGTCCATGAACGGCGCGGCGGACGCACGCAGGGTTTCCGCGTCGCGCCCGCTGACGTGCAGGGTCGTGCCGAAGGCCACGACCTGTTCAATCCCCGGCAATTTGCGGATTTTATCCGCGAGCGCGGAAAGATTTTCGCCCGTGACCTCCCAGGTGGTCAGCCCGCCGGCTTTCACGACCTCGCCCACCGTGCCGCTGACGAGCAGGTTGCCGTAGGCGATGTAGGCGAGCCGATGGCAGCGCGACGCCTCGTCCATGTAATGGGTTGTGATGAGAAAGGTGAGTCCCTCGGCGGCCAGTTTGTGAATCTCCTCCCAGAAATCGCGCCGCGCCTTCGGGTCCACGCCCGCGGTCGGCTCGTCGAGCAGCAGCAATTTCGGTTCGTGAATCAAACACGCGGCGAGCGCCAGCCGCTGCTTCCAGCCGCCGGAAAGCGTGCCCGCCAATTGCCGACGGCGTTCGGTCATGCCGAGGCGTTCCAGACTTTTTTCCACGGCCGCTTTTCGCTGCGGCACCTCGTAAAGCCGCGCAATGAAATCAAGGTTTTCCTCGATGGTCAGGTCTTCGTAAAAGGAAAATTTCTGGGTCATGTAACCGACGCGCATCTTGATATCGGCGGATTCGCGACGGAAGTCGAAGCCGAGGCAACTGCCGCTGCCGGCGTCCGGCTTGAGCAGGCCGCAGAGCATCCGCAGAAACGTGGTTTTGCCACTGCCATTGGGGCCGAGGAAGCCGTAAATCTCGCCGGGCCGCACCTGCATCGCAATGTCATTGACGACCGTGCGCGCGCCGAATTTTTTAGTGACACCGCGCACGTCGATGGCAAATTCGCTGGCGCTCATGGCTGCGGCAATGTGACATCCACCGGCTGGCCGGGGCGCAATTCCACCGCGTCGGCCAGGGAAAACCTGGCCTCAATCATAAACACCAGATTCGCCCGCGTTTCGCGGCTGTAAATCACCGGTGGCGTGTATTCGGCCTGCGGCGAAATGTAATTCACGGTGGCCGAATAAACCCGTTTGCCGCCATCAAACGTCACGCTGACCGTCTGGCCGGGCTGGATTTCCGACAACACAGTCTCCGGCACGAAAAAGCGCACCTTGAGGTTGGCCGGCGGCAGCAGCGCGACCACCGGACTGCCGGCGGCCACCCATTCGCCGGCGCGATACAAGGTGTCCTGGACGAACGCGTTTGTGGGTGCAAACTGTTCCTTTTGATTGAACGACCAGTTGGCTTTGGCGAGCGCGGCGGTTTGGGCCGCCACCTGGGCCTGATCGGCATCCCGCTGGGCCCGGGCCTGGTCCAGTTCCTCGGCGGAAATCACCCCCTGGTCGTTGCGCAACTGTTCGCGGCGGGTGAATTGGGCTGCGGAAAGCGCGAGGCTGGCTTGCGCCTGCGCCAGATTGTTGCTGGCCTGGCGGGCGGCATCGGACTCGGAACTGCGTTCCAGGGTAAACAACCATTGCCCGGTCCGGGCCTGATCGCCGCGCGCCACGGCAAGGTTTTGGAGCGCGCCGCCCAGGGGCGACGCCACATAAACGTATTCGCCCTCGAGGTAGCCTTGAAACTGGTTCGAGGAATTCGGGGAGCAGCCGGCCATGAAAATCGCCGCCAGCGCCAGACCACAAAGAATGGTGATTCGAGTCATTGGCTTCGTTGTTTAAATGCTCCGGCGAATCAACAAAAAATGGGTTGACGTGTCAAACAAATGTTTCAATTATTTGTTTGAAACATGAATTTGAAATCGTTGCCTGAGGCGGGTGGTCCGACGCAGGATGAAACCCGGCAGCAGCTGTTGGAAGCGGCCGGCGGGGTGTTTGCCGAGGTTGGCTTTCGCAACGCGACCATCCGTGAAATTTGCCGGCGGGCGGGCGCCAATGTCGCTGCCGTCAATTATCATTTCGGGGACAAGGAAACCCTTTACACCGAGGTTTTGCGCCATTCACAGCAAAAGGCGTTTGAAAAATATCCGCCGTTGATGGGGGTGGGTGCGGACGCGCCGCCGGAGCAAAAGCTCCGGGCCTTCATCCAGTCGTTTTTGCTCCGTATTTTCGACGACAGTTCGACCGCGTGGTTCGGCAAAATGATGTCCCGCGAAATGGTGGAGCCCACCGAGGCGCTGGATTTGCTGGTGGCCGAGCGAATGCAGCCCATGGCGGATCTGCTACGCGGCATTGTGGCGGAAATTCTCGACCGCCCGGCCCAGGCTGAAGACGTCCGGCTGTGTTGTTTCAGTGTCGTCAGCCAGTGTGTTTTTTATCATCATTGCCGGACGATGATTCTGCGTTTATTTCCGGAACAACGCCTGGACGCCTCGGCGGTGGAACAACTGGCCGGTCACATCGCGCGCTTCTCGCTGGCCGCAATGAAACACCTGCCCGACTCCAAATCGGCAAAGCCCGGACTGAAAATGCCCGGGCGCAGGCGCCGTTGAACAATTTTGAACGATATGAAAACAACCAAACTCCTTTTCCCATTGTGGTTTCTGGGTTTCGTCGCGACCTTGAATGCGCCGGCGCAAAACGCCACGCCCGACACCAACGCACCGGCCTGGGTCACCCGGCCGTTGTCGCTGGTGGACAGCCTGAATCTGGCATTGAGCCAGAACGCAACGATTCTCAAGGCCAAAAGCGATTTGCAGGCGAACTATGGTGTCGTCATTCAGACCCGCGCCATTGCGCTGCCGCAGGTGGTGGCCTCCGGCCAGTACAAAAACACCGAACGCAGCGCGATTGAAAGTTTTCCCGTACCGGGCATTTCTGCATTGCCGGACCAGAACTGGAACGCGGGCATTCAGGTGGTGCAATCCATTTACCAGGGCGGGAAATTAATCGCGGCCATCCGCGCCGCCCAGCTTATCAAGCAGCAATCCCTGCTGCAGTATCAGACCGTGGTGGATGATACGCTGTTGAACACGCGGCTGGCCTATTACGACGTTTTGCTGGCGGCGCAGCAGATCGTTGTGCACGAGTCGTCCGTAAAGTTACTGGCCCAGGAACTGGAGGATCAACAACGCCGCTACAACGCCGGCACGGTGCCGCATTTCAACGTGCTGCGCGCCGAGGTGGCCGTGGCCAATGAACGTCCGATCCTGATTCAGGCGCGGAACAATTATCGCATTGCCAAGAACAACCTGGCCAACCTGCTCGGCTACAATCTGCCGCGCGATATTTGGGAGGACATTCCGTTGAACCTGTCCGACCCGCTCGACGCCCCGCCGTATCAAATTGATTTGCCGCAGGCCATCGAACAGGCGCTGGGGCATCGCACCGAACTCGCCGCGTTGCGCAAGGAGGAGGATTTGCAGCGCGAAAACGTGGTCAGCGCCCGGTCGGGCTACAAGCCGACGATCCAGGTTTTTGCCGGCTACGACTGGTACAATGCGCAATTCACCGCGCCGGTTGACCTCGATCACGACATCCATGGCTGGAATGCCGGCGCGCAGTTGAGCTGGGATATTTTTGACGGGATGTTGACGCGCGGAAAAGTGGTGCAAGCCCGGGCGCTGTACGAAAAGTCCCAAACCGATGTTGAAGACACGGGCCGTCAAATCGAACTGGAGGTGCGCACGGATTATTCCCAGTTCATCGAAGCCCGTGAAGTGTTGGATTCGCAAACAACCGTGCAAGCGGAAGCGGAGGAGGCCTTGCGGGAAGCCGAGTCGCGCGCCGCCGCCGGCACCGGCACGCAACTGGACGTGCTGGACGCCCAGACTTCGCTCACGCAGGCGCGAACGACGGAGATTCAGGCGTTGCATGATTACGCCGCCGCCCGTGCCCGGCTTGAACGCGCGATCGGCGCCGACCTGATCCAAACGGAAGGCCCGAAATCGTGATTTGCCATTGACGGCCTTGGCCGCTTTGGGGGATTTTGTGGCGCTATGGCAAAAATTCAGAGGGCGTTGCTCTCCGTTTCTGACAAAACCGGTCTGGTGCCGTTGGCGCAAGTTCTCGCCGCCGCGGGCGTTGAACTGGTTTCCACCGGCGGCACGGCCCGGACGCTGCGCGAGGCCGGGCTGACCGTAAAAGACGTCAGTGACCACACCGGCTTTCCCGAGATGCTCGATGGCCGCGTCAAGACCCTGCATCCCAAGGTCCACGGCGGACTGCTGTTCATCCGGGGTAACGCCCAGCATGAGGCCGCCGTGCGTCAGCATGACATTCAACCGATCGATCTTGTGGTGGTGAACCTTTATCCGTTTGAGCAAACCGTGGCGAAGCCGGATGTGTCACTGCACGACGCGATTGAAAACATCGACATCGGCGGGCCGTCCATGCTCCGGAGCGCGGCCAAAAACCATGAAAGCGTGACCGTGGTGGTGGATCCGCTGGACTACGCGGCGGTGGCCGGCCAAATCCAGGCAAACGGCGGCACGACAGTTGAACTGCGCCGCAAACTGGCGGCCAAGGTGTTTGCGCGGACCGCGGCTTACGACGCCGCCATTGCGGCGCATTTGCAGAAGGAATTCACGGCCGTGCCGGATACCGGCCTGCCACCTTCACTCTCAATCTCCGCGCCGCTGGTGCAGCCGTTGCGTTATGGTGAAAATCCTCATCAAAAGGCGGCGCTTTACGGCAGGTTCCGCGATTTTTTTCAGCAACTTCACGGCAAGGAACTCTCCTATAACAACATTCTGGATTTGACGGCGGCGGCCAGCTTAATTGCCGAATTTGCGGCTGACCTGCCAACCCTGGCGATTCTCAAACACATGAATCCGTGCGGTGTCGGTCAGGGGCCCGATTTGCGCGAGGCCTGGGACAAGGCGTTGGCGACGGATCGACAAGCACCTTTTGGCGGCATCATTGCCGTCAACCGCGCGTTGGACGGCGCGTGCGCAGAGGCAATCGCGGAAATTTTCAGCGAAGTCATCATCGCGCCGGATTTTTCGCCGGAAGCGCTGGCCATTTTGCAAAAGAAGAAAAACTTGCGGCTGCTCAAGGTCTTGAAATCGCCGCTAAACGCGCAGTCGTGGGACGTCCGTGGCGTTGGGGCGGATTCATTTCTCTTGCAGGAACGCGATTTAAAAACGGCGACGGCGACGGATTTGAAAATTGTCACGCGCCGCCAGCCGGGTACGGCGGAGTTAAAAGCCATGCTCTTTGGCTGGCGCGTGGTCAAGCATGTGAAGTCAAATGCGATTGTTTATACGGCAGCGGACCGGACGCTGGGGATTGGCGCCGGGCAGATGAGCCGGGTGGATGCGAGCCGGATTGCGGTCTGGAAGGCGGGTGAAGCAAAACTTTCACTCGCGGGCAGCGTGGTTTGCAGTGATGCCTTTTTTCCGTTTCCGGACGGTTTGATTGCCGCGGCGGAAGCGGGGGCCACGGCGGCGATCCAGCCGGGCGGCTCGGTGCGGGATGCGGAAGTGATTGCGGCGGCGGATGAGCGGAATGTGGCGATGGCGTTCACCGGCACCCGGCATTTCCGGCATTAACGACTCAGCCGGCAGATCAGACCGAACTGGCAGAGTACGATCGCGAGCAAAAGCGCCCAGACGAGTCTTTCTTGCAACCGCAGACCGCGTTGGCGGGCGGCAGCCAGCCAGAATTGAAGTTTGACCGAACCGAGCGTAATCACGTCGCCGTTGTGGAGGAGTGCGGTTTGGACCGGTTTGCTGTTAACCATGACCATGGCGTTCTGTGCCGCCGCGAGCTTGAAGCCCTCCCGCCGATGGAACTCGAGCAGCACGTGTTGATCCCAGGTGCCATCGTCATTCAATTGCAGGTCATTTTCCCGGGCGCGCCCGATGCGAAAAGGAAAACGGCGGACAACCGACCGGCTGCCCGCCATTTTTCCCGCCAGAATGTGAAGTTCAATCATCAGAAGAGACGGCGTGGCACCTGAATCTGGTCCCCGGGATAAACGGCCGGATCCAATGATGGATTTTGGAGGGCCTTGGTGCAGTTGACCTTGATGCGTTCTCCGTTGCTGCGCGTGAGCCAGACCTTGCTCCGATTGGCAAAGTCGGTGAAGTCACCGGCGGATTGAATGGCCTTGGTCACCGTGGTTTCACCAATGTAGAGCTGGCGACCGGGTTGTTTCACTTCACCGCCGACGTAGAAAACGCGTTGCGGGGAACTCACGGTAATGGTCAGCCGGACATAGTACTGGGGTACGTAGAGGTTATGGATTGCGTTTTGCAACTCGCCGGCCGTCAGGCCGGCCGCCCGCACCGCGCCGATGTAAGGGAGGGTAATGGTCCCGTCTTCTTTGATGGGTTCCACATGGTCAAGAATCGTATCAGCGGTGCCGGAGAAACTCACAGTCACCGTGTCTCCCACGTGAAAGCGGGCGGCAGTCAGATCACCTGACATTGTGTCCGTTGGGTTGGTGCCGGTTCCCGTCAGTGCCCCTGGCGTCTGAGGGTTGTCAGAAAAGAGGATGTCGTTGGAGGACGAGGAACATCCGCTGAGGATGAATCCAGCCAGCAGAAATCCCGCGGCATGCCATTTCAAATGTGACAGATTCCAAAACAATTTCATTGACAGTAATCGTTGTAAAATTAGCGGCGCAATCAATACTTTTGTTTAATCCCGGTCTTGCCCGGATCTTCCGCGGCGCTCTGAGCCTGGGTTTCCGGTTCGTCTTCGTTGCGCGAATAATAATAGTAATAACCTTCGTCCTGCGACATGGTAATGTTGTTGAGGACAATGCCGACCAGGTTGCCGCCGGCTTTTTCAATCAACTGTTTGGCGCGAATGTTCATGGGTTGCGGATAACGGCGATATTGTATGACCTGGATCGCCATGTCCACTTCACTGGCCAGCACCGCGGCATCGCTCACGCCCAGGATGGGTGGCGAATCAAAAAACACGAAGTCATAACGCTGTTTTAATTCTGCAATCAGTTCCTTCATCTGGGGTGAGTTGAGAATGCTCATGGAGCTGCTGGGCAATTTGCCGCTGGCCATGAAGTCGAGCGTCGGCACTGCAGTGGTTTGAATGACTTCTTCAAGCGAATTTTGTTTTAACAGGTAATTGGTCAGGCCGACGTTGTTACTGACGCGCAACAGCTTGTGAAGGGTGGGGCGGCGCAGGTCCGAATCCACTATCACGACGCGCTGGCCGGCCTGGGCAAAGACGGTGGCGAGGTTCAATGCGGTGGTGGATTTGCCCTCTCCCATGCCGGCGCTGATTATGACAATGCTGTTGAGCTTGTCATCCTTGCGGGAAAACAAGAAATGGGTTCGCAAGACCCGATAGGCTTCAGCGTGCTGGCTGTCCAGGCCTTCCTCCAGCAAATAGCCGACGTTTTGGGGAATGACACCCAGCACGGGCGCCTGAAAGGCGCGTTCAACTTCATCGATGGTTTTGACGCTGGTATCCAGATATTCGATGAAGAATGCCAGACCAACGCCGACAATCAGCCCGACGATCACCCCCAGGCCGATGTTCAGCGTTTTGTTCGGTCGGACGGGGTATTTGCCCGGTTCGGCCTGGCGGATAATTTCCACCATGCCGGTCTTGGGGATTTGCAGATCGAGTTTTTCGGCTTCAATCTTGGTGGACAGCAGCCGGTGGAAATCCAGCATGTTCTGAAGTTTACGCTTTTCCTCCCAGTAAGGCTGGCCTCTTGAGGCTTCATCTTGATCCTTGTCCTTGGCATCATTCACCGCCGCGGTGATTGCGTCGAGCGCGGCCTTCTCGGATTGCACCTGGCTGCTCATGCCGGCCATGATGCCGTTGACCCGGTCATTAACCTCCTGATTCAACTCGGCAATCAAGGATTGCGCGCGGATGACATCCGGGTTTTCGAGTGAATAATCATTGGTCAAGGTGACGAATTTCTGCTGAGCGCTGTTCAGCTTGTCCAACAAATCATTCAAGGCCAGATCTCCGCCCACGGTGGGCAGGACCTCCCTTAATTTTTCCGGGCTTAATGGTTGCAGCTCGCTTAATTGTTTATCCAGCTTCATGTAGCGCTGCTCGCCTTCGATCATCAGGTTGTTGTAGTAATGCAACTGCTCCGAAGTCAGGGTGGGGGTGGGGCTGAGGGCGTTGGGATCGGAATCGTTAATATGCAGGCTCTTGCGCAATTGATCCACGTTTGTCTGAACGGCATCAATTTTTTCTTCGTCATCCTGGTACTGGTCTTCCAATGTCTTGATGCCGCGCGTCGTTTGTTCGCTGCGCACACTGGACCGGTAGCTGCGATAGGCGTCCACAATGGCATTGGCAAGATTTGCCGCCATGTTTTTGTCCTCATCATAAACCGTAATTTCAATCAGCTTGGTGTTCCGGACCGGGTCCAGGGACAGCCGTTTTTCGAGCATCAACATGGTGACCGAAGTCTGAAGCGGCACGCCCCCGTTGTATCTTTTGCCCCACACCGTGTTCAAATCCAGCTTGTCGATCACCTTGCTGAGCACCACCTGGTCCTGAATGATTTCAAATGCAGTTTGAATGAAGTAAGGATCGTAGGGGGCATAGGTGACGTCGCCCCCTCCACCGCCGACTCCCTGAATGTCTGAAATGATGTCCGGTTCAATCTTGATCCGGGCGGTGCTGGAGTAAGATTCCGGCAATATGAATGTCACCACCGTGGCAATGGTAAAGGTGATCAAGAAAACGGTGATGATGATGGCTTTGCGAATACGCAGAATGCGCAGATAATCCAAAAAATGCAGCTTTGCTTCCTGCACGGAATCGGGTTTTATCGGGTCCATAAACTCAAAAAAAGGAGCCAGAGTAATGACTCTTGCTCCTGTTCAAACGTTCAAAAACATCTTACTTAATGCGACCGTTCAATAAGTGCCGGTGACACCCAGATAAACGCGGTTACGGTCGTACCCTGTCTGCTGCACCCCGCCAGCCCCGGTGGCCGAGGTGACATCGTCAAAATTGTAGCCGATTTCAGCCGAGACATGCGGGTTGATGGTGTAAGCCAGGTTGAAACCCAAGCTGTACAAGGTCTGCGACTGGTTGTTAAGCGCGCCACCGTTGAAAGTTGCGTATTGAATCTGGCCAGTCAAATTGGCGGCCAATTGCGCGGTGATCTGATGGTTGAGAGTGGCATAAACCGTTGAGGCTTCCTGGTCCAAAGTTTCATTGCCACCGCTTGGTGCAACGGCATCCGTGGCCGTCCGTGATTGGGTGAAACCCAGTTGCAAATAGCTGCCCGGCAAATACGTGTAGGTTCCCGTTAATTTTGCGTAGGGTGAAACTTGACTGGTTGTCGGGACGCCAGCCGGAGGGTTGTAATAGTCTTCATATTGAATGCCGGCCTGCGCTGAAAGGGTCAGGTTGTCGAGCACGCTGTATTGTGCGCCGAGATATCCAAATTGCGACCGGTTGTCGCGGCTATTACTATTGAACGTTATTGGGCCTTCAGCAGCAATAGCCTCATTTCCAATATAATTGATCTGCTCATATTGGTAACCGATATACGCCAGCAACGTCGGCTGGAACTGCCAGTTTACATTCAACGAAACATCATGTTGCAGCCGGTTCAACAGCCCGGTAAGGCTGGGAGCAACTGCAGTACCGCCGCTGTTTTGGTAGTCAAAGAAGTTGTTTTGGTAACTGAAAGTCGTGCCCAGGAGCGGGGTCCATTGGGTGTCGAGCGTGATTGAGCCAAAATTGTGAATGTTATTTCCCTCGGTCCGCAGCAAGGTGCCGCCGTTGAGGAGTTGCGGTTCCTGGCCCACCTGCAGCGAATCCTGCACCTTGGTCGACCAGCGTTCGGTAAACGCATGGTCCACCCACAAATCCAACTGGTGCGTCTGATCAATCGGATTTTGGCCAAGGCTGTCCCGATCCTGATAGTAATACAAACCGTAGGTGTAACGAAGCCCCAGTTCCGTTTGCTGCAATGGCACGTTCAGGCTGACGTAGGGACTGAATTCAAATCCGAAGCTGCTGCGTTTGAACGTCCCCGATGGCTGGGTATTGTAGTTATCGTCATAGAAACCGCGCAAGGTGCCCGACACGCTCCACAGCTTGGCGGTCTCCATCGAATTTAAGTCCGGTGCGTAAGCAGCTTCAAGGCTGGTTGTCCCAACCGCTGCCAGTCCTACACAGGCTAAGAATTTTCTCATAGTACAATTTTATGTCCAAAACTTGACATCATTTTGATGTTCAAGGAAAAGCAAACGGCCAATGACTTTACGGCATTATCAGGAAATCAAAAATCGTGTCAAACATCATTTTCATTATTCTCCAACTAATATTACATAAAAGACCCTTAAAAACAATGCCGTGATTCAATTAAAACGCGCTGTTTCCCAGCCGCTTACACTTTAGTTTTTCCAGCAACGTCCGTAGCGGGGAAGTATTAACAACGTCGCGCTTTTCCAACCAGCCTTTGCGCGCAATTCCAGTGCCAAATCGGAGAAATTCGGCATGTTCGTTTCGATGTGCGTCAGGATTGATGACGCATTTCACGCCCTTGCTTTTGGCGTAGGGCCAAAGCCGCCAATCCAAATCGAGCCGGTGCGGGTTGCAATTCAACTCTATCCAGGTGCCGGTTTCAGCACAGGCATCAATCACGGCCTGCGCATTGACCGGATACGGCTCGCGTTCCAGCAACAGCCTTCCGGTGAGATGGCCGAGCATGTGAACAAAGGGATTTTGCGCCGCGCGAATCAAGCGTTTTGTATTCTCGGCTTCGTTATTGGCCGGCACGTGCAGGCTCGCCACCACCACCTCCAATTCCGCCAACAGCTCATCATCGAAATCCAGCCGGTCGCGTAAAATGTCCACCTCACAGCCGGTGAACAGCCGGAATTCACTGCCGCGCTCAGCGTATTGTGCGTTGATTTTCTTGATTTCCGTTATTTGCTGCCGGACGCGCTTCGCATCCAGGCCGTTCGCCTGGAAGGATGATTTTGAATGGTCGGTAATGGCCCAGTAATCGAGTCCCAGCTCTTCCATGTAGCCGGCAATTTCCTCCAGGCGATTGTGCCCGTCACTCCAATTCGAATGATTGTGCAGGGCGCCCTTCAAGTCCGTCCATTCGATGAGCCTGGGCAGATCGTTCTTTTCGCCGGCGGCAAACTCACCGTGGTCCTCGCGCAATTCCGGCGGCACAAACGGCAAATCCAGTTTTGAGAAAATTTCCATCTCATCCCGGCAGGTCACCCGCAGTTTGGGATCGCGCGTTTCAATTTTTGATTTGAACAGGCCATATTCGTTCAACCGCAGGCCGCGCTGAATCGCGCGCTGGCGCATGACGATGTTATGCTCCTTGCTGCCCGTGAAATAGGCCAGGGCAAACGGAAATTCATTGTCGCTGACCACCCGCAAATCACATTGAATGCCGCTTTTCAGGATGACGCTCCCTTTGGTCTCGCCCCGGGCCGTGACCTTGATCACGTCGGGCTGCGTGACAAAAAAATCAATCACTTCCGCCGGGTTTTTCGACGATGCCAGCAAATCAATGTCGCCGATGACTTCCTTGAAACGCCGCAAACTGCCGGCCGCGCTGCAACGGATGACTTCCGGATGGGTGCGCAAACCCTCCAGCAATGGTTCGGCCGCGAACAACGCGTCGCTCAGCAGGTGTTGGGTGGCGTAGGTGCGGCGGCGGGCGATGCCTTCGAGCAGATTCGCCTGGGTCTTTTCACCGAAACCGTCGAGCTGTGCGACTTTGCCCGTTTGACAGGCCGCTTCCAGTTGTGCCACGGAATCCACGCCGAGTTCCCGGTTGAGCGCCTGGATTTTTTTGGGGCCCAGTCCGGGAATTTCGAGCAGCTCGATCAACCCCGGGGGAATCGAGGCTTTCAACTCATCGTAATAGGCCAGTTTGCCCGTTTCCACCAGCTCGGTGATTTTTTGTTCGAGCGCCTGGCCGATGCCTTTGATTTCGCCCAGCCGTTTTTCCGCGATGATGTTCGCCAGCGGTTCGCTCAAACCTTCAATCGTGCGCGCGGCGTTGGTATAAGCGCGCGTCTTGAACGGATTTTCACCTTTAAGTTCCAGCAACGTCCCAATTTCCAGCAGCATGGCCGCAATCTGATCTTTGTCCATGAACATGAGTATAACGCCGTCGGAATGGGTTCCAAATCGAAAGTGGCGGGATTGGCCTTGCGGCGATGGCTCATTCCGGCCGTCCGGCAAGGGCCGGGCGGGGCCGGTTGATAAGTTCCGGGTAAAGGGAGTTGGTTGGGGAAATGGCCCATGTTTTGCTACAGGGTGCAGGTGACCGGTCGGGTTCGGAGCCTGTTTTGTGAAGTAAAGATATGAATTTTGCGAACGTACATTTGAAATTTTCGGAACAATACCTGCAAGCGACTTTGTTCGTGTCGCTGTTGAGCGTGTGGGTATTGGTGGGGCTTTTTTATTATCTGAATCGCTACACCAAGCGGGAGTATTTTGCCGTCTGGACCACCGCATGGCTGTTTTATGCGCTGTGGCTGACCCTGGGGTTGACGATGCACGATGTCGTCTCCAACAACGTGATTTTCATGCTCCGGCAATGTTGTGTGGCCATTTCAGCGGTCTTCCTGTTGTGGGGCAGCGCGCGCTTTCTGAGTTTGCCGGTCCGGCAGAGCATGCTGGGTTTGTTCATGTTGTTTCTGCTGGCCTGGACCTTTGTCAGTCCGGAAGTGCTTTCCAGCCAGTTTCAAATTCAACTGCCGGTTTTCATTCTCATCGGTCTCAGCAGCGTGTTCGCCGGGGTTTGTTTTTATCGGGTGCGGAAACGGATCCCGTTTGTCGGAGCCGGCATGTTGTCGATGGGCTTCCTGCTGTGGGGGCTTTACCTCGGGAGCTATCCTTTTTCCCAGGAGTATCAGGACCTTTACAACGCAGGTTTTCTGATTGCGGCGGTGCTGCAGTTGTTCATCGCCGTCAGCATGGTGGTGTTGGTCATGGAGGAGGTGCGTTACAACGCCGAACAGATTCGCGCCGAAATTGCCGAGGTTCGCTCTGAAAAGGATGCCTTGCAGGTCAAGGTCCTCACCACCGAGGAACAATGCCGCAACCTTTACGATCAGGTCCGCCTGACCGATGGCGTGCAAAAGGCCTACGATGAATTGCGCCGGACGCAGCAGGTGGTGGTGCAGCAGGAACGCCTGCGCGCCCTGGGCCAGATGGCCAGCGGGGTGGCGCATGATGTCAACAATGCGCTGTCGCCCATTGTCGCCTACTCCGAATTGCTGCTGGTCACCCAGCCGAATTTGTCAGACGTAACGCGCCAGTATTTGCAAATCATCCGTCAGTCGGGTGAGGATATTTCCCACATCGTTGCCCGCATGCGGGAATTTTACCGCCGCCGCGCCGATACCGAGGAACTGGCCAAGGTGGACGTGAACAAGGTCATTGAAGAAGTGATCGAACTCACGCGTCCGCGCTGGCGCGACCTTTCCCAGCGCGAGTCCATTTCCATACAAATCAAGCGCGAACTGGAGCCCCAATTGCCGCCCCTGCTCAGTGACGCCGGCGATCTGCGGGAGGCATTGATCAACCTCATTTTCAATGCGGTGGACGCGCTTCCGCAAGGCGGTACGATTACCCTGGTCACCCGTTCCTTCAGCCATCCGGCTGAGGGCGAAAATATGCCTCCGGAACGGCAGCTCCAGATCGAGGTGCGGGACGATGGCATTGGCATGGATGAAAAAACCCGCCAACATTGCCTGGAACCCTTTTTCTCCACCAAGGCCAAGCGGGGCGGCACCGGTCTGGGACTGGCAATGGTTTACGGCATGATGCGGCGGCACGATGGGACCATCGATATTGACAGTGCGCCGGGTCGCGGGACTTGCATGCGCCTCACTTTTCCCGTTCGGGAAAAAATTTCATTGGTGACCACTCCGGTTTTCGCCCCGGCCACCGGTCAAAGCCGTTCCCTGCGCATCCTTTGCATCGATGACGAATCACAGATACAGGAATTGCTGAAGCATTGCCTCATGACCCTGGAACATCAGGTGACGACGGCTTCGGGCGGCAAGCAGGGTGTGGAAATGTTTCGCGCGGCCATGCTCGAGAAACAGCCTTATGAGATGGTGATAACGGACCTGGGGATGCCGGATATTGACGGACATCAGGTCGCCAAAACCATCAAGGCGGAATCGCCCGGCACGCCGATCATAATGATGACCGGTTGGGGCGCACAAATGAAAGAGGACGGGGAAACCGCTCCGGAAGTGGATGCCGTGGTCGGCAAACCGCCGCGCATCCAGGAATTGAACAGTCTGCTCCTCAAACTCACCGGCTAGACCAGGTGCCGGTTCCAATCCGCTTCCGGTCTCACGCGATGATCCGTTCGTCAACTTCATCGTCCGCTCGAATTTTCCTCACGCGCTGGTTTTTCCGTGCCGATTCCCGCGGAGGCTGGCAAGCTCAAGCCCATGCCAAACATCGCGCACCACCCGGTGGCGCTGACCATTGCCGGTTCGGATAGCGGCGGCGGCGCGGGAATTCAGGCCGACTTGAAGACGTTTGCCGCGTTCGGCGTCCATGGTGCCAGCGCCATCACCTGCCTCACCGCGCAAAACCCCCGGCGTATTCTCGCCCTGGAAGCGTGTTCCCCCAGGATGTTGCGGCGGCAAATCGAGGCGGTCTTTGAAGAACTGCATCCCGCGGCGGTGAAAACCGGAATGTTGTTCTCGGCGGAAAACGTCCGCGTGGTTGCCGGTTTTTTTAAAAGGAGAACACGTTCCCTGCTGGTCGTTGACCCGGTGATGGTTTCCACCAGCGGCACCCTGCTGCTCCAACCGGCGGCGATTAAAATTCTAACAGGACGATTATTGCCGCTCGCCACGCTGGTCACACCCAATCTGCACGAGGCCGGGATGTTGACCGGGGAAAGAATCACCTCGGTCGAAAAAATGCGCGCGGCCGCCCGCAAAATTCATTCGCATTTTGGCTGCGCGGCGCTTGTCAAAGGCGGTCACTTGCGTGACGTCCGTGAGGCGGTGGATATTTTCTTCGATGGTCGGACGGAATTGCTTCTGACCGCACCGTTCGTCAAAGGCGTGCGAACCCACGGCACCGGCTGCACTTATTCCGCAGCCGTCACGGCGGCGCTGGCGCTGGGTCGCCCTTTGCCGCACGCCGTCAGCCGGGCCAAAAATTACGTCACCCAGGCCATTGCGCGAAGTTATCGCCTGGGAAATCATTCCGGGTTGAATCACTTTGGCGGAATGAAGTGACCCGGCGTTGCCGCAAGCTGGTTTCACCTTGCGCGCCGGTGAAGTTTTACGGCCTTTGCAACTGGAAGAACTGGCTGGCGTTCGTCGCGTTCAACGTCACCTGGTTCTGATTGTTGGTCACCGTTGGGATCGCGTTCAGCGCGCTCCAGACGATGGGGGGCGCAAGGCTGGTAGTGGTTTCAACGACAAAGCCATCCGGATAGACGGGCCAGGTGAGCACCAGGTTGGTGCCGGATTGCGTGACGTTCAAGGTCATGCAGAAAAACTCCCAGGCGAGCGCGTAGGTTTCATTATTGCTCACGGCGTTGGGCCCGCCATGCTTGAGAACCTGCAAATCGTAGCGGCCCTGCGGCAATTGCGGCAGCCAGAGGTGTTCCACGTTGTCCACCATGCTGGTGCTGGCGGCCACGAGGTTGCTGGACCCGGCGTCATACAGGAAGAGGTCGAGATTGTTGATGTTGGTTTGATTGGCTTGGCGGTTCCATACCAGGGTCGCGGTGGCGGTGAAGGCGGCCTGGTTCAAGCCGTTGGTAACGTCGAAATAATAGTGGTTTATCCCGTCGGTGGTGGTGCTGCTGGTATTGGTGCTGAAATCCCAGCCGCTCAGCGCGCCGATGGTGCCGCCCGCTCCCGTGGGCGGATGCGGGCTGTTGGTGGACACGGTGGTGGAGACAATGTAGCCCTGCTTGCCACCGGTGAGTTGTTCGTAGGAATTAAAGACATCCAATATGCCTGCCCCGTAATTTGTGTCGAGCGGCGATGGAGGATTGTTCGCCCAACCCGGCGGTTTGACGGCGCCATTGAGGAGCAGCGCCTTTACCGTGCGGATGTCATGGGCGAGATTGGTGGTGCTGCCACCATCGCCGCGCAAACCGGCCTGCATCAGAATCGCCGCCGCGCCCGCGACATAGGGTGTGGAAAAACTCGCCGCCCCGCCAGGGGCGATGATATCCGGCTTGGCGCGGCCGTTATCCGGCGTTGGTCCGAAACTTGAACCGCCATCCGAAACGCCAACCCCAATGCCGTTGTAACACGTTGCCGGCGGGCTTACCTGCCCGTTGTTGCCCGCGCCGGAAACGAACAGCGTGTTGTGTTGCGCGGCGTAATTGTCGTAGGCCGAATCCACCACCTGTTGAATCGCCAGGGGCACCGCGCCGAAAATAAAACTCTGGTTCACCACCGAGTCGTTGGCGCTGTCAGAATGGATCGACGCGCTGTAGTTTAACGTAATTTGGTTTTGAGCAACCTGGATGAAGTAATTCGCGTCGTAATTGTCCACGTGCGCCACATTGGTGGCCACTCCCCCGGGGATGCCGTAAAAATTACCCGCCACACTGTCCGCGTGGCCGGATTCGGTGTTTATCGAATTGGGATATGTATTCGCCGTACCGAGGCCCGAAGTATAGGTGAAAAGACTCGTCGGCTGTTCCACCACGCCGGCTCCAGGATTGACCTCCCAGTTGGTCGTCCCCGAATCAAACGCTTCCGGTTGTCCCACCCGAACGCCGGTGCCGTTCAGGTTTGTGGTAACCGTCTCCAACACCGTGACGCCGATGGTGTCGAGATCTGACGCATGGATCATCAGGTACGGGCACAAACCTCCCAGCACGACCAGCCAAACCCGGATTATTCGCAAACAACGCGCTTTTTTCATGGGGCTGAGCCCCTAATGTAAGCAGTTTTCATGCTAAAAGTCCAGCTTTTTATCTCAATTCCAGGTGGTTATCATGTTTGTGGGCCATTCGGAAACCCGCATCCGCCGTTGTGATTCACAGCACGGTTTCTTTTTTGCCCCAACCCGTTACACTCCGAACAATGTCCGACACGCTCGTCGTCAACGAAATCTATTTGAGCCTGCAAGGGGAAAGCACCTGGGCCGGCCTGCCCTGCATCTTCATCCGGCTCACCGCCTGCAATCTGCGCTGTTCCTATTGTGATACCGCCTACGCTTTCAACGCCGGTGAAAAAATGTCGCCGGGAAAAATTGTATCCGAAGTGCGGCGGCTGGCCGCCCCGTTTTCAAACTCCCGGCGCTCAACTCCCCACGCTCAACTGCCGCTGGTTGAGTTGACCGGCGGCGAACCTCTGCTCCAAAAAGCCTGTTTGCCGCTGATGAAGCTGCTTTGCGACGACGGTTTCACCGTGCTGCTTGAAACCAGCGGCGCGCAGGATATTTCACCGGTTGATTCGCGGGTCCGTCGCATCATGGATTTGAAATGCCCGGGCAGCGGCGAAGTGGGACGCAATCGCTGGGAAAACCTCGGGCAGCTCAACGCCACCGACGAAATCAAATTTGTCGTCGGCACCCGGCAGGATTATGATTGGACGAAGGAAATCATCGTCCGGCACAAGCTTGACGCGATTTGTCCGTTGCTGATTTCGTGGGTGCATCCGTTGTTGCCGGAACAACAGGACAAATCATTGAAAAGAGTTCCGACGGGCCAGACCCCGATTTCGCGACGCGAACTGGCGGAAAAAATCATTGCCGACGCGTTGCCGGTGCGCTTGCAGGTGCAGCTGCACAAGGTCATTTGGCCGCCGGAACAGCGCGGGGTTTAGAAATTTGCGATTTGCGATTTGCGATGGTTCCTGAATTTCGGGCGGGCGCGTAAATCGTAAATCCAAAATCGTAAATTCGTGACCACAAAGCAGACACTTCAATTACTCCGCGACTACGAATCGCGGAACATCGTTCACATTGAATCCGACGGTTCCTGGCCGATCGTCTGGGACCGCGCCCGGGACGCTCAGGTTTGGGATGCCGACGGGAAAAAATATCTGGATTTGACCGCGGCGTTTGGCGTGGCTGCCGCCGGTCATGCCAATCCGCGCGTGGTGAAGGCCGGACAAAAACAATTGGCCCGCCTGCCGCATGCGATGGGCGACGTGCATCCCCACCCGCGCAAGGCCGAACTCGCGCGTGAATTGAGCCGCCTCACCTTCGAGCGTTGGACGAAATCCCCGGCGGCCCGACGCCCGATGCCCGACCCGATTCGGGGCAAGGTCATTTTCAGCAATTCGGGCTTTGAAGCGGTTGAGTCCGCGCTTAAAACGGCCATGCTCGCCACGGGCAAACATGGCGTGATTGCCTTTTCCGGTGCGTATCACGGACTTGGTTACGGTGCGCTCAACGTGACCCACCGCGATTTTTTCCGCAACCCGTTCCATTACCAGCTTCATGAGTTCGGGCATTTTGTCCTGTTCCCATCCATGGCCGGTGATCTGGCGGCGGTCGAATGGGCCATCCGCCGGGTGCTGCGGCGCGAACGAATCGGCGCGATTCTGGTTGAACCCGTACAGGCCCGGGGCGGCATCAATGTCCCGCCGAAGGAATTTTTGCCGATGCTGCGCCGGTTGTGCGACGAACATGGCGCCTTGCTGATTCTCGATGAAATTTACACCGGGTTTGGCCGCACCGGAAAATGGTTTGCCTGCGAGCACAGCGGCGTGGTGCCCGACCTCATCTGCCTTGGCAAGGCGCTGACCGGCGGTTTTCCGTTGTCGGCCTGCGTCGGGCGCGCGGACCTCATGGACGCCGCCTGGCCGGAGTCGCACGGTGAAGCGATTCATACCAGCACCTTTCTCGGTCATCCGGTCGGCTGCGCCATGGCGTTGGCGCAGATCGGAGAAATTGAGCGGCTCAACCTCTGCAGGCGAAGCGCGGAACTTGGGGAGTTTTTACTCGGCAAATTATCCAGGGTCCAGGCTCCCAAGCTCAAGATTGAAGCGCGCGGTCTGGGGCTGATGGCCGGTATCGAAATCCGGTTGCCTGACGGCAAACCGGCGACTGCGGTCACGATGCAGGCCGTCAAAACCATGTTGCATCGGGGTTTCATTCTTTTGCCCGAGGGCGAACACGCCAACGTCCTCAGCTTCACCCCGCCGTTGACCATCACCCAGGGGCAATTGGGAAAAGCCATCAATGCGCTCGAGGAGGTTTTGAGCACGGACGGGCACGGATAAACAAATTCTCTGGTAGGGCGCGTCACTCCGTGCGCGCCGTCGTAGCGGGAATGAACATCCGGTTTGGCAATTGGCGGCGGGCAGAGGACTGCCCGCCCTACCGACGACATCATGGCGTTTTATCCGTGTCCATCCGTGTTTATCCGTGGTTAAATTCTCCCCGGTGAAACTGTCCGAAATGCGGGAACTGTTGGCGGCGCGCGGGATTCAACTGACCAAATCCCTCGGCCAGAATTTTCTGCACGACGGCAATCAATTGCGGCGGATCATTGGATCTGCCGCCTTGACCCACCATGACAAGGTTCTCGAAATCGGGCCGGGAATGGGTCCGTTGACCGAATTGCTTCTGGAAAATGCGGGCGAGGTTCTCGCCATTGAGAAAGACGCGCGACTCGTGGAGTTTTTGCGCGAACGGTTCAAAACCCTCGCCCCGTCCCTCTCCCGTCCGATGGGAGAGGGTGGCCGAAGGCCGGGTGAGGGAAAATTTGATTTGCTCCACGCCGATGCGCTGGAATTTCTGAAACACGAGCCACGCGATTGGAGCGGCTGGAAGCTCGTGGCGAATCTGCCGTATTCCGTCGCATCGCCGATTCTGGTGGAACTGGCGCAAGGCGCGCGCGCGCCGGAAAAAATCGTCGCGACGCTGCAAATCGAGGTGGCGCAACGGTTGATGGCCGAGGCCGGCGACAGGAATTACGGCGTGTTGACCCTGCTGGTGCAACTGGATTATGCGCCGCGCGGGCATTTCAAGATTCCTGCCGGCTGTTTCTTTCCCGCGCCGGACGTGGATTCGGCCTGCGTGTTGCTGGATCGCCGCGCCACGCCGCTTCTGCCGGAAAGCCAGCGCGCGGCTTTTGTGAAAATCGTGAAGCGCGCCTTTTCCCAGCGGCGGAAAATGATGCTGAAATTGTTGCGTGAAGACTGGCCCGCTGAAAAACTGGGGCGGGCGTTTGCCGAATTGAAAATCTCGCCGCAGGAGCGCGCCGAGAAATTGAGCTTGGAACAGTTTGTTGAATTGGTAAGGAACCTGGCGGATTGAAACAACCGGGCGGATCGCTGTGCTGGCGACCCGGATTTTGGGGACGGCGACACGCCGTCCCTCCCATAAAATGAGCGAAGAAATATTCGATGTGGTCAATGAGCGCGACGAGGTGGTTGACCGAAAGTCGCGTCGCGAAGTTCATGCGCGGGGTTTGCTGCACCGCGCCATTCATGTGCTGGTATTCAATTCACGCGGAGAAACCTTCCTGCAAAAGCGTTCGATGATCAAGGACCGCGAGCCGGGCAAGTGGGATTCCGCGTCATCCGGGCACGTGGATTCCGGCGAGGATTACGACGCCTGCGCCGTGCGTGAATTGCGCGAGGAAATTGGATTGGTGGTCCCGCAAACGCCGGAGCGTTTGTTTAAAATTAATGCCTGCACAGAAACGGATCAGGAGTTTGTCTGGGTTTATCGCTGTCAGGCGGAAGGGCCGTTTCAATTGCATCCCGATGAGATTGAATGCGGCGGGTGGTTTTCCCCGGAAAAAGTCACGCGCTGGATGGCCGGACAGCCGGAGGATTTTGCCGGTGCGTTCCGCTTCATTTGGAAAAAGTATTCCGTCACCGGGGGCAAATAAATTTTTCAGAACCTTCACACTTGGCGTGAGGTTTGCTCCTTTACTTGCGCTGAAAATGGGTTAGTTATTTAGCCATGCAAAACTTTTTGGTTCCAATTGTGGTCGAACAGACCGGTCGCGGCGAACGGACGTGGGACATTTACTCGCGCCTGCTGGTGGACCGCATCATCTTTCTCGGCACGGCGGTGGACGACAATGTGTCCAACATCATCATTGCCCAGTTGCTTTTCCTGCAGATGTCCGACGCGAAAAAGGACATCCATATTTACATCAATTCACCGGGCGGCAGCGTCACCGCCGGGTTGGCGATTTACGACACGATGCAATATCTGACCTGCGACGTGAATACCTACTGCGTCGGGCAGGCGGCGAGCATGGGGGCGGTGCTGCTGGCGGCGGGCGCCAAGGGCAAACGCTATGCGCTGCCGAACGCGCGCATCCTCATCCATCAGCCCTGGGGCGGGGTGCAGGGTCAGGCCAGCGACATCAGCATCCAGGCGAAGGAAATTTTACGGCTCAAGGACCGGCTCAACGAAATTCTCGCCAAACATTGCGGTCGCAAGGTTGAGGACATCGCGCGCGACACTGACCGCGACCGTTTCATGTCCGCCGACGAGGCGAAGGAATACGGCCTGGTGGATCATGTTGTGCAATCGCGAAAGGAAATCCCCGGCGTGGTGGAAAAAACCTCGGTGGTGGTTTAATCAAAATCGAAATATACCATGGCCCGGCCAAACAATCTCACCATGTGCAGTTTCTGCGGCAAGTCGCATGCGGAAGTGCGCAAGCTCATCGCCGGGCCGGGCGTTTACATCTGCGACAACTGCATCATCCTTTGCAAAAACGTCCTCGACCGCGAACTCGAGGTGCAGAACCAGAAAAAACAGCCAAAGTTCACCGTCCCCAAACCCGCGGAAATCAAACGGATGCTGGACCTGCATTGCGTCGGCCAGGAGCACGCGAAAAAGACCCTGGCGGTCGCGGTGCACAATCATTTCAAGCGCATCCAGCAGGAGCCGGAGGCGGGAACGGCTTCCGGCAAGACCAAACACGCCGGCGTGGAAATCGAAAAGAGCAATATTTTGATGATTGGCCCGACCGGTTCCGGCAAAACCCTGCTGGCGCGCACGCTCGCCCGGGTGCTGGATGTGCCGTTTGCCATCGCCGACGCCACGACGCTGACGGAAGCCGGCTACGTGGGCGAAGACGTGGAGAACATTATTTTGCGGTTGTTGCAAAACTCGGATTACGACGTGAAGCGCGCCCAGCGCGGCATCGTTTACATTGACGAGATTGACAAGATTGCGCGCAAGGCCGACGGCCCGTCCATCACGCGCGACGTTTCCGGCGAAGGCGTCCAGCAGGCGCTGTTGAAAATCCTCGAAGGCACGGTTTGCAACGTGCCGCCCCAGGGCGGCCGCAAACATCCGCAACAGGAATATATCCGCGTGGACACGACGGACATCTTGTTCATTTGTGGCGGGGCGTTTGTCGGTCTGGAGAAAACCATTCACCGGCGGCTCGGCCGGCACACCATGGGTTTTAGCGCCATTGGTGAGATGCAAAAAAGCGCCGTGGCCGCGCGCGATCAAATTTTACAGCACGCCGAGCCGGAGGATTTGTTGGACTACGGTTTCATTCCCGAGTTCATCGGCCGGCTGCCGGTGGTGACCACGCTGACCGAATTGTCCGAGGATCAATTGGTTTCGATTCTCACCGACACCAAGAACGCGCTGACCAAACAGTTCGCCAAACTCATGGCCATGGAAGGCGTGGAACTGGAATTTACACCCGATGCGCTGCGCGAACTCGCCGTGTTGGCGCTCAAGAAGGGCACCGGCGCGCGGGCGTTGCGCGGCCTGATCGAACGCCTCATGCTCGACGTGATGTACGATGCACCCGATAGCGGCGACATCGTTCATGTCAAAATTACCCGGGCGGTTGTGCTGGGTGAAACCCAGCCCATCGTCCGGCGCAAGCAGGACATGGAAGCAGCGTAGGAGATTTTCCATTTGCGATTATTGCCACCGGCGGGTGGGCCGCCCGCGCTCCTCACCGCGCGAAAATCTGGCGGATGACGTCTTCGATCGGCACTTCCTGAATGTCAATGTCGGTCACCGGCAATTCGTCCAGCAACGCCTTGCAGACGGAAATCACGCGGTCGCGCTTGACCTTGAGCGTGATGGCGCTGGGCGTTTTTTCCACCACCTCGCCGTAGCGCAACAGATTTTCGTTCGGGTGCGACTCCGTGCTGGCGCATTGAATCGTGACGAATTTGAAATCGGCAAAGCGATCCACGATCTCGCTGAGCTTGCCGTCGAAGAAGATTTTGCCGTGATCAATGATGATGACGCGCTGGCAAAGCGCCTGGATGTCGGCCATGTAGTGGCTCGTGAGCAAAATCGTGGTTTTTTGCTCGGCATTGTGGCGGCGGATAAATTCGCGCACGGTCTTTTGGGAAATCACATCCAGCCCGATGGTCGGTTCGTCGAGGAAGAGCACCTTCGGCTGATGCAGCAGCGACGCGATCAGCTCCATTTTCATCCTCTCACCGAGGGAAAGTTCGCGCACGCTGACGTTGAGCTTGTCTTTGACGGCGAGCAGTTCGCTCATTTCGGCGACGGTGCGCTCGAAACGGTCGGCGGGGATGCCGTAGATTTTCGCGTTCAGTTCGAGTGATTCGCGCGCAGGCAAATCCCACCACAGCTGGTTTTTCTGGCCCAGGACGAGTGCGAACTGGCGGCGATAACCGTCAGCGCGTTCCCACGGTGTGTAACCGAGGACCTTGGCTGAGCCGCTCGTCGGGTAAAGCAGGCCGGCGAGCATTTTGAGCGTGGTGGTCTTGCCCGCGCCGTTCGGGCCGAGAAACCCGACCAGTTCGCCGGGTTCAATCTGGAAATGCACGTCGTTGACGGCCACCGTCTGCTCGTATTGACGATGAAAAAGCCCTTTGATCGCCCCTGCAAAACCGGGCTGCTTTTTATAGGTGCGAAAGGCCTTGGTGAGATTGTTAACCTCGATGACCGGCATAATCAGCCGCAAAGAAGCACAAACGGCGCAAAAGGGGAAATTTATTTTGTGATTTTTGCGCCTTTTCGCGGCAATTACCGCATCAACTGCTTTTCCAGGTAATGGACGACCTGACGGACGTTGGCGTCCACTTCCATGCGGTCTTTCACCAGGCGGCAGGCGTGAAGGACGGTGCCGTGATCGCGGCCACCGAAGGCCTCGCCAATGGTATTGAGCGAGCTTTCGGTCATCTGCCGCGACAGATACATGGCGATCTGGCGCGGGAAGGCGATGTTCTCCGGCCGGCGTTTGCTGGTCATGTCAGCAAGGCGGATATCGAAATGTTCAGCGACCCGTTTCTGGATGACTTCGATGCTGATGGAAAGCCGGCCTTCTTCGTGGAGGATCTCGCGCAGCAAGC
Organism: uncultured Verrucomicrobiae bacterium; assembly: GCA_963762585.1. Taxonomy (GTDB): domain Bacteria; phylum Verrucomicrobiota; class Verrucomicrobiia; order Limisphaerales; family UBA11358; genus UBA11358. Next base: position 239,364 of record CAVXLF010000023.1, read on the forward strand.
CTTCGACCACTTCAATCGAGAGCTTCTTGCCGGTGAGCGAGGCGTAGGAGGCAACGCGGATGAGGGCACCTTCGAGCCGGCGGACATTGGTGCGAATGCGGCTGGCGAGAAAATTCAGGATATCCTCGGGCAGTATGACTCCCATGAGCTGCGCCTTTTTATTAAGAATGGCGAGGCGCATTTCGATGTCCGGCGGCTGCAAATCGGTGACCAAACCCCATTCGAAGCGGGAAACCAGCCGGTGTTCCAGCCCCTGAATTTCGCTGGCCGGCCGGTCGCACGTGAGCACGATCTGTTTGTGCGCCTCGTGCAGCGCATTGAACGTGTGGAAAAATTCCTCCTGAATTCGCTCCTTGCCCGCCAGAAACTGGATGTCATCAATCAACAGCACGTCGGTTTGGCGATATTTCTTGCGAAACCGGGCGAGCTGGTTGTTTTGAATGCCATCAATGTATTCGTTCGTGAATTTTTCGGACGAAACATAGGCCACCCGGGCGCCCTTTTTGTTGCTGGCGACGTGCTGGCCAATGGCGTGGAGCAGGTGGGTTTTGCCGAGCCCGACCCCGCCATAAAGAAAAAGTGGATTGTAGGATTTGCCGGGGGCCTGGGCGACGGCCAGCGCCGCGGCGTAGGCGAAATTATTATTGTTGCCGACGACGAAGGTTTCGAACGTGTTCTTGGGGTTAAAGGTGATTTCCCCGTTGTGCGACGTTCGCTCGTGGCTGGACTCGGCAGTCCGGTTTGCTTTGACCGGTGCCGCTGCGGCGGGAAGGGCCTGGGCATTGCCACCGGCGATGATCTTGAATTTTACCTGCAACTGACGCCCGGCGGCGACGGCCAAGGCATCCTGCAAGAGGCTGAGATAATTGTCCTTGAGCCAGACTTCGCAGAATTCATTGGCCACCTCCAGGGTGACGTGGTTGGGGTCAACCGCATTGGCCCGCAAGGGAGCGAACCACATGTTGTAAGTGTCTGCGTTCAACCTGGAACGAAGATGTTCCCGCGCTGAATTCCAAATCTTTTCTGCCGAAAGCTGCATTTGCGTTTTGTTCAAAAGCCCGTTTTTCAAGCGTTTATTCACCTAGCCCTAAAATTGGCGTTTGACCTTGCCCGCCATGCTCACTCGTGCTGCTTCAAACACATCGTTGCGTTAAAGCGTTCACGTCCACGCTCTTATTAACCGGAACCTTTGCCCAAACATCAAAGCAACACGCTGATTAACAATATGTTGCAAATTGTAAAAATTAAAACCAGGTTCCGTATCTTCTGCAATTACTGAAACGATGCGACCAACTTGTGCTTACGCAAACCTTTTACGCGAATGAGCCGACCGTTTCTAGGACAACATATTAACATTTATTCGCGAGTTATTCACATTCACGTTCGGTCCGCTTAAAGCAATCATGGTTCAAACTGCCTGTTCACCCGTTTCGCCGGTGCGAATACGAATGGCATCTTGAATGGAACTGACAAAAACCTTCCCGTCACCAATCTTGCCGGTCTTCGCCGCCTTGACGATTGCCTCCAGGGCGGGAGTCACCTGGGCATCGGCGAGCACCAGCTCGATTTTTATCTTGGGCAAAAAATCCACGACATATTCGCTGCCGCGATAAATTTCCGTGTGTCCTTTTTGGCGGCCAAAGCCTTTGACCTCAGACACGGTCATCCCTTGCACGCCGAGTGCGGCCAGCGCAGATTTGACATCCTCAAGCTTGAATGGTTTGATGACAGCCTCAATTTTTTTCATGCGCTTTCCTCTTGTTCGACTCGCACGACGATTTTAGCACCAGGTTTGGTCCTGTAAACAGGAATCTTTATCAGAGCGATTCTCACGCTCCCTGCCGCCAGGAATGTCCTCGATTTGCGGCGGATCGAAGCAGTCCCTTATCGGTTGGCGGACTAAAACGAGAAATGCTTATACTTGCGTTTCACTATTGACAGTAATTAGCTAACATGATTTACTATCACAAGGGTGCGATGGCGATTAGCCATTCAGCAACGTTCTTTGAAGGTTTAAACCAGTTTTCGATCCGGGTCTTGGTACGACCCCGGATTGGAGTTCTTCGTGATCCTACGTACGTACTATCGAAAATTCCCCGGGTCTCTCGGCCACCCCCTGAGCCGTTTGACCCGGTTTTTCTTTTCCACCATGCTCCATTGGCCGGTGCTGCGCGTTCGTTGACACCATTTTTCCCGGCTGTTAGCTTCGTTCCTTCTGAAAGTCACAATGGACTATAAAAACACGCTGAATCTGCCGCGCACCGATTTTCCCATGAAGGCCGACCTGGTCGCGCGGGAGCCGGAACGGCTCAAAAAGTGGGAAACCGCCGGGCTTTACGAGAAAATCCAGGCTGACCGCGGCCAGGCCAGGGAAAAATTTGTCCTGCACGACGGCCCGCCATTCGCCAATGGCGACGTCCATATCGGCACCGCGCTGAACAAGATTCTCAAGGACATCATCGTCAAATACAAGACGCTGCGCGGCTTCAGTGCGCCGTATGTGCCCGGCTGGGATTGCCACGGTCTGCCCATCGAATTCAAGGTTTCCCAGGAAATGCGCAAGGCCGGCGATACCACCGCCGATGCGGTGACCATTCGGAATGCCTGCGAGGCCTATGCCCGCAAATATATAGACATCCAGCGCGTCCAATTCAAACGCCTCGGGGTGCTGGGTGATTGGGATAATCCCTATCTCACGCTCAACAAGGAATACGAAGCCGACGAACTGCGTCTGTTTGCCAGCATCGTCGAGCAAGGATTTGTGTATCGCGGGAAAAAGCCCGTTTATTGGAGCATTCCGTGCCGTACCGCGCTCGCCGAGGCCGAAGTCGAATATCAAGACCACGTTAGCCCCAGCATTTATGTGAAATTTCCGGTTATCGGCCAGCCGAACACCTTCGTGCTCATCTGGACGACGACGCCGTGGACATTGCCGGCAAACCTCGCCGTGGCCTTCAATGAAAAGCTGGAATACGTTCAGGTCGAAATCGGCGGTGAAAAATACATCTTGTATCGTGGTTTATTGCCGGCCGTCGCGGAAAAATGCGGCTGGAGCGGCTATCAGGAGCAACCTTTTCCCGCCACGAAACTGGCTCAACTACAATATCAGCACCCGTTTATTACCCACCGCACCGGCAAGCTTTATCCGGCCGGGTTTGTCACCAGCGACACCGGCACCGGCTTCGTCCATATTGCACCGGGACACGGCCTTGAAGATTATGGCCTTGGTTCCTCGGTCGGGCTGCCGATTTATTCGCCCGTGGATGATGATGGTAAATTCGCGCAAACGGACGATTTGCCGATCGAACAGCAAATGCCCGCCGAAATGGTCGGCAAATCCATTCTCGAAAAGCACGGCAAAAGTGACGCCAACGAAGCCGTCTTGCACGAACTGCGTGCCCGCCATGCGCTGCTGCATCAGGAAAATTATCATCACAGCTACCCGCATTGCTGGCGCAGCAAGACCCCCGTTATCTTTCGAGCGATGGACCAGTGGTTCATCAAGATTGATCATTTGATTTCGGAGGGGCGCGTTACCCGAGCCCCAAATCAAACCTTCCGCGCGGCCGCGCTTGCTGAAATTGACCGCGTGAAGTGGATTCCCGATTGGGGCGTCAATCGCATCAAAGCCGCGGTTGAATCGCGTCCCGACTGGTGCATCTCGCGCCAGCGCACCTGGGGCGTGCCGATCCCGGCGTTTTACGATGCGAATGGCCATGCGATCCTTGACGCCCAAATCGTCCGCCATACCGCGGATTTGATTGAAAAACATGGGTCAAACGTCTGGTTCGAGAAAACCGCCGCCGAACTGTGGTCGCTTGTGAAACCAAGGGATTGGAAGGGCGCGGATGCCGCCGCCAAATCCAACGACACGCTGGATGTATGGATTGATTCCGGCAGCTCATCGCGGGCGGTCATTGCACGACGTGAAGAACTCCACTCAAGACCCCAGAGCCAGGAGCCGAGACCCAATTTCCAGGCCGACATGTACCTGGAAGGCTCAGACCAGCATCGTGGCTGGTTTCAATCCTCGCTGCTGCTGTCGCTCGCGGGCAATGGCGCGGCGCCGTTCAAGACGGTTCTGACGCATGGCTTCATGGTGGACGCCGACCGCGAAAAAATTTCCAAGAGCAAACAGGCCGCCTACGAAAAACCGCAAACGGCCGAGGCTTACGTCAAGAAATACGGCGCCGACATCGTGCGGCTCTGGGTTTCGTCGCAGGACTTCCGCAATGACATCATCGTGAGCGAGGAACGCATCGCCAAGGTGGCCGAGACCTATCGCGTCATCCGCAATGCGTTGCGTTATCAACTTTCGAATCTTTACGATTTCGATCCGGCCAAACACACCGTGCGCGAGGACGAACTTACCGGCCTTGACCGGTGGATTCTCGGCGAGTTCTCGAAGCTGGAGCAGGAAGTCGTCAAGGCTTACGACGATTACGAATTTCACGTTGTCTATCAAAAAGTCAGCCAGTTCATCGCCGTGGAGCTGTCCTCAATTTATCATGACGTCATCAAGGACCGGCTTTACACCGACCCGGCGAATTCGCCGCGCCGCCGTTCGACGCAAACCGCGCTGCACCGCCTTGTGACCGGCCTGTGCCAGATGCTCGCGCCGGTTCTTTCGTTCACGGCGGATGAAGCCTGGGAATTTGTGCCGGGGAAGAATGTGAATTCCGTTCATGAATCCGAGTGGCAAGCAAACGCTTTAACACTCGCTGTAAATGAAATCGAAGATTGGAACTTTCTATTAAAGGCTCGTGAAATCTGGTTGCCAATATTGGAGGTCAGTCGCCGAGATAAAACCATTGGCAAGTCTTTGGATGCAAAAATTCAACCAGCGGCAGAACAAATGCCTGAATTGGTAAAAAGCCAAAAACTTCAAGACGTCTTCAAAGAATTATTGAATGTTTCGCAGATCCAGTTTTTGTATTTCAAAGATAATCCTAATGCGAGTTCTTTGGGTGATAAGGTTGTTCATGCCGACGGCCAGAAATGCGAGCGCTGCTGGCATTGGGAGACGGATGTGGGTTCCAATCCGGAGCATCCGACGATTTGTGGCCGCTGCGTCGAAGCCGTGAGGCAATTCAAGGCGTGAAGTTGGTACCGACGGAGGGGGTCGAACCCACACATCCTCACGGATACTAGATTTTGAGTCTAGCGCGTCTGCCAATTCCGCCACGTCGGCACGTGGAAACCCAATATATTTCAGCACCGGACGAAGTAAATCAATTTCAACGCGGGATTACACGGATTCACCGGACGATTTTCCCCCTCGAATCGGGTCCAGAGGTGATTCAGCAGTTCGTCAGCCCGTTTTTGCGAAGTAAAAACCGATGCTTGGCTGGTATAAAAAACCCGGGTTCTGGTAAAAAAAAGAAAGTGGTTATTTTGCGGGTGTCGGGGTTATCTTGGGTGTGTGGTGGGGAGAATAGATGATTTATGGCAGAACCGTTAAGACTGGAGAAATTTTCGTTTGGAGTCGGTGATCGTTTTGCGCATCAGGCCAAGGCACAGCTTCAGGCCTTCATTCTGGCCGCCCAGCAGGGCGCGGAGGTGGTCCCGGTCTGGAACAAATCCAACCGCGAGCATGTCATCGTCGGCTCCGAGCCGGCCAGCACCCGGGCGGCGGTGACGGCGGCGGTGACGGCATTGCGCTGGCAAAAGCCTTATCACGTGGACGCCGACCATATCCGGCTGCAAACCGTGGACCGGTTCATTCCGCATTCGGATTTTTACACGATTGACGTGGCGGATTGGATCGGGAAACCCGCCGATGCCGGGGCCGTGGCGGCTTTTATCAAGCGACACGCTGAACTGGTGGGAAGGATTTCGATTCCCGGGATCGAATCGCCCTTTCAATCCACGCCGGCGGAGGTGGAGCGCGTGGCTGGCAAGTATCTGGCGGCGGTCGGGGAAGCGGGAAAAATTCACCGCCACATCGCCCAGATAAAAGGCGGGGGGAAATTCATCACCGAGATTTCGATGGACGAGACCGACCATCCGCAAACGCCGGCGGAGCTGCTGATCATCCTGGCGGCCATCGCGGACGAAAAGATTCCGATCCAGACCATCGCGCCGAAGTTCACCGGCCGCTTCAACAAGGGCGTGGATTATGTGGGAGACGTCGCGCAATTTGAAACGGAGTTCAATGAAGACCTCGCCGTGATTGCCTTTGTCGTGAAGCAATACGGCCTGCCCGGCACGTTGAAATTAAGCGTGCATTCCGGCAGCGACAAATTTTCCATTTATGCGCCGATGCGCCGGGCGCTGACCCGATTTGGGTCGGGCCTGCACCTCAAGACGGCGGGCACGACCTGGCTCGAGGAAGTCATCGGGCTGGCGGAGGCCGGGGGCGACGGACTGTCGCTGGCCCGGGAAATTTATGCCGGCGCGCTCGAACATGCGGAAGGGCTTTGTGCTTCGTATGCTTCGGTGATTGACATTGATTTCAAAAAACTGCCGTCTGCAGAAACAGTCAATGGCTGGAGCGCGAATCAATTTGTCTCGGCGCTGCGCCATGACCCGGGCAATCCGGCCTATAATCCGCATCTGCGGCAATTGCTCCATGTTGGTTATAAAATTGCCGCCCTGATGGGCGACCGCTACCTTGACGCCTTGGAAAAGCATAAGGACCCGGTGGGAAAAAACGTGACCGCCAATCTTTACGAACGTCATTTGAAACCCTTGTTTGTGGGCATGAATCAGGCTGCTTCCCGTTCGCCGGCCGCCCCGGTGCGGGGGGCAAAGCTGCCGCCATGAAATTCATCCACGAGGATTTTCTGCTGCCAACGCGCACGGCCCGGCGCCTCTACCATCAATTTGCCGAAGCCGAGCCGATTCTGGATTATCACTGTCATCTTTCGCCGAAGGACATTGCGGAGAACCGCCGGTTCGAAAACCTGTTTGAAATCTGGCTGGAAGGCGACCATTACAAATGGCGGGCAATGCGTTCCAACGGCGTGGCCGAACGCTTCTGCACCGGGGACGCCAGTCCCTTTGCCAAATTCCAGGCCTGGGCCGCGACCGTGCCGCACACACTGCGCAATCCGCTCTACCATTGGACGCACCTGGAATTGAAGCGCTACTTTGGAATGGATCAGTTGCTTGACAAGGCCAGCGCGGCCCGCATTTGGAAGGAAGCCAACGAGCAACTCGCCTCGCCGGAACTCACCGCGCGGGGCATCCTGAAAAAATTCAACGTCAAAACGGTATGCACGACGGATGATCCGGCGGATGATTTACGCCACCATAAGGCCATTCGGGACTCCGGTTTGACGACGCGGGTGCTGCCCACCTTTCGCCCCGATCAGGCACTGACGGTGCATCAACCGGCATTATTCAACCGTTGGATTGGCCGGCTGTCCGCAGCCAGCGACATTGAAATCAGCGGCTTTTCGAAGTTTCTCGATGCCTTGCGTTCCCGTCATGATTATTTCCACGCGCACGGTTGCCGCCTTTCCGACCATGGCCTGACCCAATGTTATGCGGATTTTTGCCCGGAAAAGACCGCCGCCCGGATTTTTGCCAGGGCGCAACGAGGGAAACCGGCCACACCGGCGGAACGGGCGCAATTTTCCGCATTCCTGATGCTTTTCTTTGGACGACTGGATGCGGAAAAGGGCTGGACCAAGCAGCTTCATCTCGGGGCCTTGCGCAACAACAACACGCGGCTGCTAAACCAGCTTGGCCCGGACACCGGCTTTGATTCCATCGGCGATTTTCCGCAGGCCGGCGCGCTGGCGGCCTACCTTGACCGTTTGGACCAGGAAAAGGCGCTGCCCAGGACCATTCTTTATAACAATAACCCGGCGGACAATTACGTTTTTGCTTCGATGCTGGGCAATTTCCAGGACGGCACGCTGGCGGGCAAAATCCAGCTCGGGTCCGCCTGGTGGTTTCTCGATCAAAAGGAAGGCATTGAGTGGCAGCTCAACGCGCTCTCGAATCTCGGCCTGCTTTCGCGCTTTGTCGGCATGGTGACGGATTCCCGCTCGTTCATGTCGTATCCGCGCCACGAATATTTCCGGCGTGTGTTGTGCCATCTGATCGGACGCGACGTGGAGAACGGTGAAATTCCAAATGACGATTTGCTGCTCGGGCCGATGATCCGGAACATTTGTTACGCGAACGCAAAACAGTATTTGCAACTGCCAACGGCTGAAGCCGGCGCGGAAGGCTGGAAACGTCCCGCGGCGCGGATTCACAGCTCGCCCCGCCGGAAAAGCTGAAGCCATGATCGCCAAACGAGTCATTCCCTGTCTCGACGTGCATGACGGCAACGTCACGCGCGGCGTCCAGTTCGGCAAGGCCGAGGCGGGCGAACTCCGAAACGTCGGCGACCCCGTCGCCCTCGCGCTCCGTTACAATGAGCAGGGAGCGGATGAAATGGTTTTTTTCGACATCACCGCCACCGCGCACGGGCGCAAGACGATGGTGGACGTGATTGAGCGCGCCGCCGACCAATGTTTCATGCCGCTCACCGTTGGCGGCGGCATCCAGTCCGTGGATGACATGTTCACCATGCTCCGCGCCGGGGCGGACAAAATCAGCATCAACTCCAGTGCGCTGGCCCGGCCGGAACTCATCCGTGAAGGCGCGGAAAAATTTGGCAGCCAGTGCATCGTGGTTTCGATTGACGCGAAAAAGGTTGGGCCGGACAAATGGGAGGTCTTTTCGCACGGCGGTCGCAAACCGACCGACCTCGATGCGATTGAATGGGCCAAGCGCGCCGTGGCGCTCGGTTCGGGCGAGATTGTATTGAACTCCATTGACGCCGACGGCACGAAGGCCGGGTTTGACCTGGTCATCACGCGGCGGGTCAGCGAATCCGTGGGTGTGCCGGTGGTGGCCAGCGGCGGCGCGGGCACGCTGGAACACATGGCCGAGGTGTTGCTCGAGGGCCGGGCCGACGCCGTCCTCGCCGCGAGCATTTTCCATTTCGGCACCTACACCGTCGGCGACGTGAAGAAATATTTGGCGGACAAGAAGATTCCGGTGAGGTTATGAACGAACCCACTAAACAGTCGAAAAGTGTAACCGCCAAGTCGCCAAGAACGCCAAGCAGGGATTCGGATTTTTTAAAAAATGTGGCGCGCTTCGCGTCCTGGCAGTGGGGAACGTTCTGTTTGATTGGCCTTGTCGAGAAAATGCCGGCTACTGGCTCAACCGATAATACTTTTGTGTGCCGGAGATGGGATTGGTCACGGTGTATCGGCCGCTGATGACGACCGGTGTTGTCGAATTGGTGCTCCAGATCGCCGGGGGAGCCAGGTTGGTGGTGAATAGCAAAGTGAACCCGGAGGCCGTGTTCGTCCACGTCAAAATAACATTGGTTCCGGCAGGGGTTAGGTTCAGTTGCGGCGCTGATCCCAAAGCAAGGCTGAATACGGTGCCATATTCCACATTGAGACCCGGATCGCCGCCATTATACGCCGTTCCATACAGGGTGTTGCCCGATAAAAGTAATGCGGCATTCGGATGGGCTCCGTCGCTGTTGGTATAAGGAGCGGTGCTGTTGGCGGTGAATGTATACAGGTTCGTAAAGCCCGTGCCATTGGTGCTGACGGCGAACAGCGTGCCCGAGCCAAACAAGCCTCCGTTATAGGCCGTTCCATACAGGGTGCCGCCGGATACAATCAAACTGCCCCGCGGATTGGCTCCGTCGCTGTTGGTGGGGGGAGAACCGGCGGTGGCCGTGAAAGTATACAGGTTCGTGAAGCCGGTGCCATTGGTGTTGACGGCGAACAATGTGCCCGAGCCAAACCTGCCGCCGGACGGCGCCGTTCCATACAGGGTGCTGCCCGATAAAACCAATCCGGCGTTCGGATTACTGCCGTCGCGGTTGGTGTACAAAGGAAAACCGGAATTGGCCGGGAAGACGTGCAGGTTCGTAAAACTTGAGCCATCGGTATTGATGGCGAACACCGTGCCATTGCCGCCGGCCGTTGTCCCATACAATGTTTTGCCCGACAGAATCAATACGCCGGCCGGATCGGAGCCGCTGCTGGCGTTGGTGAAACTAAACAGGTTCGTAAACCCGGTGCCATTGATGTTGATGGCGAACACCGTCCCGTTATTCGCGCCGCCGCCATACGCGGTCGTTCCGTAGAGGGTGTTGCTTGATAAAACCAATGCGGCATCCGGACCCCCTCCGTCATTGCCGCCGGTAAAGGAGTACAGGTTGGTAAAGCCCGTGCCATTGGTGTTGACGGCGAACACGGTGCCGGCGCCCAAAGCACCGCCGTCGTAGGCCACTCCATACAGGGTGTTGCTGGACAAAATCAATCCGGCAAACGGCACACTTCCATCGCTGTTGGTATAGTAACCAGGAGGATAGGCCGTAAAAATATACTCGTTGGTAAAACCAGATCCGTCGGTGTTGACGGCGAACAAGGTGCCATTCCCGTTATAGCTGCCCGAATTGCCGCCGGCACTCGCCGTTCCATAAAGGGTGTTGCCGGATAAAACCAATTCGGAATAGGGAGTGGCTCCGTCGCTGAAGGTAAAACTATGCAGGGTCGTGAAGGTTTGCGCCGTCGTCCTGGCCGCGGGCAGCAAGGCCAGAACGGCAATCAACGCGGGCACAAGGAACAGTCTTTTCATGTGAGTTTTCAGGGGGGTGATGCTTTTAATCAGTTGATAATTTCGAGGAATGCTCAGCGAGCCTGCCCGCTTGAGCCAACGGCGGCGGCTTGACTGTGAAGCAAGCGCACAGCGCAGTCAAGTTATTATATTATTTTGTAAAGAAGAGATTCTCATTTGACACCACTCGCGGACAAATTCATTTTTGCGCCATGAATCTTACCGAATCCCGCTGGCTGCCGATTGTGCTGCTGACCGGCTCGAACATTTTCATGACCGTCGCGTGGTACGGCCATTTGAAATTCAAGAGCAAGCCGCTGCTGCTTGTCATTCTCGTGAGCTGGGGCATCGCGTTTTTTGAATACTGTCTTCAAGTGCCGGCCAATCGCTGGGGCAGCGCGGTGTATTCGCCTTTCCAGCTCAAAATCATCCAGGAAATCATCACGCTCACGGTCTTTTGCGTCTTCGCCTTCCTGTATTTCGGCGAGAAAGTCCGGTGGAACCATCTGGCCGCGTTTGTATGCATCGTGGCGGCGGTGGTGTTCGCCTTTTTGCCGAAGGAATAGATTTGGTTGAGGGTCGAAGGACGGGAGTCGGGAGCAGAACCATTCCGCGAGATGGCTGAACCCGGCTTTCGACCCGCGTCCTTCGACTCTCGACAAGCTCATTTCGTTTTGTTTAATTGGCCGCTCTGAATGACAAGAGCGCCCGCCTGCGTGGCCGTAGCCAGCGTTACGTGCATGCCACCTGAAACCAACCACGGTTCGCGTGAATCCGTGCCGGTCAGCACTCCGGCGCGGCGAAGGCCTGCCCTCTTCCTGCTCGTTTTTTTTGCCGCCCTCTTTCCCGTCATCGTCCGGGCGCAACCAGAGCAGCAGTGGGTGGTGGACGGGCTTGACCAGGTCATTCCGGGCGCGCCGACAGGCGGGGTGACCTACGATCTGACCACGGGCGAGGCGACTGGCACGAACGTTTTTGTCCAATACGGCAACGCCACACTCATCGCGGACAACGCGACGGTGAACCAGAAGACGGGCGAGGTGGTGGCCGACGGCCACGTGCGCATTGAGTCGGGGAACATGACCTGGGTCGGCGATCACATGCGGTATAACTTCCTGACGCACCAGATGCGGAGCGAGGAATTCCGCACGGGCAACCCGCCGGTGTTCGCGGCGGGCCTGGAATTGTCGGGCAACACCACCAACCAGACGTACAACGCGCGCCACGTTTACGTCACGACCGACGACGTGAGCGAACCGGCCATCCGCGTGCACGCGAGCCGGATCAAGATTGTGCCCGGCAAATATGTCGAGATGTGGAATGCGGTGCTGTACATGGACGGCGTGCCAACGTTTTACTTTCCATTTTACCGGCGGAACCTGGGGGAACACTCGAACAATTATACCTTTCTCCCCGGCTACCGCAGCGGCTACGGGCCGTACCTGCTGAACACCTACACGTGGTATCTCGACGACCTGGCGGACGGCCGGTTGCATCTGGATTACCGGGAAAAGCGGGGCGTCGGCGCGGGACCGGACGTGAATCTGCACCTGGGCCGGTGGGGCGAATCCGCGTTCAAGTATTATTACGTGCATGACCAGGAACCAAACCAGAGCACCAACAATCTGCCGTTGTTTGGAAACATCCCCAACAACCGCCAGCGATTGTACTTCACCTATCTGGCCACGCCGTTAACCAATTTGAACGTCAAGGCGCTGGTCAATTACCAAAGCGACCCGCTGGTGCTGCACGATTTTTCCGAGGGCGCCTACAGCCTGAATCCGCAGCCGAACACGTTCGCCGAGGTCAACCGCTACTGGGACAACTGGAGTCTTGATGCCGAAACGACCCCGCGCATCAATGACTTCTTTGATCAAATCGAGCGGCTGCCGGACGTGAAACTCACCGGCTACCGTCAGCCGATTTTTGACACGCCGTTTTACTACGAAAGCGAGAGCTCCGCCGGGTACTACCGCAGGATGGTTGCCGACACCAATAATCTGGTGCCGGCGCTGCCCGATCCCGATTATTCCGGCACGCGGGCCGACACCTATCATCAATTGCTCCTGCCATGGACGTTTTTTGGGTGGTTGAACGTCACCCCGCACGCCGGCGGGCGGTTTACATATTACAGCCAGGAGGGCGGGCCGGCCGGGACCAACGGCGAAACCTATCGCAAGGTTTTTGACACCGGGGCCGAAGTGGCCTTCAAGGTTTCGAGCCTGTGGGCGGGCGCGACCAATTCCGTCCTGGACATTGACGGGCTGCGGCATGTCCTCGAGCCGTCGGTGAATTACGTTTTTGTGCCGCGCCCGAACACGCTGCCCCCGCAGTTGCCGCAGTTCGATTCCGTGTTGCCCAGCCTGCTGCTGTTGCCGGTCCAATTTCCCGGCTTCAACGACATTGACGCCATTGACCGTGAGAACGTGATCCGGTTTGGCCTGCGCAACACCCTGCAGACCAAACGCGACGGCCAGGTCGAAAAGTTGCTCGACTGGAACCTGACGCTCGACTGGAATCTCCGGCCCAACGGGCAGACGAATGCCATTTTTTTGCAACCGCAGAAAACCTTCAACGACCTTTATTCCGATCTGACGTTCCAGCCGCGTTCCTGGATCACGTTTGAATCCCAACTGCGCTACGACATCAATGCCGGCGAGTTAAACCTGGCGTTTCATCAACTCGCGTTCACGCCGAACGACCGCTGGAGCTGGGGCATCGGCCACTGGTATTTGCGCAGCGAATTTTTGGGCACCGGCGAAAATTTCATCACCAGCACCATGTTTTTCCGCCTGAATGACAACTGGGGCCTGCGCACCACGCACGATTTCGACGCCCAAAGCGGCCGCCTGGAACAACAGTTTTACACCGTCTACCGGGACTTCCGGAGCTGGACGGGGGCCTTGACCTTTCGCGTGCAGGACAACGGCACCGGCCCGAAAGATTACACCGTCGCCTTCACCTTCTCGATCAAAGCGAATCCGCGCTATCGAATCGGCGGCGACACGGTCGAACCGGACCGGCTCGTCGGGGAATGAGACTTACGACAGACCGGACGCGGGCAGGGAAAGGCTGAATGTGGTGCCGGCGTTGAGGCTGCTTTGCACTTGAATGACGCCGTGATGTTCGTGCGCGATGCGCTGGCTGATGGCCAGGCCCAAACCGGTGCCATTTTTTTTCGTGGTGAAGAACGGTTCGAACAACCGCCCAAGATTTTCGGGCTTGATGCCCACGCCGGTATCCTGGATGTGAATCCGCATCAACCGCGCTCCATTTTCCCCTTCCGTGATTTCCGTGGCGACGGTCAGGACGCCATTCGAGCCCATCGCCTCAAGCGCGTTGAGCAGGAGATTCATGAAGGCCTGTTGCAATTGCACGTCATCGCCGCGCACCGTGTCCGATTGGGCTTCGTACCGGCGCTGGAGTGAAATCAATTTCCCGGCGATCTGGTGGTGCAACAGCCGCAGCGAATGGTCGAGCAATTCATGCACATGCACGGTGTTGAAGGCGGCCCCCTTGGGCACCGCGAACCGCAACATTTGCGTGACCATGGCGTTGATGCGTTGCAACTCGCGATTGACGACTTCGGTCAATTCCGTGTCGTGGCCTTTTTCCAGCAGCAAATCAACGAACGTTTTGATGGCAACCATGCCATTTTTGATTTCGTGCGCCATGCTGGCTGAAAGCGTGCCGAGGCTGGCCAGCCGGTCGAGCCGCCGCATGTTTTGCTCGAAGACCGGCGCGGAAGTCAGGTTATTCAACACGACGACCACCTGTGATTGCGCGCGGGTTTTCACCGGCAGGATGCTGACCCGCAACGGGGTGGCGGCGCGGCGGGAGGTTTTGGGCAAAATTTCCAGGTTGGTCACCGCCTGGCCGCTCCGGGCGGCATTGCGAATGAGCTCGGGGAGTGGGGCGGGCAGGGAACTCGCCGGTGCGTTTCGCAATCGGGCCGCTTTGGTGTGCAGGTGGCTGGCGGCTTCGGGCGTGCAGGCGACAATGCGCCCGCGCGCACCCACCACCAGCACCCCGCACGCAAAACATTCCTGCAAGAGACTCGCTGGATTTCCGTCTGGAAGTCCGTTTTTTTCCTGAGTTGAGCCACCGGGTGACATAAATCAAAACAACCTTCTGGCGCCCGCTTGCCCCTGCCTGGGCTGATCCCCAAGCAGATGGCTGCGCCGATATTAAGTCGCGCTTGCCCGGCGACCAACAAAAAAAGTGAAATTTGCGTCTTTAAACCCGCGAAAGAGGTTGTGTTTTGCGGCTGACGTTTGGGCCGGGCGGGATTACGCTGTTGCCTGACGAATGAAAAATACCTTCGACAGCATAGAATCCGTCGTTGCCAGCATCCGCCGCGGCAAACTGGTCATTGTGGTGGACGACGCCGACCGCGAGAACGAAGGTGACTTGATTCTCGCCGCGCAATTCGTCACGCCCGCCGCGGTGAACTTCATGGCGAAGCACGGGCGCGGCCTGATTTGCGTGCCGACGACCGTCGAACGGCTGCAACAACTCGGGATTGACCGCATGGTGCAACAGAACCGCGAGAGTTTTCGCACGGATTTTCAAGTGAGCGTGGATGCCGCCCGCGGCATTTCCACGGGCATCAGCGCCGCCGATCGCGCCCGGACGATTCAGATCATGGCCGCGCCAACCATGGTGCCCGACGATTTGGTCCAGCCCGGCCATGTGTTTCCGTTGCGGGCCCGGCCCGGTGGCGTGCTGCAGCGCGCCGGCCACACCGAGGCGGCGGTGGACCTGGCGCAACTCGCCGGCCTGCGGCCCATCGGCGTGCTGTGCGAAATCCTGAATGACGACGGCACGATGGCGCGGCTGTCGCAGTTGCGCAAATTCGCCCAAAAGCATCGCCTGAAAATTTGCACGATCGCCGATTTGATTGAATATCGCCGCACGCGCGAGAAGCTGGTGGAGCGCGTCGAGGTGGTGAAGCTGCCGACCGATTACGGCGATTTTGATCTGCATCTGTACCGCTCGACGCTGGACGGCCAGCATCATCTGGCGCTGGTTCACGGCAACGTGGCCGGCCGGGAAAAGGTTTTTGTGCGCGTGCACAGCGAATGCCTGACCGGCGACGTGTTCGGTTCGCGCCGCTGCGATTGCGGGGCGCAACTGCATCAGGCCATGCGGCAGGTGGCCGGGGCGGGGTGCGGCGTGATCGTTTATATGCGGCAGGAAGGCCGCGGCATCGGTCTCGCGCCGAAAATCAAGGCCTACAAACTGCAGGAACAGGGCTACGACACCGTCGAGGCGAACCAAAAACTGGGTTACGACATGGACCTGCGTGAATATGGCCTCGGCGCGCAAATCCTGGTTGATCTCGGCCTGAAAACCATCCGGTTGCTGACGAACAATCCCAAAAAAATCGTCGGGTTGGAGGGGTACGGACTGAAAATTGTCGAGCAGGTGCCGATTCGCGTGAAACCGAATCCGCACAATGAAAAGTATTTGAAAGCCAAGCGGGAGAAGATGGGGCATTTGCTGTGAAGGGGACAAAATACAGAGTTCAGCGGGATAGAGATTTCAAACCGCATCATATTTTGATTGGCACAGCCAAAATTGCATTGGAAAGTGCAGAAGCAAAAACTCCCGGTTGGCTTTATTACGAATTAACTGCGATTACTTTTTCGGCTTTGGCTCTTGAGGCTCTTACAAATTCGTTTGGTGAAAAGCTTGTGTCGAGATGGGACGACTTTGAAACCGCAAGTCCAATAGCCAAACTCAGAATTATTTGTTCATGATTGCTTGTAGAACCAGACTTTGAAAAGGAACCTTGGTCCGTTGCTCTCTGGTTGGTGAAATTCAGAAACAAAATCGCGCATGCAAAACCAGAGTCCATTAAATTTGACAAGACAATGACTGAGAATGATTTTCAAAAAATTCAATTTGAGTTTCCGCGCTCCAAGTTGGAGATGCAGATCAATCTTGAGAATGCAAAGCGTTCAGTTTCTACCATAGATCAAATACTGGAATTGTTTTACCTCCCATTAAAATCTGACGAGAAGTATTGCTTGTATTCGGATGGATTTAGCGGAACGACTTCAGCGTGTTAAGGGCCAAAACGTGCCGCGCCAACAGTTGCGCGGGATGTCCTTGTCGCGCCGCATTTCTGAAACCCGACTTTTTGTTTGCCCACACTGGTCTCTTCACTCAGACTGCGGCTGGTCCGTAAGCGTTATGCCCAAACTTGTTGTCCTCTCAACGGCACTGTCCGGCTTGTCCCACGAATTGAGCGGGAACTGGGTCACAATCGGGCGCGCGGATGGGAACACGTTTCAGATCGTCGAAACGTCCATTTCGGGCAGGCATTGTGAAGTCCGGTTGCAGGGCGATGAACTGGTCGTGCGCGACCTGCTTTCCACCAACGGCACGTTCATCCAGGGCAGGAAAATTGCCGAGGCGGTGCTGAAGCCGGGACAAACGCTGCGCCTCGGCAACGTGGCACTGGCATTGGATCTTTCCACGATCCCGGCGGCCAAATCCAAACCGGCCGGGCTTCCCGCGACGGCGGTGACCCCGTTCCCGGCCCAAAAACCGGTTGCGCCCGCCAAGGCCCACGCCGACAGTGACTCCACGAAAAAGCATCATGTCCTTTTCGTGGACGACAGCATGGCCTTCCTTGAAACCTTCAGCAAATTATGTTCGGTCTTCTCCAACAACACTTGGGAAATTCATTCCGCCCCGACGGCGGACCGGGCCCTGGCCATTTTGCAGGAAAGTCCGATTGATCTCGTCGTGCTGGACATCGGGATACCGGTGGTGGACGGCCTGCAGTTGCTCGGAATCATCAACCAGCGTTATCCGGGTCTCAAACTCGCCGTCATGACCGGCAGCGCCACGGAAAGCAATCGCGCGGCCTGTCTGGCCAACGGCGCCGAACTGTTTATCGAGAAACCGGTTTCCGCCGACGGCATCAAGGTGGTTTTCAACCTGTTGAACGACCTGATGTCGTGGGCGCATCGTGACGGTTTCAGTGGCGCGCTGCGGCAGGTCGGCATGCAGGATGTCATCCAGATGGAATGCATCGGACGCCGCTCTTCCATCCTGGAAATTCGCAACCGGGAGTTGCGCGGGCAGATTTACATCGAGGCCGGCGTCATCACCCACGCGGCGGTGGGAACGCTGGTCGGGCAGCAGGCTTTCTTCCGGTTGCTTTCCCTCAGCGGCGGCGAGTTCAAGGTGAAACCGTTCCAGGCGCCGCCGCAACGCACCATCCAGGACCGATGGGAATTTCTGCTCATGGAAGCGGCGCGCGCCTGCGATGAGGAAACGGTCTTGATCCGGAACACCCCGGTTGGCAGCCCGGCCAAAACGTCCGCACCCGGTCTGGTTTCCGGTGCAAACATGCAGCCACACAAACCCTCGCCGCCGGCGGCAGGCGGAAAACCGGACGGCTTGGGCGATGATGTGGCGGTGGGTCGCCACTGACGATGTTGAATGGAAGGCCACCGACGATTCCAAGCAATAGCCGGGCGATTCCAATTCCGGATTTATATTCAATATATATTCTTATATTATGCTTTTGTTGAAAAAGTATAACTAAAGCAAAATTTGTCGTCTGAATAACAAAATAGGTAGAGTCCTCTCGGGATGGGGGTGGGTAAGAATCGTGGTAACGAAATTAATGAAACAGGAAACGTTGCACTCAACACTTATGAAAAAGCAAACGATGATTTGGTGGAGCACGTCGGTATTGGTCGGGGCGTGTGTGTTTGGTCTGGGTCTGACGCTGGCCCAGGCCCAGCCGCCGGAAAAGAAAGCCGCGCACAAGCTCACGGGCGCGGAGTTGTACCAGATCAACTGCAACCGTTGTCACGCGGAACGGTATCCCACCGAGTGGACGTCCGCCCAGTGGAAGACCATCATGACGCACATGCGGGTGCGCGCGAATCTGCCGGCCGCCCAGACCCGGGAAATTTTGAAATACCTGCAGGAAGACAGCGGAAGCTAAACCACCACCGAAACCAGGAACTACCTCAATGAAAATATCTACCATGATTTTAAGTGCGGCGGCGGGATGCGCGCTCAGCGCGGTTCTTTCTCCCCATGCCGCGGCGGTGGTCAGCGATGACGATTTCAACGCGCTGAAAAGCACGGTTCAGCAGATGGACCAGACCATGGAGGCGCTGAAGGAGACGAACCAGTTTGATGAACAAAAAATCCAGCAATTGGAACAGCGGTTGGGGGACACCCAGGTGCTGGCCACCAACGCTGCGGTGCTGGCCACGAACGCTGCCGAGCAGGCGGAAGCGGCGCAAGCGCAAGCCACGCCCGGTCCCGGCGCCCGGCACAATTTCATGGTGGTCGGCGACGCCGAGGTTCAATTCGGCAAGACAGCGGGGCAGCACAGCGGATTTGCGCTCGCCGATTTTGCGCCGATCTTTCTGTTTCGGGCGAACGATGACATCCTGTTCGAGGCTGGTTTTGACACCTCGTTGGCGAACAATGGCGGGCCTCCCGGCACCGGGGGCGGTTCCACGGGTTCTTTAAGCCTGAGCTTCGCCCAGTTGGATTATCTTTGGAACGACTATGTGACCTTGGTGGCGGGCGACATGCTGCTGCCGCTGGGCACTTACAACGAACGGAGCGCGGGCTGGCTCACGAAAATACCGGACAGTCCATTGTTGGACCAAAATATCCTGTCGTCCAGCGGCGTCGGGGTGCAACTGCGGGGAGCCGTGCCGGTGGGTGATTCCGGCCAGATGCTGACCTACGCGGTGTACGGTGCGAACGGGCCGGGGTCGACGGACGGAACCGGAACCGCCGGCAATCTTGATCTGGGTGGCAACGTGGGCATCCTGGGGGACGGCACCCAGCAAAATCTTCACAGTAATCCCAGCGGTGGCGGTCGCATCGGTTGGTTCTATCCGTGGAAGCCGCATTACGACGTGGAGCTGGGGGTTTCCGGTCAATCCGGCGAATGGGATGATGCCGGGAAGGAAGTCTGGTCGGCTTCCGTGCTGGATGCCGCGATTCATATCAGTCCCTACTTTGAAGCCAAGGGCGAGTATGCCTACACCTGGTACGGGACATCGGACATGGGCACCATCATTCCCCGTGGCTGGTGGGTGCAGGCGGCCTACAAACTGGCCGGTCTGGACCTTGACCTTCCCATCGTCAGCGATGTCGAACTCGTCGGCCGTTATGACCGGTTAAATGACGGTCTGGGCACCAAAACGGACCGTTATACGGCGGGCTTCATTTATTACTTCACCAACACCCTGTTGTTTGAAGGCGATTACGAATATGTCTGCAGCCGGGGTCCCGCGGCCATGCCGCCCAACGATTTTATATTGCAACTTTCTTACGGATTCTAAATCAAATACAACCTGCACATGAAAATGATGAAAATGAACATGAAATTTGCCGCGTTCCTCCTCATGACCGCGCTGGCTTCGTTCGGAGCGGGTGTGGCCCGCGCTGACGATCCACTGGATGCCGCCACCCAGGCCCGCATTGACCGTTTCGAAAAGGGGCCGGCCAAGGTTGATGTTTCCAAATACCCGCAAGGCATTCAGGACAACTACGACGTGTTCCAGCAGAAATGTTCGCAGTGCCACAAATTGAGCCGTCCCATCAACAGCGATTATGCGTTGCCGGATGAATGGTCGCGTTACGTGAAGCGGATGATGCACAAGCCCGGCTCCGGCATTGACAGCACGGACGGCAAGAAGATTTATGAGTTCCTGGTTTATGATTCCAGCGTTCGCAAAAAGGCGATGGTTGACGACAAGCTCGCCAAGCTGGGCGCTGATGACCGGGCTGCGGACGAAGCCAAAATCAAGGAAGTCCACGACAAATACGACAATCAATAAGTGGTCTGGCTGGTGGAACCCGCCGGTTCAGCAGTAACGATTGCATTAATCCATGCGTGACGAATTGGATGGCACCCCAAAAAATGAAACCGACCCGCCGGCGGCGTACACGCCGGTGCCGGTATGGATTTTTGTCCTGACCCTGGTGCTGTTGTTTCTGGGCGCGGTTTATTTTGACACGTATGGCGCCTGGTTTGACAAGCAGGTTTACGCACCCTACGAATCGGCCGAGGAACTGGCCTTGTATCAGCCCAAATCCGGCGAGGCCGCCATGCTGGCGCATGGCCAGTCGGTTTATGAAAACGTTTGCGGCCTGTGCCACGGCACCGATGGTCTGGGTAAAACCGGCCAGGCTCCGCCCCTGGCCGGCTCCGAATGGGTGGTCAAAGACGTCGCGTCACTCGCGCATGTGCCGTTGACCGGGCTCAATGGTCCCATTCAAGTCAAAGGCCAGGACTGGAACCTGGCCATGGCGCCGATGGGCGCGGGATTATCCGATGCCGATCTCTCCGCGGTCTTGAGTTACATTCGCACCTCGTGGGGCAACCAGGGTAGCGCGGTTTCCGCCGACGAAATAAAAGCCGTGCGCGCGGCCCTCGGCGGCAGCGGTCCCTCGGCGGAGGAATTGGCCAAAATGACGCCGGTGGAGCGCGGCCACGCCGTTTTCCGAAAATATGGGTGTTTCCAATGCCATGGCCAGGATGGCAAGGGCGGCGTGTCCAATTTCAACGCCAAGACCGCCGAACAGGTCCCCAGCCTGATTTATGTGGCTGATGGTTACACCAAGAATGAATTGATCGCCTTCATCAGCCGGGGTGAGCGCAATATCCCCCGCAAAAACCCCGCCGGACCGGAGCCGCCCCACTTCATGCCCAAATGGGGGCCCGTCATCAGCCCCAATGAATTAAGTGATCTGGCTGACTTTCTTTTCAGCCTGAAACCCAAGGGAGAAAACCTGGGGTTTTAGGCCGGTCCAGATCGAGGCCGGATTCGGTAAATGAAAAATCTTCGTGTTCATTTGCTCCCGTTGGTGGTTTAATCCTCCGCGATGCTTCGCCAGATACAGCGAAAAAAAGTTCAATCGCCGGGCGGAACCTTTGCCATCGTGGCGTCGCGCTACAACGCGCGTTACGTGGACGCCATGCTGCGCGCGGCCCGGACGGAATTGTCGCGCGCCGGAGTTTCGAAAGTCCAAATTATTCGCGTGCCCGGCGCGTATGAGATTCCAGTGGTGGCGGCCCGGCTCGCCCGGAACGCCTCCCGCATCCTGCATCCCGCCTCCCGTTTCTCCGCCATCATCTGCCTCGGCGTGATTTTGCGCGGCGAAACGGTTCACGCCGCGCACATCGGCGAAGCGGTCAGCCGCGCGCTCATGGAAATCCAGATCGCGCACGAGATTCCCGTCATTCACGAGGTGCTGCTTTTGGAAAACGAGGCGCAGGCGCGCGTTCGCTGCCTCGGCGCAAAACACAATCGCGGAACGGAAGCGGCGCAGGCGGCCCTCGCCATGGCGCAGGTCATTACGGGTTTAAGCCCGACCGCCTAAAAGTCGTTAAATACAAGTAATTAATGATAATGATGAGCGCTTGTGAAAAATTTCACATAATTCTTGCCGCTCACAGTTGTGACTGTTAAGTTGTAGCTGGTTTTTGCGCTTCCAAAGCCAAAAAAGTATGAAAAAACTCTCGTTAGTCGTTTTGATTGCGGTGCTTGTGGGCGTGCCCGGCGCGCAGGCGGCGGACATCATCGGCACCATCACGCTCAACGGCACGCCGCCGCCGGAAGTGCCCTACACGCCGCTCATGAACGATCCCACCTGCGGCGCGATGTACACCACCACACCCACGACGCATTTTTATGTGGTCGGGCCGAATCATGAACTGGCCGACGTCATCGTTTCCTTGAAGGGTGTCACGGGCAAATCCACCGGTGCGAACCAGCCGCCGGTCATGCTGGATCAGAAAGGCTGTCTGTATCAGCCCCAGATTCTGGCGATGCAGACGGGCCAGAAACTCACGGTCAAAAACTCCGACCCGTGCATTCACAATGTTCACTGTGTGCCGGCCGCGTCCGGCAATCTGGAGTCCAATCAGGTGCAAATGCCGGGCGGCCCGGACCTGACCTATGCGTTTTCCCAACCGGAGATGTTCCTGAAATTCAAATGCGACGTGCATCCGTGGATGTTTGCCTGGGTAAGCGTGTTTGACAGCCCTTATTATTCTCTCAGCGACAAGGCGGGTAAATTTGTCATCAAGAATGTGCCGCCCGGGAAATACACCGTGGAGGCGGATCACCGCAAACTCGGCACCTTGACCAGGGACGTGGAGGTCAAGGACGGTGAGGTGACGGTGAATTTTTCTTTTGACGTCAAATAAGTCGGGAATCAGAGCGGCCCCGATCGTGGGTCGGGGTTTTACCTTTAACCAAAATGACTGAAAACGCGGTCGTAAAAACAAATCGCCCGTTGCATTGGTTCGCGGTGCTGACGGCGCTGTTCACCTTTTTGCTGCTCGGCGCGGGCGGCCTGGTCACCAGTCATGGCGCCGGCATGTCCGTGCCCGACTGGCCAAACAGCTACGGCTACAACATGTTTTTGTTTCCGCCTTCCCAGTGGATTGGCGGCATTTTCTACGAACACACCCACCGGTTGATTGCTTCCGGCGTCGGGCTGATGACGACCATTCTCGCCGTCTGGCTCTGGTTCAAGGACCCGCGCAAATGGATGCACTGGCTGGGCATGGGAGCCTTTCTCCTGGTGGTGGCGCAAGGGGTTCTCGGCGGCTTGCGCGTGGTTCTGGCCGATGCGCAGCTCGGTATTTTTCACGCCATCATCGGGCAATTGTTTTTTGTTTTGACCGGCGCGATTGCCCTGTTCACGAGCCGGTTTTGGCAAAGATAAAACCTCCAACCGGGCAGGGCGGGCAATCCTCTGACCGCCGTCGGCCGAACGGAGTGACGCGCCCTACTGGATCGAACCTGCGACGGCTCGTATTGGTGACAACGGTGCTGATTTTCTGCCAGTTGATCATCGGCGCGACGATGCGGCAGCAGCACGCCGGTCTGGCCATCTCCGATTTCCCGCTCGCTTATGGAAAAATCTGGCCCGACACCAGCGCCGTTGCCGTTCAAGGTTACAACGAACATCGCATGGACGTGACGGCGGAAAATCCCATCACGGCGTTTCAAATTGTTTTGCAAATGATTCATCGCCTCGTCGCCCTGACGATTGGCGTGTTGACCGTGGCCTGCGCGTGGCAGGCGTGGCGGCGGCTGGGCAAAAAGGATTCGCTGACGAAACTCGCGTGGTTCTGGCTGGCATTGATATTGGGGCAGATCCTGCTCGGGGCGGCGACCATCTGGTCGAACAAGGCTGCCGACGTGGCGACCGCGCACGTGCTGGGCGGCGCACTTTCGCTCGTGACAGGCGCGCTCTGGTATATTATTGCTTTCCGCCGTTCGGCGGGGTCGTCTGAAATTGCGCCAGCCGCAACAATATCCGGCGCGTATGGAGCCGTTCCGGCCATGGCCGCAAACAAGTGAAATGAAAGAAGCCTCGGTGGAAATATTAAGCGTTCCGGCCTCCCGGGTCGGGGCCGTCGAAAAAAGTTGGGTGTCGGTCTTCGCCGATCTGGTCAAGGCGCGGTTGACGACATTGGTGCTGCTGACGACGCTCGTCGGCTTTTACGTCGGCTGGCGTGGTCCGATGGATTTCGCACTCATGTTCAACCTGCTGGCGGCCACGGCGCTGGTCGCGGCCGGCGCGGCGGCGCTGAACCAGTTGCTCGAACGCGAGTACGACGCCAAAATGCGCCGCACGCAAACCCGTCCGCTGCCGGCGGGCCGTTTGCAACCGACCAGCGTGATGCTGTTTGGCGGTGTCTGCGCGGTGACGGGCCTGGTCTATCTCGCCCTGGCGGTCAATCTCCTGACCTGCGTCATCGGCGCGGTCACGCTCATCAGCTATTTGTTCATCTACACGCCGCTGAAGCGCGTGACGTGGTTGAACACACTGGTCGGGGCGGTGCCCGGCGCCTTGCCGCCGTTGATGGGCTGGACGGCGGCGCGCGGTGAATTGAGCGGTGAAGGCTGGGCGTTGTTCGCCGTGGTGGCCTTCTGGCAGATCCCACATTTCATGGCCATTGCGTGGATGTATCGCGACGAATACGCGCGCGCCGGTTTCAAAATGTTGCCGGTGATTGATCCGGACGGCCATCGCACCGGGCAACAGGCCGTGAGCCATACGCTGGCGTTGTTCTTCATGAGTTTGTGTCCCTTCGCCTTCAAGCTCGCCGGCCCGGTTTATCTGACGGGCGCCCTGGTCCTGGGCGCGGGCTTTCTGGCGTGCGCCATTCAGTTTTCCCGGCAGCTCACGCTGGCGCGGGCCCGGCAATTGTTTCTGGCCTCAATTCTGTATCTGCCGCTGTTGTTGGCGGTGATGGTGTTGGACAAAGTAAGATAACATGGAACCGCTGGTTCATACCTTTCCCCCGTATCGCGAACGCGAGGCGGCTCACGCGCATGAGGCGCACGCGCATCACGAGGACATCGGTTTCTGGCGCCAATACATTTTTTCGACCGACCACAAAATCATCGGCATTCAATACGGTTTCTCGGCGCTGTGTTTCATGCTGTTCGGATTTTTCCTGATGATGTTGATGCGCTGGCAGATTGCGCATCCCGGTTCGCCGGTGCCGGTCATCGGGCCGCTGCTGGCCAAAATCCTCGGCCAGCCCGCCGCCAATGGCGTGATCTCGCCGGAGCTTTACAATTCGTTCGGGGCGATGCACGGCACCATCATGGTCTTCCTGGCGATTGTGCCGCTGGCCTTCGCGGCGTTCGGCAATTATGTGGTGCCGCTGATGATCGGCGCGCCGGACATGGCGTTTCCGCGCGTCAACATGGCCAGCTACCAGGCTTACGTGCTGGGCGGCATGGTGATGGTGGTGAGCTTTTTCATTCCGGGCGGCGCCGCGCAGGCGGGCTGGACCTCGTATTCGCCGCTGGCGACGACCATTCCCACCGATGGCCAGTTTTTCTGGATCATTGGCATGGTTTTTTTGATCACGTCGTCGCTGCTCGGGGCCGTGAATTTTATCGCGACCATCATTCAATTGCGGGCGCCGGGCATGACGTGGATGCGGCTGCCATTTTTCGTCTGGGCGCAGTTTGTGACGGCCTTTTTGTTGCTGCTCGCGTTCCCGCCGCTCGAAGCCGCGAGCCTGATGCAGTTGATGGACAACGTCGCGCACACGAGTTTCTTTCTGCCGACGGGCCTGGCCGTGGGCGGCCAACTGGCGCACATCAGCGGCGGTGGCAGCCCGTTGTTATGGCAGCACCTGTTCTGGTTCCTGGGCCACCCGGAGGTGTATGTGTTGATTTTGCCGGCGATGGGCATTGTGTGTGAAATCATCGCCAACAACACCCGCAAACCGGTCTGGGGCTACAAATCGCTGGTGTACTCGGTGCTCGCCATCGGTTTCCTGTCGTTCATCGTCTGGGCGCACCACATGTATCTGACCGGCATGGGCACGAAAATCTCCGCCTTCTTTCAGGCGACGACCATGATCATATCCATTCCGTCGGTCATCATTCTGACGTGCCTGTTCATTTCGCTCTGGGGCGGTTCGATTCGGTTTAACACACCGATGCTGTTCGCGCTGGCGTTCCTGCCGATGTTCGGCATCGGCGGGTTGACCGGCCTGCCGCTCGGCTTCAATGCCAGCGACGTTTATCTTCACGACACCTATTACGTCATCGCCCACTTCCATTACGTCGTGGCGCCTGGGACGATTTTTGGGCTGTTTGCGGGCATCTATTATTGGTTCCCCAAAATGACGGGCCGGAAAATGAATGAATTCTGGGGCCGGGTGCATTTCTGGGGCTCCCTGGTCTTCATGAACCTCGTTTTCATGCCGATGTTCGCGCAGGGCATCAAAGGCATGTTGCGGCGCATGGCCGACGGCGGCGCGAATTACTCCGCCGCGCGCGTGCCGGATGCGATTGGCACGCTGCCGGGCACCATCATGGAACTTCACACGTGGATTCTTTGGGCGGCGATGGCGTTGGGCATCGCGCAAATTCCGTTCATCCTCAATTTGTTCTGGAGCATCCGGCATGGTGAAAAGGTTGGCGACAATCCGTGGCACTCGACCACGCTCGAATGGCAGACGCCCACGCCGCCACCGCATGGCAATTTCGCCGAGCCGCCGCAAATCTGTCGCGGTCCCTACGAATACAGCGTGCCCGGCCACGACACGGATTTTACGCCCCAAAACGAACCGGACGCTCCGGCCATGACGCCGAATATTTCACCCGCGCCGGCCGCACCCTGAAACCTTTCATGGAAATCCCCTACGCAGTTCATCCCCGGCCGGACACCGGCATCTATAACGCCAAGGTGGGCATCTGGCTGTTTCTCGCGTCCGAAGTCATGCTCTTCGGCGGACTTTTTTCCGGCTACGTGCTGTTGCGCGTCGGCGCCGATCAATGGCCGCACGGCTGGCTCAACGTCACGCTGGGCACCGCCAATACCATCATCCTCGCGCTCTCGGCCATCACGACCCTGCTGGCATGGGTCGCGTGCAAGGTGGGGCAGTTCGGGAAATTCAAATTTTTCCACGCCTGCACGCTGTTGCTGGCACTGTCGTTTTTGTGCATCAAAGGTTATGAATACCACGACAAATTGATTCACTACGAAATCAAGCTCACCGACGGCCGCATCGCCGACGGGCACCGGATTGCGAGTGACGCCGATTCCGTGACGATTGAGGGCCGCTACGTGACCGACGAGAGCCAGCTTTATGATTTGCGCGCACAGAAGAACATCCCCCGCGACGAAATCAAAATCCCGCGTTCGCAAATCAAGTCCATGGAAAATTACGGTCCGTGGCACAACACGTATCTGGCGCTTTACTTCACGCTCACCGGCCTGCACGCGCTGCACATTCTTGGCGGCAGCATCGTCATCGGCTATCTGTGGGGACCGGGCCGGCGGCTGTGGAAGACTGACCCGCAACACTTTACCAACCGGGTTGAAGTCTCGGGGTTGTTCTGGCATTTCGTGGACCTGGTCTGGATTTTTCTGTTTCCGGTCTTATATTTGACTTGATTGGAATTTATGAGCGAATCGCATCCGGTTGATTTCAACAGTTACCTGCGCCGCTGCCTCTTCGTTTTCATCGCGGCCGTGTGCGCCGTGGCGTTGATGATCTGGGCGTCCTATTTGCCGCAGGATCACTTCAGTTGGCCGCTGAAGGTGGCCCTCATCCTGATCGTTGCCTGCTGCAACGCCCTCGTCGTTGCGGGGTTTCTCATGCACCTGATTTCCGAGAAAAAGATGGTTTACACCGTGTTGGGGTTCACCGTGTTCTTTTTTGCCGGCCTGCTGGCCCTGACCGTCTGGGCCATGCATGATTTCCCGGCCGGAACGACCCATTGATATGTCGCTGAAAGCCTTTCATCTTATTTTTGTGACGCTGCTGACGACGCTGTCGTTCGGCTGCGCGGCGTGGGGCTTTGCCGTTGGCCGGCCGTTCTTCGGCGTGCTTGGCATCGCCGCCGGCATCCTGGTCATCGTTTATGGAATTTATTTTCTGAAGAAACTGAAAAACGTGAGCTACCTATGAAATTGCGCTGGAAAATCCTGGCCGCCGCCGCCGTGCTGGCGCCGTCGCCGCTGTTCGCCTGCGCCGCGTGTTACGGCCGGTCCGATTCACCGCTGGCCAGCGGCATGAACTGGGGCATCTTTACCCTGCTCGGCATCGTATTGACCGTGCTGACCTGCATCGCGCTGTTTTTCGTCCATGTCATCCGCGGCGAAAAGGAGCATGGCCACAACGAACCGGCTCCGAAGAATCCTCCCGGCGTATGACCGAGTGGTTTGCCAATCATATTCTCGGCATGCCCGAGCTGGCCTCAAAAAATGGCGCGTCGGTTGATGCCCTGATTGTCTATGTCCACTGGCTGATGATTGCGTTGTTCATCGGCTGGCTGATTTATTTTGGCTACGCGGTCTGGCGTTTTCGCGCCACGCGCAATCCCAAGGCCGATTATCAGGGGGTCAGGAATCATGCGTCGAGTTACCTCGAGCTCACCGTGGCCGCCATCGAGGCCGTCCTCCTGTTGGGCGTGGCCATTCCGGTTTGGGCGAGGGCGGTGGACCATTTCCCGGACGCGAAGGACTCCACCGTCATCTACGTCATGGCGCAGCAATATGCCTGGAACATTCGTTACGCGGGCCCCGATGGTGTGTTTGGCCGGCAGGACATGAACTTCGTCACGTCGGACAATGTTTTTGGGGTTGATCCGTCCGACGCGAACGGCAAGGACGACATCCAGACGCTCAATGAAATCCACGTTCCGGTCGGCAAACCCGTCATCGTCTATGTGAGCTCCAAGGACGTGATTCACTCCTTCAAAGTGGTGGCCATGCGCGTTTGCCAGGACGCGATTCCCGGCCTGCGGATTCCCTGCTGGTTTACGCCCAACAAAATCGGCAAATACCAGGTCAATTGCGCCCAGCTTTGCGGTCCGGGCCACTCCAGCATGACCGGCGGTATTTTGATCGTGGAAAGCCAGGCGGATTTCAACAAGTGGATTGCTTCCAAGTCCGGCGCTTCCGCCAGCTTTGAATAGACGGCTGGTCTTGCCGGTGGCAGGATGGCTGGGCATGAATGGTTCCCCTCAACGATTTCCACTGACGATTTGGGTCGGCTTTGGCCTGCTCTTCGGCGTGCTGGGTTTGATGTATCTGATTTCCCTGCTGGAATTCACCCAGGCCAGACAAAAAACGTTGCCCGTGATTGATCAGGTCGCTGATTTTGCGCTGACCAATCAAACCGGCGAGGTGACGACGCTCGCCGATTTGACCAACCACGTCTGGGTCGCCGACATCATCTTCACCCGCTGCGCCGGGTCGTGCCCGATCATGTCAACGGAAATGAAATCGCTGCAGGACGCGCTGCCCGCCGACAGCCCGGCAAAACTGGTCACGTTGACGACCGATCCCGATTACGACACGCCGGACATTTTGAAAAAATACGGCGAACATCATGGCGCCGATTTTCAGCGTTGGATCATTTTTGACCGGCTCCAAAAAGGAACTGGCCGGCCTGGCCACCGCCAGTTTGAAGCTGGGTTCCACGCCCGTGCCGCCCCAGGACCGGACCAATTCCGTTGACCTGTTTGTGCACAGCACAATTTTTGTGGTGGTGGACAAACAGGCGCGGCTGCGCGGCATTTTTGAAACGCAGGGCGAAGGTGTGGATTGGGCGAAGGTCAAACCGCAAATTCTCGCCACCGTGAAGGAATTGGAAGGCGAGCGATGACTGCAACATGCCTCCCAAAATCGTGTTGGAGCGCCGCTCCGACCCGGCGTTTTGGATGCGGTCATTGACATCAAGCGGCCGAGGCCAGCGTTAATGATGAACATCCACGATTTGCCCGCCGTCAACGCCTCGCTCAACGGTCTCAGCGCGGTTTTCCTGAGCGCCGGTTACATTTTCATCCGCCGCAAAAACCAGATGGCGCATCGGAACTGCATGGTGGCGGCATTCGTCACCTCGGTCGTTTTTCTGGCGTGTTACCTCACTTACCACGGTTATCTCGCGGTGGTTTTGCATCAGGGACCGACGCGGTTTCTGCACCCGCTTTGGTTCCGTCCGATTTACCTGACGATCCTCCTCACGCACACGGTTTTGGCCGTGGTGATTGTGCCGCTGATTTTGGTGACGCTTTACCGTGCAAAAAAGGAGCGCTTCGAGCTTCACAAGCGAATCGCGCGCTGGACCTGGCCGCTGTGGATGTATGTTTCCGTGACCGGGGTGATTGTCTATTTCCTGCTGTACCGGATTTTTCCACAGAGCTAAAGCGCTTGATTCCAGGGTGGTGGTGCGGTATAAATGGAGCGCGGAGCATTGCTCCGCGAGAACCAAGGTTTACGCTGGCGGAGCATTGCTCCGCGCTCCGAAAACTGCAAATTGTACCCTTGCCAATCCCAGCAAGAACTTGTCTTGTTGCGCCGAATCAGCGAAAACCAACGCATGTCATCGGTTGCCAACGTGGTCATTCACGCCAGCCAGTTTCCAGAAAATGTCCGGCGCGACTTGCTTGAATCGCTGCGCACCCGGCGCGTGAACCACAAGTTTCACTATGACAGCGTCAGGCAAACCCAAAAATGGCTCGCGTTGCACCAGGCGTATTCGCCCACCAGGAATGACGCGGATTGTCAGGCCGTTTATGAACAGGGTTTTGCGGCGGCAGCTCAACAGATCAAAACCAATAGCGTCCGGGTCATCGGACTCGGCTGCGGCGGCGGGCAAAAGGACACGCGGTTGTTGAAATTGCTGAAAGCCCGCGGCAAAAAAATATTTTATACGCCCTGCGATGTCAGCCCGGCGATGGTTTTGACCGCCTGCCAAACCGCGCTGGCCGTGTTGCCGGCGGAGAATTGTTTTCCGTTCGTGTGTGATCTGGCTACGGCGAATGATTTGGAAAAGATGGTAGGGTCGGCGCGCTGCGCCGACCGGACGCCGCGGCGCGGCGTCCCTACCATTTCGCGCCTGATCACCTTCTTCGGCATGATTCCGAATTTCGAGCCGGAGCAAATTTTACCGAAGCTGGCGTCGCTGGTCCGCGAAGGGGATTATTTGCTGTTCAGCGCCAATCTCGCCCCCGGCGCCGATTACGCCGCGGGCATGAAAAAGATTCTGCCGCAATATGACAATTCACCCACGCGCGACTGGCTGATGGCGTTCCTGCTCGACCTTGGCGTTGAGCGGGGCGACGGGGAGATGCGGTTCGCGGTTGAGAACGGACGGTCCGGATTGAAACGGGTGGCGGCCCGCTTTTATTTCCGCCGGCAGCGCCGGATTAAAATTGATGACGCGGAGTTTGTGTTTCGCCGCGGCGAAAATATCCGGCTTTTCTTTTCCTATCGTTACACGCCGGAGCGCGTCCGCAAAATACTGGCACGTTACCGGTTGCAAGTCCGCGACCAGTGGATCATGCACTCAGGAGAGGAAGGTGTGTTCCTGGTCAATCGATTGTAGCCGCGTTGGTCACAACGCGGGGTCGTCCGCCGTTTCACAACGGCGGCGGCGTCAAAAAACCTTCATCGTGTCCAGCACGGCCTTCGTGCGCGGGACTTCATGCGTGCGGAACAGGTCGGTTTTCCCCAGCGCGGCCAGCACGGCAAAGAACGGTTCGGCACAGCGGACTTCGTCGCCGAAGAATTCAAACGCGTGGGGCAGGGCGTGGCAAATCGGAAATCCCAGGGTCCGCAATCGGAACGTGTTCAGAAAAACGGTCATTTGATGCCGGACCCGCACGGCGCTGTCCTGCAGGTTGCGGTAGTAAAAGCCCAGGCCGGGATCGAGCAGGATTTTCTCCACCCCGTGATGCCGCGCGATTTCAATCTGGCGCGAAAAAAATTCGCGCATTGGTTCAATCGGGTCGGCGCTCAATTCGAAATCTTCGACTTCGCGGACATTTTTGCCCTGCACGTAGCAGAGGATGACGGCCGCATCGTGCGCTGCCACCATTTGGAAAATCTCGTCGCCGCCCTCCGTGCCGGTCAGGTTCAGGACGTTCGCGCCGGCTTCCAGGCACGCGCGCGTGACGGCGGGTTGGTACGTTTCCACGGAAACCAGAATGTTCGCGGCGCGCAAGGACTTGATGACCGGCAGCAATTGGGAATTCTGCGTGCTTTCGTCCACCCGCGCGGCGTCGGCGAGGGTGGATTCCGCGCCCACGTCCACGATGTCCGCGCCCTGGGCGTGCAGGATTTTGCCGCGCGCCACGGCGGCTTCCGCCGTCAGGCAGACACTTTCGCGATACCACGAATCGGGCGAAAGGTTGATGACGCCCATGATGCCGGGCTGGGAGTTGAAATCGAATGGTTTGCCGCCGATGGAGAATTCCCTGACCCGGGCGGGCGCGGCGGAACAATGCTTTTCCAGCAGTTCCGCAAGGTCTTCAAGTCTTAACATGCCGGGAATCCTAGGGCGAAAATCGCAAATCGTAAATGGAAAGTGGCGTTCCCTCCCGAATTTCGCCGTTCGCGGCGGGGCAGAATTGTGATAGCCTGATGGGTGACGACTGGCAATAATGGGGCGGACAACCATTAACGAGAGGAAACCCGATGGCCCAAGCAATCATGGATCCGGAAAAGGTGCGGCGGTTCGCGGAAGAACTGCAGCGTTTCAACAGCGACCTGGAAAATCGGATGATTTTGTTGCAGGCCCGCTTCGGCGCGCTGGGGGACAGCTGGCAGGACCAGGAGCACGAGAAATTCAACGACGAATTCCGGCAGGCGATGAAGGCGTTGAAGAAATTCATTGAACTCTCGAAGGAACACACGCCATACCTGTTGAGAAAAGCCCAGCGCATCGAGGAATATCTCAACCAGCATTAACCGCATGGCCGAACACGCCCAGGTCAGTTCCGTCGAAGCGATTGAATCGTTCCGCGCCAGTCTGATTTTGTTTTTGAGCAAGGTGCGCCCGACGCTGGAAGAGGTGAGCGACGAGGTGCTGCGCCTGCAGTACTGGCTCCAGAACGACCAGCGCCGGCACTGGCAAAACGAGATGCGCCGGCGGGGCTTGAAACTGGAGGAAGCCCGGCGGGAGATGTTCAACACCGCGCTTTCCCACCTGCAGGAGGCAACGGCATTGCAACACATGGCGGTGCAACGGGCGCAACGCGCCATCCGGGAGGCGGAAGAGAAGCTCGAGACCGTGAAACAATGGGAACGGGCCCTGGAAGACCGCACCACGCCGTTGATCAAACAGGTGGAGGAACTCCATGGGTTTCTCATCCTGGACATGGGGCGGGCGGTCACCCAACTGGTTCAAATCATCAAAACGCTGGAGGCTTACGCCAAGACCGGCAAAGCCGGCCGGGAAGGGGCGCCGTCATGAACCTGAGCGGGAGCAAAAGCCGGCTGGTGGGAAGTGCCCGGGAACTTTCAATGAAATGGAAGGAAACCAAAAACTACTGGCGGGACGGAAAAAGCCAGGAGTTTGAGCACCGATATCTGGACGAGCTTTTCGTCCGCGTGGACAAGACGGTTGCCGTCATTGAGAAGCTGGATGATATTTTAAAAAAAGTCAGGAGTGACTGTGAATAGGAATCTGGGCGTCAATGAAATGCTGGCGTTATTGGACGCGCTCAAGGGCGCGGTCGAGGACTTCGCCGCGCGCGAGGAGAGGTTGAATCGCGATTTTCAAACCCGGTCGGCGGCGGAACTCAACACCTTTGAAGCCGCCAGCCAGCTCCGGCAGTCCAGACTCGCCGGGGAACTGTCCGCGGCCGAGGCGGCTTTTGAAACGGAAAAAAATGCGCGCACTGCCCGATTCGAACGGCGCAAGGTACGGATCAACCGGGCGCACAGTGTGTTGAGCCGGCGGGTGTTGGATGAAGTCGGCGGGCAGGAAGGAAATCTCCGGCAGAAAGCCCGGAAAAACCTGGCGGAGGCGGAGCGTCAGCGGGATGTGGAACTGGCAGATGCCGCCGTCGCTTTTGGCGATTTACAGAAAAAATTGGACGAAAGCAGCGAAGTGTTCGCCGGGCTGGAAAAGAGCGCGCGGACGGCATTTCGCGGTTACGGCATATTCCGAAGACTGCTCGGCCGCCAGCCGCCCGGGCCGGAGCTGGAGTTTTCGCTGGATGAACCCCGGTTGTTTGAGGAGTTGCAAAGCCTGGAATCCAACATCCGCGGGGATTTGGATCAATTCCAAAAAATACTGCTCCCGCGAATATTCAAGTTCCTCCCGGTTTCACTGGTGGTTTTGCTGTTGCTGGGCGCGGTTGCGGCGGTTCCGGTGCTTCAGCATTTTGGCCGGCACCCGGTTACCTGGCTGGAAACCGGCCCGGTCGCGCTGTTGCTGGCGGTGGTTTTGATTTTCTACCTCCAGGGACGGGGCGCCGTGGTGCCCGCCGCCGCGGCCATTGCCGGTCAACTGGGAAAGGCGCGCCGGCGGCTCGACGCCTGCTCGCAAAAAAACGCAGAGCATTATCAGCAGGAACAGGCACGGATTCAGGCCGGGTTCGATGCCACCACCCGCAATCTGAATCAGGAATGGAAACAGACAGTGAGGCAGATTGTGAGCACGCGCGGCGATCGGCCGATGCAGGTGGATGAAAAAGCCCTTCGGGCCGCGCAGAAAAGCGAGCAATACTTCCGGACCGGCCGCGAACAGATTGAGCGCCGGCACGCGGAAAAGGTTGCCAGCCTGCAGGCGGAAGCCGGGGCGCAGGCCGGCCGGCTGGCCGGGGTTCATGCCGGGAAAATGGCCGATTACCAAAAACAGCAGCAAACCCGGTGGGAAACGCTGGAGTCGGAATGGAAAAGCAAAATCGAACCGCTGTATGCGGCCATTCACTCGGCCAATGCCGCGGCGGACCAGCTTTTTCCCGGGTGGGAGGCGCCCTCCTGGAAGACGTGGACACCGCCGCAGGAATTTAAGCACGCCGCGCGGTTTGGCCGCCTCGAAGTGGATCTGGCGACGCTCGCTGAAAAGATGCCCCAGGACCAGCGCCTGGCGCTGCCCGGGCCGGCCAGTTTCAACCTGCCCCTGGCGCTGGCGTATCCGCTCCAGGGTTCCATCCTGTTTGAGACCGGCAAGGCTGGCGGCAGCGAGGCCGTTGCCGCCATCAACAACATCATCTTCCGGCTGCTTTCCACGACGCCCCCCGGCAAGCTGACCTTCACCATTTTTGACCCGGTCGGCCTCGGCCAGAGTTTTGCCGCGTTGATGCATCTGGCCGATTACGAGGAAAGCTACATCGACAGCCGCATCTGGACGCAGACCGCGCAGTTTGAGGAAAAGCTCGCGGAGCTGAACGAGCACATGGAAAAAGTCATCCAGATGTATCTGCGCAACGAGTATGCCACGATTTCCGAATACAACGCCGAGGCCGGCACCATCGCCGAAAAATATCATTTCCTCGTCATCGCGTCATTTCCGGTGAACTTCAGCGAGACCGCCGCGCGGCGGCTCCGGAACATCGCGGCCAGCGGCGCGCGCTGCGGCGTTTACACGCTCGTTCAATGGGATCAGCGGCAGGCCATGCCGCAGGATTTCGTCCCGGATGAACTTCAAAAAAACAGCGTCTGCCTGACGCACACCGAAGGCGGATTTCAACTGTCCGGCCGGCGCGCGCCGGGAACCAGACTGTTTTTCGATCCACCGCCACCATCCGAGACCGCCACCCATTTTCTTCATCAACTCGGGCAGAGCGGCAAGGATTCCAACCGGGTCGAGGTGCCCTTTGAACAGGTGGTGCCGGCGGATGCCGATTATTGGAAGGAAGACACGACGGAAGAACTTCGCGTGCCCATTGGCCGTTCCGGCGCCACCAAGCTGCAATACCTTGCCATCGGCAAGGCCACGCGCCAGCACGGCTTGATTGCCGGCAAGACCGGTTCGGGTAAATCCACCCTGTTTCACGTCATCATTACCAACCTCGCGTTGTGGTGCAGTCCTGACCAGGTTGAATTTTATCTCGTGGACTTTAAGAAAGGCGTGGAATTCAAGTGCTACGCCAACCGCCGGCTGCCGCATGCGAAAGTTGTCGCCATCGAAAGCGACCGCGCCTTTGGCCTGAGCGTGCTCGAACGCGTGGATGCGGAACTGCGCCGCCGTGGCGATTTGTTCCGCAAGCTGGGGGCGCAGGATCTGGCCGGCTACAAGCGGGCGGGTGGGACCGAACCGTTGCCCCGGTCGCTTTTGATCATTGACGAATTTCAGGAATTTTTCGTGGAGGAAGACCGCGTTTCCCAGGGCGCGGCTGTTTTGCTGGACCGCATCATCCGGCAGGGCCGCGCGTTTGGCATACACGTGCTGCTCGGCTCGCAAACCCTGGGCGGCGCCTACACCCTGGCCCGGGCCACCATTGGCCAGATGGTCATCCGCATTGCGCTGCAGTGTAATGAGGCTGATGCCTACCTGATCATGGACCAGGACAACCCCGCGCCGCGCCTGCTTTCCCGGCCCGGCGAAGGCATTTACAACGACACGGCCGGTTCGATTGAAGGCAACAGCCCGTTTCAAACCGTATGGTTGCCGGACCATGAGCGCGATGGTTACCTGGCAAAAATTCGAGACCGCGCCGACGTAACCCGGTATCCGGGCCCGATTGTGTTTGAAGGCAACGCGCCGGCGGATGTGCTGGAGAACCTGTTGTTGCGCGCGGTGCTCTCGTCTCCGACCCTAAAACCGGCGGAGCAGGCACGCGTCTGGCTGGGCGCGCCCAATTCCATCAAGGGACCAACGGAAGCCGTTTTCCAGAGACAAAGCGGCAGCAACCTGCTCATCGTGGGGCAGAGCGAGGAACGCACGCTGA
The DNA here is from genome assembly GCA_963762585.1 of uncultured Verrucomicrobiae bacterium. Lineage (GTDB taxonomy): Bacteria > Verrucomicrobiota > Verrucomicrobiia > Limisphaerales > UBA11358 > UBA11358. The sequence goes on from CAVXLF010000023.1 coordinate 276,131, forward strand.
CGCTCCTGGCGGTGGCCCTCGTCGCGCTGGCCGCGCAATATCCGCCGGGAAGCGCATGTTTCATCGTGCTCGACAGCACGCCGCCCGGCCTGCCGCAACGCGAGTTTTTGCAGCGGGTCATTCAGGCCGTTCCCCACGAAGTAACGCAGGTCAACAACAGCAATCTCGCCGAAACCATGACCGCTCTGGCGGAGGACTTGAAACGTCGGACCGATGATGGAGAGGCAAAATCGCCGGAAACCTTCATTCTGGTCCAGGGGTTGCAAAATTTCAAAAAACTCAGGCAGGAGGACGAATTCAGCTTTTCCTCCGGTGACGCCGGGACCGCGCCCAATCCTGCCGCCGCGCTCCTCAATCTGGTCAGTGACGGTCCGGGACGAGGCTTTCATGTCATCGTTGCCTGCGATACTTACACCAACGTGACCCGCTTTCTGGGGCGGAAGGCCTTGAGCGAATTTGAAATGCGCGTGCTTTTCCAGATGAGCGCCGGCGATTCCGCCAGCCTGGTTGATACCCCGGACGCCGCCACGCTCGGGCTGCATCGTGCCCTCTTCTACAACGACCGGGAAGGCTACCTCGAAACCTTCCGCCCTTACGCGCGGCCGGGCAATGAATGGGTTGAGGAAGTCGCGCAAAACCTCGCGCGCCAGCGCGCGGCCGGGAGACCGAAGAAATCTTGACGGGGTTTCTTCTGATATAAGACAAGACTGAAAATCAGGTGGTGGTACGTTTTGAAATTCTAACAACTCCCCATATTGGGGTTAAACCAATCCCCAATTACGCCACACAGAATTAACAGAAGCGAGCATATCCACAACTACAACGCCATATCGTCCCCGTCTGAAAAGCGCGATCATTAAAATAAATGGCAGAGAAATCAGCCACACCATTGGGGAAAGGACAAAACACACGAAGCTGCCGATGAGATACTCGGCTATGAATCCCCCAATGCCTTCTATGATCGCCAGCCTCATAATAAACAAAATTCCCAAATACCGAACGACCTTGAGGGGAACTAGCCTCTTCCGAAAAATCAACGCAAGAGACCATCGGAAAATGGCGCGCCCGCCGCGATTCGAACGCGGGACCACCTGCTTAGAAGGCAGATGCTCTATCCAACTGAGCTACGGGCGCCGCCAGGAGGACATTAGTAGCTGGCGCGCAACGGCGCAAGCGCCGGCTATATCACGCATTTCGACAGTCACTGGACACTTGATTGAATGAAAAGCGAACTCCTATGTCAGAAACAGTGAGCCGGTGACAGGACGATGTTCGTTTTTTGTCGTACCGGTGAAAACATGAAGGCCGTCTTACATGTATTTGAAAAATGTACAAAAGGTCAATATTCGCTAACCCTGCCCACACAAGTTACTTGTGGGTTTCCGGCCAAAAAAAATTTGACTTTGCGGTTATTTTCTTGTACATGTATTGTCATAAAACTGGGCAGATAATGTTATTAATGTAATGTTGTTTGGTAGTTATTAGTAAAAAAAAGGGATTATGTACACCTCCTTAAAAACCCCGTTTCGCAACCCATTTGTAATACCCGCAACCCTGTTTTGGCTGTTGCCGGTCTGCGCCATTTTTTTTGCCCGGTGCCAGGCACAGCAACTTTCACTTTTGTCCGGGCCCGCCGATCAGTCGCAGATGGCGTGGACTTCGGGGCCTGCCGATGCCAGCCTGGGCAAGCTGGCCGATATTAAAATTCCCAAGGGCTATCGTTTTACGGATGCGACCGGGGCCGGGGCTCTGCTTGCCAAAATGAACAATCCAGTTCCCCAAGGACTGGTGGGCATTCTCGCTCCCGAGTCAGGGCAATGGTGGGTCGTTCTGGAATATAAGGACATCGGTTATGTGAAGAACGCGGACAAAGGTGAAATTGATGCCGCCGCAATTCTTAAAACCATCTCCAATCACGCCAAACGTCAGAATGAGGAGCGGAGCCTTCACGGCTTGCCGCTGATTTCCTCTGTGGATTGGAAACTTTCGCCGGTGTTCAATGCCAGGACGTATACTGTGGAATGGGCGGTTCTGGCCAAAACCCAAACCGCGGGGTGATCAATCACACCATGCGTCTGCTCGGTCGGCAAGGCGTGCTGGATGCCACGGCGGTGGAACCCTATCAGGCCGGGCAGTCTGCCGCCAATTTGGTTCCGTTGCAGGACTTGATGAAAAACACCGCGTTCAAATCAGGACAGCGCTATACGGATTATCAGAAGGGTGACAAAGTTTCCGATATTGGCCTGGCCGGGCTCATTGCCGGCGAGGATGATTCCGCAGATGCGGAAAAAGATGACGCTGCCACTTCGGGAAAAAGCGCGGGGATTTGGGGATGGTATGTCCTGGCCGGCGTTGTTGCCGGAGGGGGAGTGCTGCTGTTTCTCGGAGCCGTTCAGCAACGCCGCAAACCGCGGCACGTCCTCCCCGCCAGTCCCGTGGAGAATGGAACCAGCAATGAGAATGAACCCGCTCAGCGAACCCGCAACTTTGCCGGCTGCTTCACTGTGCCGGGCCGTGGTGGCGGATCAGGTACTGAAATCTGATGACGTCAAGCCGGTTGAAGTGAAACCCATTGGCGAAAGACCCCAGGTGGCCATTGCCACCAATGGCTCCAGCAAACATCGGCCTTCCCGCCGTCGCCGGAAAATCTTTGATTATCACCGGTTTTATGTGGATACGGTGATGAAACTTTCTTCCAGCGGCTATACGGCGGAAGTTCCAGCGGCTGATGAGCATGCCAATGGCCACGCACGGCCACTCCAACGGCCACGCCAATGGCCATTCAAACGGAAATGGGCACACCAATGGCCACTCCAATGGTTCAGCAACCGAAGGACAGTCACCATCGTATGCGGTCATGAACCAGGCCATTGCCCAGGCACACATGGATTTGATCGCCAATCAGAAGGAACTCATTGAGGAGCAAAAACATTTGCTGATCCAACAGGCCAAGCTGATTGAGGAGAAAAGCAAGTTAATCGCTGAAAAAAGCCAGCTTCTGGACCGTCAAACTGAACTGTTCGAGCGGGACATTTTGTAAAAGTTGGCATCCGATTGCCAATAAAGTGTTGACAGAACCATCCCAAAACGATACAACATCGCTGTAGATTGGAAATTGCCGAAAATTCATGAGTTGCACTCATGGTTCTTGTGGATTTGGGGTCTCGAGAGAGAGTGGCGTTGCGGATTTAATATTCAATTCAGAATCAAGTGGCCGAAGTTTGCGGTCGGAAACAAAAGTTTGTTACTATTAAATAGTTAATTGAAAAGTCATCAGAACAAAAGTTTTATGAAAACCCTGAAAATTATTACCCTGATGAGTGTGTTATCGGTGGGGGCAATCTTACGATCCGCAGCAAACACGGACATAATTTTTCCAAGCAGCCCGGCTCCTTTGCCCGACTTGACCGGCAGCTATATGGATTCGGGTTATGATGCGGGCAGCGGTGCTTTTCTGGTGACTGGATGGACTACGGATTATAATATCTCTGATGGTCATGGCGGGGCAACCGACGTTGGAGTTTCAGTCCTCGACGCTTATACTTTATCAGCGACAATCAACAACTCAGGAGTGCTGACAGGTGGAACAATAACAATTGACGGTGCCGTCGGTAATGGGAATACAAGTGTAACGCTGCTGACCGCTAATTTGGTCACGGGAGCGGCGGGGACGGCCTTTGGCTATGGCGATGGCGGCAACAACCTGTTTCAATTTCGCTTCAATGTTACCGGTGGCACTCTGGCAAGCGCTTTTGGCGGAACTGGCGCCGCGGGCGGGGTCATTTTGGATGCGTGGTTTGATCCTACGGGCGACAATCCTTTCACCGGTTCATGGGCGGGCAGCTTTGACAGCCACGGCAGTCAGGTGGGTGCCATAGACTGCTTTGCTGTTCCCGAACCCTCGTCCGGTCTGCTGTTATCCGTTGGTGGCGCTTTGTTAATGGGCGCGTATCGTTGTCGGCGAAACACTTTGAGTGTTTGATTAAGACGCAACCGAGAATGCTCCCTTCGTTGGCAGTTCTCAGAGATTCAGAGATTCATGTTAAACTTTGAAAATTGAATGGCATGATAAGCTGAACGTATCAGTTCAAAAAGGAATCCATTATGAAAAAGCAGATTACGTTGGTCATGTTGGCGGTTGTGGCGGTGGTCACACCGTCGTTTGCCAGCCTTTTAAACGTCAGTTTGACTTACCCGGAGATGAGTGCCAATAGCGCGAGCGCGTTTGCTCTAAATTACACCCCCACCAATCATCTCTTGTCCATCAGCGCTGCGCCCACCACGGTGCTGTTCGCCAGGGGGACGGCCCCCAAATTGATCAGCGGCACGAAAAATCTTCAGATCCAGATGGCCGTGGACAACACCGGGGCACTGATTGGCAGCGCACCCGGGGACGGGGGCAATGATTTGGCTTTGTCCGGAACGGTAACGGCAGTTATCGGTGGGATAACCAACACCTACTCGGGCGTTTTGCTGACCGGCCAAGTGATTGGGTTCGGTTATCTGGCGGGCTCGTCGGCCCAATATGATCTCCGCTTCACGCCCAATGGCGGGCCGCTGGCCAGCTTGTTCTGCGGGAACATCAGTGTTCAAATCGTGAGCGGGGCGTCCACCTTCAACAATAATTTTACGACCAATTTCAACGGCCAGGCCAAAATTACTCTTGGATCCGAAGACACCACGCCTCCGACGATCGTTTGTCCGTCCGACATTACGGCCCAATGCCATTACACCAACGGATTGGCCGGGGCGTATGTCAATTATCCCCCGCCCGTGGTTGCGGACAATTGCGATCCGAATCCGACGGTGGTTTGCACTCCGCCTTCGGGCAGTTTCTTTCCCTGCCGGCGCCGCCGGCCAATTCGACCAATTATATTGTGACCTGCGTGGCGACCGATGCCTCGGGCAACACGAATGTATGCAGCTTTAACATCACGGTTCAGGACACCATGCCGCCCCAATTTGCGGATACGAATAATCCGGTGCTCCAGTGCGGGGCAGGTGGTCCAATCATTCTGACCAACGATCCAGGTGAGTGCTATGCGACCTTCGCGTTCCCGATCCCGACGGCCACTGATTGCTGTGGCGGCACTGACACGGTGAATGTGAGTGCCGTTGACGAGAATGGCGCCACCATCACACTTAACAATTTGGGCAATGGCATGTTGCAAGGCCAATTCCCGGTGGATACGGCAGGAACGAATCTAATCACCGTCACCGCCGACGACGGGCGGGGCAATCAATCTCAATGTCAAACGCCGGTGCTGGTGCTGGACACCGAACCGCCCACCCTGTTCTGTAGTGACCAGACTGTCACCTTTAAGCCGATCCTCACCAATGCCCTGAGTTGCATCAGTGCGAACTTTAATAACCTGTGCGTTGCTTCCAACAACTACATTTGGTTCAGCAGCGTGGTTCAAAATCCTTCATGCTATGGCAAAGGTTCGTTTACGGTGCATGTGTTTGACCAGACCATTCAACTTGCGGTGGACAACACCAATATCACCCTGAATGTGCCGGATGCCTATGTGACCTTCTCCAACGGCGTGGCCACCGCGACCACGACGTTTACGAACGGACAATGGATCACGGTATCCAAGCCTGGTCTTTGTGGAAATACCTTCCTGTCCGGGCTGGCCTGGCAGGTTCCCTTCAATTTGAACAACAATAACAACCGAACTTTCGGCCATTGCTGGGGCAAGGACTCGGGTAATCCGTGCAACAGCCGTTGCCAGGTCGCGTCGGCAACGTGGTGCGCACGATTCGCGATTGATACGCCCGGGGTCGCAGTTCAGTGGCAGTGGGGAGCGGCTGTGGAGAGCGCCCTGACCAACAATTGCAATGCGTTCGGCGTCAAACCGGTGGACGACAACCGCAGCGAGCTGCTGGAAGAATTCGGATCCGGCCGGTGCTTGCGAGAACTTCAAACCATGCCTGGTCAGTGGCGCCTGTGGCCATGGCTGGTATTTGTGTGGCAGAACGTTGCAGCCGGATTGCACCGGCGTGTTGAGCGACAGCAAACGCGCCAATCTGGGAATGGGGACGGTTTGCCTCGGTGCGGTTGAGTTTACCCCGCCACTGGCAGTGGACAATTGCGGCAAATCGGTGCCAGTGGTTTGCACACCGGCACCGGGCACCATATTGGGGCCGGGCGTTTATCCGGTGACCTGTGTGGCCACCGACGCGAGCGGCAACACCAATCAGTGCACGTTCAATCTCACGGTATTATCGCCGTTGCAGGTGGTGTTTGACTGTCCGATGGATGACAATATTGATGACAACACGGCGGAACCGGATGCCGGCTTCAGCGACATGAATTGTCCGGACGATCCTTCCACCACGGAATACATTACGTCGTTCTGCGTGGGCGGCAAAATTATGCATTCCGTCCGGCTGCTGGATTGCAACGGCAATGACGTGACCTGCCAGGAGGGTCCGTACGTCACGGTTCATATTGACGTTACAGAACGTCAGGGCACTTACAGCAGTTCAGTCCTGGTCAACGATTTGTCGCAGAACTATGTTTGCGTGGGCAGCCCGGGGGGGATCATGGTGTTGAACAATGGCGAATTCCAATACAACCTGAACACCAGCGGTTATCCAGCTGGCACACTGGGCAGCAATCTTTTCTTCCGCTCCTGCGTTTGGGTTGAGTATAACAGCTCGGCCGGAGTGCCGGTGGGCATGGAAGATGTCATCCTGGAAAGCAAGTAATGACCGTAGGCGTTCCGAACCCGAAAGCAAACCGGTTATTGGGTAGAAAGCAACGCCTTGCCGCTGAAGGTGTCAGAACGGGGTCGGAAGAGCGTTCTGGTGGTAAAATGAGACGGCCAAGTGCAATTTTGTGGTTTGCCGTCGCAGGGGTGGCAGTGTTGATGGTGTATCTTCTTCACTTTCACCGCACTGCCGCGCTGGGCTCCCCGCCCGGCGTTCAATCAACCAGCAAAACTGCGGGTGGCAAGATTGTGGTCGGGGAAGCGCCTGGTCAGGGTGAGGCGCTGGAAGCCTCCAAAGCATATCAGGTGCGTCCCGATCAGGTGCTGGCCAAAGTCAACGGTCGGCCCATCACCCTCTGGGATTTGATACCGCTCCAGTCAACCAATAATGCCGAACAGCAACTGGACCCGGTGACATACAAATATTTTCTTCAGCGCGCCATCAATCGCGAATTGATCATGCAAGCTGCCGGAGCCCGGGGGATTACCCTGACGGACTCCCAACAGCAACAGTTGGATAAATTCAAATCCGTGCGGGAAGAGCCTGAACCCGGTCTGGTCGGCAAGTTCACCGTAAATTCGGCAGAGGTTGAATTTGAGCTTCGCGATCAGCAGGCGTTCATGCTCCAAACCTCGCTGATGGCGGCGGCAGGTGTGACCCCGAACGTTACCCCGGATCAGGTCCAGCAATATTACCAGCAGCATATGGATGAGTTTGGCGCTTTGCCCGCCGACCCTCAGGCGCGCCAGCAGGCGTGGCAGACAATTGATGTCCTGATCCGCAATCGATTGGCGGAAGAGATTCGGACCGGCTACCAACAAAAATTGGATGCCTACATGAATGGGCTCAAGGCGAATGCGAACATCGTGGTAACGCCCCTGACGGAAACTTTGATCAACCCTTCAATCGAAGCGCCGGCAACCGCGTCCATCGGCCGGTAGCTGGCGGCCCGGTGTGAATCGCGACAATTTTTCAGGCCGGCGTTTCAAGGACCGTCAGCTTTCAATCACGTTGATTTCCACCGGCTCGACGTTCACGCCGTTTTTCTCCAGCCATTTGATGGCCGCCTTCACTTCGTCGCGCGCGCCGTCCAGTTCCAGACAGACAATGCCGATTTCGTCGGTCACGCTGGCCTGACGGATGTTGGTGACCACCTTGAATTTGTGGCCGACCTCCCAGATGAACGGCTGCTTGATCAGCCGGGGCGGATACATCAGCCATAATCTTTGCTGGGTGCGGGTCGTGGATTTGGTGACCGGGAGTTTTTTCTTGGTCTTGGCCATAGGAATTAAAAATTAAGAACTTTGAATTAAAAACTGTTTTTAGCCGCCGGCAATGGCGGGGATGATGCTGATTTCGTCGCCGTCTTTCAGCGGCGTCTGCTTGTTTTTCAGGAAACGGATGTCCTCCTCGTTTACATACACATTCACGAAGCGGCGCACCTCGCCCTTTTCATCCACCAGCCGTTCCTGAATGCCGGGGAAGCGCGTCTGCAATTCAATGATCGCCTCACCGACGGTGGCGGCGTTGACTTCGACCAGCTCCTCGTTGTTGGTCAACTTGCGGAGCGGCGTTGGGATCCGGACTTTTTTTGGCATAAAATTACGCGTTGATTTTTTGTTCACTGGCCAGCAGCGCTTCAAATTCGCGCAGGCTCGGCTTGATTTCCCGCGGCTTGCCCACGTAACCATCCACCGCGTCGAGCGTCTTCAAGCCGTTGCCGGTGATGCAGAGAACCGCGGAATCATCCCGCGGAATTTTGCCCGAGGCAATCAGTTTCCTGGCCACGCCCACGGTCACGCCGCCGGCGGTTTCGGCAAAAATGCCTTCCGTTTCCGCCAGCAGCTTGATCGCGTCGCGGATTTCATCATCGGTCACGTCGTCGGCCGCCGCGCCGGTGTCGCGCATCACGCGCAACGCATAAAAGCCGTCCGCCGGCGTGCCGATGGCCAGCGATTTCGCAATCGTGTTGGGCTTCACCGGCTTGAAAAAGTCGAGCCCGGCCTTCTGCGCCACGGAAATCGGCGAACAGCCCGTGGCCTGCGCGCCGTGCACGGCGTATTTCGATTCCGCCGCCAGGCCGAGCTTGATGAATTCCTGGTAGCCTTTCTGGATTTTCGTCAGCAACGAGCCGGACGCCATCGGCACGACGGTATGCCGCGGGATGCGCCACCCAGATTGCTCCGCAATCTCATACGCCATGCTCTTGGAACCTTCGGCGTAATACGGCCGCATGTTCACGTTCACGAACGCCCAGCCGAATTTGCCCGCAATCTCCGCGCACAGGCGGTTCACCTCGTCGTAATGGCCTTTGATGCCAATCACGTGCGCGCCATAAACCAGCGAGTTCAAAATTTTGCCCTGCTCCAGATCCGACGGGATGAATACGTAGGATTTCAAGCCGGCGGAAGCGGCCTGGGCGGCGACGGAATTGGCGAGGTTGCCCGTCGAGGCGCAGGCCACGGTGTCAAAGCCGAGTTCGCGCGAACGGCTCAAGGCCACGCTCACGACCCGGTCCTTGAACGACAGGGTCGGATAATTGACCGCATCGTTCTTGATCCACAACTCCCGGATGCCAAGTTTCTTCGCGAGCCGGTCTGCCTTGATGAGCGGGGTGAACCCGGCTTGCAGACCCACGGTCGGGTCCTTGGCCACCGGCAACAGCTCGCGGTAACGCCACATCGACTTGGGGCGCGACTGGATGGCCGCCCGGGTCAGGGATTTCTTGATGCGGTCGTAATCATAGGCGACTTCGAGCGGGCCAAAGTCGAATTCGCAGACGTGCGTTGCGGTGAGCGGGTATTCCCGCCCGCACTCGCGGCACTTCAAAGCCTTCATGTACCCTTGATGTTCACTCATAAACTGTTTTCTGTAGCGGCAGTCTGTGACTGTCGCGTTTCCGGGTTCACCGGCGGTCACCGACCGCCGCTGCCATTCGGGGGCAAACAAAAAGCCCCTACTCATGGAGAGAAGGGGCTGATAAAATTCACGCGCGCCTCTCATTTTTCCCCGACACCGTCGGGGCTGGATTTGGCACCTGGCCACCCCGAACGGATTCGGAGCCGGTTGCCGTGGCGTCATCGGGCCAGTCCCTCAGCCACTCTGCATGAGACCGTTGTATCAACGGATGCGGATAAGTTGATTGATGAATTGAATCCTGTCAACTCATTTTTTGATTCCGCGGGATCAATAAACCACGATGGAACGCACCGGACAGCCCTTCAGTTTCTCCCGGCCGTTCAGGAACTTCAATTCGATCAGGAAGGCGGCTTCCAGGATTTGGGCGCCGAATTTGTTCACCAGGGCGATCGCGGCGGCGGCGGTGCCGCCGGTGGCGAGCAAATCGTCAATCAGCAGCACGCGCGCGCCCGGTTTCAGGGCGTCCACGTGCATGGCGACGGTCGCCGTGCCGTATTCGAGCGCATAATCCTGTTCGTGGGTCTCGTGGGGCAGCTTGCCTTTTTTGCGGACGGGCACAAAACCGGCGCGCAGTTTCAGGGCGGCGGCGGCGGCAAAAATGAATCCGCGCGCGTCAATGCCCACCACCATATCCACGGAACCGGGCTTGAATTTTTCCGTGAGCAAATCAATCGTACCCGCAAACAACCGCGGGTCGGCCAGCACGGGCGTGATGTCCTTGAACTGGATGCCCGGCTTCGGAAAATCCGGTACGTTGCGGATGGCGGCTTCGATTTCCCGGGGGGTCGCTGGGGTGGGGGACATGGCGTCAGTCGCTTTTGACTTTGGTGGTTTCGAGTTTCTCGATCATGCGGCGAAGCTTTTTGAGCGCCAGGTTTTGAATCTGCCGGACGCGTTCGCGGGTCACGCCAAACTTTTCGCCGACCTCCTCCAGGGTCTTTTCCGAGCCGCCGTCGAGGCCGAAACGATAGTGCAGAATCGTCGCTTCGCGCGGGTCGAGGTGCTTGACCATGTCCTGCAACATGCCGGTGACGGTCTTCTCCTCCAGATCCTGGTAGGGGGTGGCGGCATTTTCGTCCTCGACCAGATCGGAAAAATTATTTGAATCATCATCGCCAATCGGTGCGTCAAGCGACGCCGGGCGGATGGCCGCCAGCCGCATCTGCCGCACCCGCATGGCGGTCATGCCCAGTTCATCCGCCAGTTCCTCATCGGTGGGTTCCCGGCCCAGTTCCTCCTGCAGCTTCATCGCGATGCGGCGCATCTTGGAAATCTTGTCCACGAGATGCACCGGCAGCCGGATGGTCTTCGATTGATTGGCGAGCGCCCGTTTGATGGATTGCTTGATCCACCACGAGCCGTAGGTCGAAAGTTTGCCGCCCTTTTCGCGGATCGAACCGTTCGACGGCCTTCATCAAACCGATGTTGCCTTCGCTGATCAAATCCAGCAGCGGCAGGCCGATGCCGTCATAATCGCGCGCAATTTTGACGACGAGCCGCAGGTTGGCCTTGATCATCTGTTCGCGCGCCTTCTTGTCGCCTTTTTTGATGCGCGCGGCCAGTTCGATCTCCTCCTGCGGCGTCAGCAATTTCACCTGCCCGATTTCGCGCAGGTACAGTTTGATGGCGGTGTCGGCGTCGTAGCGCGAAACTTCCCGTTGGATGAACTGGGTGGTGTCGCCGGGAGTGGCCGTCGGCGCTTGGGTGGCCGGAACGGCGGGGATCACCGGCACGGTGGCCGCCCGCGGGGCAGGCTGCTTGCGCCGTCTGACCTTGACCTTGACCTCCTTGCGTTTTGGTTTTTTCACTGCCATAAAGCGCACAAAACCTTACGGTCAGAACGTCCGTCCGCAAGATAATTAACCGGCAATTAATTCCGGCTGTTGCGCGCCAGCGAGATATAGTAGAGCAGGTTCAATACCGCGGAAACCAGCGCCGCCACATAAGTGAGCGCCGCCGCGTCCAAAACCTTGCTGACCCCAGCGCGTTCGTGCTCATGGACGAGGCCGAGCCGGAACAATTGTTCCTTCGCGCGACGGCTGGCGTCGTATTCCACCGGCAACGTGACCAGTTGGAACAGCGTCATCACCGCAAATGTCACAATGATGATGGGCAGCACCACCTTTAACAGGCCCAGAAAAATGCCAACGAAGAAAATGCCCATGTAGGCCATGCTCGCGAACTGGGTGATCGGCACGATGGCCATCCGGAAGTTGAACAGGCCGTAAGCCGCCTGATGCTGGAGCGCGTGGCCGGCTTCGTGCGCCGCCACGCCGACCGCCGCGACCGTCTGGCCATTAAAATTGTCGGACGAAAGGAACAGCGCGCGTTTGGCCGGGTCGTAATGATCGCTCAACCGGCCGGGAATTTCCGCCACCGGCACGTTGGTGAGCCCGGCGCGATCCAGGATTTCCCGCGCGGCTTCCGCGCCGGTCATGCCGGAATCCACCGGCACCTGGCTGTATTTGGCGTAGGCATGGTGCAGCTTCATCTGCGCCCAGATGCCGATGAGCAGACCGGGAATCGCGAACAACCAATAAACTGGATCGAACAAATTAAACATGGAGCAATCAATTGACAGCCCGCCGGCTGCATTCATTCAATGTCCAAGCCGGTTCCGTACCAATCAATATTCGAGATTTTTGCAGGCTTTCGCGCTCCATGAAAGAATTTTTCGCGCCAACCTGTCGCTGGTGGGACATCCGGTTGAGGCGTGGTGCGTCAGATTGTTGCTGGGTTGGATTGATTGACAAACCCCTCACAATTCAGAAAATTCTTTACCAACAATCTGGATAAAATGGTTCATTTTGTTGAACTTTGAGAACTTGACGCCCCAAGTAGGCCAAGGCATATTGAGGAACAAGTGATACGTAAACGACCGTCTCGCCTTATGAAAATCAACATTAAGGGAAGCATTCCGGTGGTGTTCTTCAAGGAAGGAGATACATTTATCGCCCATTGCCCCGTGCTTGAACTGTCAGCTTGCGGTGACACATTCGATTCAGCCCTAAAGGCGTTTAACGAGACATTGCAAATCTTTCTTGAGGAATGCACCGCAAGAAAAACACTTGAAAAAGTTTTGGAATCTTGCGGCTGGAAGGCTCAAGGTAAAAAGCCCAACCGTAGTATGTCGCCCCCGTTGTATGTAGGCCAACGACAAGTTTCATTGTCGGTTCCAGACCTTTCAGAATGCCCCGCTTAAAGCCCATTCGGCATCAGGACTTGGAGAAATTTGTTCTCGCTGCGGGTTGTACATTTAAGCGGCAAAAAGGAAGCCACAGGGTCTATTGGAGAGAAGACCAGATTCGGCCAATAATCATCCCCTGTTATGATGCTGTGCCGGTCTTCATCATAAAGAATATCTTGCGACAGCTGAAAATCCCGCCGGAAGAATATCTAAGAATGGTAGGTTGATGAGTCTGGCAACAAACTGAGGCACCATGACCCGGGGCTGTGGCACAAAATCAAATTTCCAGCACCTTCTCGAACCGGGTCAGATTTTTCGCGCCCGTGGCCGTGACGAGCGCAACGTCTTCCAGTCGCACGCCGCCGCCCAGTTCGGGATAATACAGCCCCGGTTCAACCGTGACGACGTGGCCGGGCCGTAATTTTTCGGTCGCGGTCGCGCCCATGCGCGGGGCTTCGTGGATTTCCAGGCCGAGTCCATGGCCGGTGCCGTGGAAGAAACCTTCCATGCGTCCGTTGCGCCGCCCGGTCTTGTAACCTTGCTGGACAAAAAATTGTTGCACCGCCTTGTGCACGTCCGCCGTCTTCACCTTGGCCCGGATTTTTCCAAACGCGATTTTTTGGCCCTGCCCGACCGTGTCGTAAAGTTTGCGCACGCCTTCGCTGGCGTGCCCGCGGACGATCGTGCGGGTGATGTCGCCGAAATAGCCGGTCTTTTGCGAGCGCGGGAAAATATCAATGATGATCGGCTCGTGCGCGTGGAGCGGGCCGTGGCCGCGCTCATGCGGGTCGCACCCCTGTTTGCCGCCGGCGACGATGGTGTTCGCCGCCAGTCCATTCACCTGCAGGATCGCGCAGTCAATCACGGCGCGGAGGCGCTCGGACGTCAGCGGCACCCCGTGATAAATCAGCTTCCGGTCGCGGCTGATTTTGGACCGGCGCAGCACTTCCATCCCTTCCGCCATGCCGACCTCGGCCATCGCCAGCGCGGCGGAGATTTTTTTGACTTCATCGGCCGACTTGATTTCGCGCCGGGGAAAAAAACCGGCGCAGGGCTTGAGCTTGATGCCCAGTTTCTTCAAGTCCTTCGCCAGGCCCAACGGAAAGTCGTCCGGCACCAGGGCGCGGCGGACTTTTTTCTCGCGCAAAATCTGGCGGATGACCTGGGGCAGGCTGGCTTTTTTGATGCCGGCGGCGTGCAATTTTCTTTGATACGCGCCGAGGGAAAGCACGCGGCAATGCGGCGCCCGGGCGCGGGCGCGGTCGATTTCCAGATCACTCAACACGATCCACGGGCGGCCGCCGAAGTTGAGATAGATGAACGGGTCGGGCACGAACAGGCCGACGGCGTAAAGCATGTTCGCGTCGCGCTCGCTGTCCGCGACGATGAGCAGGGGTTCGTTCAATCAGTTGACGAAAGTGGGTGACAGGAAATAAAGCTCTCCGGCCTCGAGTTTGGGCAGGTCCATGCCCAGGTCCAGTTTGATGGTATGCGACCGGTCCGTCTGGCCCAGCAAATGCAGGAAATTCGAAATATCGTAGTGCTCGCGGTATTCGACCAGGTTGGCGCTTTGGAATGCCGGCGATTTGTTCCGTGCGATGCACGGCGTCCTGGAAATCTCCGAGTTGATCCACAAACCCGAGGTCATAGGCCTGCGTGCCGGACAGCACGCGGCCGTCGGCGTAATTCGCCCAATCCAGCGCCAGCGGGCGTCCGTCCTTTTTGTTTTTTTCGTGCGCGGCCGCGCGGCCCGCGGCGACGACGCCCTTGAATTTCTGGTAGGTCTCGTCAATCAAACCCTGCACCATCACGCGTTCCTCGGGCGGAATCTGGTTGGTCTCGCGTTCGCCGCTGAGCATGTCCTTGAACTTGCCGCTCTTGTAAACCTCCGGCTGCAGGCCGATTTTGTCCATCAATCCGCGATAATTCCACGCGTGCAAAATCACCCCGATGCTGCCGGTGATGGTCAGGTCGTTGGCCACAATCCAGCGGCAGGGCGATGAAATATAATAACCGCCCGAGGCGGCCAGGCTGCCCATCGAGCAGACCACCGGTTTGCCGGAGTCCTTCTGGAAATCCTTGATCTCGCGATAAATTTCGTCCGAAGCCAGCACTTCGCCGCCCGGGGAATCCACTTTTAAAATAACCGCCTTTACCCGCCGGTCATCTTTGGCGCGGTCCAGTTGCGCCTGGATCACGTCCACGATGTTGTTGCCGGACTGGTCCGCCGTGCTGCCGCTGATGATGCCGTCCACCGTAATCACGGCGATTTTATTGGCCGCGTCATTGTCCTTCAAAACGAATTCATCCAGGTCGGCGCCCGTTTCACGGGAGACTCCGCTGCCCAGGCCGCTTTTGAATGTCAGGGCCTGCGAAACCAGCTGGGTGAAATTTCCCAGCAGGCTGATGAGCAGCAGGACGAGCAGGATGATCGCGAAAATCATCCAGCCCCGGCTCCGCCGCGGTTTGGGCGGCGTGGCCGGCGTGATCACCGGTGGCGGTGGTGGCGGTGGCGGCGGCACCGTGCCGGAAGAAAGAGGCTCTGTATCCATAGCGCGCGCAACCTAGCGCAGAAGGGGTTTCCAGGCAAGGCGGATTGGGTCGGGCGCGGCCAGTTTGTTTTTCAAACTTTCAACCTGCGGCCAGAGCATTACCGCCGCCCGGGGATCGCCGCCGGCCCGTTCCAGCCATCGGGTCAGGTAACTCGCGTGGAACACGTCAACGTGGTTCAGATTGAGATGTTTTTCCACGTGGGCGTCGGTAAACACGATGGCGGCATGAATCCAGGGCTCAAAACCGGCGTGCGCCTTCAGGAAATGTTTCAGCCAGGAAACCTGGTCGAGCGTCTGTTTGACGAAATTCTTTTCCAATAATTGTCCGTTCCGGCGCAGCTGCCCGTCCACCCGGGTGATCCGGCCGGAATGCGATTGGGTCTCAATCAGAAACACCGCGCCGTCCCGGCGGAACACCAGATGGTCAAGGTTGCCCCGGCCGGTGTTCACATCGTGCCGCACGGCGTAGTTTCTCGGCAGGCCGTCCAGCACGGCCCCGATCTTTTCTTCCGCCCCGGCTCCCCGGTGCGCGTTCCCCTCCCGCCGGGGAAGTCCGTCCATTTTGGACACGACGATTCGATCAATCGCGATCACAAACAAAATGACCGAAAGGAGCAATCCGCTGGATTGAAAGACCGAAGGATGATGCCCCCACCAACGCGTCGCCACTACAACCGCGACGGCGAACACCAAACCGATGGCCGACCAGCCGATGATTTTTCGGTGCTCGCGCCGCCGTTCACCCGGCTGGTGCGTGCTTTTGCCGGCCAGATTGTCCGCTGCGACCTGCCTGTTCACGCCCCGCTTTCAGCAGGACGTATTCCAGTTTCCGGCGTTTTACCAATATTGATGCACCCGCGGACGAATTTGCCGGTCGTAAAGCGCCTGGATTTTTTTCATCGTGTCCGGGGACAACCGCGGCAGGGTCCGCGGCGGCGATGTTTTCCTGCACCTGCGCCGGGTGTTTCGCGCCGGGGATGGCGCAGGTCACGGCGGGAAACATCAAAATCCAGCGCAACGCCAGTTGCGCCAGCGTCGTTCCGGGTGGCTGCGATGCCCTCGTCGCACTGCTTTTTTCTGTGTTCGGCGACGGGGGCGTCGCCGCCACCGGCACGAACGCCTTCAATTCCTCCACCACGCGCAGGCCGGTCTCATAATCCACGCCGGAAAAAGTTTCGCCCCGGTCAAACGCCTCACCGTGACGGTTGAAATGGCGGTGATCGTCCTTTTCAAATTTGCTCGCGCGCGTGAATTTGCCCGACAACAGGCCCGAGGCCAGCGGCACGCGCGCCAGGATGCCGGCCTGGCGCCGTTGCGCCTCCTCAAAAAACAATTCTGCCGGGCGCTGGCGAAAAATGTTGAAGATCAGTTGCACCGTCTGCACGCCGGGAAATTCAATGGCCTTGAGCGCCTCCTCGACCTTTTCCACGCTCACGCCGTAATGGCGGATTTTGCCGGCCTTCACCAGGTCGTCGAGCACCGCGAACACCTCCGGCATATAATAAACCGCGGTGGGCGCGCTGTGCAGTTGCAGCAAATCGATCGCGTCGGTCTCCAGGTTCCTCAAACTGCGTTCCACAAACGTCGTGAGGTTCCCGCGGTTGTAACCCTCCGCCGTGTGCGGATTCAGCCGCCGTCCGGCCTTGGTGGCGATGTAGAACGTTTCCTTCCGCTCCTTGCGAAGTTTCGCCAGCAACCGTTCGCTGTGGCCGTCGCCATAGACGTCCGCCGTGTCGAAGAAGTTCACCCCGCCGTCGAGCGCGGCGTGCAGCGCGGCCAGCGATTCCCGGTCGTCCACCTGGCCCCACGTGCCGCCAATGGCCCATGCGCCAAAACTGATTTCCGAAACCTTCCAGCCCGTCCGCCCCAGGGTGCGATATTTCATGCGCGCAAATTAATTGAAAAATTTCCCAACGCAAAGACGCAAAGATCGGTGGGGCGAGCCGAAAGGTAGGGCGCGTCACTCCGTGCGCGCCGGGTTTTATGTTTGGACGGGACGGCCGGCCAGGGGACTGCCCGCCCGGCCTTCCTGGTGCTGTCAAATTTCGCGCCTTTGCGCCCGGGCCGCTTTGCGCTAAATTCGCGTCATGCAACTCGACAAGCTGACCCAAAAATCGCAGGAGGCGTTGCAGACGGCGCAACGGCTCGCGCGCGAAGCGTCCCATCAGGAGCTGGACGGCGAGCACCTGCTGCTCGCGCTCATCAGCCAGACCGAAAGTCTCATTCCCGACCTGCTCGAACGCCTCGGCGTGCCGGTCGCGAAACTGAAACCGGACCTGGAGGCCGAACTCGCGCGCCGCCACAAGGTCCAGGGTGGCGCCGATCCCTACGCCGGGCGCGATTTGCAGAAGGCGCTCGACGCCGCGCAATCCGAGGCCGCCAAACTCAAGGACGATTATGTCAGCACCGAACATCTGCTGCTCGGCCTGATTGACAGCGGCGGTCCGTCATTGAAAAAGATTTTCGCCCGGTACGGCCTCAAGCGCGACGCGGTGCTCAAGGCCCTTGCCGAATTGCGCGGCAACCAGCGCGTCACCGACGAAAACCCCGAGGCCAAATTTCAGGCGCTCGAAAAATACGGCCGCGACCTCACCGCGTTGGCGAGGCAGGGGAAGATTGACCCGGTCATCGGCCGCGACGAGGAAATCCGCCGCGTCATGCAGGTGCTGACGCGCCGCACCAAGAACAACCCGGTGCTCATCGGCGAACCCGGCGTGGGCAAGACGGCGATTGCCGAGGGCCTGGCCCGGCGCATCGTCAGCGGCGACGTGCCCGAATCGCTCAAAAACAAGCGGCTCGTGGCGATGGATTTGAGCGCGATGATTGCCGGCGCGAAATATCGCGGCGAATTCGAGGACCGGCTCAAGGCGTTCCTCAAGGAAATCGTCGCCAGCGAAGGAAAAATCATTCTGTTCATTGATGAATTGCACACGCTGGTCGGCGCCGGCGCGGCCGAAGGCGCGACCGACGCGGCGAACATCATGAAACCGCAGCTCGCGCGCGGCGAACTCCGCTGCGTGGGCGCCACCACCCTCGACGAATACCGCAAACACATCGAGAAGGACCCGGCGCTCGAACGCCGCTTCCAGCCGGTCAAGGTGGAGGAGCCGACGGTCGAGGCGACCATCGCCATCTTGCGCGGACTGAAGGAACGCTACGAGGTCCATCATGGCGTGCGCATCCAGGATTCCGCGCTCGTCGCGGCGGCCACGCTGTCGCATCGCTACATCACCGACCGGTTTCTGCCGGACAAGGCGATTGACCTCGTGGACGAGGCGGCGTCGCGCATCAAGATGGAACTGGATTCCAAGCCGACGGAACTGGACCAGCTCGACCGGCAGATCCTGCAGTTGGAAATCGAGCGCACCTCGCTGGCCAAGGAAAAGGATGCCGCGAGCAAGGAACGGCTCAAGCTCATTGACAGGGAAACCGCCAATCTCAAGGAGAAATCCAAGGCGCTCACCGCCCAATGGCAGAACGAGAAGGCCGCCGTCAACGCCGTCAGCGTGGTGCAATCGCAACTCGAACAGGCGAAGCTCGAACTCGAACAGGCGCAGCGGCGCGGGGATTTGAGGAAGTCATCCGAGATCCAGTACGGCAAGATTCCCGACCTGGAAAAAAAGCTGGCCGGTGTGGCGGCAGCGATCGAGAGTGGCGGCGACGCCTCGTCGCCGCAAGGTGGCAGCAGCGCCCTCGCTGCTGGCCCTCCAGGAGGGCGACGGCGTCGCCGCAAGGTGGCAGCAGCGCCCTCGCTGCCGGCAATTCAGGAAGGGCGATCGAAGTGGCGGCGACGCCATCGTCGCGCGGAAAAAATTCTGCGGCGGGGGCGCCGCAGCCACTTTCTGCGGCGGGGGCGTTGCAGCTGCCGTTTGTTGGATTTGATCCGAAAGCACCGGTGGGTTTTCTGCGGGGCGGCAATTTGCCACACTGGCGGCAGGACGGTGTGACGTATTTCGTCACCTGGCGCACGCTGGATTCCATGCCGAAGAAGCAGGTGGATGACTGGTTTGCCGAGCGCGAAGTTTGGTTGAAGAAAAATCCCGAGCCCTGGAATCCAAAGACCGAAGAGGAATACTACCGGCTTTTTCCAGACCGCTGGGAAAAATGGCTGGATGAATCCCACGGCGAATGTCCGCTGGCGCGACCGGAGCTGCGGAACATTGTCGAGGAAGTTTTGCGCCATGACGACGGCGTTAAATATGGTCTCAAGGATTTTGTGGTCATGCCCAATCATGTCCACGTCTTGGTGACGCCGCTGGGCGAACACACACTTTCGGAAACAGTGCAGGAATGGAAATCCATTTCCGCTCATCGCCTCAACAAGGCGTTGGGACGGAAAGGCGAGTTCTGGCAGAAGGAATACTTTGATCACATCATCCGCAGCGCAGAACAGTTGGGCAAATTGCGTGGCTATATCCAAAATCATCCGGGTGGCAGCGACGCCTCGTCGCCCGCAATGTCTGGAAAAGGTGACGAGGGCGTCACCTCCACCTTGCGCGACGTGGCGTCGCGACCACGGCTGCTCCGCCAGGAAGTCACCGCCGAGGACATCGCCCGGGTCGTCGCGTCGTGGACGCATATTCCGGTTTCCCGCATGCTCGAAGGCGAACGGCAAAAGCTGGTCAGGATGGAGGAACGCCTGGCGCAGCGCGTTATCGGGCAGAAACCGGCCATCAAGGCCGTGTCCGATGCCGTGCGCCGCGCCCGCAGCGGATTGCAGGACCCGAACCGGCCCATCGGCTCGTTTATCTTTCTCGGCCCGACCGGCGTCGGCAAGACCGAGACCGCCCGCGCGCTCGCGGAATTTTTGTTCGACGACGAGAACGCCATGATTCGCATCGACATGAGCGAATACATGGAGAAACACACCGTCGCGCGGCTCATCGGCGCGCCGCCGGGCTACGTTGGCTACGAGGAAGGCGGACAATTGAGCGAAGCCGTCCGCCGCCGGCCCTATTCCGTCGTGCTGTTCGACGAGATTGAAAAGGCGCATGCCGACGTGTTCAACGTGCTGTTGCAGGTGCTCGACGACGGCCGGCTCACGGACGGGCAGGGGCGGACCGTGGATTTCAAGAACACCATCATCATCATGACCAGCAATCTCGGGTCGCACATCATCCAGGAAATTTGCCCTGAATTGAGATGGCAATCGAGGATGGGAGTGGAAAAAAAACCGCCTCAAGGCCCAACTCCCAACGAACTCGACGATCGGTGATGGCCGAGTTGAAGCGGCATTTCCGGCCCGAATTCCTGAACCGCGTGGACGACGTCATTATTTTCCAGAGCCTCGATGAGAGCGAAATCGAGCTCATCGTGGACATCCAGTTGGAGAAGCTGAAGCAACGCCTCGCGCAACAAAACCTCACGCTGGACGTGGATGCGGCCGCGAAGAAACTGCTGGCCCGGGAAGGTTACGACCCGCAATTCGGCGCCCGCCCGCTCAAACGCGCCGTGCAGGAACACATTCTCAATCCGCTTTCGATGCGCCTGTTGGAGGGCGAATTCAAGCCGGGTGACAAAATCAAGGTCACGACCAAAGCTGAAGAACTCGTTTTCCAAACGGAGATAAATAAAGCTGCTGGAAGCCACGCTACTGAAGAACCTCTGCCAAAGGAGCGCTGGCGGCTCGCCCGCGTGAGCCAAACCTAGAAACACGCGGGCGAGCCATCCGCGCTCCGGTTCTCCGCGAGATTTTCGAGTAAATTTCGCTGAAAGGATGAGGCGAGGGGACGCAGGTTTAACGCTTCGAGCTTCCCAATCTCGGCGTCTCGGCGTCCCGGCGGTTAAGCCGTCTTCAAATCAAAAACGGCACCAGCGCCTTCACCTGTTTTCGGTAGGCCGGATATTCTCCGGGAAATGTTGCAGCATCAACACTTCCTCCTGCTTGAGCTTGATCCAGAAGCCGATGCCCAACAGCAGAAAACCAAGCCACGAATGGTATCGCCCGACCGTCACCGCGGTTCCCAGGCACATCAGCAGCAGACCCGTGTAGATCGGATGCCGCGCGAAACGGTAGGGCCCGGTTTTCACCAGTTCGTGCCCCCGCTTGAACGCCACCTCGCTGCTCCAGTTGCCGCCCAGCGTCCAGCGCGACCATATCGTTACCAACAATCCGAAGATGCAGACCACGGCTCCCGTGACCCGCGCCGGGTCGGTGTGCGGGGTCAAAGCCAGGTTCAGCGGGCCGGAGAATTTCGGGCACCACAGCAGCAGCCCGCCCAGTGTGAGGGGAGTCCGATAAATCAGCGTGGACAAAAAACTTTTCTGTTCCGTCGTTGGCTTCTGTCCAAAGGCGCTGACCAGCCAGTAGCCAAGGAAGACGATCCAGCAACCGACGATGACCGGACCTGAAAACGTTGCCATGATGAATTGGCCTCAGTCATACCTGATTCCACCGCGAATTCAAGCCCGGCTTGTCCAACTGCGTCTCTGCGGTTAAAAGTTGCCAGGCTCATCGAATTGGAATTGCGAACCAGCCCCGGCTTTGGCATAAAATATCGTATCATGCATCTGCGACGTATTCAGTTCGTCCTGTTTGCCGCCATCGTTTCGTTGGTCGGCTGCCGGCCGGGCCAATCCAACGAAAACGCAGCCCCGGTGTCGTCGCCGGATTACCGTCCGCTTCAAGCTTCTGCCCGGCCGACGGTCGCCCAGGTTCAATGGTTGGGGGCAAAACGCATTTCCAATGAGCCCGGCGCGGCGCAGTTGAAGGCGATCTGGAATCTGCCCGAAAGCCGGAAACTCGAACAGCAGACGCTGGACAAACTCTCCCTCGCGCCCTGGCGGTGGTTGCGCCGCAGCCCTGACACCAATGCCGCCCTCTGGTTGCGGCCCCTGCTGGACGACCTGCTGGCGGACGAGTCCTGCCTCGAAATCCGCCAGCCCGCCAATCAGCCGGCCGAAATCGTTTTCGCCATCCAGCTCGACGACCAGCGGGCCGCCCTGTGGCAGACCAATCTGGCCCGGGTCCTGGAATCCTTGACCAATATTCGCCCGGACCCCGCGCCCGGCGGTCATTACGGCTGGTCGCTCAAAAAACATCACGACCCCAACTTCCTGGAACTGACCCGCGTTGGGAAATGGACCGTCTTCGGGGCGGCCCAGGACCACAACGGCCTGTTGGGCGACCTGGTGGACCGGCTCCGGCAGGGCCATTCCCCTTTGTTGACGGGGACGGCGAATGACTGGCTCGAAGCGGACCTCGATCCGGCGCGGCTCGCGGCTGTCTTCTCGCTCTCCGCCGCTGGCGGGGAAGTTCCTTCGCTCGCGGGAGCGGGAGAAGGTGCCCGGAGGGCGGTTGAGGGTCATGGGGATGAGCACAAATTCGTCCCCAACCATTTACACCTGACCGTGACCGGCGACGGCACAAACATTCTGACGCAAGCCACGGCTGACTTTGCCGGACCGCTGGCGCTCGATGTGAAACCTTGGAACCTTCCGAGCCGCCTGATTGGCGAACCGCTCTCCAGTTTCACGCTCATTCGGGGTTTCAAACCCTGGTTGGAATCATCACCCGCCTGGAATAATGCGCATTTCGGTCCGCCGCCCGACCAGGCCTGCTGCTGGGCGCTGCAAGGTCTGGCGATGCAAAGCTATTTTGCCGCCCCGCTCCCGGAGGCCAGCAACGAGGTTGACCGGCTTGCGGATTGGGTGTTGCAAAACCAGGGTCAGTGGTTTCCCACCAACGACCTGGCCCGGTTTGAAAAATCGCAAACCTTTAATGGCCTGCAATGGGGGGGCGTCCCCTATGTCTGGCCCTTTCTGCGTTCCATCACCGTCAGCAACCAGGATTTCGTCTTTGGCGGCGGCATACCGGATGCCGGAGCCGATCCCGCGTTGTTATCATCCCCGCCCGAAGTCTTGAGCCGCACCAACCTGCTGTATCGCAATTGGGAAATCACCGGCCAGCGGATCGAACAATGGCTCTATCTGGGCCAGTTTGCCCGGTTTGTGTCGCACAAAGCCCAGTTGATGTCCGGCTCGCCAGGCGTGCTCTGGCTCAAAGCCGTCGCTCCAAAACTGGGAGCGAGTAAAACGGACATCACTCAAACCGGGCCGAACCAACTCTCATTTAACCGCAAATCCACCATCGGGTTTACCGGATTGGAACTGAATCTCCTCGCCGATTGGCTGGAATCCCCGCAGTTTCCAATCGGCCTATATACCTTTCTGGCCCCGCCGCCACAGATGTAGCGGCGGTCTATGACCGCCGCAATCATGAACTTAATCGGTAGGGTTAATTGGTAGGGACGGCGCGTTGCGCCCTCCGCTGTAATGGGGTAGGGACGGCGCGCTGCGCCGTCCGCGCCCCGAGCGGGCGCAAGCTTCCGGCGGCTATACCGCCGGGGACATCGAGCGCGATGTCCCTACCAAAGCAGGTTCGGCTAAATTGGCTAAATTCGCGGACAAGACCCGTTTCTCTGCATTCTTCATTCTGCCTTCTGCCTTGCCCTGCGACTGGTTACAGACTGGTTACAAATGATGAAAACACCCGTTTTTCCCGCCAGGTCCCCCACCGTTCCAATCCGTTAATATATGCATCAACATGCTGATTTTGAGCCAGTTGCAAGAACCAGGCTCCGGATGCCAGACCCGTTTATCTTTGAAAAAACTATTGACACTTCCCTTGTAATTTGTGATATTTAACGCACACACGGTAACAACCAAACAGAATATGAGAACAAAAATACTATTAATTGCCGCCGCGACCTTTGCCGCCGGCCTAGTTGCTTCAAACGCATCGCCAGTTTATTCCGCCAACGTGGTCGGTTATGTAACCGTCAGCGCGCCGGCGGGTTCATACGTCCTCGTGTCCAATCCTTTGGATGACGGCACGAATACAACCACCAGCTTGGGGCTGAACTTGCCTAACAAGTCAACAATCTCAGTGTGGAATGGCACGAGTTTCACGGTTTCCACAAAAGGCAGTGGGGCTTGGACGCCGGATCAATCCATTCCGGTTGGAACAGGTTTCTTTGTCGACGCCAAGACTGCGACCAATATTACCTTTGTGGGTAATGTTATTGTGCCTTCTGCTGGTGTGGGAACCAACGTCAATCTGCTGGGCGCCGGTACTTATGAACTGGTTGGCAGCCAAATTCCTTACAGTGGTGACTTGAATCAAACCGCCGGTACCAATTTGACTTTGGGTCTGGTACTTCCGAATAAGTCAACCGTCTCGGTGTGGAATGGCACCAGTTTCACAGTTTCGACGAAGGGCAGCGGCAGTTGGACGCCGAATGCGACAATTGGTGTGGCACAGGGAGTGTTTGTGGTCGCTAAAACAGCCACCAATTGGGTGCAAGTTGCGACGTACTAAAATTTGACGAAAGTAAATCTCGAACTAACAACCAGAAAACAACCAAATACGTAAAGATATGAAAAGAAAAACAATAGCAGCAGTTCTCGGAGCAGTGGGCTTGGCAGCTACTTCTTACGGTCAAGGCTACATTAGCTTTCAGAATTACGCTTCAACGCCGTATTATGCAGTGGTTTATGGATCGCAGGCGCAGGGCATTCCTGCTGGCTTGGCCAACACCGGTGCTGGTCCGGAAGTCAGTGTTGAATTGGGCTATGAGTTTGGAACTCAAACCAGCTTCACACTCGTTCCGTCCAGCGTTACTCCGATGAACCCAGCTTTGCAGCAGGGAGACAATACTCCTGCTCCTCCTGCTCCTGCAATTGGTGGCTGGTTCATCGGCCCGACTGTAACGATTGCCGGTTATTCTTCAGGCAACGTTGAATTTGAAATGCTTGCAACCGCTAACAGTGGTGCAGCCGCTGGTGCAACCGGTTCACTGGTTTGGACCGAGCCGGCGTCAGCGATTGCGACTGGTATATCGTCTCCTGGCGAATTCACTGCCTTGCCTGGCGATACGGTGCTCACTCTTCCAGTTCCTGAGCCCACGACGCTGGCCTTGGCCGGTTTGGGTTTGGCAGCGCTGGTGGTATCTCGCCGCAAAAAAGCCTAAGCAGCAATTCGGTTTGTTTTTTGGTTCTCACAGAGCCGCCCCTTCGGGCGGCTCTTTTTTTTGCCTGGTAGGGACGCGCTGCCGCGGCGTCTTGGTTTAGGTAGAGACATCACGCTGCGCCACCCTGCCTTAGGTAGGGACAGCGCGCTGCGCTGTCCCCGGCGGTAAAGCCGCCGGAAGTTTGCGCCCGCCCGTTGGGCGCGGACGGCGCAGCGCGCCGTCCCTACCTGAATGTTTCGCCCTTTACCCTTCAAAAGCGTCCAGTCCCTGCGGCTTCTACGTCCCCCCACTGAAAACGTGACGAGGAAAACCGTCTTTGATATAAACCCGATCCGTGAACAACCGAACGCAGGCCGGGCAAGCTTTTCGCAAATCAGGAAACTCCACCTCGTGGTGGATTTGCGCGTTGCTGGTCCTTGGGGTGTTCGCCGTTTACTGGCCGGTGGCTGGCTACCAATTTGTTGATTACGATGACCGCGAGTACGTTTGGGCGAACCCGCAGGTCATGGCCGGTTTAAGCTGGCCGGGGCTGGTTTGGGCCTTCACGACTTTTCACGCAGCCAACTGGCATCCGCTCACCTGGCTGTCGCACATGCTGGACGCGCAACTATTTGGGATGTACGCCGGAGGCCATCACGCGACCAATGTGCTGTTCCACGCCGCCAACACCGTGCTGCTGTTCCTCGTTTTGAACCGGATGATGGGCCTTCGCCGTGACGACCCGCCGCAACCGTACGATTCACCGTCACCGAAGTTGAGCACGGATTCCAATGCAAACGTAACGGCTGCGGCCCCACCGGCGGGCGCGATCTGGCGGTGTGCGTTGGTGGCGGCGTTGTTTGGCTGGCACCCGTTACATGTGGAATCCGTCGCCTGGGTGGCCGAGCGGAAGGATGTCCTGAGCACATTTTTCTTCCTGCTCACGCTCGGCGCCTACGTTCGCTACGCACAAAGGCGGTCGGCCGATCCGACTCTGGACTCTGGACCTTGGACTTTGGACTTTGAACCTTGGACTTTGAACTATTTCCTTGCCCTGTTCTTTTTCGCCCTCGGTCTGCTGAGCAAACCCATGCTGGTGACGCTGCCGTTTATATTGTTGCTGTTGGATTACTGGCCGCTGGGCCGGGTGACCCGCCTTCGCCCGGCAACGGCGTGGCAGGCAAGTGACAAGAAAGCAGATGTTCAAACCCTTGGCGCGACGAAGCATGGCAAAGACAGTTCAACGGCTTGGCGCGAGGGAGCGAAGCGAAGGCAGCTCTTCCGATTGCTGCTGGAAAAAGTGCCTTTCTTTGCGCTTTCCGCTGCGTCCTGCGTGGTCACCATTCTGGCGCAAAGGCACGCCCTGGCATCAATCAGCGAACTACCGTTCGAAGCGCGTCTTCAAAATGCCATCGCTTCCTGTTTGTTTTACCTCGAGAAAACGTTCTGGCCGGTTCCCCTGGTCCCTTTTTACCCGTATACCACAATTGATCCGGAAACGACGGCGATTGCGGCTTTCACCTTGCTTATGATTTCGGGGGCGGTGTTCATCTCCCTGCGGCGACGGCCTTATCTGGCGGTGGGCTGGCTGTGGTTTTTGGGAACGCTCATACCGGTGATTGGCCTGGTCCAGGTCGGCAGCCAATCCATGGCTGACCGCTATACTTATGTGCCGCTGATCGGAATTTTCATTGCCATGGTCTGGTGGGTCGGAGACGGCCTGCAACGTCAGCGGGGATATCGTCTGGTCATGACGACCGTCGCGGTCGTCGGGATCTTGGGGATTTGTCTGACGCTGACAGCCGCCCAGGTGCGCTGGTGGCGTAACAGCGAGACGCTCGCCCGCCATGCGCTGGCCGTGACGACCAGCACCGCCCCGATGCAGGTTCTCCTGGGCAACGCGTTGCTGCGGCAGAACAAGCCCGGTGAGGCCGCTGAACATTTTGCGGAGGCGGCGAGGCTTTGTCCGGATAAATCCCAGATCCAATGCAATCTGGCGATGGCGCTGGCCGCGGAGGGGAGGATTGACGAGGCCATTGCCGTCAACCGCAACGCCTTGAAAATCGACCCGAACGATTCCCGATCCCACTATTTACAGGGGAATCTACTGGCCACCCAGGCGCGATACGGCGAAGCCATCAAAGAATACGGAGTTGTCCTGCTGGAAGACCCGGATTATCTGGTGGCATTGAACGATCTTGCCTGGTTGCTGGCCACGGCTCCCGAGGCCCGATACCGGAATGGTGCCGAAGCGGTGACGCTGGCCGAAAAGGTCTGCCGGCTTACAAATTACAAACTGCCCCTGTTTGTCGGCACGCTGGCGGCAGCCTATGCCGAGGCTGGACGCTATGATGACGCGGCAAAGATGGCCGAACAGGCCATCGCGCTGGCAACGGCACAGAACAAAAAGTTGCTGGTGGATAAAAACCGCGAATTGCTGGAACTGTATCAATCCCAAAAAGCCTATCACGAGCCGGCCCGCCAATGAACCGTAAGTTGCTTTTGGTAGGGACAGCGCGCTGCGCTGTCCCCGGCGGTAAAGCCGCCGGAAACTTGCGCCCGCCTGGGGCGCGGACGGCGCAGCGCGCCGTCCCTACCTTTATCTCCTGCCACATCCCACGCTTTCAATTCTGCATTCTGGCCTCCGCCTTTGGCTTTCAGCGCTTGGCGTTTGGCCTTTTTTACTCGTATCCCCACGCCTTCACAAACGGCTCCAGCTTTTCCAGATATGGTTCCAGATATTTTTGGTAATGCCGCCAACGGCCGATGGCGGTTTTGAAAACGGGCTTGGCCACGTCTGCGTAGGTGGGCGAGCGCACCAATTTTTGACGGGCATGTTCATCAAATCCCAGTACCCGGGCGTCCCAGGGCACACCGAGAAAGTCCAATGCCCGCCGCGCCACGGATTCCAAATCATCCACCATGTCTTCGTAGCGCACTGCCAGGTGGGGATTTTTCAACAACGGGGCAACGGATCGCCATACGCTCATAACGGAGATGTATTCTTCAGCCGTGCCTTCCAGCGTCAAATAAGCCGAGCTGGTCTGGCCCAGCTGGAAAAACGGTTGCATAAAACAGCTCAAGCACACATCGCGCGGATCGCGCAAGGCCACCAGCAGCTTGATTTCCGGAAACACCCGGGTGAGCGCGGGAATCAAAATGGTCAGCGAGGGGTTTTTGTCAATCAGAAGCCGTTCCCCGATGGGTTTGCCAAGCGCCAGTTCCATGAAACGGAAATAGTCGGTGCGGGCCTGTTGCAGGGCGACGGGCTGCGCCGCTTCCAGCACCGGAAGCATCAAGGTGTTTGGCGGCAGATCCCGGGTGAGGCGAAGGTAGGATTCGTCATGAAAAATCTCCGTCTCTTCCGCCGAGATGATGTCCGGGTGGGAGTCCAGAACCTGTTCCAACAAGGTTGTTCCGGACCGGGGATGGCCCCCCAGCAATGCCAGCCGTCGGGGTGGTTGCAGGGTTGAACCAAAATCAAACCAGCGCTGAAACATGTCTGCGGAGATGTTTTCCGTCATCGTGTTCAAGCGGGCGTGCAGGGATCGCAAATCCGCGGCAAACGGCGCCGCCGCCGGTCTCAAAATGGCCTTGGCTTCAAGAAACGCGGTCATGGCCTCGTCATAACGCTCCTGGCGGTCGAGAACCCC
The DNA here is from genome assembly GCA_963762585.1 of uncultured Verrucomicrobiae bacterium. Taxonomy (GTDB): domain Bacteria; phylum Verrucomicrobiota; class Verrucomicrobiia; order Limisphaerales; family UBA11358; genus UBA11358. Next base: position 305,109 of record CAVXLF010000023.1, read on the forward strand.
GCCCAATTCATACCAGGCCCGCACCCGAATGATGGGGTGGGCATTGGCCGGGAAGTTGCGGAGGAGTTCTTCCGCCTGGTCCAGTCGTCCCGCCTGGCGGTTCAAGCGGGCGCGACCGAGCAACGCCAGCGCACAACGGCTGTCCAATTGCAACGCGCGTTCGATCAACCGATCGGCCTCGCCCACCCGGCGAAGTCGCTCGCATAATTCGGCCAGCTCGGCGAGGGTTCCCGGCGCGACATCTTTTTGTGCCACCGCGCGTTGGAAATAACGCTCGGCCATTTCCGGATTGCGAAAATCGCCGCATTGAGATGCCGCCAAAGCCAGGGCTTCCGTTTTCTGTGGCGCGACCCCCACCGCCCGTTCAAAGCAGCGTTCGGCGTTGGCGTAGTCGTACCGCAATCCATACATCCGACCCAACTGCAACAGGATGTTGGGATTGGCGGAATCCAAACGGCTGGCCCGTTCCAGCAGCTCAATGTTTTGTTGAAAATCCTTGGCTTTCCAAGCCTGCTCGGCTGCTTGAAGCATTCGGGTCAAGGAGCCTTGGGAAACCAATGGCTGGCGTTTCAACTTCATGATGGCCAGGAAATCATAAACCGCATTGTTTCCGGTGCAAGCAGTCTTTGGGTGTGGTGGATGGTTTGAACGAAGGCGGAGCCATGCGCCGGGTTCCGAAAGCTGCCAATCATATCATTGGCAGCTTTTGAAAATGAAATCGAAAAGGGAACAATTATTTCGCCGTGGTCTTCGCCGCCTCGATCAATTCCCAGAACTTGGGGTTTTCCTGGAGGGTTTCATCCTCGGCGGATTTGAGGCCGGACCGGAAGAAGAAATCCTTGAGCGTGTGCCGGCTGAGGATCCGGTGTACGAGCACGCCGAGGTCGTGGCGTTCAAAATAAACGCGGTAATCGCCGATGCGAAACCGGTGCAGGATGCGTCCGCCGCGTTCCAGCTTGCCAAATTCGTCCAGCTCCGTGCCGGCGCACCTGTTGCGGGAGGCCGCGAAAATCGCCGAGGATTTCCAGTTGAAGTTCCTTGGGCATCCGCGCCAGTTCGGCGGCGCTCGTCGGCGAGAAAATGATCTGGAACGTGTTCATGGTTGGTTGAGGGTTCAAAGTTAAGGGGGGAAAGTCAAGCCGGCGGTTCGTCGGGTAGTGTACTGACTTGTAGGTGACGAGGTAACGAGTCATATGGGGCCGCACTCCTTACGTCGTGCCCTACGACCCAATTGGGGCGTTGCCGTTCCTCGGGGAAGGGGATTGGGCGCATCCCGGTTTTTGCAGGGTTAAATGCGCCGTCCAGGAATCCCAACGGGATTCCGTCTCAAAGCCCAGGGTTGCGAGGAACGAGCCACCCTGGGTCATCGTCCCCAACCATTCCCAACCGCAACGCGGTTGCGGCCATTCCGTTCCTGCAAGCCTGTCACCCCGGCCACAACGCCGTTGGCGTTGTTTCCATTACCGGACGTGACCCAAGGTAGCCCCGAAAAATCGGGGCAACCTTGGGCTGAAGGACACAATCCCCTTTGGGATTGAACCGCCAGACTATGGCTCAAAACTGAGATGCGCCTGGAGGTCGTCGTTCTTTTGAGAATATATACGGCTGGATTGGCCGGACGTTCATCTATAAAATCGGAAACCATCGAATGCCATCTCCTCTCCTGAGGGAGAGGATTAAAGGTGAGGGCAGGCGTAAACACTCATTCCACTGAAAACGTCGAGGAAGCATAAATGATTCGACCCTTACATTGCCTGATCCCTCAACTTTTAACTCTCAACCTTCAACCCGGGCGATCCGCCCGTCTTGGAATCGGCAAGGTGATTGCTAAAGGAAGTAATGTCATATTTGTCCGACCAACCTGAACCGTTGGGGTTGAAAAGAGCCATGAGTCCGGCCTTTTTAAAAAGGCTCCAATTATTGGGTAATTTTGGGTTTTCCGGAGCCGGCTGACGCCGGCGCGCCGGGATTTTCCCTTTTACCAGTCAACCCAGGCAATGTTGTAAAATGTCCACCAAGTCCAAAACGCAACCGATCAAACGACTGCTCGGTCATTACGAGGCCGACAGTTTTTTTGATGAAATGCTGGATGCCGCAGGGCCAGGTGCGTCCGCATTATCAGCGGTTCCGGGAGCTTTTCCAGACGCTGACCACGAGGGAATTTGAACACAAACGCCAGTCGGTGGACCTCGCGTTTCTGCGTCAGGGAATCACGTTCAACGTTTACGGCGACTCGGCGGGCGCGGAGAAAATCTTCCCCTTTGACCTGCTGCCCCGGGTCATTCCCGCCGGGGAGTGGGAGATACTCGAACGGGGCCTCGCCCAGCGCATCACGGCGTTGAATCTGTTCCTGCGCGACATTTATCACGAACAAAAAATCCTGAAGGACGGCGTCATCCCGCCGGCCTACGTCCTTTCCGGAAAACATTTCCGGCGTGAATTTGTGAACTTCAACGTGCCCAAGGACATTTACATCCACATTTGCGGCACGGATTTGATTCGCGACGACCGGGGCCAATATCTGGTGCTGGAGGACAACGGCCGTTGTCCCAGCGGCGTCAGTTACGTTTTGGAAAATCGCCGGGCGATGAAGCGGACCTTTCCGACCATGTTCGAGGGCATCGGCGTGCGGCCGGTCGAACATTATCCGCAGGAACTGCTCAAGATGCTGCAATACATCGCGCCGGGCGGCACGGTGGACCCGACCGTGGTTTTGCTCACCCCGGGCGCCGGCAACTCGGCCTACTTCGAGCACACGTATCTCGCGCGGCAGATGGGCATTGAAATCGTCGAGGGCCGCGATCTGCGTGGTGCGCGACGCGCGGGTGTTCATGCGCACAACCAAGGGGCTCCAGCCGGTGCACGTCATTTACCGGCGCATGGATGACGATTTTCTCGACCCGACGGTCTTCCGCCGCGATTCGTTGCTCGGGGTTCCGGGCATTGTCCACGCGTATCGCGCCGGCAATGTGTCGCTGGCCAACTCCATCGGCACGGGCATCGCGGATGACAAGGTCATGTATTACTTCGTGCCGCGCATGATCAAGTATTACCTCGACCAGGAGCCGCTCCTGCCCAATGTGCCGACCTATCTCGCCAGCGAGGCGGAGGATAAAAAATATATCCTGGACCATCTCGATGAGCTGGTGGTCAAGGCGGCCAATGAATCCGGCGGCTACGGCATGTTGATGGGGCCGAAGGCGACGCAGGCGGAAATCGGGGAGTTTCGCAAAAAAATCATATCCGAACCGCGCAATTACATCGCGCAACCGATGATCTCGCTGTCGCGGCACCCCACGTGCGTGGATGACGACCGTTATTTTGAGGGCCGGCACATTGACCTGCGGCCCTATGTCATTTACGGTGAAAAGATTGTCATTGTGCCGGGCGGCCTGACGCGCGTGGCGCTGCGCAAGGGGTCGTTGGTCGTCAATTCATCCCAGGGCGGCGGCAGCAAGGACACCTGGGTGCTTTACGGAGACGGATAAATGAACATCGAACATCGAACATCGAACACCCAACGTCCAACATCCAATGGTCCAGGTTCTGCGTGGGTGCTCTTTCATTGGATGTTCAATGTTGGGGGTTGGTTGTTGGGTGTTCCCCGTTAAAAAATGTTAAGCCGGGTTGCCAATTCGCTTTACTGGATGTCGCGCTACATTGAGCGCGCGGAGAACATCGCGCGCATTGTGGACGTGAACCTCCAGTTGCTGCTCGATTACCGCGACCTGGATGAGGAGCGCATCGCGCAGCACTGGCTGCCCATCGTCCAGGCAACGGGCGACGAGCAACAGTTCTATCAGCTCCATAAAAAGGCCACCGGCCATTCCGTCACCGAATTTCTGGTGTTCCAGGCCGCGAACCCCAATTCCATCGTCTCGTCCATCTGCCAGGCGCGCGAAAATGCCCGCATGATCCGCGATCAGATTACCATTGAATTTTGGGAGGAATTAAACCGGCTTTACTGGTTTGTGCGCTCGTCCCAGGGGCTGGAGGTCTGGAAGGAGAGTCCCAGCGAATTTTTCCAGCAGATCAAAAACAGCTCGCTGCACCTGATTGGCCTGGGTTATGCGACGCTGATTCGCAACGAAGGCTGGTGGTTCATGCAGGCCGGAAAGTTTCTGGAGCGCGCGGACAAGACGTCGCGCATCCTGGATGTGCGCTCCGAGACGTTGCCGGCGAAAGGCGCGTCCGGGACGGCCAGCCAGCCGGAGGCGCTGGAGTGGGCGGCCATTCTGCGTTCCTGCAGCGCCTGGGACGCCTATAAAACCCTGCACGGCGTCGAGGTGCACCCGCGCGGCGTCGTGGAATTTCTATTGTTCAATGATGATTTTCCCCGGTCGGCGCGCTTTTGCGTCAATCAATTGAACCACGCCCTGCGCCGCATCTCCGGCGTGGCGGACGGCCGCTTTTGCAATAACGCGGAAAAGCTCGCCGGCCGGCTCGTGGCGGAATTGCAGTTCAACACGGTGGACGAAATATTTGATCAGGGCCTGCATCTTTACCTGGACCAGTTGCAGACCCGGCTCAATGACATCGGCGGGGCGTTGTTCGACGCCTATATTTTGCAGCAGTTCAACAATCTGGAGGACGAAATCATGGTCCAACAGGAGGAACAACAGCAACAATGAAACGAATATCGTTCAGTCTTGACCGCCCTCATCCCGGCCCGCTTTCCCGGGAGCGGGAGGATTATCGCCAGCCGGTCGGCGAGACCGGCGCGGTTCGAATTTTCATAAACCGCGCGTTGCGGTTCCCTCTCTCCGGGGGAGCGGGCCGGCGGGCAACCCCATTTCCTCAAGCCCGGCCGAACCCGCCGGCGGGCCGAAGCCTGGGCGCGGCCGGGCCGGCGTTCTAACCGTATGAAACGCATCGGCATTCTGACCGCCGGCGGCGACACGCCCGCCTTGAACGCGACCATCCACGGCGCGGTGGTGCGCGCGAACCAGCTCAAGGTCGAGATTTTCGGGCTCATCAAGGGGTTCAACTGCCTGTTCAATCCGCGCGTCCCCCACGTTCATCTCAACCCGCTCTTTCAGGAAATCCCCGAGCTCGACCCCACCAAGGGCGGCACGCTCATCGGTTCGTCCCGTGATTATGTGGATCCGGAAAACCAGAAGGACCTCGACATCGTCGAGGCGCGGTTGAAACAGCTGGGCATCGAGGGGCTCATTTGCATCGGCGGCGACGGTACCCTCAACGGCCTGCAACCGCTGGCCGAGCGCCTGCCCGCCGTGCTGGCGCCCAAGACCATTGATAACGATCTCGGTTTGAATTATCCCAGCGAACCGGACGAGTGGGTGCGGGTGAACGATGCCGCGGCCAAGCGCGGTTATCGCTACAAACAGGTTCCGGCCACCGAGGTTTTTGATCTCAATCAAATCGTCAACTACGCCACGCCCGGCTACACCACGGCGGTTTATGTGTCCGCCAACGGCGTGGAGCGCATCCGCACGACGGCGGAGAGCCACCGGCGCATTGCCATCATCGAAGTCATGGGCCGGCACTCGGGTTACATCGCGCTCGGCACGGCTTATGGCCAGCCGGACATCATTCTCATTCCCGAACATCCGCTCGACCTCGAACACCTGGTCCAGCGCGTCAAACACATCTACGACCTCCAAAAAAACGTCGTCATCGTTTGCGGCGAAGGCATCGTGGACGACCAGGGCCGCGAACTGGGCGCGGAGACCAAATCCACCGATCCCTCCGGCAACGTGGTGCTCAGCGGGGCGGCGGACGCGTTGCGCAACAAGCTCGTCCAGATGATTGGCGACCGCTATTTCCAGCTTTATCGCCGCGGCGAATCGGCCAAGGAGGCCATATTCACGCGCAAAGTCGGCCATACCCAGCGCGGGGGCCGGCCGATTCTGTTTGACCGGTTTTACGCGGGATTGCTCGGCGCCAAGACGGTGGACCTGCTGCTCGAAGGCCGCAATAACGCCATTTCCGTCCTCCAATACAATTCGGACAAGGGTTTTCACGTGCAAGGCTACGACGCCAACCGTTTCCGGGATCGCTGGGGCCTGATTCATGCGCGGAAACTGCATCCGGCGCTTTATGACGCGAAGTTGATGAAGCCATCCAAGCTGGGCATTGAATATCTGCTGCCGATTTTCACCGACGCCATCGGCAACGACGACGCCGAGCACATGCGCTCGACGTTGTTTGACCCCGGCAACCTCGCGCAGCCGTACCATTCCATCAACACCGATGTGCACAAGCGCAT
>CAVXLF010000024.1:0-74321 GCA_963762585.1 uncultured Verrucomicrobiae bacterium
GCTATCCGGGATCGCCAGCGCGTAAAGCTGGGTCGCCTTGAACGGCACCGGGTCATAGGCGCCGTCGGTATGCCAGCCCTCCGCGCCGCGGCGGTAGATCGATTGGTTCAGCTTGCCGTCGGCGTCGAATTTGTTGACCCCAACATGGTGATGTCCGGATACTCCGGGTGCCGCGTGCTTTTCGACGGGTGCGGCGTGACATGGCCGAAGCGGCGGCTGTAGCGCAGGAACTCGGGGATCGTGAGGTCCTGGCCGGTGACCACCAGCACGTTGTGGTCGAGCCAGGCCTGATAGATCGGCGCGAACCCGGCATCGTCGAGCGTCCTAACATCGACGCCGCTGACCTCGACGCCGATTTGCGGCCCCATTTGCCGGATCTGAACCATGGCTTGTCTCCTCCCTCGGTCATCCTCGGCAGGCACCACGGGCAGGTCGCTCGTCAAGTCCGTTCACGCGTCCGGGTACCGGCACTGCGGCCACGACGTCCGGGGAGGATGGATCGAACACGACTATCAGATGTCGCTGGTCGATCGACGCGATCGCCTCCCGCCGTTCGGTCCGACGGTTCCTGCCGACGCCGGTGCCGCGGACGGTGGTCGCGGCACATCCTCGACGTCGCGGCCCGCGCGCCAAGCGGCACCAACATGCAGCCCTGGCGCGGTTACGTCCTGGCGGGCGCGGAGAAGGACGCGCTATGCGCCGCCGTGCAAAACGCGTTCGACGCCGAGGAACCGGGCCATCGTCCAGGAAGTCCAGTATTATCCTGACGAATTTTTCGAACCGTATTTGTCACGCCGCCGCAAGGTCGGCTGGGAGTTGTACGGCATGCTTGGCATCGCGCGCGGCGAGAACGCGAAAATGAAGCGCAGCACAGGCGGAATTTCCAGTTTTTCGATGCGCCGGTCGGGATGGTGTTCACCATCCATCGCGGCCTCGCGACCGGATCATGGCTCGATTACGGAATGTTCCTGGAGAACATCATGATCGCGGCGCGCGGCCGCGGCCTGGATACCTGCGCGCAGGCGGCCTGGACGCACTATCATAAGGCGATGCGGCCGGTGCTCGGCATGACCGAGGAGGAGATCGTGGTGTGCGGCATGGCGCTTGGCCTCGCCGATCCGGATGCGCCGGAGAACCGGTTGGTGACCGAGCGGGAGCGTCGACCGGTTCATGAGCTGGCGCGGGTTTGACTGACCGGACTGCGGAACATACATAGAACGCATCGGGCCTGTGGAACCTGGGGAGAACGCTCGGGAACGTCTTTCGCGCGCGGTCGCGTGGTCAGATGCAATTCTCACCTACGCGTTGCAGACCGGCCACAGCGCAGGATGTTCGTGGTCGGCATCACTCTCGAGACGCCAATATTGTGTTCCGAATCCCAGACAGACCCTACAAGGATGATCCGCCCAATGAGAAACGCCACGGAGGCCGATGTGCTTGACGCAGTCCAGATGCCGGGTCGCCACCAGGTTCGGGTCGATCGCTCCCGCGATGCGCTGCTGACGGATTTCGGACGGGCGACGCTGACCGACCGCTATCTGATGCCGGGCGAGGAGTTCCAGGATCTGTTCGCCCGCGTCGCCTCGCTTCTACGGCGACGACCAGGCCCACGCCCAGCGAATCTACGATTACATGAGCCGGCTGTGGTTCATGCCGGCGACGCCGGTGCTGTCGAACGGCGGCACGCAGCGCGGGTTGCCGATCTCCTGCTTTCTGAACGAGGCCTCCGACAGCCTGGAAGGCATCGTCGGGCTGTGGAACGAGAATGTCTGGCTGGCGTCGAAAGGCGGCGGCATCGGGTCGTACTGGGGCAATCTGCGCTCGATCGGGGAGAAGGTCGGCGCGGTCGGCAAGACCTCCGGCGTCATCCCGTTCATCCGCGTGATGGACAGTCTGACGTTGGCGATTTCGCCAGGGCTCGCTGCGGCGCGGGTCGGCGGCGGTGTATTTGCCGGTGTCGCATCCGGAGATCGAGGAATTCATCGAGATGCGGCGCCCGACCGGCGGCGATCCGAACCGCAAGGCGCTGAACCTGCATCACGGCATCCAGATCCCCGACGCGTTCATGCGCGCGGTCGAGGCGGATGAGCAATGGCCGTTGCTGTCGCCGAAGGACAAGTCGGTGGTGCGCTCGATCTCGGCGCGCGTCGTTGTGGATCCGCATCCTGACCGCGCGGATCGAAACCGGCGAGCCGTACCTGGTGTTCTCCGACCACGTGCGCGGGCGCAGCCGGAGCATCACAAGCTGGCCGGGCTGGAGGTGAAGACCTCAAACCTGTGCAGCGAGATCACGCTGCCGACCGGCGACGCGACCATCACGGGATGGAGCGCACCGCGGTGTGCTGCCTGTCCTCGCTGAACCTGGAAAACTGGTTCGAGTGGGAGAACCATCCGACGTTCATCGAGGACGTGATGCGGTTCCTCGACAACGTGCTGCAGGACTTCATCGATCGCGCGCCGCCGGGCATGGAAAAGGCCCGCTATTCCGCGATGCGGGAACGTTCGGTCGGGCTGGGCGTGATGGGGTTCCACTCGTTCCTGCAGGCGCTGAACGTGCCGTGGGAGAGCGTCGTCGCGAAGGTCTGGAACAAGAGCATCTTCAAGCATATCCGCGCGCAGGCCGACGCCGCTTCGGTGATGCTGGCGCGAGGAACGCGGGGCCTGTCCGGATGCCGAGGAATACGGCGTGCAAGGAGCGGTTCTCCCACAAGATGTCGATGGCGCCGACGGCGTCGATTTCGATCATCGCGGGCAATGCCTCGCCGGGGATCGAGCCGATCGCGGCGAACGTGTTTCTGCAGAAGACGCTGTCGGGCAGCTTCACCGTGCGCAACCGGCATCTGCAAAAGCTGCTGGCGGAAAAGGGCCAGGATACCGACGAGGTGTGGTCGTCGATCACCACGACCAAAGGCAGCGTGCAGCACCTGGATTTCCTGAGCGACGAGGAGAAGGCGGTGTACAAGACCGCGTTCGAACTGGATCAGCGCTGGATCGTCGAGCACGCGGCGGATCGCGCGCCATTCATTTGCCAGAGCCAGTCGGTCAACGTGTTCCTGCCGGCGAACGTGCACAAGCGGGATCTGCATCAGATCCACTTCATGGCATGGAAGCGGGGCGTGAAGTCGCTGTACTACTGCCGCAGCCTGTCGATCCAGCGGGCCGACACCGTCAGCGACAAAGCGGTCGCGCCGGTCGATGACATCCGCCAGCCGGCCAATGACGCGGCGCGCCTTTGCCGCTGGTGGCGGCGGCCGCGTCATCGACCGATTACGAGGAATGCCTCGCCTGCCAGTAACGAGTCGGGTGAGTATTCGCCGTCGACCGAACCGATCTTTAAACGCCGGCGGCGCGACCGATAGCCGGCCCACGACGCCGTGCTTCTCGATCAGCTTCGCGACAGCGCCCGATTTCTTCGCGTCCTCCACGAACTGCTTCAGACCAGGCCGCGCCCGCCGCGTTCTTTTTCGGCGTGCCGATCGCCTGCTGCACCGCGGTGAACTGGCCGTCCAGAATCCGCGAGCCTGGGATTTTCTCGACATCTCCGATCAGTCCCGGACGCAGACCCGCGAGCGCTTCCATCTTGTCCTTGAGGAACATCTCGACCACCGCCGCCTGGCTGTTACCGCGGTGCAGGGTGGCGTTGTTGAATGTTCGCTCCAGCCAAAATCATAGGCGCTGCGCGCGGTCACCGCGATGCGATTGCCTTTCACGTCGACCTCGCGCGATCGAGTTGATCGGCGAGCCGGCGGGGACCAGATACGTCGCCTCGATCTCCACATAGGCCGCGGTGAAATCGATCTTCTCGGCCCGCGCCGGCTCAGCGCCGATCAGTTGCCGATGTCCCATTTGTCCTTCTCGGCGTCGTCCGCCAGTTCGCCCGGCTTCGCGTAGGGCACGAATTGCACCGGAACCCCAGAGCGGCGGCGATCGCGCGCGCCATGTCGGGCGAGCAGCCGTCGGGATCGCCGACGGGGCGCGGCCGGTGACGAGCAGGAAGTTTCCCATGTTGATCGCGGCGCGCAAGACGCCGTGCGGCGCGAGTTCGGCGACGACTTGTTGTTGAGACATGATGTTCAGTCCGGATATTGTTGACGTTGTCAAGGTACCCCGCCGCCCGCACGGGCAACCCAACCAAAGCCCCGCCACCGCCCAATGCACGCCGCCCATTGGACGCCCTATTGGACGCCCCCACTGGCCACCCCACTGGCCACCCCACTGGACACCCCACTGGCCACTGGCCACTGCACCAAGGTGGGCAGGAAATGCTTAACCCTCTGCATGGGAGGATTGCTCACCTGGGCCGATCGTCGAAGCCCTCGAACGTCTGGGCTTCGCCCCCCGGGGCTTCGCGCACCATTGGCGGAGAGCGTCTGACCGGCGGCGTATCCTCCGATATCTGGCGGATCGACCTTCCATCCGGGACCGATTTGCGTGAAACGGCACTGGCGAAACTCCGGGTCGCGGCCGATTGGCATGCGCCGGTGGAGCGGAACGTCTATGAGGCGCGCTGGATGCGGCACGCCATAGGTTTCGCGCCCCAACTGCTTGGCCAGGATGACGTGAGCGGCACTCTGGCGATGGCGTATCTGCCGCCCGACAAACATCCTCTGTGGAAGGAGCCAGCTTCGGGATGGGATCGCAGATCCGGATTCGCGGCACAGGTGGCGGAAGCGCTGGTAACGATCCACGCGAGCAGCGCGGCGGATCCGGGAATTGCCTCAGAATTCCCGACAGATACAATTTTTTACGAGATTCGGTTGGAGCCATATTTGGTCGCGACGGCGCGGGTGCATCCGATCTGGCTGACCGGTTGCTCGCTTTGGTGGACGTGACGCGCGCGAACAAAAGGCACTGGTGCACGGCGATGTCAGCCCAAAGAACATATTGCATGGGCCGAAGGGGCCGATTTTTCTGGATGCGGAGTGTGCGTGGTGGGGGGATCCGGCGTTTGATCTCGCGTTTTGCCTCAATCACCTGCTGCTGAAATGTCTTTGGAAACCGCACGCGAGGGATGGGTTCCTGCGTTGCTTCGATGCCCTCGCGGCGGCTTATTCGCGCGGCGTGACGTGGGAGTCGCCGGACGCGCTGGAGCAGCGGCGCGGCGCTTCTCCCCGGCTTGTTACTGGCACGTGTCGATGGCAAATCCCCGGTCGAATACGTTACTGAGGCAGCGCAGAAGAACCAGGTCCGCCGGACCGCCAGGATCTTACTGACCAGTCCGCCGCTTAAGCTCGCCACAATTCGGGAAACCTGGCACGCGGAGACAGGCACATGAGCGGATCACGATGGCTGGCATTCCCGGTGTGGCTCGTTACAAAGGAAACCAGAATGGCGGGACCAGCATGACCGGCACCAACATCGCCTTCGTCCACGCACGCCGGGTATGGGACAGCCGCGGCCGGCCGACGGTGGAGGTCGACGTGATGCTGGAGGCGGGGCCGTCGGACGCGCGATCGCGCCGGCGGCCTCGACCGGAAGTGGCGAGGCGCTTGATTTGCGAGACGGCGGCACGGCGTTTGGCGGCTATGACGTCAGACGCGCGGTGGCGAACGTGAATGGCGAGTCGCGCGCGGCGTCACCGGTATGGATGCCGCCAATCAGATGGCGTTGGACGCGCGGTTGATCGCGCTTGACGGCACGCCAAACAAAACCCGATTGGGGGCCAACGCGGTGTTGCCCGTCTCGATGGCCGCCGCGCATGCCGCGGCCCATGCCGCCGAGCTGCCGTTATTCCGTTACCTGGCCGACACGGATGTCAACCTGATCCCTCTGCCACAGGTGCAGATATTCGGCGGCGGCGCGCACGCGGGACGCCGGGTGGACATCCAGGACTTCATGGTGATGTGTCCGGGCGCCGGGAGTTTCGCGGAAGCGATGGACTGGACAGCCGAAGTCTATCGGGCCGCCGGCGAATTGATGGCGGAGGCTGGCAGCCTCGCTGGGGTCGCCGATGAGGGCGGTTGGTGGCCGTCATTCTCCGCTAACGAACAAGCATTGGACATGCTTGTCCGCGCGATCGAGAAGGCTGGATTCCGCCCGGTTGAGCAGGTGGGCATCGCGCTGGACATCGCGGCGTCGGAGTTTGGGCGGGGCGGACGTTACAAGCTCGCGCTGGAGAAAGGGAACTTGATAGTGAAGAAATGATCGCGCTGCTGTCCGGTTGGATTGGGCGATATCCCATTCTGTCGATCGAGGATCCGCTCGCCGAAGACGATTCCGCCAAGGATTTGTGAAACTAACTTCGTTGCATGGTCAGTCAGTGCAGATCGTTGGCGATGACTTCCTGGTCACCGACGCGGCACGCGTGCGGCAGCGGCCGTGACAGGCGCCGCCAATACGGTTCTGCTGAAACCAAATCAACGAGGCACGCTTACCGAGACATTTGACGCCTGGACAGCCGCCAAGGGAATCGGATATTCGGCGATCGTGTCGGCGCGTTCAGGTGAGACGGAGGATACGACCATCGTCCACCTTGCCGTTGGATGGGGCGTCGGCCAATTGAAAGTCGGCAGTTTTGCCAGGAGCGAACGAATGGCGAAGTGGAATGAAATGCTGCGGATCGAGGAAGCGTTGGGCTCGTCCGCTCGTTTCGCCGGCCGCGCGGTCCTGGCTCGAAATGAAGGTCGTCTATCACGCCTCGGCCGGACCGGAGCTGGAAGCTCGGCTGGCCGCGATGAAAGATCTGGATATCTCCATTTGTCCCGAAACGGACGACATGCGCCTCACGATGCTGCTGCGGGATTGCGAGGTGCTGTGGGCACGTGTCTGAAACCCTGCACCGCCGGCATGATCGCGCAGGCGCCAAAGCTGCGGCTTATTCAAAAGATCGGTGTCGGGGTCAACACGATCGACGTGGAGGCAGCGAAGGCCCGCCGCATTCCGGTCTGTAATCTTCCGGGCACGAACTCCCGCGCTGTCGCGGAACTCGCGCTCGCGCTGATGTTGGCCGTTTTGCGCCGGGTGCCGAAGTTCGATGCCTCTCTGCGCTCCGGCGTGTGGGTCGATCCCGCCATGCAGGACGATCTCGGCGAATTGGGCGGCCGCAAGGTTGGCCTGATCGGCTATGGCGCGGTCGCGAAACTGCTGGCTCCCGTTCTCGTTGCGATGGGGTGCGAGGTTGTTTACACGGCACGGCGTCAGGCGCCGGGCACCGTGGCCAAATTCGTCTCGCTGTCCCAGTTACTGGACCAATCCGATATCGTCAGTTTGCATCTGCCGCTGATGGCGGAAACCGAACGGCTGATCGATCGCGGCGCGCTGGAGCGTATGAAGAAAGGAGCCATTCTGATCAATACGGCACGCGGTGAACTCGTCGATCAGGCGGCGCTCGCCGATGCGTTGACGAGCAAGCACCTCGCCGGCGCGGGGCTTGACGTGTTCACGGATGAGCCGTTGCCGTTAACCGATCCATTGCGGAAGTTGAACAACGTCGTGATGACGCCGCACATTGCCTGGATCAGCACGGGCACATTCGAACGCAGCTTCAAGATCGCCGCGCGAAAATTGCCGCCGGGCCGAGGACGGGATGGTGCTGCTGCACAGGGTGGCCTGAACCATGGCGCTGCAACTACGGCCGAACTGCGAGTTCTGCGATAAGGATTTGCCGCCGGACGCGACCGACGCGCGGATTTGTTGAATGAATGTACATTCTGCGCGGACTGCGTGGAGACGAAGCTGCACGATGTGTGCCCGAATTGCGGCGGTGGTTTTGCGCCCAGGCCAATCCGTCCGGCAACGGAGTGGCGGCGGGCCTGTGCCGGACGCGGCAGACGGCTTCAACGCAACGCGTAATCTGAAATACGCGGTAGACGATGTGGCGGCGTTTTGGCTCGGTACAGAGGTATCGATCCGGCGAAGCGTTGAGCTGGCGTTTTCGGGAGCGTTAGCGTAGCCACGAGCGATGCAGACCGTGAAATGTGTTAAACCCGGACGGCCTCAATCTCGAGATATTCCGCTTCTATGACTGTCGTTCCGTCCGACGCGCCATTTTGATCCCTGTAGAAACTCTCCATATCCCGGCGCAGTGCTATCTGCTTTTCCTCAGTGAGAGCTTCGAACGCCTTCTGCGTTGGGCCGTAATATTCGCGGTGATCCCTCGACCGTTTCAGCCACCGGCAGTGGGAATCGAAGCCGTCGCCATCATGGGCGTCATTCGGGCGCCGGTAACGCCATCACGAAACCGGCTTCGAACCTCGGACTGGTCGCCCCATAGTAACGGAGCCGGAACGCCAGGAGGCGGCGCGACATGCTTCCCCATGACCCGGAAAAGCTGACCGATAAATCCGGCCGGGGTCCAGTTCGCCATTGCGATCCGGCCGCCAACGCGACAAACGCGCATGAGTTCTTTCGCCACGACCTCGGGACGCGGCGCGAACATCGCGCCGAACATTGTTACCACGAGATCGAAGGAGGCATCTTCATAGGGAAGGTCCTCGGCATCGCCCAGGTCGAAACTGATCGTCAGTCCCTGCTGGAGCGCGCGAGCACGTGCCTGATCCAGCAGGTTGGGCGATATCAACACCCGTGACTTTCGCGCCCGCCGCCGCCGCTGGTATCGCGAGATCGCCGGTCCCGCATGCGACATCCAATACACGCAAGCCAGACTGGTTACCCCGCCGCGCCATGAACTCGATCCCGTCTGGATTCGGTGAGTTTTGCCACCTGACCAAAGTCTCCCGCCATCCAGGTAGCCTTTTCGCCGTGCTTTAAGAGCCGCGAGGGCTAAATCCACTGAAGTTTCCATTTCTCCCTCCTTGTGAGCTGGACACCGGACCAAGGTATCGCCGAGCACCTGCCGAGGCGGCTATCCGCGTTGCCCCCGCTTATCCGTTTTGCGCCCACTCGGGGGCGGCGCTCTGCTTTTCACCGTGGTACATCGTGAACAGGAGGAAAGGGCGATGTTCCTTGATCAGTTTCCAAGAGGTCTGGTGAAGGCGGCTGAACTCCTGCGGAATGATCCAGCCCGTAACTGGACGGTGGTTTGTCTCGCGTCCGTTTGCGATGTGCGGCGCCGCACTCTTGAAAAGCACTTCCGACGCTACCTTGGGCAGTCTCCGGTCGAGTTCATTCGCGACATAAGGCTTGATTGTGCACGAGTTAGGCTTTTGGCGGCGCCGCCTCGGACCACGGTCACCGAGGTCGCCGGTCAGTGGGCTCCACTCCACCTCGGCCGGTTCGCCGCCTGGTATCGAGACCGGTTTGGCGGGAAGACACCGCTGATGACCCTCGACGCAACAGGTCGCCGACCGAAGACCCGCGTCGTCATCGGCGGCCGCGATGCCTGGAAGCCCCGCTATCGCTGTGTCCGGTTTGATCTCATGGACCGGGATGCGCATCGGGCCGCCCGCGGGATGCATGAAGAGATTGCCGCCGCTCTTGGCCGTCTTCATTGGATTTCAGTAACGTCCCCGCCGAGGGCCCGCTATAGCGTTCGCGGCAACATTCGCACGGACGGCCCGGGGCAGCTGCGCATTACGGTTACCTTGTCCGACACAGCTTCGGCCGCGACATCTGGGCTGATCGCTGGACCGGCGTGCTTGATGATGTGTTCGAATTCGAGGACCGTGTCTCGGCTCCAGGTTCTCGCATCCTTCAGGCAACCCTGCGTGATGCCGAGATCGATCGTGTCAGCAGCAAGGACCCGGCGCATTTTACCTCCTGGGAACTGACCATGCGTGCCCTGCCGAACCTGTGCGCGGCAACGCCGGCAGCGGCGGGTGTCGGCGTTGAACTTGTTGGAACGAGCGATCGAGCTCGCGCCGAAAGATGCGCTGCCGATGTCAATGGCCACATCGTGCCGCGGCCTGCGCGCGTCCCTTCATTTCACGGACCAGCCCGAGAAGGAGCAGAAGCAGGCACGCCTTTTGGCCGAGCGCGCGAGCTTGCTGATGTCTCGGGATCCTATCGCAAACGATGCTCACCGCGGCTCACACGCTGGCCCATGACCTCGACGCCGCGGCGATACATACCCAGAGAGCAGTCGCCCTTGATGGCGGTTCCGCCTGGGCGTGGTGCAGGAGGCGGATGGATCCACGCCTATCGCGGTAAATCGGCGGACGCGATTGAACAATTCCAGATTGCTCGCAATCTCGCGCCGTGCCGACCGGTTCAATTTTCTCACCTCGCTTGGCATCGCCTGAGCACATTCGAAGCAAGCGTTATGAAGAAGCTGTTCCATTGGTATCGGCGAACGCTTTCAGAACAGCCAGAGGCCCTCTGGGTCAATCGATTTCTCACGGCGGGCCTTGCCTTGGCGGGACACAAGGAGGAGGCGAAACGGAGCCTTGCCATGCTCACCGGCGCGTTCCCGGCATTGACCATCGCGCAGTTCAGGTCTGGCTTGCCTCACACAATCAGCTTGATCGATCGCGTTTCGGATGGGCTGAGAGCGCCGGCATGCGGGTCTGCTGACCGGCCTCGGCTTTAGCGAGGCAATCGTTCGTTACTTTGCTGCTGGTCGATGGAATCGTCCAGGACGTCCGAATTCCGAAACACAACTTTTCACCATCACGCATTCACTAACATTTTGCTTCGATAAGGCGCCAAAAGTTCCTTATTCGTGGGCGAACGCGATCGTCTCCGCCACGGCCCGAAGACACCCCGGTCACGACTGCCCTCGATCTCCATCTCGCTCGGCGGATTCGTGCCTCGGGCGATCAGTCCTGCGACGGAATGGCGGCCGAGGGCGGTTCGGCGCGAAAGCAACCCTCGGCGCAACGCGTGAGCCTGAAACACGCGGTGGGGGATGTGGCGGCGCTGTCGGCTCGGGTCAGGGACATCGATCCGAAGAATAGTTAAATTGAAGCGATGAGGAACAAGTCCGTAGCGTTCGTTCCGCACGAGCTCTGGTTCATCGACCATCGCCCGCTGCGCGAGCACGGGCGGAGACTCGTTCCGTCTGGAGGTGACGATTACCGATGAGACCAATACCAGGGCGCAGAAGGCGCGGTATCATCGGGAGGCTTTCGCTCTGTTGTCCGGGATCGTCCGGCAAGGTCCATCCGCACTGGTGATGGGACCGGTTGATGGACGACCCAGATCGTATCCGCTCTCTCGGCGCGAGGGGGATGGGTAACGGTCAATTTCCACGGTTCCTGGTATAATATATGATTTACGAACATGTTCGCCACCGCGTAATTTCTCGCCCGCGCGCACTCGTCGAACATCCAGAAATCTCATCGAAGCGCTTCCTTTTCGAACTTTATCGGCGTTCATCGGTGTTCATCCGCGGTTGAAATCGTTTCTTATCCAGCGTCCAATCGCCGAGCCGAGCGGAAGGAATTAACCGCCGATGAACGCGCATGAACGCCGATGGGTCTGGTGGGTTGTCCACGAACTCCGTGATCTTTTTATTTAGGTCAGATTCTCCACGCGCGACAACGCGCGGACCCGAAACTGTCCGCGGTCCGGCACAGAGGTCCGACGTTATATTGCCGGACGCGCGCAGGCGTCATCAGCACCTGCCTCATGAGCTTGGAAAACGTTACGAGGAGGGCTTGCGCGCCCCTCACCCATAGGCCGGCGCGATCGTCTCCGTCACCAGGGCCGGGCGCGAGTGAAATCGTCGTGATGCGGTCTGCCACGCATGCCCGGCGCACCACCGCCGGTGAGATCACGCTTCGACGGACGCAATCCAGCCATTACTCGGCAAAACCTCTAGGCCCGCGCCTTGGGAAACCGTGTCGTCAAAACCCGTGCTTTCAGAAAGGTGACGGCGGTGGCCGACGCATCAGGACCGCCAGGACAAGGCAGATGAATGCCCCCGCCCCGGCCGCGGTGAAACCGTCGATATAGGCCAGCACCGACGCCTGTTGCGCCACCGTTGCCGCCAGCAACTTCGAGGCGCTGCTCGCCGCGTTCTCCAGACCGGTCGTGTGGGCACCAAAGACACCACGATAGGCGGCCAGACGGTCGATGGTCAGCCCAGAGGTGCCATCGATATGCAAACCGACAAGGTTCGAATGCACCTGCTCGCGGACGCGCACGAAAGTCTGCATGAACGCGGTGCCGATTTCGCCGCCGAACAGCCGGCTGATCTGTAGCATGCAACCAATGGCCAACGCGTCCGCCGGGTTGATGGAGCGGACGATCAGAACCACCAAAGCGGTCAGCGCGAACGACTGACCGATCGCCTGCAGGATCTGCGAAGGCAAAAATTCCTGTGTGGCCCATGCGCTGGTAAGGCCTGTCGCCATCCAGCAGGCGATGCCAATCAGCAAACTGCCGAGCGCCAGGACCCAGCGCCCATCGGTGTGGCGCAAAAGCTGCCCAACGGCAGAACGATGATGAACATCTGCGGCAGGGCGATCCAAAGCAGCACGCTCCCCACCTGCAGTTCTCGAAAGTTCTGCACGATCTGCAGATAGTTGGGAATGATGTAGGCAGTCGACAGGATGATGAACCGAAAACCCGCGAGCAGGAGAAATAGCAGTAGCAGATTACCGCGCAGCAACTTGTGGAGATTAAGGAACGGCCGCGGCACGACCAGTTCCCGGATAACGAAAAGCCAGGGTGACCAGGCCGCCTGACAGCAACAGTCCGTCCACCAATTTGGAGCAAGGACGTGATTTTGTCGGAAGGTTTGCTCTACGCGTATTCGCCGAGCATTTCAGTTGAAGGAGACAAAGTGGTGGTGGCTTGGGCTGGTGTTAAAAGTGACAAAGATGGCCGCAACGAGTGGGATCCGAGCGACATTTACTTTGTGACCAGCAAGGACGGCGGGAAGACTTGGGCCAAACCCATGCAAGTCACGGACGGTTTCAAGAATGGAGTCACGTCTGGCAGGCCGCAAGTTGCGTTACACAAAGGCGTCATTCATCTTTTTTATATTCAGGGGAAACTCAATTACCAAGAGGTGTCTGCTGGAGCGGCAAAGCTCAACCAACCCCCGTGGCCGATCTATTACACGCAACGACCGTTTCCAGATTGAACCGGAGTTTAGTTATGGAGGTGAATGCTCATTCGTACAATCTGGAAGGGCGGTTGGCGGGCGCCCTGGTCAAACGAACGGAGTCAGGCCAGGCGATTCAACAGGCGAACCGGTATTATTCCAACCAATCGGGAATTCGCGTGCGCATGGAAATGGCCGGCTCGGTGAACGCGACGAACATTTTCCTGAATGACCCGCAGAATCTGAGTGGATTCAGCCAGGCGCTGGAAGAGCTGCCGGCAATGGGTGCGATTCCAACAACGACCTATACCATCGGCAATCAGGTGATGGCACAGGAGAAGTCCATGCGCGCCAAATGCGCCGAGGGCCACCGCCAGAAAACCGGCGGCGGCGGCAACGCGGGTGGCCGTTGGATTGGTCATATCGCAAACGAGAGTGGCACAGGTTTTTCCCCCGCGAAATTCAATAATTGGTGTTCATTCGCGCCCTTTCGTGCTTTGATTTCTTTCGTGAAAATCATCACCGACGAGCGCTGCGCCGGTTATTCCCGTTATGGTCATCCGGAAAATCCCCGGCGCATCACGGCGACCATCGCCCGCTTGAAACAGCAGGCGGAATTGCCGCTCACCTGGGCCCTGCCGGGCGAGGTGGACGATAAACAGATTCTGCGCGCACATGCGCCCGAATTGCTCGCGCGCCTAAAAATTCCCCGGGATTTCGACGACGACACGCCCTTCTTCGAAAATATTTCCGATTATGCGCGCGCATCCGTGGCCGCCGCGCTGGATGCCCTGAAAGCCGCGCGCAACGGTGAAAACGTCTTCAGCCTCATGCGGCCGCCCGGTCATCACGCGCTGCGCGATCGGGCGATGGGTTTTTGTTATCTGGGCAACATCGCCATTGCGGCGCTGGAAGCCGTGGCGACCGGCGCCCGGCGGGTCGCCGTTTTTGATTTTGACGTGCATCACGGCAACGGCACGGAAGCCATCCTGCTGGACCAGCCGGGCGTCGCCGCTTTTTCCGTTCATCGGCATCCCTTTTATCCC
Source organism: uncultured Verrucomicrobiae bacterium (assembly GCA_963762585.1). Classification (GTDB taxonomy): domain Bacteria; phylum Verrucomicrobiota; class Verrucomicrobiia; order Limisphaerales; family UBA11358; genus UBA11358. The sequence goes on from CAVXLF010000024.1 coordinate 13,936, forward strand.
GATACCGGCGGCGCGAATGTGGGCAGGAATGGTTTCAATTATCCCGTCCCGCCCGGCGCGCTGCGCGAAACGTATCGCGCCACCCTGGCCCGCGCGCTGGACGATGTGAAACATTTCCGGCCGGACCTCATCGCCGTGTCCGCCGGGTTCGATGCCTACGTGCGCGACCCGCTCGACGGCGGCATATTGGAGCTGGAGGATTTTCACTGGCTCGGCCGGTCGTTGCGGGCGTTCGGCGTGCCGATGTTCAGCGTTTTGGAAGGCGGTTACAGCCGCGATTTGCCCGAACTCATTTTCGCCTATCTCAAGGGCGTCGAGGGCCTGCCCGGCCAAAGCGAAGCGGCGGCGGAAAAATAATTTGCCCGGGCAAATGCATGGCAATTCGTCTGGACAAGTGGAATTGAGAATTTAGCCTTCGGTTCATGGCGCTTGCTCCGTATATACCGGCTTTGCTGGGGGGATGGTTTGTCTGGAGCATCTATCGCCGCGTCCGCCGCAATATCGGCCGGCAAAAATTGCGACCCCGCCGCATCATGATCTCCGTTGTCATTCTTTGCGTCGTCAGCGTGTTGCTTATCGGCGTGTCCTTTGAAAATCCGCGGCTGTTGCTCGGGTTTGGCGGCGGTTTGTTGTTGGGGGTGCCGCTGGGCCTCGTTGCACTGCGGTTCACACGTTTTGAAACGACGGATGAAGGCCATTTTTACACGCCCAACACCCACATCGGCATCGCCCTTTCGGTGTTGTTGGTGGGACGTTTGGCCTATCGCTTCTGGGTGCTCCGCGACGCCGGCCTGGCCGCCGGCCATCCGGCACCCATGCAAAGCCCGCTCACCTTCTTTGTTTTCGGCCTGATTGCGGGCTATTACGTGGTCTATCGCATCGGGTTGTTCGTCCATACCCACGATAAAAACGTGATTCCGGCAAAAGAATCTTGAACCGGGTGTTTTCATTCAGCCTCCCCTGCCCGACCGTTCTGAAAGGAAATCAAAGAACCCGGACTTTTTTCCGAGCCGCCGCGGCCAATCCATTCACGCCGCTGTCGTCATGTCCGCGTCAATCGGCAACAGCACGCGCACGGTGCCGTGCTGACCGGCCCGCGGCGGGACGATTTCCAGTCTGCCGTGGTGCAGCTCGATGATTTTCCGGCTGACGGTCAGGCCCAGGCCGAGGCCCACGTTCCGCGTGGTATAAAATGGCGAAGGCACCTTCTGCGCGGTTTCGGCGGTGAACCCGGAGCCGTTGTCCTGAAATTCAATCTCCAGTTCGCGCCCGCCGGCGTGGCCGGCACTCGTGTGCAGCCGCACACCGATTTTGGGTTCCTTGGGATTGGCCTGCAACGCGTTCAGCATGATTTCGGCGAGCGCGTGTTTGAGCGCGGCGCGATCGCCGTTGATGACGACCGGTTTGCCGCCGCTCTCGTATTGCAACCGGGCTTTGTCCGCGGGTTGATGTTTGCGCGCTTCCTGGTAGGCGTCCTCGATGAGCTGTTCGACGGGAAACGCCTGCGGTTCCGGCTCATTGTCCCGCGCCAGAAACCGCATTTGATTGAGCAGCCGGGACACGCGCTTGACACCGTCGGCGAGCGCGAAATCGAGGGATTTGCGGAAATCGGGGTCCCGGAATTTTTCCCCCAGCAACTGCTGGTGGGTGGAGAGCGGCACCATCGCGTTGCCGATTTCGTGCGCGAGCCGGTCGGCCATGGCCTTGATGAGGCGGAGATTGGCGGCCTCGACCTCCAGGTGGCGCAACTGTTCGCTTTGCGTGAGGTCTTCCGCCGTGAGCAGGGCGGAAGCCGGCACGGCGGAATTTCCCCGCTGAAACGGCACCACATTGACGCTGTAAACCGTGCCCGGTGAATTTTCCGGTTCGTATCGGAACGGCCCCATCGCCGCGCCGGTGTGCAACACCTGGTAAATCTTCGCGCCCAGCATCTGCGGCAGGTCGCTGAATTCCAGTTCGCCGGTGCGCCGGTTTTTGTGCCCGAAATGGCGGCGCGCGGCCTTGTTGGCGTGGAGCACCCGGAGGTCGCGCCCCACCACCACGCACGCGCTGCTGAGTTCGCGCAGCACGTCCGTCATCATTTCGTGGTTGCCCGCGAGCTGGTCGTGCAGCCAGATGTTGCGCAGCGCCAGCCCGACCTGTTCGAGCAGGTGGAAAATCAGTTCCAGCTCGGTGTTCACCAGCGGTTCGCCGGTGACGCGCCCGTCGAAAATCGCGACGCCCACCATGGTTTCGCGGTCGAACACCGGCACCGCCACCTGCGCGCCGAGCAGCTCAAATTCCTTCTGCGCCTCCGTGTCGGCGCGGGCCTCGTCGCTGTCGCGGCGCAGGATCCGCCCCAGCCGGACCAGCTGTCCGCCGATGCCGGTGTCCAGCGACAGTTCGAAATTTTCCAGCAAGCCCGCGGAGAGCCCGATGGCGGCGGTGGCCTGCAGGCCGCGGTTCTGTTCCGGGGACGCCGTCTCGCTGTGCGGCAGGACGGGGCGGTTCACGAAAATGACGGCGCGATTCACGCTGAGAATTTCGCGCAGGAACAGCAGGAATTGTTTGAGCATCGCCTCAGCGTTCAGGGAATGCGTGAGGATGGACGAGAAATCGCGCAGCACACCCAGCGTTTGCGAGGCGTTGACGAACCGGTTGGAAAAGGATTCCGGGGCGCGGGAAAAAGCGGCCGGCGGGAGCGAGGGCGCCACCGATGACACGGTGCGCGCCGGTTGCTTGGGCGCGGCCCAGAGGCGTTCCAGCAATGAATTCAGCAGCCGGGTGCGGACGGGTTTGGTGAGCACGTGCGTGACGCCGTTCAGGAACGCCTCCTCCTCCCAGTCGGACTGGCTGGCGGTGGTGTAGGCGATGATGGGACACCGGCCATCGCGCCGGTGGAGCCGTTCGATCACCCAGACGCCTTGAACCCCGATGAGGTCCACATCCAGAATGCAGGCGCTGACCAGTCCGTGCGCCAACAGGGGTTCGGCTTCCTCCACTCCGATGCGGTGAACGATGCGGTATTCTTCCGGGTTCAGACCCGCCTGAATCACTTCGGCGAAGTCTGGATGAGGCGACAACACCAAAATGGTTTTCATTGTACTCTGAGCCAGTGACGGCAAAGCTCAAATCCAGTCACTGCCGGGCATAATCCCTAAATTGACCCAAAAGGTCAATCTAATCTTGACAGGAAGGCGTAAAAATCCTGTGTCCGGAAGGCAAAATCAGGGGGCCGCGAGCAGTTTTTCCCACAGATTATCGTTCAAGAGCGCTTTTCTGAGAAATTCCGTGTCGCTGGTTGAGACGGTCACCGGTTCCGGCTGGAGCGGCACGTGCAGGGTGAACGTGGTGCCGACGCCGGGCTGGCTCCGGGCCTCAATCCTGCCGCCATGATGATGAATGATGAAAAAGCAGGCCATCAAATGAATCCCATATTCGGACGGTTTCCGGTCGCGCACCACGAACGGGTCGAACACCTCGTGCAACGCCTCCTCCGACAAACCCGGGCCGTTGTCGGTGAGTTGGACGACAATTTCCGGCTGGGCGCCGTTCCGCAATTCCGCCGTGAGCGTGATGTGCGTGCCGGCGGGCAGCATCGCCAGTTCCTCCTTCAGCAACAATTCAAACAGCCGGCTGAATTTCGGCTTGTCCACGCGCAACAATGGCAGCGAATCCGGTATCCGGCATTCCACTTCAATCCGCCGCGCAGCCAGCGGTTCCTGAAACAGCTTCACCGCGTCGCCGATGATCTCGTGCAGCGCCACCTGGTCGCTGAAGGGCGCCGTGGGATTGGCCGACGCCGTCCAGAGGTCCCTGAGCAGCGCGTTGATCTTTTCGATCTGCGACTGGACGTTCGAGTGGTAATCCTTCCAGAAATCGGGGTTGCGCAGCCCCTCCAGATCGTTCTTTTCCTCGGTCATTTTCACCGGCGCCAGATCGAGAAAGGTTTTTACCGCCACCAGCGAATTGCGGATGTGATGGCTCAGGCCGGCGGCCAGCAGGCCCAGGCTCACGATGCGGTCGGCAATCAGCATGTTGTGCAGGACGGACATTTTTTCGCGAAGCAGCTGGTCGCGCTCGGCCTGCACGATGAAAAATTCCAGCCCGCGTTTCAGCGTCTGCTCCAGTTGCGGCGGGTCCCACGGTTTGGACACGTATTTGTAAATCGCGCCGGTGTTGACGGCGGCAATGGCGGCTTCCATGTCCGCGTAGGCGGTCACCAGCACCCGGATGACGCGCGGGCGGAACTGCCGCGCGCGTTCCAGCAGCCATACCCCCTTTTCGCCGGGCATCCGCTGGTCGGTCATCAGCAGGCCGATTTCATCCGCGTGCTCCTCCATCAGCTTGAGACCCTGCTGCGCGGTGGTGGCCGTCAGGATGCGGAACTGGTCCCCAAACGCGCGCGTGAAGCTGGTCAATGACTTCTCTTCATCGTCCACGTACAGGACCGCAAATTTTTTATAGTCGTACAGGTTGTCCATGTTCAATTTCGGGTTCGGCCGCCGGTCGGGCCTTGACGGGGAAGTCCAGGGTGAATTCGCAGAACTGGCCCACCTCGGTCTTCACCGAAATGTTCCCGTCGAATCCCCGCACGATGCGGTGGACGATGCTTAGTCCCAGTCCCATGCCCTCTCCCACGTCCTTGGTGGTAAAAAACGGATCAAAGATCTTGTCCCGATGCTTTTGCTCGATGCCCGGGCCATTGTCCCGGATGACGATGTAACTCCGGTCGCCTTCCGCCCGGCCCTGGATCGAAATCCCCGGCGCGTCGTTTTCAAACTTCTTCGACCGCATCGCATCCAGCGAATTCTGGACCAAATTCACCAAAACATGAATTAATTTGTTGCGGTTGGCCAGCACGGTCTGGCCCGGAACAATTTTCAGATCCACCCGCACCTTGTTCTTCCATTCGCCGGCCAGGAACCGCAGCGACGTGTTCACGGCCTCGGCCACGTCCACCGGCTCGGAGGGCCCGGCCTCCGGATGCGAGAACATGCGCAGGTCGGACACGATGTTGCGCACGCGTTTCATGCCTTCCTCGATGTCGGCCAGGATTTCCTCGTATTCCTTGCGCTCCTCCGCGGCCAGGTGCTTGCTCTTGTTGCGCAGCGCATACAGGCCGGTCGTCGCAAAATTCAACGGATTGTTGATTTCGTGGATGATGCCCGCGCTCATCCGGCCCAGCGAGGCGAGCTTCTCGGATTGGACCAGTTGCGACTCGGTTTCCTTGAGCTGTTCGATGGTGGTGGACAGCGCCTGGTTCTGGTTGGAGAGTTTCCGCTGGAAATCGTGGGATTCAACCAGATTTTTGATGCGCGCGTGCAGTTCGGTGGAGGAAAACGGTTTCGCCAGGAAATCATTGGCCCCCAGTTCCAGCGCATTAAACTTGGTTTCCTCGTCCGCGCGCGCCGTCAGCAAAATGATCGGAATCGAGGCGGTCCCCTCGCGTTTCCGCAATTCCTTGCACACCTCCAGCCCGTCCATCTCCGGCATCATCATGTCCAGCAGAATGATGTCCGGCAGGAATTGCGTCGCCTTTTCCAGCGCCTGGGTGCCGTCCACCGCCTCCAGCACGTCGTAATGCTCGTCGAGTTGCGACCGCAAAAAGCGCCGCATGTCCGGCTCGTCATCGGCCAGCAACGCCACGGGCCGCCGTCCCCGTTTGCCCAGTTCCACCGGCTTGGCCGCGCCGCGCAGGGACACCATGGCCGGGAACAGTTCCGCGCGGCGGTACAGATTGACCAGCCATTGCTCGGAGGCGGTGGTGCCCATTTCCGGCGGGATGTCCGGCTGGGATTTGGGCGGCAACTCCGCCTTTTGATACGGCAACTGCACGGTGAAGGCGGTGCCCTTGCCCTCCTGGCTTTCCACCGCCACGGTGCCGTGCATCATCTCGGCCATTTCTTTCACCAGCGCCAGCCCGATGCCGACACCCTGAAATTTGCGTTGCGCGGAACTGTCCGCCTGCCAGAAACGGTCGAACACAAACGGCAGGTTCTTTTCCGCGATGCCGATGCCGGTGTCGCTGACGACAAAAACCAGGTGTTCGCCCTTCTTTTCCGCGCGCAATTCCACGCGTCCGCCGGCCGGGCGTAAATTTCAACGCGTTGAACAGGAGATTGAGCACGATTTTCTCCAGCTTGTCGGAATCGATGGCCACCACGCCCAGCCGCAGGTCGGTGTAGGTTTCCAGTTTGACGTGCTTGTCCTCGGCCACCTGCCGCGCCGCGCTGGCCAGGCCCTTCACGAAATCCGCAACCTCCAGCGGCTCGCTTTTGATTTCCATCCGGCCGGCTTCGAGGCGGATGAGGTCGAGCAAATCATTGATGAGTTTGAGCAGCCGCATGCCGTTGGCGTGCATGGTGAGCAGCAAATCATGCACGCTGGGATCGATCTTGCCGGCGAAGCGCTGGAGCAGCATTTCCAGCGGCGAAAGCAGCAGCGTGAGCGGGGTGCGCAATTCATGGCTGATGTTGGCGAAGAACCGGCTCTTCAGGCGGTCCAGTTCCACCAGCTTCCGGTTGGTTTCCTCGAGCTCCTGTTTGTTCCGGTCCAGTTCATAGCGCAGCGTGAACTCGCGGAGGTGCAGCCGGGTGAAATAATAATTGCCCACCACGACGATGACGCCCGTCAGGACCAGGAAATAATAATTGTTGAAAATGATGGGCAGCTCTTCCCGGGTGCCCTTCAGCAGGCAGGCCGTGAGATACATCAACTGCACCCCGCCCACGGCCAGCAGCGATTCGGTCGTGTTCCAGCGCACCACCACGCTGACGGCCAGCAGGATCAGGTTCAGTCCGGCGTAATACGGTGAGGCGGGGCCTTCGGTGGCGTAAATCATCCAGGCAATGAAAAAGGCCGGCAACATCGCGATGGGAATGCCGAGCAACCGGTAATGCCGCGACCCGAATTGGGTGGTGTGCACATACCACAGGCCGCCGGCCAGCACGCAGCAGGTCAGCCGCAGCGCCAGAAAAAACCCCAGGTCGTGCGGGTAGACAAAATAATCCAGCACAATGCCCGCCGGCATCAGCAACACCACCAGCAGACAGCCAATCTTGCCCGTGTGCAGCCGGTTCTGCCGTTCCTGGACGGCAAACGCCGCCGCAAAATCGGGGTTGGAAAATGGCGGGTTATTGACCATGGGCGGGCTTGCGGATTTCGAGGAACAAATTCACCCCCGTCGTGTCCGTGCGAACGGAAACGAAGTCGTCGTCGGCCTGGCGGGGGGACAGTGCGCGCAAATCCGGTTCCCGGCGGTAGAGCAAATGCCAGTCCAGCAGATGCTCCATGCCGTAGCGCAGGGGATTGGAGGGCTCGACATTGGTCGCCAGCAACAGCCCGCCCGGGGCGAGCCAGTCATAAAACACCTCCAGCAGCTGTTTGCACGCGGGGTCGGGCAGATAATCGAACAGCCCGGCGCAATAGACAAAGTCATATTGCGGTTTGGCCTCCGCCGATTTGGAATGTTCCTTCAGCAGCTGGTAAACGGACTTCTTTTCAAAATGAACGGTGGTCCGCAGCCGGAACAGGCTTTTGACCTGGCCGAGCGCCGTGCCGGCGTGTTCCAGGGTCTCGGCGTTGAAATCGGCGAGCGTCAATTCCACCTTTTCGCTGAAGGACGAGCGGAAGAAATTCTGCACCTCCACCGCCGGGCCGCAGGCAAAATTGAAAACCCGCGCCGTGCCGCCGCCGCGGGCGACGCGGTAGGCTTCCAGTTCAATCCGCTCGGTGAGATGTTTGATCCGGTTGCGATGCGCCGCCGCCGGCGGTTGCTGGACAAACCAGTGATGGATGATTTTGCCGAACAGCGAGTCGCCTTCGTAACCGTTGCGGCAGATCATGTTCACCATTTCGTAATCGCCCGCGTAACCGAGCGGCTTCTCGAACGTGCGCCGCGCAAACGGCGCGGCCAGGATCAGCGGATGCAGATGCTGCCGCATGTAGCGGGCGTGGGCGTCCTTTTGTTCCTCCGCCAGCCCCCTGGCGATGTCCTCGAATTTTTCAAACAGCACATTGATCAGCGGAATCACCGCCCGGGCGATTTCCTGGGTGGTTTTCTGCTCGAATTTTTCCCGGTCGGGCTTGGCCAGGGCCCGGATCCCCAGTTCCACCTGCTCCAGCCATGACCGCAGGTCATGCAGGAACGTCTGCAGGTCCGCGATGATGACCTTGAATTCGGGCGACACCCGGTAAAATTTCTGCCAGTCCGTGAGGAACGATTTGAATTCCCTGACGATCTCGCCGTCCTTTTGCAGCGCCAGCACCTGGCTCAGGTCCGTCCATTGCGTTTCATCGAGCGTGGCCTCGCACACGACCTTGACGCCGGCGTCCACCAGGCTGCTCACCACCGCCCGCCCGGAATAAACCGTGCGCCCTTGCAGCACGATCTGGAATTGGGGCAGCGCCTCGGACAGTTGCGGGACGACGGCCGGACGATAAAATTCGCAGACAATGTGATGGCGGGTGACCCGCACGGGCGTGCCGCGCAGTTCCACGCCGTCCTGGGTTTGAAACGTCACCCGGCTTTCCCGGGCCCCGGCGGCGGGCGCCGCGGCCGGTTTGGGGGGAAGACGGCAACAGGCCACCCGCCCCGTGTCCGTTCCCATGCCCCCGTCCGTTGAAAGCGTGGCTCATTCGCGGTTAGCATGAACATTTTTTACGCCAAAACAAAGCGATTCTCAACGGTCGCAACTGGCATCGTCATTGCTTTATTCCGCTTACCCTGATCGGAGGCAAATGTCCGGCCAGGTTGACGGGTTTGGCACAGGCAAATCCAGGGCTTGTCTTGTTACAAGACAGGCTCCGTATCAAAATATTTATGATTGGTTTAGGAGGACAGGCCAACGGGCCGCGTTTGCACGAATTACCGGGAACGGCAGTGAACGTCCCGCGCGCCGCCATGGCGTTGCCCATCGCACAATCAACCGTTGCGGACAGTTCCCAATCTGCCTAGCATCACCCCGCCAACTGCGTCAGGAAGCTTTCGTTATGATAACAACAACCCGCCATGGTCAAAAAACCGCGGTGCTGCCCGCCTTGAACAGCCTGGCCGCTTCGCCGAAAGCCCGGACGCTCGCCGGCGCCGAATCCCATTCCGTCCAGTTCGGCGTGAACAAATTGCACTACGTCACCCTCGGCCGGGGCCGGCACACCATCGTGTTCGTCCATTGCTGGTCGGGCAACCTCGGTTTCTGGCGCGAGCAGCTCCCCGCGTTCGCCGACCAGGCGCGGCTGGTGCTCATCGACCTTCCCGGCCACGGCCAGAGCGAAAAGCGGCCCGCGGCCTACAACATGGATTATTTCGCCGGCGCCGTGCTCGCGGTCATGCGCGATGCCGGGGTGGACCGGGCCACGCTCGTCGGCCACAGCATGGGCGGACCGGTCATCTACCGCGTTTATGAACAGGCGCCGGAAAAGGTCGCCGGGCTGGTGGTGGTGGACGGATTTCTGCGCCGGCCCCGCGTGCCGGCCGCCGAGGCGGAACAATTTGTCGCCCAATTTCGCGCGCCGGAATATCGCGAATACACCCGCCGGTTTTTCGGCCGGATGTTTCCCGTGCCCGGCACCGAGGCCCTGCGCGACCGGGTTTTGAACGAAATGCTCGCCACGCCGCAAAGCGTCATGTTCGGCGCCATGGAGGGAATGTTCAGCCCGGACCAGCCGGATTGGGACCTGAAACCGGTGACCGTGCCCGTGATTGTCATCAATGCCAACGGCCCGATGTGCGATGCCGGGGACGAAAAGCACATCCGCACGCTCTCGCTGCGGACCGAGTACCGCCTCATGGACGGCGTGGGCCACTGGCTCATGCTCGAACGGCCCGCGGACTTCAACGCCCTGCTCACGGAAATGCTGCGGAAATACGATCTGATTGCCATATAGGTCAGTTGCAGATTAAAAATGCATCCCCACCGTCACCAGCACGGCTTGGCTGTTGAAACCATATTTGCCGTCGGCGGTTGGCTGGAATTATACCGGATTGAGAAGACGGGTGTGCTGCCGGTGACTGTGTGCGCCGGGCCATATCCTAATTGGTAGGCAATATCGCAATCGAATCGCTCGCCTTTGTATCCGGCGCCGACGCTGAAGAAATGCCGATCCAAGTCCGCTGCCAGCGGTGTGTAATAAGCGTCCGGCACCGAGGTCTCGTTATAAACGTAACCAGCACTGACATGCCAGCCGTTGGCAAAATAACGTGTCACGCCAAGTTCATAGATCCAACTCGCCTGCCAATCCAGATTACCGGAAGTTCGCATTGTTGCGGAAAGCCGAAAGCGCTTCCTTGTTGAGCAATGGTTGTGCTGCCAAAGCTGCTCCAGTCCGTATAGTTCGCATCAAACTCCAGATTCCATTTCGGTGTGGGGCGATAGGAGAAGCCGACGACCGCTGTCAATGGAAACGTGAAATCCGACTGCGCGGGCAAGGTTGTATATGGTGTTGCGCGGAGGATACTGAAATTCAGTGTGGCCATTCAGATTGACCGTTGCTGAACTCCGCAATGTGGCACCGATTGAAATTTGGTCTAATCGGTTGCCAGCGAACTCCCAGATTGTAACCAGCGCTCCAACCGTTGCCTTTGAAACGGAAGAAATTGGAGGTTACGTCTTGGGTAACTGATAACTTGGTTCCAAATCCATGTTCACGTAATTCACCATCACCCCAGCGGCCAAGGACAGCTTGGGGCCAGCTTCACTGCCACGACGGGATTAGCAGTCAAATAAGTCAGCTTGCCTTGTGTGGCGACGGTATTAATGCTGGCGTCGCTTGGCCAATTCATGCTGCCACCAAAAGGCGCATAAACGCCCAATCCAAAACTCACAGGCCAGTCCTTGGGAGTGTAAGTGCAAAAAAGCTGCGGTGCCGCTGCGAGATGATCCGAGCTGTGATAAGTTGTACCGCTGTCATAGCGACCGCTGGGCGGGCTATAACTTGGGTCGACATAAATGCCGTAAACGCCGCCACGGAAGTTGCCCCCCGGGAGTTGGGTGATGCCGGCGGGATTGTAATAAATGGCCGACGCATTATCCGCCGTGGCGGCGAATGCTTCGCCGCGGGCGCTCGCAAAGGCATCCTGGCTTGCCAGCCCGAAACCGTTCGCCGAGACATTCAAGACCGAGAGGCCCCAAAAGACTGGCGCCAGCAGTCTCGATGTGTTGCGTCGGTTCATTTTTGCCGGTCTATTGGTTCAACACTGAACGGGCACCATGGGAACGCATGGATGTTACGCTTGAACCAGCAGGTTATCTGTCGCATTGCGCCGCGCCAGCAAATTTCGATGGCGGTATGGTTAAATGGAGCGCGGAGCATTGCTCCGCGAGAACCCGGATTTGCCCTGGCGGAGCGATGCTCCGCGCTCCGTGGTGCCATGGAGCAAATTTCCACCATTCCACGGAAAGAATTTGTCAACCCCGCCGTATTCCTCCCGGTTGGCTGAATGCTGTCTTTACTTTAATAGGGTATGAAGCTAAACTCATGGCGTGTGAAAGGTTACATTTGGTTCACATTGTGTATTTTGTTGTTTGGACTTGGCGTTCCTCAGTCAAAAGCCGCATTCACCTCGCTCTACATCTTTGGCGACGGCGTTTCCACCACCACAACTAACCACACCCCGACTTACGCACCTTATTACTATGGCGGCCGTTGGAGCAATGGTCGAGTCTGGGTCGAAGTGCTGGCGCAGCGGCAGGGGTTGAGCGCGGATTCCAAATTCACCAACGTCACCTGGTCGAACTCCTCCAATAACTGGTCTTACTGATGGTCAGTTTAGTTCCGTTCTGGCGGTGACTGTAAACCAATACGTCGCGCCACCGGATGCGCAAACGGCGCTGTTTGTTGTGTGGGTCAACGACGCAGATTTTGTGAATGACATGTCCAGTGTCTACCCTTCCACCAATATCGTCACGTGGACCGCCGCCAATAATCAATCTGTGACGAATCATTATAACATCATCACCAACCTTTACGCTAAGGGCGTTCGCACTTTGCTCATGCCGAATGCCGTGGATGTCACCGAGATTCCCGCCTATGACAATTTGCAGGTCAACTCGCCAGCCGTCAGGAATTTCATTCGCCAACAAGTTATCAATTTTAACATGGCTTTTTCCACCATGCTGACAAACGCAATGGTTTCGTGCCCGGGACTTGAAATCTATGAGCCGGACTTTTTCTCCCTGCTCGACAAGGTGATAACTAACTCCGCCGCATATGGATTAACCAATGCCCTTTACGGAGGCGTGAGTGAAGATGCATATGACGATCCTGCATTGTATGTTACACTAGCCATAAATGGACCAGGCACGAACTACATTTTTTGGGACAAGAGTGACCCGACCGCAAAACTTCATGAAATAATGGCTGATACTGCTCAACAGGTCATCTCACCGGTGCAATTCAGCAAGATTGCTTCGCTTGGTGGCAGCAACCGGTTGGATATGACGAACGTGCCGGTTGGTTTGGGGGGCGTCGTGAATGGCAGCACGGATTTGGTGAACTGGACGTCCGTGACCAACTTCAGCAGCACCAATTCCGCGCAATCAATCTTTGTCCCGCTTGCCGGCCCGTTCCAGTTTTATCGGCTGAGTTTTCCCTTCACCTGGACCTGGCCCTAGATTGGTAGGGACGCGCTGCTGCGCGTCCGCTCCGGCCTCACGCTGCCGAATTTGAAATTTCCTGCAATTTCCCCAGCGTTTCGTAGCCCCAGCGCAGCATCCGTTCGGTGGTTTCCCAGCCGATGCACGAGTCCGTGAGCGACACGCCGTAGCGCAGGTCCTTCAGGTCTTTGGGGATCGGCTGGTTGCCTTCGCTGAGATTGCTTTCGACCATCAGGCCGATGAGCGAGCGCGTGCCTTCAACGCGCTGTTGAATGACGCTGTGCCACACGTCCTCCTGCTTCGCGAACTGTTTGCTCGAATTGGCGTGGCTGCAATCCACCATCAGCACCGGCGGCAGATTTTCCGCCTTCAATTTTTCCTCCGCCGCGCGGATGCTCGCGTCGTCGTAATTGGTCTTGGCGCGTCCGCCGCGCAGCACGACGTGCACGTGCGGATTGCCGGACGTGCGCACGATGGCCGTGGCGCCGTCCTGGTCAATGCCCAGAAAACTGTGCGGATGCCGCGTCGCGCCCATGGCGTCAATCGCCGTCTGCAGGCTGCCGTCGGTGCTGTTCTTCAGGCCGATGGGCATCGAAAGGCCGCTGGCCATTTCGCGGTGCGTCTGCGATTCCGTCGTGCGCGCGCCAATCGCCGCCCACGTCACCAGGTCCGCGGTGTATTGCGGCACAATCGGGTCGAGAAATTCCGTGGCCGTGGGCAGGCCCAGGGCGGTGATGTCGAGCAGCAGCCGCCGCGCGATTTTCAAGCCGGTCTCGATGTCCTGCGAACCGTCGAGGTGCGGGTCGTTGATCAATCCCTTCCAGCCGATGGTCGTGCGCGGTTTTTCGAAATAGACGCGCATGACGATTTCCAGGCGGCTGGAAAATTCCTGGCGCAGCGCGTTGAGGCGCGTGGCATATTCCAGCGCGCCTTTCTGGTCGTGAATCGAGCACGGCCCGATGACGACGAGCAGGCGCGGGTCTTCCTGCCGCAGGATGCGGATGACCCGCTCGCGGCTGCGCGCCACGGTGGCGTTCGCGGCGTCGGGCGCCGGCAACTGCGCCTTCAATTCGCGCGGCGTCAGCAGCCGGACGATTTCTTTGACGTGCAAATCCTGCGTCCGATACATGCGAATGATTATACCACGTTATCAGGTGGCGGAAAGCTGAAAGCAACCGGTGCAGGATTCGAGGTTTTTCCGAACCCACGCACTGAAGGGAAACCACTCCCGCTCCCCGCCCAGGCGGGGATCGGGCTGGGGCGAGGGGATTTGAGCCTGTAAATAATTGCCTCTGCTCTCCGCAATGAACGCGGAGAGCAGAATAAAAAAACGCACCGCCTCTCCCCGGCCCTCTCCGCCATTTCATGGAGGAGAGGGAGAAAAACCGTACGCGTATCAATATGCCCGCGAAGATTCGGCGCGCACGGAGTGACGCGCCCTACCAAAACCAAGCCACTGGCCGAAAACAACTGCTGTTGGACATGGCGCGGTTTTCGTGTATTTTGGCGCGCGAAGGGGTCGAAGCCATTATGAGTGAGCCGAAGTTGAACACTGCACAAAAGGCGCTTCAAATCAATCTGGACGCCACCAAGTACGGCGCGTTCGCCGAAATCGGCGCGGGCCAGGAGGTCGCCCGCTGGTTTTTTCACGTCGGCGGCGCGGCGGGCACGGTGGCCAAAACCATGTCCGCCTACGACATGGCGGTGAGCGACGCGATTTACGGTCCGTCGGACCGGTACGTCAGCCGCAAGCGTCTGCAGGCGATGCTGAATTACGAATTCGACCTGCTGCTGCAGCGCCTGAACCAGACGCGCGGCGACAAATGCGCCTTTTTCGTCTTTGCCGACACGGTGGCGACGCACAGTTTTTCCCATCAAACCGACGGCCAGGGCTGGCTCGGCATCAAATTTCAGACCCAGCCGCACGCTACCGCCTCGGAAATCATCATCCACGTGCGGATGCTCGACCGGGACAATGTCCGCGAGCAGGAGGCGCTGGGCGTCATTGGCGTCAACCTGATTCATGGCGCGTTTTATCATCACGATGAGCCGGAGCGATTGATTGGCCTGCTCATGGATGATTTGACGCGCGACCGCATCGAGGTGGACATGATCAAGTTTTCCGGGCCGTGTTTTGCCGGGGTGGACAACCGGCTGATGGCGTTGCAACTGGTGGAACAGCAGCTCACGGACACCGCCATGTTCACCGCCGACGGCGAAACGGTGGTGGCGGGCGAGGTGCTTTACAAAAAGCCCGTGCTGGTCGAGCGCGGCAGTTTTCGGCCCCTCACCAATCCGATGCTCGACATGCTGGAACGCGCGCAGGAACAATTTTTGAAGGAGGAATCCCTTCAGGGCGAGACGCCGGTGGTCATCACGGAAATGACCCTGCGCCAGTTGCAGGTGGATGACATGATTGATCACCGCGATTTTCTCGACCGCGTGGACACGTTGAGCGCGCTGGGCAAGACGGTCCTCATTTCCAGCTTCCTGCGCTACCACCGCCTGGTCATGTATCTCTCGAAGTACACGCAGAAAACCATCGGCCTGCCGCTCGGGCTGGTGCGGTTGCGCGACGTGATGGACGAGAGCTTTTACACCGACCTCGAAGGCGGCCTGATGGAATCGCTCGGCCAGTTGTTCAAAAACGGCGCGAAGGTTTACGTCTATCCGTCGCTGGACCGCATCACCGGCAAGCTCACCACCGTGGAAAACATGGAGGTCGCGCCGCACCTGCGCCATCTCTATGCGCATCTGGTGGAAAACCGGTTTGTGGAAAACATCCGCAATTACAACCCCGGGTATTTGACGGTTTATTCCGGCGATGTGCTGGCCAAAATCAAGGCCGGCGACGCCGCCTGGGAAAAGCTGGTCCCGCCGCCGATTGTCCAGGTCATCAAGGCCAAGCGGCTGTTCGGCTGGAGTGAAAAACCGGCGGCAGTGGCGGTTTGATAATCACGGGAGGGACGGCGTGTCGCCGTCCCTGAATTCGAATCAAACCACGACATTCCGTTTCGGCATCACCCGCAGCGTGTAACGGCCCGACCCGGTTTGGAGCCTCGTCTGCGCGTTGAAAGCCCGCGACAAGATCCCGGTTTTGAGCATGGCCGGCTTTCCCCCCGCGGCCAGCACCCGGCCGGCCTGCAAAATCAGCACGTGCGAAAACACCGGCATGATTTCCTCGACGTGGTGCGTCACGAGCACGAGCGTCGGCGCGTTCCGGCTTTGGCCCAGCTGCTGGAGGAATTGCAGGAAATGTTCGCGGGCGGCGGGGTCGAGCCCGGCGCAGGGTTCGTCGAGAATCAGCACGCGTGGCCGGGCCATCAGCGCCCGGCCAATCAACACCCGCTGGCGTTCGCCCTGCGACAGCACGCGCCAGGGGCGGCCGGCGAGGTGCGGGCACTCGATCTGCCGGAGAATTTGCCGGGCGCGGGCGCGATCGGCGCGCGCCAGGCGGCCCCAGAAATCAATCATCGCGTATTTGCCGCTGGCAATGGTTTCGAGCGCCGGTTCGTCGCCGGCCATCATTTGCCGGACGGCGGAGCTGACCAGCCCGATTTGTTTGCGCAATTCACGCCAGTCGGAGCCGCCGTAGGTTTTTCCCAGCAACGAAATTTCCCCGGCCGTCGGCGTCAGATAGCCGGTGAGCGCGCTCAACAGGGAGGTTTTGCCCGAACCGTTGGCGCCGAGCATCACCCAATGCTGGCCGCGTTCCACGCGCCAGCTCACGCCGTCGAGGATGGTGATGCCGCCGCGCTCGACGCGGAGATTCGAGATGTTGAGAACCGGTTTGATTGACTTCACGCCCGGCCATTGTAGCGGCGGTCTATGACCGTCGCAATTGAACTGACGTTCATGGCGGCGCTCGCAGAGCGTGCCCCGGGCTTGAAACGCGCTGGCGTTTTGGCGGGGCGTGGTTTATTGGTTTGGGGTTATGAAAAATTTACTTCCCGTTGTTCTGGCCTTAGGTTGCTGCGCCATGACGGTTCGCGCGGCCATCCAGACTAGGATCATTGAATACAAACAGGGTGGCACCACGCTCGAAGGTTTCGTCGCCTGGGACGACGCCCTGACCGGCGTGCGGCCCGGTGTGCTGGTCGTGCATCAATGGATGGGGCTGACCGATTACGAAAAGAAACGCGCCGAAATGCTCGCCCAACTCGGATACGTTGCGTTTTGCGCGGATATTTACGGCCAGGGCGTCCATCCGCAAAACACGGCGGAAGCCGGCGCGCTGGCGGGCAAATACAAAGGCGATCGTCCGCTTTTGCGCGCGCGGGTCAGCGCCGGGCTGGCCGCGCTGCGGCAGCAGCCGCTGGTGGATCCCAAACGCGTCGCCGCCATCGGCTATTGTTTCGGCGGCACGACGGTGCTGGAACTCGCGCGCAGCGGCGCGGACCTGAACGGGGTCGTGAGCTTTCATGGCGGATTGGATGCGCCCAACCCGGACGACGGCAAAAACATCAAGTGCAAGGTGCTGATCCTGCATGGCGCGGACGATCCCTTTTCATCACCGCAGGACATCGCCGCGCTGGAAGGCGAAATGCGCAACGGCGGGGTGGACTGGCAGCTCATCAAATTGGGCGGGGCGGTTCACGCCTTCACCCAATGGAATGCCGGCAGCGACAATGCGAAGGGCGCGGCCTACAACGCGCGCGCCGACCAGCGTTCCTGGGAATATATGAAATTGTTTTTCGACGGGATTTTTAAATAATTTCCGGGCGGGACGGCGGCCCGCCCTCCCGATAATTTCGGGTCGCCGACACGGCGACCCTTCCAAATAAAAATAACATGCGCATCACCGGCGGCAACGCGGCCCGACGCATCCTCAAGGTTCCCCGGGGATTCGACGTGCGTCCCACGCCCGACCTCGTCAAGCAGGCGGTCTTCAACAGCCTCGGCGCGCGGGTGGTGGGCGCGCGGGTGCTGGAATTGTTCGCCGGCTCCGGCGCGTTGAGCCTGGATTGCCTCAGCCGCGGCGCCACCGGAGCGCTGTGCATTGAGAAATCGCACAAGCACACCGATTACATCCGCGCCAACGCGCGCACGGCGAATTTCGATTCCGCGCTCGAAGTCCGGACGCAGGATGTGTTTCCGGCCATCCAGCAACTGGTGGAAGGCGGCCGGCAGTTTGATTTGATTTTAGCCGACCCGCCGTATGGTGAGAAGAATGTCGGGCGCCGCTCGACTTCTTCCGCGCAGCAGTTGCTCGACGATCCGAATCTGCCCCGGCTGCTGGCGGTCGGCGGCCGGTTTGTGCTCGGCCACGCCAAACGCGACACGCTCACCCTGGTGGAGCCGTGGCGGGAGGTGAAGGCGCTCAAACACGGCGACAGCGTGATGCGGTTTTTGGAATCGGGAGAAAGCGCCTTGACGCTTTCCTGAAATGGGGACTGCCCGGCGGGCAACTCACTCCTGGGTCGCCGCTGCCACCGCGTCGCGAATCGTGTTTTTGAACTTCTCCACGCCCTGGTCAAAGGCGGCGGAAATGGGCAGCAGCGAAACTTTTTTAATCTTCGTTTTGAACTGCTTCAGGTTCTTTTCGGCGGCCGGTTCATCCATTTTGTTCGCGACCACCAGGCGCGGTTTGTCGAGCAGGGCCGGATCGTAAAGCTTCAGTTCACTGAGCAACTGCCGGTAATCGTCCCACGGCGCGCGGTTGTCGGCGCCGGCCATGTCGAGCAGCAGCACCAGAATTTTGCAGCGTTGAATGTGGCGCAGAAATGCGTGGCCCAATCCGACGTTCTGGTGCGCGCCTTCAATCAAGCCCGGCACATCGCAAACGGTGAGCCGGTGAAAGTCCGGGTATTCCACAATGCCGATTTGCGGGTGCAGCGTGGTGAACGGATACGGCGCGACTTTCGGGCGCGCCTTGGAAATCGCCGCCAGCAGCGTGGATTTGCCGGCGTTGGGATAGCCGACCAGCCCGACCTCCGCGAGGATGCGCAGCTCGAACAAGTAGTCGCCTTCCCCGCCCGGCTCGCCCGGTTGGGCAAAGCGCGGCGTCTGGCGCGCGGCGGTGGCAAAATTACGGTTGCCCAATCCGCCGCGGCCGCCCTGGCAGAGGATGAACTGCTGGCCGTGCCGGGTGAGGTCGGCCACCAGTTCGCCTTTGGCGTGCGCCGCGGCACCGGCGCCCGGTTCTTCCCGGGACAAATCAATTTCCTGCGCCCTCCCGCCGCTGGCCGTGCGAAACAATGGCCGCTGGCCGGCGCTGGTGCTGAACCGCGGTTTTTCCACGCGGCCTTCGTCCGTGTCCTCCGCCATTTCCTCCGTCCCGCCCGCCATCCGCCAGACGAGCGTGCCGCACGGGACCTTGACGACGAGGTCCGGACCGGCGTGGCCGTCCATGCCCTTGCCCATGCCGGCCTTGCCGGCCGGCGCGATCAGGCGCGGCTGGTAATACTGCGCGATGAGATTGTTGAGGTCGTGGTCGGCCTGCAAAATCACGCTGCCGCCGCGCCCGCCGTTGCCGCCGCTGGGACCGCCCTTGGCGATGTAGGCTTCGCGATGGAACGCGACGCAGCCCTTGCCGCCGTGCCCGGCGCGCGCGTAAATTTTGATTTCGTCAACAAACATGCTGAATCATCCCAATCCTGGTCTTAATCATTATCCAATCCCGGTTGCGAAATCCGATCAAGCGTAAGATTAAGATTACGATCAAGCAGCGCGGAAACAAAAAAGGCGAGGCGCCTGGCCTCGCCGTGAAATTGCCTGCGCGCCGGTTAATTCTTGGCGGCGGGTTCGGGCTTCACGTTCACGCGGCGGCCGTTCTTGTCGAAAACGATCCTGCCGTCCACGAGCGCGAAGAGCGTCCAGTCGCGGCCGGTGCCGACGTTCTGGCCCGCTTGAAACCGGGAGCCGCGCTGCCGGACAATGATGCTGCCGGCGGTGACGGATTCGCTGCCAAATGTTTTTACGCCGAGCCGTTTGCTGACGCTGTCGCGACCGTTCCGGACGCTGCCTTGACCTTTTTTATGTGCCATAAATTCTTTGCTTGGTTGGTAGGGACGCCGCGCTGCGGCGTCCGGACAGCGCGGCGCGCTGTCCCTACCGGTTTACCCTTTGATTTCCTTGATTTTCACGACCGTCAGTTCCTGGCGATGGCCGATGGTTTTATGATAGCCCTTGCGGCGTTTCATCTTGAACGTGAGTTTTTTCTCGCCGCGCTTGTGTTCCACCACGTCGGCCACGACGCTGGCGCCGCTGACGGTGGGGGCGCCGACGGCGACCTTGCCATCGCGGTTGACCAGCAAGACGCGGTCAAAGGTGACGGGTTGGCCGGCCTCGATGGCCAGGCGCTCGATTTCCAGCGTGTCGCCCGCGGCCACACGATATTGTTTGCTTCCAGTTTCCAATACGGCGTACATAAATTTTCCTGCAAAAGGGGTGTGATAAGACCAGAAATCCGCCAGGTTGTCAATGCTGTGTTTTTTGAGCAATTACGTGCTTAAGGCTTCATGCCCGACCGTTATCTATACAAGGCATTTTTCCAATATAAAAGCCCCATCATGACACCGGAGAAAACCATGGCAATGAGCACGGCGGCAATGATGGTTTTAAGCTGATACCAGCGCTGGCTGGGCTGCAAACGCGGGAACAGCAATTTTCCTAAAAAGTGCATCGGCATGACGGCCTTGGGTTCAGCCCGCAGCAGAACAGTTGGTGCCGGCCAGGTACAGAAGTATTTCCAATTCAATTCCCGCCGGGCGCAGGCTGTGTCAGCAGGACTGCTTCTGCCTGCCAGTGAAAATACTTCTTGCATTGTCCCGTTGGGCCGGTATCTTGCTGGCCACACAGTGAATGGAAACCCGCCGGCGGGAACCCACCGCCCGTAAAAAAAACAGGTGAGTCCGGAGAAACAGTCATGATGAACACAATATTGTTTGCCGGGACGGCGCGAATCGCCAACGATTCCGTCCAGCTTTCAACCCCCCCAGTGCCTTGAGCTCCTGGTTTTTCTTTTGGATGGCGATCGGCTTTGTCATCGCCGTGGTTTACGCCTCGCTGTTTGAGTGGACGCTGCACCGTTACATCATGCACCGGCCGCTGGGAAAGTTCACCTATCCCTTCAAAAGCCACGCGTTGGTGCATCATCACATTTTTAAATCCGACCACACCTATCATTTGATTCACGAACCGGACAAATGGACCATTCCGATGGCATGGTGGAACGGCCCGGTGCTCATTCTGGTTGGATTGACGCCCTTTCTGGTCGCCGCGATTTTATCCGGCCAATGGGGAATCCTGGCCGGCGCCGCGCTGGCCTGCGCGGCCTATTACGGCGCCTACGAATACATGCACTGGTGCATGCATCTGCCGCGCAAACGCAACATCGAACGCTCGGGAATTTTTTTCCGGCTCAACGGCCATCACCTGTTGCACCACCGTTACATGGGCAAAAATTTCAACGTGGTGTTGCCGCTGGCCGATTTGTGTTTTGGCACGCTGCTGCTGCGCTCCAAAATCCATTTTAAACAGGCCGAGGGCCCGTCCGTGCCCAACGTCCAGCCCCGCCGGCCGCAGCCCCAGATCGCAACCGCCGCCTGACCGGGGCCGGTCGCCTCCTAAAGCCCGAGCGCCCTGGCCGCGTCGGTCAGGTTCTCGCAGGTGACCACCCGGAGACCGTGCGGGTAATGAAACACGGTGAGGATGTTCATCCCGATGTCCTTGCTGGGATCGGTAATGACCCGCGCCACCAGGCTCATGCCGGCATGTCCCATCAAATCCATCAGCTGGCCCAGGACCGGCGCGCAATCCAGTGCCATGGACTCCAACTGGCTGAAATCTGCCAGCAATCGAAAGCCCGGTGCCAGCTCCCGCAGTTGCGTCAGCAGATCCTCCCGGCCGCGCTGCAGCTCCTCCAGCCGCACCTCTCCGAGGTAACGGATTTGCAGCAACTGCTTCGACTTGTTCGACGTGATCAGCAACATGGGAATCACTCTAGCCGGTGCGCCAGGGGAATTCGAGCGAATTGCCAATGGGCCGCCCGCGCGCAATTTATGGTGGACGTTCGCCAAAAAATCCGTAGTCCGCAAACCGCCCGGGTTGAAAGGGTAGGAAAGTGTAGGATGAACGATTTTCGCGCGCGGACCTTGAACCGCCGCCGGCCTGGATTTTTAACATGGTAAATTGGACTGAGCGGTTCGCGACGGGTTCCAAGGTGATTGATCAACAGCACCGGATGTTGATCAACAACCTCAATCATCTGGAGAGCATGTTGACTGACACCAATCCGACGCGCGAAGAGGGCGAGTTTCTGATTCATCTGATCGATTTTCTGGGGTCCTACGCCATCACCCATTTCCAGTTTGAGGAACAGTGCATGGAGCGTTACCGGTGTCCGGCCCACGCGAAGAACAAACAGGCGCACGAACAGTTTTTGAAGTTTATCAGTGAATTCAAGGAATGCAGCCAGCGGGAAGGTTTGCGGCCCGATATTCTCCGGAGCCTGCATCGCACCCTCAGTGAGTGGATTGAAGGGCACATCCCGCACCTGGACGTCCAGCTTCGGCCGTGCATCAAGGATTAGCGCCGAAGCTGAATTACGGATGGCCCCTTCAAAGGAATCAAGAACCTGGATCAGCCCGGCGGCTGGCCGGAACCGGATTCCGGCAGCGGCTGCACCTGCTTCGCGGCCGTCATGGCACGATACGTCACCGGCACCTGCCACTCGGCGTAATCCGGACTGAACGTTTTCAGGGCGCTGATGATCTGCTGGCGGAAGGTGGTTTCAATCAAATTACCCTGGCCCGGCCAGATTTTGAAATGGACGCGCACAAAATCCCAGCCGCCGCCCGGCGCCGTTTCCACCGGGCCGATGGCCGGTTCGCCGAGAATGATCGCCCCGAATTGCGCCCACATGCCCCGGGCGGCGTTCCCAATGGCCCGGACGGCCTGGTCCCGGTCCACGCCCGCCGGAAGCTGGACGTCCGCATACGCAAACACCCCGCCGTGTGGAAACCGGCTGACGTTGGCGATGGTGCGGTTGGGAATGAACACCACCTGGTTGAAAAAATTGCGGAGCGTGGTGAAGCGCAGGCCGATTTCCTCGACGCGGCCGATGACCACCACGGTGCCGGCGATTTCCACCAGATCGCCCACGTCCATCGCGTCTGAAAAAATCAGGGTCAGGCTGATGACGACGTCCTGCACCAGGCCCTGCGAGCCGAAGCTGATGGCCAGCGCGACGATGGAGGCGCTGCCCAGGTAAACTTCCAGGTTCACGCCCATTTCCTGCAGCACCAGTCCCATGGCCAGGAAATACATGATGAAGGTCACGCTATTGGCGATGAGCTGGGTGAGGGTGATGAATTTGGGCTGCTGCGTGACGAAGCCGAGCGGACTTTTTTGCGCGTGACTTTTGCTGATGAGCCATTCGCTGAAGCTCCGGATGGCCTGGACTGTCAGATGCACCAGAACCGCGAGGACCACGATGAGCAGGAGCCGCGTTCCGGTGGATGAATCATGGCCGGAGACAAAATGATAAGCCCGCGACATCACCGTCGCGGCGGTCTGGTTGGTCGTGTCCATCAGATGATTCCTTTGGCGGATTAAATCAGCACCGGGACTGCTTTGCGTTCAGGCCGGGCGCCTCACGGGCCGGCCCGGATGGGATTAAACACGGTTTTGAAGACTTCGCAAGTGCGCGCGCGGCCCTGCGCCCGGTGTCAGACCCTGGCGGAAACGGAACGGCTTTCCGTCCACTTCCATCCGAGCATCCCCAGCGTGTCCGGCTGCAGCGTTTTTTCCAGCAACGGGAACACGTGTTTTTCCTCGCGCCGGAAATGTTCGCGCGTGGCCGCCAGGCCCTTTTTGAGCAGCAGCTGCGCCTCCGCCGGTTCGGTTGTGCGATGGATGCGTTTGAAGTGGTCGTCAATTTCACGATGATCCTGATACAGGCGGGTCAGCGCTCCCCGGTCGGCGAGGGCGTGATCCAGGGCCGCATAGGCGAGGTTCGTTTCGGTCTCGCCATGGCCGCGCAATAGACCTTCCACCACCGACGCCAGCAGCCTGACTTCCGGCACGGACGTGGAGCCGGCCAGGACCCGTTCAATTTGGTCAAACACGTCGCAAAAAACCGCGTGTTCCAGGATGAGTTTCCGGGTGATGGTATCCATACCGTTAATAGACGGCGCACCCGCTGGCGGCGTTCAAGTTTGGGTCGGGGAATTTTGCCGCCGGCCACCGCATCCGGCCGGAAGGAGACTTCAGTGTATCAGATGAAGGTTACCGGTCTGCGCCCGGCGTCCGGACATCCCTGGGCACCCGCGCCCGCGACTGTCCCATTTCCTTCCTCCGCGGAGAATATATTCTGTAATAAAGTGAGCGCGTTCCCGGATTCCAGCGTAGGTTGCTGCATGGAGAACAAAGCTCGAATATTGAACAAGCCCAGATACGGCTCGTTGCCGGTTTTGGGCCTGCCGGTGCAGGTTCAATGTGAAGGCTTCAAGTGCATGGCTTTTCGTGATCGGGAGGGCAGATGGGTGGATTTGTTTAGTCGTGAATTGCTGCCGCGGGTTCTGGGCGTGGTTTCCGCTTGAACCTGCCGGAGGGCGTCGTTTCACGACGCCCTGATGGTTCAGCATGATTGTGGCTTCCGAAGTTTCCCCCGCCGAAAGATTTGCGATGGTCACCGGCCGCCGCTGCAAGGTTGAGCGCGTCCAAGGTCCGGTCGCGTCGGGTGACGAAAACAGGGTTCAGCGAGGTGACGGGTCCGAGCTTTGCCGGCGGTTGGGTTTGGGTGGTGGCCGTCGCGCGGGAAGAACCTGCCATGAGCACATCCTTTGATCGGGATGCCGGTGCTATCGCCGGGCGAATTGGTGATGCTGCCACCGGCTGTTATATTGGTGACGACCACACCCCCGTCCGGAATGATGTTGCCGGAGATGTCTTCTCCGGCGGAGATGCTGATGCTGCCGCCATCCACGGTGCCGATTTGACCCGGGAGATTCCCGTTGCCGGCGCTCACGCTGCCCAAAGCGATTATGTTTATGTCGCCGCCACCCGCGGCGCCAACGGCCCCGCCGTCGACCGTCACATTGTTGCCGGCCCGGAAACTGATGGAGCCGTCCGTGACCAGGAGCGACCCGTTGCCCAGGAAATTGATGTCGCCAATGCCGGGAGCAACGACGGGGTCAGGCCCAAAGACCGTTGTGCCGGCGGCCAGGTCGACCGACCAGCCGGTGTCAGCGAGGATCGTCACGCCATCATTGACCACCACATCGTTTCCCGCCTGAACCGTGAGCCACCCGCCGGCAGCGCCGGGTGGCAGGGCTGGCAGGTTCAGGGTCCCGCCGGAGAAGATAATGTTGCCGGTGGCCTGCAGGACAATATTGGTCTGGCCGGCATAGGCCGCAAACGAGTTCACCGTCAGATCGCCGTTGATGACCGCCGCCTGGGCGGTGGCGGCGGCGGTGAGGGTGATGAGAAAAAGTCTACTGCTCAGGCTCATGTGAATAAGATGACGTTACTCTACCAGCACACGAAAGAAGATGTAAAGCGGTGCGAGGTTACATTGAGGTTACATCCAGCATGCGGTGCCGGGTAGGTAAGGATGCCAGAGCGGGCGAAGGTCTGGGCGTCCGAAGCCGTGACGTTTATTGGCCGGCCAGCCAGCGCGCCACCTGGGGTGTTTACCGTATGGCCAGCGCGCCGGAATCGGTTAAGCTGGCAGCGTGAAAATAAAATTACTCCGCTGGCCGCGCCGGCTGCTGTTGTTAAATGCGACCCTGTTGATTTTAACCGCCGGGTGCGCCACCCACAATGAAAGATCCTACAATCGGGATTTTCATCAAAATCTTCCCACCTCACCCAAGTATACCATTGGAAATGTGGACGACACACATTTTCAAGTCACCGTCCATCAGGGTTCCGCCCTGCCGGGAACGCAGCGCATCATTTTTGTGAAAGAAGTGGCCTCGACCGTGGCGGCCACCGAAGCCAGACGCCGGGGCTGGAAAAACTGGGATCTGAATTATATTCGAGATGGTGATCAGGGCTGGATGCACATTGTAGTCGCCGATGTCACCCGCAAAAACTCCGTCGACCGGACAACCGGCCCGGCCCAATAACCACCCGTGGATTTGGCCGGTCCGGTTTGACCGCCCCGCCGCCCGAAAGCCTGCCCGGCTTGGGGCGCGGCGTCCCGGCCTCGCAACGGCAACGAATAATGTTCATTGCTTCGCCGGAAAATTCCTGAAGTCCGGCCTACGCCGGCCCCGCCATGCGGAGCAGCAGCGCGTTCAGCTCCTGGATGCAGGCCGGTTTGTTGACCACCACGTCCACGGACGTGGACGACGGGCCGCCGTCCATCGCGGGGTTGGCGGCGCCGGTCATCAGGATGACGGGTGTTTGCGGAGACCTGGCCTTGATGGTCTCGGCCACCATGTAGCCATTGAGGTCGGGCATGTTCAGATCGGTGATGACCACCTCGTAGGGATCGCCTTTCAGAATGGCGGCGCGAAACATTTCCAACCCGCGCAGGCCACCGGCGGCGCCCTCCACCTCATGCCCGAAGAACGCGAGGAAATCTTTCACGCTCTCCAGAATCATCTCGTCATCATCAATGCACAATACGCGCACCGAACGTCGCGCCGGCGCCGGGTCGCCATCCGCCACCTTGACGGTTGACGGACTTTTCCGGAAAACGTCCTGCGAATCCGGCGTCGTGTCGCACAGTGATTCCGGATGGGTCGATGGGGATGACATATTCATATTAAAATCTTTTTTTCGGGTTCAAAGCTGCCGTGGTCCCGCGCGGCCATGGGCGGGAGCCAAACTTGCACCGCCGGCGCTGACGGGCCGGACCGCCGGCCGTCAACGGGCTGCCCACCGAAAACCGCTGCCATGACTTTTTCATAATCTGTTCCGTACCACTCAACATTTCGCATCCGGTCACCCACGCAACCGACTGCCCATATTTAACACAAGCCGGCTGAATTATGGGAATTAGGGGACGGATGGGAGGAATTTCGGGGTAAAATGGCTGCGGCGGCGGGTGGAATTCCGTGGAAAACGGACACCCGGTTGAACCGGAATCGGGTCCGAACCTTCGGTCATACGGTCCCAATCCCGGGGCCATCCGGCAGCATCCGGGCCCGGCTTGAAAGATTTCGCCTTTTCCCCCGTATCTGACTTGGAGGAAATGTAATTACCTGGATATGTCACGCGTATTGGTAATGGATGACGAAGCGGATACGAGGATTCTCATTGAAGAAATCCTTGAATCAGCCGGTCACGAAGTGATTTTGGCCGTCAATGGCCTGGAAGGCATGCGGCAATACCATGCCATGCCGGTGGATCTCGCGTTGGTCGACCTGTTCATGCCCAAACAGGAAGGGCTGGAAACGATAAAGAAGCTCAAGCAACAGTTCCCGAATTTTCCAATTATTGCGATGTCGGGCGATGCCCTGGCCCTGCCGCTGTTGGCGGTGGCCCAGCGGCTCGGGGCAACAGAGGTGCTGCAAAAACCATTTTCCCCTGAGGAACTGCTGGAAGCGATACAGCTCGCGTTGCAGCCCGAACGCCGCCCAGCTTAAGACCGGACCCGCCTTTCAGCGTCGTGCTCTGGTCGCGTGGAAGCGGAGCGAAGACGGATGATGTGCCGCGCTTTCGACCGAATCAACCGGATGAACCGGAATCAAGTCCGGATATGCTGTCATCCTGTCCCAGACCCGGGGCATTCGCCATCGCATCGTTGGCGCCCAGGAATAATCCCGCCCTGCGGAAAAAGTCGTGCGGCGCGCGAACCTATGGGTTTTTTGTGCGGAATCCGCCCAGGAGATAAATGACCAGGCATACCGCCAGAATCAGGCCAATCCCGCTGCCGCCAATGACGGGGCCGCCAAAGTAAAATCCGCCGCCGCCGAACAGGAGAACGAGAACCAATATGAGCAATAATACATTCATGCCGGCAGGGTAACACGTCGCCGCTGGGTTGCCATGGGGTCTTTCCCCCATGGGCGGCAGTAAAAATTATTTCACGCGACCTGCCCCACCGAAATCAGACAAAGGCGGAGGGCTTGGGGTTGCTGGCGGATTCCTGCCCCGTTTTTTACAGGGTTGTCGCAAACGTGGCAACGGAATCTGGACAAGCTTTCTTGACAGAAATGAACCGGGAAGCTAAAACCGCCCCCTCAGCTGGAAAAGCTGTTCTTATGGCAGGAAATCAGAGGAAACCTGTAAACAGTATTAAAAACGCAACCAAGCATTGGAACATTGCCTCAGTTATTATGAAAAAATTACCCACACAAATCCACAGGTTCAAAGTTAACCTGCCGGCTCTCATCAGCAACCGCGCACAGAACCGGATCCTGGTCGGAAATATTCTGGGGGCGGCGGCTTTGACCGCGGCGCTCATTTCGGCCACACCCGCGTCCGCAGCTTCTGTGATTTACTGGACGCAATGGAATAGCTCCACGGTTGGCTACCCCAGCGGTGGCACGGCCGCGGGAACGATTAGTGGACTCGGCCTCAACGTCAGCTACAGCGGCGAGGTCGATGCCCCGCGTGGGGATGGGGTTTTTCCGAGCTGGCTGCCGGCGACCACTTACAGCGGTGGCGCGGTCGGCAATCCACCATTGGCGAGTGAAGGCAACATCCTGCTCACCGGCGGCAATTCGGTGGTGGATACCGTTACCTTCTCGAATCCCGTCGTCGATCCGGTCATGGCGATTTGGAGCCTCGGAAATCTGGGCGGCTCTGCCTCCTTCACGTTCCAGACAGCGCAGCCCATCACCATCGAGAGCGGCGGACCGTCTGCCGAATTTGGGGGCACCTCGATATCCCAAATCGGTAATACGATCTTCGGCCTTGAATCCAATGGTACGATTGAGTTTCACGGGACTTTCACACAGCTCTCGTGGACCAGCACGGTCGAGTTGACCCAGGGGTACGCGTTCACGATCGGCGCTCCCATCGCTGTTCCTGAACCCACAACTTTGGCCATGATTCTCGTCGGCTTTGGCCTCATTGGCTTGTCGCTCGGTAAATCCAGGGTCTGTTTTTAATACCGCCCCTGCGCGCTGGGGCGCCGGAAGATTTGCGACGGTCACCGACCGCCGCTACCGTGTCCGGCATGTCCCATTTCCAGCCCCGAAGGTTTTCGGGGTTTTACTTTCACCTCGTTGGGCGATGGGAATATTTTCGATGGTTTGACGCGACGGAAGGTGAAGGTTTAATCGCGGGAAGCCTTCAACCACGCGAAAGTTGTCTGCAATTAAATTCACGTGAAAGCGCTCCATCAGCGCTGGTTCCGGACGTGACGGAATCGTCACAAATCCGTTCTTGTCCAATCGGTTTGGCTTTGCGAAGGTTTTGGCGATGACCGGACGCGATCTCCGTCGGATTGCGCTGGCCGACCTATGAAGCTTTATTTGCCCATCGTCCTCGCCCTGGCCTGCGCCGGGTTGGTTGTTTCGATTGTGGTGATGAAACGGGGTGATGAGGCGCAGCATGAAACGGATGCCGGCGCGATTGCCGATTATTCGAACCAGTTGGACTCGGCGCAAATTCAGGTCGCCTTTGGCAAGGGAACAATGCTCACCTTGTCCAACCGTCTCGATGAGAGCCAGTCTGCGGCCTTGACGTTTTCGAACCAGCTGAATGATGCCGGATCCAACCTCGCTCTCGATACGGAACAAATCACCAACCTGACCCGGCAGCTCGCGGGGGTGGAAGCGGAAAATCAAATATTTGGCCGGCGCGTCATGGATTTGACCAACCAGCTGGCCGGGCTCATGCGGCAAAGCGAAACGAACCTGGATCTGGCCGGCAAGGACTATGCGCTCCTGGAAAATTGTTTGCGCCGGGACGTGGCCGAGCGGGTTGTGGTGGAACGAAAATTTAACAATCCTTCCGAGCTGCAGGCGCAATTGCAGTATTTAAAGCAGCATCCGGCTGCAGTGATTTCTGCCAACAGCATCTACGCCGGTCTGGATGTGGAGGTGCTATCCAACGCCTTCCACGTCATTGCCCCAAACTGATTCCAACGGCCAGTTTTAACCGCCGAGCAGCCGGAACGCAGAGAACCCAAAGTCATCCGCAGATGACGCAGAACTCAGCGGACAAAACCGCGGGGATTTAACCGCCAAGACGCAGAGGACGCCAAGGGTTTGATTTTTTTTTGGCAGGGACATCGCGCGGCGATGTCACCGGCGGTAAGGCCGCCGGAAACTTGCGCCCGCTTGGGGCGCGGACGGCGCAGCGCGCCGTCCCTGCCTCGCAAAGCTGGCGAACAACATCCGGAACCGATCCGCTGTTGACCTTGACGGTTATTGGGATTGCGTGGTGGTGGTCGAGGTGGCAGGCACGGCAGGCATGGCGGGAGTCGTGGTGGTTGTGCTGGTGGTGGTGGTCGGAGGCGGAGTTGCGCAACCGGAGAGCGCTGACGCGATGACGACGGCGGCGAAACAGGCGATGATGAGTTTTTTCATAAGGATAATTTTTGTTTGGCTTGTTACGTTAACAGCACGTACATACGCCATCGGCTGGTCACCAGCCATGGGGTGTAACCCTACCTTGCGGCAAACGCCAGATGCCACGCGGTTTTTGACAGAATCAACCAGAGGAACAAAAAATTCCGAACCATTCTGTCAGTCTGACTAAAACTCGGGGCAATCGTCATTTCCCCCAAATGGCTCCAGTGTCGGGGTGGAGCTTTTCCAGCTCGCGCACGAACGCCTAAACCTCGGCGGTGGTGAACGTATTGGTAGGGACGCCGCGCTGCGGCGTCACCGGCGGTAAAGCCGCCGGAACGTTGCGCCCGCTTGGGGCGCGGACGGCGGAGCCCGCCGTTCCTACCTCACTGATTCGTCGCTTTGTGGTACAGCACATCCCGTGTCCCGTTCCGAACCCCGATAGACATCGCGAGCGGGTGCTTTCGGGAAAGGGCGACGTAAATCTCCTTCAACGGTTTGCCCGCGTAAACGTTGGCAGGTGAACTGCTTACCCACGCGGTGAGCGAGAGGGAAGATGAACAGCGACACAACGTTTTTGCAGTTGAAAGAGGCCGAGACCCGATACCGTGGCATGTTCGAAAATGCCATTGAAGGTATTTATCAAAGCACGCCCGATGGCCGTTATCTGGTCGTGAACGCCGCACTGGCGCGGATGTACGGCTACGAACACCCGGAGGAATTGATGAACCAGGTGTCCGACATCCAAACCCAGATTTATGTGGACGCCACCTTCCGGCAACGGTTCAAGGAGCAAATCGAGCAGACCGGGTTTGTTCACGGGCTGGAATATCAGGTGCGGCGGCGCGATGGCAGCGTCATCTGGATTTCGGAAAGCGCCCGTGCCGTCCGGGACGCCACCGGCGCGGTCCATCACTACGAAGGGTTCATTGACAACATCACCGACCGCAAGGAGGCCGAAGCGGAACGGACCCGGCTCGAAAAGCAAATGTTGCACGCCCAAAAGATGGACGCCATCGGCACCCTGGCCGGCGGCATGGCCCACGATTTCAACAACATTCTCTGCGCCATCCTCGGCTACACCGAACTGGCCCTGGTGGACCCGCAAGTCAAGGGCGCGAGCCGGGACAATCTGCAAATGGTGCTCAAATCCGCCCACCGGGCCAAGGACCTCATCAAACGGATTCTTACCTTCAGCCGGCCGGCGGATACCGAGCGTCATCCGCTCAAGCTCGGCGCCATCCTCCAGGAAGGTGTGAAAATGCTCAACGCCACGCTGCCGTCGTCCATTGCCATCCACGTGGACGTCCGGACGGACCGGGACGTGGTGGTGGCGGATGCCACGGAAATGCATCAGGTCATCATGAACCTCGGCACCAATGCCGGGCATGCCATGAAATCGAAAGGCGGCCGCTTGGAATACGAATTGGATGCCCTGCACCTCGAATCCGATCCGGGCTCCCCGGCCATTCCCGCCGGGGACTATGTGCATCTGGTGGTCCGCGACACCGGCCGCGGCATGAGCCCCGAGGTCGTCGAAAGAATTTTTGAACCCTTCTTTACCACCAAGGCCCCCGGCCGGGGCACCGGTTTGGGGCTGACCCTGGTCCAAAAAATCGTAGGCCGCAGCGGCGGATACATCAAGGTCAACAGCCAGGAAGGCCAGGGCACCACCTTCCATATTTATCTGCCCCAATCCCCGGAACCGCCCACCCCGGCTTTGGCGGATCGAAACGAGATCCTGAACGGTCACCGCGAACAAATCCTCGTGGTGGACGACGAAACGCCCGTGCTGGACATGCTGCAGCAACAACTGCGCAAAATGGGATACCGGGTCATTACCCGGGCGGACAGCCAGGAAGCCGTGAACACGTTCCGCGCCGATCCGGATCGTTTCGACCTGGTCATCACCGACCATACGATGCCCGGTATGCAGGGAGCCGATCTGGCCGAGGAATTGGGAGCCATCCGCCCCGAGGTGCCCGTCATCCTGATGACGGGTCTGAACCAGCCGCCGGATCTGTCGGCCTCCCGCTATGCTCCGTTCCGGTTTGTCTTTCAAAAACCCATCAACATGGTCGAGCTGTCCCACTGCATGCGCAAATTTCTCGGCCACGGAAACGGCCATTCCCGATCCAAACCGTCATCGGTCAAAAAGCGTCACCCGGCCGGCTGACCCGCCCGCGGTTTTAACCACCAGGACGCATCCGCCTGCGTCCCGCATTGCGGGACTTCGACGAGACAGGGAGGACGCCAAGGGTTTGAATTTTTTTGATAGGACATCGCGCTGCGATGTCCGTCGGATTGTTAGGGACGCCGCGCTGCGGCGTCACCGGCGGTAAGGCCGCCGGAACGTTGCGCCCGCTTGGGGCGCGGACGGCGCAGCGCACCGTCCCTACCTCGCAAAGCCGGTGGCCGCTGTTTAAATCAAGCCGCCTTCGCGCGGCGCACGGCCAGCAAAGCCAGCCCGCCGAGACCCGCCAGCGCCAGCGTTGCCGGCTCGGGCACGGCCAAAATTTGCCCGCGAATTTCGCCGCTCGGAAAAACCGCGTCGGTGATGTTGACGTAGAGGTTGCCGTTATTAAGGTCGGTGATTTGCCCCGCAGTCAGAGTGCCGGAACCGCTGAACGTTCCGCTGGTGTTCCCGGGCGTATCCAGATTAAAAAGGAAAACCGTCGGGCCATTGGCGCCCACGGCGGCATCGGACAACGTGACGGTGCTGGCGCCAGCCAGCAAATCCGCATACAAGCCGGAACCGGCGTTGATGCTGAGGGTCGTGCCGCTCAAGGTGAAATCGGCGGAGCCATAACCCGGGGTGTTGTGCGGTGGAACTTCCTGGAACGGATCCAGATTCGCGTCAAAATAAACCTGCGCCTGCGCCAGCGTCAGACTGCAGAACACCAGGCCGAGGGTGAAAATTGTTTTCATGTTCTTCTGAGGATGTTCAATAACTTGATTAAGGCTACTTAAACAAAATCATAAGAAACTGTCAATGGAAAGTTGTTCACCCGTCAGCCAACGCCGGGGCTGTGTGCGGCCACCGAAGCAAACGAAGGAGCGAAGGTGTTACTCTGCGTCCTGATCAAGTCTTTTTTTCCGAGCGACGAATTTCCAACTCCTGCTCTCGTGTAATCCGACTGATCTCATGCTGACGAGCTATGGTGGAAGCCCTCCGTTGGGAAATTCAATTTCCAGCGTTTGACTTTGCGGGTCATAGCTTTTTAGTTTGAGGATCTCCCCAGTCGGAATGAATCTGACATATTCCCCAAACAGCTGAATAAAATTACTCATTTTTATATTTTTCCCTTCATTGTTTCGTGCCATTGGGGCCGGGCAATCCGTTCGGTTCTGTCCACATCCCCATTTTTTGACCAACAATTATACCCGCTTTGGAGCTTGAATCACAATGGGGTGTTTTACCCATATGCCTCGGGGTGGGGGGTGGCCGGCCGCAAGGACTTCCAGTTCGCGCTCAAAGGCGTAAACCCCGGCGGTGGCGAAGCTGTTGGCAGGGACGCCGCGCTGCGGCGTCCCCGGCGGTAAAGCCGCCGGAACGTTGCGCCCGCTTGGGGCGCGGACGGCGGAGCCCGCCGTCCCTACCTCGGAAATGCGTCGCACAATGTTCAGTACATCCAGCGTCCAGCCGCTTTGACGCCAATTTGTGTCCAGGACTGACCCGTTTGCGTTTATTTCAACGATTGAGCGTTCTTTATGAAAGATCGGGACCATTGTTGCGTAGCGTTATTAATTGGTGTGAGGAGGACGCCGCCATGCGAAAGGAAGGCCAACCATGCGAAAATATATCAAGGTTTATGCGAAGTGGATTGCCATTCTGCCATTAATCGGGCTTTGCAGCTGTTCCAGCGTGGCCCTCCACAGCGATTTCACGAACTATCCCAGCGTGTATGCGAAAGCAAGTGATGAGCAGTTGCTGTTGAATCTGGCACGGCTGTCAAATGACGAGCCGGTCTCTTTTTCTCCAACTGGCTCAGATCAGTTCCCAGTATTCATATGCTACTTCTATCGGATACAGTCCTGCCTACACGGTCCAGACATACTCCATTTTCCATGACTGGCAGTTTGATGGCTGGTCGCACGGTGACGCCGACTTTTCAATTTCTCCCAATCACTGGCACCAATTTCGTTGATGCCATTCTGTCCCCCATAGCGACCGACGTCTATTTGAGATTTTACGACCAAGGATATCCGGCCGATCTGGTTGCCAGAACAATAATTGAATCAATACAAACGAAATATGTGGAGAATTACATTACGAACTTTGTCACAAACGCAATCACGGTTCCCACTACAATAACCATCATAGATTCTGCCTCGAATTCCGTTACGTATGTTACAACACTTGTAACAACAAATCCAATCCCGCGTCCCAGCCCGAAATCCATTACGAAATTCGAGTTTTATGTCAACGATCCAAAAGATCCAACCTACCCGAAATTCCTGGAATTTTGTAACAGCCTGCGTAACGCACAACTTTGCCATGTTTTGACCGTGGATTCGGTCTCCAGCAGCAGCATAATCTACAGTGGGACGAAAGCGAAGTTGACCGACATGGTCAGCGCTGCCACACAGCAGCCGGGACTGACTGTGTCGTGTAATGATACAAACGGCAAGATTACTGTAAAACAAAGTGAGACCAGCACACAATTTTGGCCCAAAGACCTTTTAGACAAGGAATACTCGCAGTATGAGCGGGTATTCGACATGAATACGAATGCGACCAATATCACATACGATACTCAAGCTTCATGCGAGAAGCTCACGAATGCACTGCTTCTTGCGAGTAATATTAAAAACGGGGTTTACAAACTCAAAACGAGGACATTTGAAGCGGTTATGTACACGGTTGCAAAGCAGAACAGCGAATTCAGACAAATGGCGGAGAATTCACGTCAAATTGCGAACATCTCGTTTACCAATGATGCATATGGTGCCTGTGCCATTATAACGAACACAGTTGGGCGCGGGCAGTTTAAAGTAAGACCAATCATGACGCTCACATATGGATATGGCAACGCCGCCGAACCGCCGGGATTTTCGGAAGCGGTCAGCGTTAATTACGATAAAGTCAGGTATGTGGTCGGTGATCTGAAAGGCGTAATCCAAGACCGTACTGTTTTTACAATGATCAGCTATCTGTTCGCGCAGACGGCCATCAGCACCCAAAACCTGCCTGTCCAGCAGCTGATTCAGGTGCAATAGAAGTAGGGTTTGAGTTGAAACCAAAACCCACCTCGTCGCGCCGACCCGTTGAGTCGGACCCATGCGGAAACGTAAGCCAGATGAAGGCGGAAGTTGGATATGAATAGAATAATCGCTGGCCGTGCCGGATGCCGGCTCCAGCCGAAGTATTATTCGCTTGCGCGCCGCGCTTTGGTTTGTCCTCCCATCTCTGTAGCACGCCTTCTGTTTTGGGCATTTTAAAATGGGTTGGAGAGATTCCTTTAAAAATTATGAATACAATTCATTCTCATGCTCACTGGCCGGGCCGTATTCAGCCACTGTTTGGGATGCTGGTACTCCTGCCTATCCTTTTGAGCGGCTGTAAACTGCCAATCACCAATACAAATACCATCACGATTGGGAACACTGGTACTAATGCGATAGCCAGTGCGCCAACCACTCCTTTACCGCAGTCCTCCACCGACACGCTCGCCTCGGTTTCGCACCTGGTGAACGACATCAGCGGTCTGGTGAGTGGTCTGGTAACAGACGTGAAATCACTAAAGGAGTCACAAGTTAAGGACGCTTCTGAAGCTTCGACCATCGAATTTACCGAAGTTATTATTGTGGTGGTATCTGCTGGGTGCATCCTGATATATGTGCGCAAAACCAGACTGGCTTTGTTGGAAGAGATGAAAGCCAATGTGGTTCCCGCCCAAAAAATTGAAGATGCAATCAAGACAACGGAGTCGTTGTTCGCCGATATCAAAAAAGTGGTGGATAATATCAGCAACCTAATCGCAAAAAAAACGCCTGACATCGAAAGCTTTAAGGTATTATTGGACACTTTATCTCAAGCGATTGAAGAACTCAAACGATCCAAAGAGAATATCGATCTTGACCGAGTATTAGGCACTCTATCAGGTCAACTGGAAATCATTAAGAGCGAGCTCAAACCCAACCCCGAAGCCATTGAAGCCCTGGCCAAGGCGGAGGAGTCGCACAAACTTCTTTTAGAAAGAATAGAACGTCTGAAAGCATTTAAGGCCGCAAGAAAAGGTGGAATAATCCTTAAAAAGACGCAGTAAAAACAGGTGTTTCTGTAATTGATACTCCACAACAAGAGTCATAGGAAGGGCAAACAATATCCAATCCCAGGATGTAGAAGTAAAATCGTGATGGTGCCGCGCGGTTTCACGGCAAACGCCAGCGACCACGCTCGATATGCCGCAATAATCCCATGTCACGCAGGACTTGAAGCTGCTGGCGAATCTTATCCTTCACGTGGCGGTTGTCGGGATGAAGCTTTTCCAATTCGCGGGTGAAGGCGTAAACCCCGGCAGTGGTGAAGCTGTTGGTAGGGACGCCGCGCTGCGGCGTCCCCGGCGGTAAAGCCCCGTCCCGCATTGCGGGATTGCGCCCGCTTGGGGCGCGGACGGCGCAGCGCGCCGTCCCTACCTCGCAAAGCCGCCGCACGATGTTCAGCACGTCCAATGTCCACCCACGCTGCGTGACGGAAAGGTCTTTCAACGGTTTGACGCGCTTGAACTTTTCCCGGACTTCGGTCGCTGGCGTGACTTTGCATTCGGTGACGACGGGGATGCGGGCTTCGAGTGGAATGTGATTCAGGGCAAAGTTGCAGCCGACCCAACCGGCACGACGGGCGGTGGGCGACAGTGGCGGGCGTTTGATGATGGCGGAGGGTGGAAAGGCGAAGTGCGGCACGAGCAGCAGGTTGCGAACGCGCCATAACATTCCCTCGCCCCGCGATTGAGCGGGGAGAGGGTTTAGGGCGAGGGGTTTTGATCAAACGCGCCACCTCACCCCGTGCCCTCTCCCCCGTCGGCGACGGCGGAGAGGGAGAGCGCACAATTTCATACTGCATGAAATAAAAGCTTGGCAGCTCGTCGTGGCGGATGGCGTTCATCATCGCCGCATACGCGCCGTCCGTGATGGAATCGCCGATGCGCGATTTCTGGCTTTTGAGTTGATACCAGAAACCACCTTGTCGCGTCGGAGCCATGCGGAGACGGAAGGCCGGACAGGAATAATCACTGGCCAGATGCCCCGGCTCCAGCAAGGTCAATTTGGGAGACGAACAGTTTGGACAGAAAAGGTTCTTCTCACCCCATGCTTCCGGGCGCTGGAGTTTCAAGTTTCAAGTTGGAAGTTTTAAGTCCGGCTGCCGACTGGTCACTTGAATCTTGAGTCTTGAAACTTCCCGTCCGCCATACTGTCTTCATCTGTTTGCCGGTCACCTTCCGCATTTCCTGATAATTGAAGACGTGTTTGCTTTTTCTCGTTTTTCGCGGCCCAGAGGACGGTCTCGGTCGAATGGGTGAAATAACGGCAGCTCAGGTTCGGGGGTGGATTGGGCTTTTCCCAGGCGATGTCGTTCAGAATCTTGAACCCGAGCTGTTGCATGCGCGTAGCCGATGCTGAATATGACGTGGTGCGTGCCGGTCACCCAAATCGTGCCGTTGGGTTTCAATACTCTCTGACAGCGTCGCAGCCATTCGGTGTTGAATTCGTGGTTTAGTTCCGGTCCGCGCGAGACGTCCCAGTCGCCTTTATCCACCTTGACCATTTTGCCGGCATGACAGGTGATGCCGCCGTTAGAGAGGAAGTACGGCGGGTCGGCAAAGATGGCGTCGAACCGGCCTTCGGGATATTTGGCGGCGATGGCGTCGGCAGTTCGAGGGAGTTGCCGTGATAGAGCCAGATGCCGCGCGAGGTATCGGAATACGTGAGGCGCGGCAGTTCGGATGTCGGATTTCTGACTTCTGTCGTCTGACTTCGGATATCCGGTTTCCGTCATCTGAACCGAACCGTCATCGCGGAGGGGGAAATGCGCGGGAGGCGCAGAGGATGGAAGGCGGAGGACAGAGGGCTGACATCGGATTTCTGGTTTCCGGCTTCGGGCTTCCGACCTCGTGGCTTCGGCGCGGGCCGGCGGTACAGGGGTTTTGTTTTGCCTCCTCTGGCTTCTGACTTCTGATTTCCGGCTTCTGGCGTTTTTTTCGGCACGCCCAGATCAATTGATCAGAAACGCGATCCAGATCAAGGCCAAAGCGAACCGCCAAGGCGCCAAGAACGCCAAGGTTTTAACCACGGATAAACACAAACGGATGCGGATTTTTAACCGCGAAAGACGCCAAACAGGCTAAAGCACCAAAATCACAAGCACTCAACCTTCAACTTTGAACTGACGCCGCCACGCTTGACCCGGGCGCACGCCAGGTTTTAATTGCCCCCGTTTGCCGCCTGGAATTGTTTTATCACCGCTATTTTCTGCCGGAAAATCTGCTCGCGACCGGCGAAGTCTTTGTTGCTGTAGGGAATCTCGCAGATGTAATGGGAACAATCGGCCGTGACCACCGCCATGCTCGGGGCGTAGCCGCCTTCGTCCGGGCCGCCGAAGCCTTGACTTACCGCGGCGGGAACCTTGCCGAGTTCATCTTCATGCCGCACAAACACGAGCACCATGTTGTCATGAAAAACATCGTAGAAATGGGCCAGGGCATTGTTGCTATATTTCCCCACCGGTCGCGCCGGAGTCATCATGGCGTCCCATTCCAAAACGAAGCCCAGCAGTTTCTTTTCATCGCGGGCCTTTTTCTTGGCGGCTTCAAGGTTGTCGAGCGAGAACGCAAGATTCTTGTTCAAATAGACGACCTGGTTTTGCCGCGCGAAGGCCATCGCCAGTTCGTAAGGGTCGCAATGATACTGGTCCTTCGTCGCCTGCGACAAATTGGTGTAGGCGACGGTCACGCCCTTCATTGAATCCCCGTCGCCGGTCACAAAGAACAGGCCCGTGGGCTTCGGGGACACGTCCCGGATGCCCGGGTATTTCTGCCCGTCAAGTGTGGTGAGGTCGTCCGCCATGGAACGGCTGGCCGCCAAGCAAAGGAGCATCAGGCTCAACAGAAATTTGGGCTTCATAGTGGTCCGGTGATTTTTTATCGGTTTCAAATTCGATTCAAGGAAACATTTTGTCCAGAAAAAGGCCAAAGCGAACCGCCAAGGCGCCAGGAACGCCAAGGTTTTAACCACGGATAAACACAGATGGGCACAGATAACAAAGAACCTCGCGCCAAGACGCACAGAACGCTCAGAAAGTCGAAGGGCGACGGCCGGCAAATTTTTCCATTTTGAGTCCTGGGCGATTGATGTGTCCGGGCTGAACTTGCAAAAACCGATATGGGGAAAACACCTTATATCGGATGTGTGCGGCCTGAGATATAAGCGAGGCAATTATGACAAGCCAAGTCACTCGCAGGAGTAAACCGGGTCTGTCCAATCAGCAGAAACGAGCCCTGGTTTTAACCGTGATGGCCGGGGGCTTCAGTGTCCTGTTCATTACGGTGCTGCTCTGGTGCATCAATCGGCCGGGTTTTTGACCGGATGAACCGGATGGTTGGAATGGGTTTTATTGGGTTGATTCTGTAAATGGACCCGCTTGCGCCCGCCCGCTCGGTCCTCCTGTTTCTTGCCCACGTTTTCTGCAAATGGGATTTAACCGCGAAAGACGCCAAATACGCGAAAAGGCATAAGACTTTTCAGCCACAGATGGACACAGGTGAAACACAGATAAAAAACATCTGTGAAAATCTGTGTCCATCTGTGGCTAAAACCTTGGCGTTCCTGGTCCACCCTCCGCAGTAAATGCTACGGAGGACGGGCGCCTGGGCTTTCGGGCGGATCCTAGTTTTTTTGGGCGCGATAAAAGCGGGCGCGGTTGGTGGCATTCGGGTCCGTCAGGAAGAGCGGGTTGTTGGTCAACTGGAGCGAGTAGAGCGAGGACCAGTTGGTGGTGGCCAGATTGGTGGAGACCTGCACGGTGTAGTTCACGTTGATGCCGCCGTAGATATTAAAACCAAACTGGCCGGGCGCAACGCGCTGGGCCTGGCCGAGCACCGGCGTGCCGTTTTGATAAACCGTGATGTTCCGCACTGCGTTGGTGGGCGGCAGGAACACGTTGTACGGTGCAAAATAATCCACCAGGCCAAAGCCGGGCAGATCATTGCCGCCGCCGTAGCTGAAATAGACCTGCCACGCGCCGGAAGTCACGCCCAGGGTGTAATTTCCGGAATTATCCGTCTGCCCGAGCAATGACTGGTAGGTAATGCCGCCGATGAGCGTGGTGGCATAGAGCGAGACGCCCGTGACCGGGTTGCCGAGATTGTCCGCGACGCGCCCGGAAATGGAGGCGGTGGCGGGCTGGGCCGTATAATTTTGCTGGATGGCCTGGCCGGCATTGATGTTTGTGTCGGCGAAATTATTCACGATGTAGCCGGCGAGCGTGGCGTTGGCCTCCGTGTTCGGACTGCTGCTCCAGAAATTGGTGGTGTCGAGGAGGTTGGTGTCGGCCAAAACCGCGACGGCGTAATCGCCGTTGGCGTCGCTGTAGCCCTTGGCGGTGTACACGCCGTTCGTGTCGTTGTCGGCGAATTGGACGTTGGCAAAGGGCGAGCTGAAACTGTCGGTGATGCGGCCGTAGAAGAGGGCGTTGCCCTTGAAGAGGGCGACGTTGGCATTGGTCACGTTGCCGCCGGTGGCATCCACCTGAAGGCTCTGTTGCAGAATGACGTAGCCGTGGCGGGCCAGGCGTTCCTTGGTCGGTTTGATCTTCCAAAAGCCCGGCGCAACGGCGGCGGAATAATTGCCATTGGTATCGGTGAAATTGATGGCAAACAGATTGCCGGATTCCAGTTGAACCATCGCGCCGCCGACGCCGTTGCTGTTCCCGGCGTCATAAAAATTACCCGAAATGACGGTCGTGCCGTTGGACAGGGAGAGATTGTTGGTGGCGGACATGCCGTTGGTCAGCGTCACCTGGGGCGCGACGGAGGTGTCCATGAAATAGCCAGGTACCACCGCCATCACCCCATAGCTGCCCGGATTGACATTGAGGCTGTAATGTCCGCTGTTGTCGGCCACGGTCGCGGCGGTGTAACCGCTGCCGTCGGCCGGCTGCACCACGACGACGGCGTTGGGGAGCGGGGCGATGCCATTGCTGTAAACAATGCCGCTCAAGGTTTGGGCGGTGACGGCATTGGTCACCACCAGCGTGGCGGTCACGGGCGCGAAACGTCCGGTCGGACTCACCAGCTTGAAGAGGCGTTGCCCGACAAAATTCTCGAGCACG
This sequence comes from uncultured Verrucomicrobiae bacterium, assembly GCA_963762585.1. Taxonomy (GTDB): domain Bacteria; phylum Verrucomicrobiota; class Verrucomicrobiia; order Limisphaerales; family UBA11358; genus UBA11358. The sequence continues at coordinate 55,257 of CAVXLF010000024.1, forward strand.
AGCGGCGGCGCGAAATTCAGCGTGGTGGTGATGGCGCCGGTGGCGGAATTGCTGTCAATCGGGATGTTGATGTTGGTGACGCCGCCGATGATGGCTTTGGAAGGATCGTTGTCCGTGATTTTGCCGGCATCCATCATGGGCTCGCCGGGGTCAACGGAACCGTTGGCGTTCAGGTCCATGAACTCCTGGATGGCGACCTGTTCCCCGTTGGTCAGGCCGGTGATGGTCAGGGTGATGACGCCGGGGTAGGTGTTGCTGGTGATGGCGGGGCTGACGGTCAGGGTCTGCTGGGCGAACGCGGTTTGGAAAGCGCCGAGCAGCATGACGACAAAAATTCCCGTGACGGTTTTACAACTGGTATTCATGGTATTGGATTTTCCTCCCGGGAATTTACGTCTCCGAGTTGTTGTAATATGCCACATAAGCCCGATTGTGCCAACCGGCGGGGAAATGACGATGATTGCCATTCGGAAACAGGAGTTTACGGCTTGTGGTTGGAGCCACTTATATTTTGCCGCAAAGAGGCACAGAAGGCACAAAACAAAACCTGCTGAATATTTTATGCGCGTTTTGCGCCTTTTCGCGGCTAATTTCCCCTTTGTGTTCCTGGCGCCTTGGCGGTTGCTCCGTCCGGGTGGATTGATGAAAACCTTGCCTAAGGTGAACACCCCATTGCGGTCGCCATGATTTCCAACCTACTGTTAGCCTGCAATGAAAACCGAAAAAATCCCGCCTGACGAAGGTCCGGCCCACGCATTGCGGCGCTGGCAATCGAAGCCAGGAGGTTCAAGGTTGTCGCTGATTCGCATCAGCGTGGCCGCCTTGGTGATTTTAACCCAGGGTATGATGTTCGGGAGCGATGGCCAAACGCTCCAGCCTCCGGAAAATGGAAGCCCGTCTGCGAAAGCTGAACCGGCATCCCCGGCGTTGCTGGCGGCGGAGGGGCGGCGGCAACCCAGTTATCAAGTGTTCGCCTACCGTTGCACCTCACCGGCCATAACCGTGGTGAACGGGACCACGCTGGAAGTTGGCGGCAAACAGAAGATTGATGTCAGCCGGTTGGACCAACTGACAACGCCGGAAAAGCAAACCCTCGCCGGCCAGTTGGATGTTCCGGTGGTGGTGATTGACTGCCTGCTGCGGGGTTGCACCCATCAGACGCCAGCGGATGCCACCGGCCTGGCAGGCAAACTCCGCGTCACGGCAATTGATTACAAATACCTGCTGGAAAAGTGGACCCAATATCATCCTCCAACGGGAGGGGAAAAGGTCAAGACCGACGCACTTCTGGCACTGCAATACGGGGATCTGGAGAAGGCATGGGCAATATACGTCACCCTGCCCAGACCGGACCCACCCGGTGGATTTCGAATAGCTGGTTGAGATTTGCGCGTTGATTTGGACCGGGGCGCGAAAGGCAAATGACTCTTCACCCATGGATGAACACAGATGAAAGCATCGGTGAAAATCTGTGTCCATCTGTGGCTAAAGCCGTGGCGTCGTTTGTGCTGTCATCGGTCCGGCGACGAAGTTTTCGCCGGTCGTATATGAAGCATCAGGTTGTACCGGAAACACTGGGTCTGCTGGTGTTGCTGACTTTCTCCCCGCCCGCCCTTGCGGAACGAATCAATCAGGAAGGCCGCATCCTCGGACCCTTGCCGGTGGTGACCAATGCCATCCTGTTCAACACATCGAACGCCGACGCCGTGGTGTCGGCGATGCAGATTTTTCCGGTGACCAATCCGTGGAACGAGGACATTTCCCAGCGGCCGGTGCTTTCGAATTCGACCGCGATGATGGCCCAAATCGTCACGGACCTGGGCGCCAGCCGGGCGGTGTTGACGCCCGAGTACGAGATGAATTTTGTGCTGGTGCCGGACAATCAGCCGCGGGTGTTGATTGATTTTTTCAATTACCCGGATGAATCGGACCTGGACGGCGGGACGTATCCGGACGGGCTGTATCCCATTCCCCCGAACCTGCCGATTGAGGAATGGCCGGTGGGGACCGGCACCCAGACGTTGTACCAATGGCAGACGAATGCGGACGGCAGCGACCGGCACGCCATCATGGTGGCGCCGGGCGGTGGTTTCATCTGGGAAACCTGGCTGACGCAACTGGCGGGCACGAACTGGGAGGCGTCCAACGGCGCGGAGTTCAATTTAAACACCAACGGGCTGCGGCCGGCGGGCTGGACCTCCGGTGATGCGGCGGGGTTCCCGATGTTTTCCGCGCTGGTGCGTTACGACGAAGCCGGGCGCGGCATGGTGGAGCACGCGTGCCGGATTGTGGTCAAACGGTCGCGTTACAACACTTACATTTATCCGGCCACGCACTATGCCGCGCCGTCGGGCAACACGAACGTGAATCTGCCGTCCATGGGCCAGCGGTTGCGGCTGAAGGCCGGCTTCGTCATTCCGGCCGGCTGGACGAAGGAGGAAAAGGCGGTGCTCGCCGGATTGAAGAAATACGGCGCGATGGTGGCGGACAACGGGAATTATTTTTCGATTTCGGTGACGCCGGATGATCGCTGGCCGGCGAATTGTTTCAACGATTTGACCGGCATCAGCGCCACGAATTTCGAGGTCATCCAGACGACCGGGCCGGCGGAGGGGCCGCGGTCGCCGGGCGCGCCGGTGGCGAGCGCGGGGCCGGACCAGACGGTGCCGGTCGGGGTGCCGGTGACCTTGCCGGGCGCGGTGAGTTACTTGAACCCGCCACCGGCGATTTCGTGGAAGTTATATTCCGGGCCGGGCACGGTAACATTTGGCAATGCGGCGCTGACAAACACGCCGGCGACGTTCAGTGCGCCGGGCGTCTACACGCTGGAATTGAGCGCAGCCGACGGCGTGCATGCCGTGGCTTACGACGCGGCGATTTACACCGCGATCAGCGCCATCAACCTGTCCATCGCGCCAGCGGGGACGAATGTGATTCTGAGCTGGACGGGCGGCACGGCGCCGTTTGTGGTGCAGGAAACGGGCGCGTTGCCGGCGGGTTCATGGAGCAACGTGGTGACGACCAATGTCCAAAGCGTGTCCCTGCCGGTGATGGGCAAGCCTGATTTTTTCCGGATACAAGGGCAGTGAGAATAGGGTCCCGGGTTTCGGGTCTGGGAGTTGGGAAAACAAAAAATGACGACAACCGCAGAGACGCAGAGGTTTTAACCGCAGATAGGCACAGAGTTTTGCCGCAAAGAGGCACAGAAGGCGCAAAATAAAATCCGCTGGATCTTTTATGCGCATTTCGCGCTTTTTGGGGCAAGTATTTTCCCGCGTTCATCTGCGATTCGAAGGTTTCGAAACGAGTCAGTTTGGCGATATGGGGAAGGCCCGGGGGAAGGTCGGTGGCAACATGACTTGATTGGCGGGTAAAGGCGGCGGGCTAAATGGTGCTTGGGATTCGACGTTGATTTGACCGGCATACTTCGCAATGGCCTGTTGAACAGCCTGGTCCGGGTTGAAGTCGTTTTCATCATAGTCGGTCAACTTTTCATAGTATTGGTTTGCCTGACTGGCGATCGAATCGAGACGGGCTCTATATTGGCCTTGGATCATCGCCTGAGCCACACTCAGCGCGCCAGCTTTAGCGGTTTCAAAGTCCATTCCGGGTGGGTTGAATTGCTTGCCGATCATGGATTCACCGACGCGCTGCGCCATCTGCGATCCGAACTGGTAAAAATACTCGTATATTTTCCGGCGTCCTTCCTCATGCAGTCTGACTTTATCAAACGGGAACTGCGGTTCGGTGATATGGCAGTTCAATCCCAACGAGATCCTGACCTTGTCGATGTAAAAATGAATCGGGCCTCCGGTGTGACCCGGTTCCGAATGAACATCAAACTCGGCACGGCATTGGTAATCGTGTTCGCAGATGGCGATGCCGCCGGTGAGCACGTCTGGTTTCTGGCCGGGAGCATAATACGTATAGGTAACTGTGGGATCGAAACTGTTCACCGTAACCGCTCCGGTCAAATTGGGCCGGTCGGACATATCCTCTGACACCGCCATGCTTCGCGTTTCGTCATGTCGCAGTTTTTGGGCAAGGGCAAACGTGGCGAGCTTTTGTTCGTGCTCGAAGGTGGAGGCCTTGCCGGGATCGTAGCCAAATTGTTTTTGGAGCGATTCCGGCAGCATGGCGAATTTGAGCTTGGCCAGGCCGACGCCGCCGGTCGCTGGCCGGAACTCGACCAGCAATCCATCCGGTTCGATGCGTGAGAGTTTTAGGTCATTATAAATGGCTCCGTCGGTGGTGATGATTTGTGAAGGCAACGAATTTGAAAGCCGGGCCATGCCGGGGTCCGGTTGGGGTCCGGCCGGTCCGGCCAACCCGCCAAAAGCAATCTGGCCGGCAAGGGAAATCACCGCGATGACGATCAGTGATTCGCGGCGGAACGTACGTCGTCCGTATCGGTCTGTGCCCATATGGGTTCTCCTTTGAAGCAGGTCGGATGCCGCAAGTCGCGCAAAGGGACGCCAAGGTTTTAACCGCCAGGACGCGGAGGTTTGAGCCACAGTTGAAACACAGATAAAAGCATTTGTGAAAATCTGTGTTCATCTGTGACCAGGGAATTCGTGTTGCGCGCCCGGCTGGCAGGGCGTTTGATTTCGTTTGCCTTTTTCGCGGGGGCGGGAATCATCCGGTCAAGCACGCCTCCAAACCCAAAGCCGGACGAATTTATGGAACCGACCAGCCAGCGGCCTTCGACGTTAAGCGTTGTCCTCCTGTGGCTGTTTGTGGCGGTGGTTACGGTGTCCTGGGTGGTGTTCTGGTGGTGGTGGAATCACAATCGCCTGTCGGCGGAGGGCATGGCGCGCGCCTTCGGGACGCTGGCTTTCGGAGGACTGTTTCTGGGGTTGGGTGCGGTGGGTTATTGGTTGGCAATAATCACCGGCGCTTTCTCTCCCAGTTACAAACACCCGGTCTGGCCGGCGGTGAAGGTGCAATTGATTTTCGCGAGCATTGTGGAGCTGGTGTTGCTGGCAGTGGGTGCGGGTTTGATATTGGCGGCATTTCTGGAATGGTTGCTGGTGAAGCTGGGCTTGAAGGCGGGTCTGGCGGCGCATCTGCTGCCGGTGATGGCCATGATCGTCGCGGTGCCGATTTTGTGTTTGTGGGTGTTGGTCTGGGCGCCGCTGGAAAGGCGAATCATCTGGAAACGGCTGAAGGCCATGGGCGTCACCCGGGTGCAATTGCAGAGTGCGGTGCTGGTGGGACTGTCGAATCCGGCGAGCGGTTTGGACAAGCGATTTGGCCGGGTTGAGGAGGACCTGGGCGCGATGTGGGTCGGGCAGGACGTGCTGATTTACCACGGCGATGGCGAGCAATTTGGCATCGGGCGGGAGCAACTGGCGCAACTGGAGCGCCGGATGGGACAGCGCGGCATGGCGCACATTCTCCTGCACATCAACCTGTCCGATGGCAGCGTCCGCGAAATCCGTCTGCATATGGAAGGGCATTGGACGATGGGAGCGCGGCGGCGGGCCATGGACACCCTGGCGGATGCGATTGCCAGGTGGCACGCGAAGACCCCGTATTTGATAACTGCCGAGACGCGGAGGAACCCCAGGTTTTAACCGCCAGGTCGCCAAGGACGCCAAGGTTTTTTCAGCCACAGATTCACACAGATTTCCACAGATGTATTATCTGAGTTTCATCTATGCCCATCTGTGGCTTGAAATTCTTCCCGGCGTGCCTGGCGGCTTGGCGGTTAAATTTTGATTATTTATTTGGTCGAGAACGAAAACACGGTTGTGCTCTTGAAGGTTTTTCCGGGCCGAAGAATGGTGGTGGGGAAATTGGGATGATTGACCGAGTCGGGATAATGCTGGGTTTCCAGGGCGAACGCCTGGGGGTTGCCGGTGTAGAGCTGGATGCCGGGCTGGGTGGTGCGCACTTCCAGCACCCGACCGCTCTGCGGGTCGCGTGCCCGCGCGGCGAGCACGAGGGATTTGCCGGCGCCGGCGCCGTTGATGACGAAGTTGTTGTCATAGAGGCCGGCATGGGGTTTGAGCTGGTTTGCGCGCGCGCCGATGGGCGTGGGCTGGGTGAAATCCAGCGGCGTGCCTTTGACGGGGGCGATTTCACCGGTCGGAATCAATTCGGAATCGGTGACGGTGTAATGATCGGCGTTCAGCCACAGTTCCTGGTCCCGGATGCTGCCGTGACCGGCCAGATTGAAATAGGGGTGACAGCACAGGTTGATCGGCGTGGCCTTGTCCGTGGTGGCCTGAAAATCGAGCCGCAGTTCATTGTAATCGGTCAATGTGTAGGTGACGCTGGCGGTCACGTTGCCGGGGAACCCATCCTCGCCGTCCTTGCTGAAGTGGGTGAGCCGGACGGACGCTTCGTGTTTGCCCGGCGGCAGCATCTGGGCCTGCCAGACCTGCCGGCCAAATCCGTTGCGTCCGCCGTGGATTTGATTCGGACCGGCGTTGGCGTCGAGTTGATATTCCACGCCGTCGAGGGCGAACCGGGCCTTGGCGATGCGGTTGGCGAACCTGCCGATGACCTGCGCCTGGGCGGTGAAGGTGTTGTTCAGGTACGCCTCGAAGGAATTGGTGCCGAGCACGATGTTGGTGAAGACGCCGCGGCGGTCGGGCGCTTCGATTTCGTTGAGCATGGCGCCGAAGGCCATCACTTTGACGACCATGCCGTTGGCGTTGCGCAGCGTGAATTGCCGGATGACGGTGCCGTCGGGCATTTTGCCGAAATCGTGCGCCTCAATCCGCGTCAGCGATTGGGCGTGCGCGGGCAACAGGGAGGCGGTCAAGAACAGCAATGTGAGCGGAACCGGAAATTTGGGCAAGTGCATGTCCTGTGGTTTAGGAAATTACCGGTGGGAAAGCAAAACTGAAAATTCGAAGCCACAGATGGACCCAGATGAAACTCAGATAAGACATCTGTGAAAATCTGTGAAATCTGTGGCTAGAAACCTTGGCGCCTTGGCGGTTCGATCGGGTTTGGGGTTTACCGCGCCGGTTCGAGCAGCTTGACGAGTTCCTGCGGATGCGAGCGCTGGACGTTGTGGTCGCCTTCCATGATTTCCGTGGTCCAGCCGCGCGCTTTGGCCCGCTCGTAAAAGCGGTAGAAATCGTCCTGCTCCGGCGGCGCGCCCCGGTCCACGGTGAGAATGTAGGTGGCGGGCAATTTTTGGGCGACGGCCTGGTTGGTGAGGGTGATGGGTTCGCGGAAGGTCCGGGCCGATTGCGGAACGTCGTGCGGCGGCGGCAGGTTGCCCTGCATCCAGTCCCCGATCACAAAGCCGTTCACAACGGATGTTTTAATCCGGTTCGGCTTGATGGCGTCCACGCACTCGCCGTTTTCGGGCAGCAGGGCATCGAGGTAAACGACGCGCTGGATGCGGTCGGGCACGCGGTCGGCCACACCGGTGATGACCATGCCGCCGTAACTGTGGCCGACGAGGACGATGTTATGCAGATTTTCCCAGAGGATGACATTGACGATGTCCTGAATGTGCGTGTCGAGGTCAATGTTGGTGCCGGCGAGGTTGGAGTGTTCGCCGAGGCCGGTGAGTGTCGGGCGATAAACCGTGTTGCCGTCGGCGGTGAGCAGGCCGGCCACGTGTTGCCAATCCCAGCCGCCGCCCCAGGCGCCATGCACGATCACGTAGGTGGACTGCCTGCCGGTCATGGCGGGTGGCGCAGATGCGGACGGAGGGTTGGGTTCACATCCGACGAAGGCGCCGAGGCAGGTGAAAGCCAGGAGCAAATGGGGGAAGAATGATTTGGTCATTATGCCGGCGAGTTTAGTCACGGGATGCACGGATTGTAACGGATATTTTAGCTGCCCAGCGCGCCAATTTTTTTAGCCACAGATGGACGCAGATGAAACTCAGATAAAACATCTGTGAAAATCTGTGTCCATCTGTGGCTTGGAATTTTTCTTTTCGTTCCTGGCGGCTTGGCGGTTTCGAATCGTTTTTGAATCGATTGCGGGTGCGGGCTGCGGCATTTTGGGAGTTCTGAAAACGTCCGGAACCACCCCGCTTGCGCCCGATGATCACCGGTATCCCACCGGTGAACTGGTCCGGCGGCTGCTGGCGCTGGCGTGGCGGTTCCGCAGGGATTGCATGTGGTCGCTGGTGCTGAGCGTGGTGCTGCTGTTGCTCGGCATCATGGGGCTCAAGTTGCTGGGCGTGGTGATTGACGTGATCCGGTACGCGTTGGACCCGTCCCTGCCGGCGCCGGTGTATCCGTTCGGCTGGCAGCCGCCGGCGGGCTGGTTGGCGTTGCAGGTGGCCACGGCCCTGGCCCTGGCGATTGTGGCGCAGGCGGTGTTGCGCGCGGGATTTACCTATGCCTACAACATGGTGACGGCGCGGTTGACGCAGGGCGAAATCGTGCCGGAACTGCGCGCCCAACTTTACGCCAAACTGCAGCGCCTGAGCTTCCGCTTCTTTGACGTTCACGGGTCCAATTCGATTTTCAACCGGGTGACCGGCGATGTGCAGAACACGCGATTGTTCGTGGATGGCGTGTTGTTGCAGGGCGTGACCATGATTCTGACGCTGGCGGCCTACGCGGTTTTCATGTGGCGCATCCAGCCGGCGTTGACGCTGGCGTGCCTGGGCGTGTCGCTGCCGTTGTGGTGGCTGGCACAGTTTTATTCGGCGCGGCTGCGGCCGGGTTACCTGCGCAACCGTGAACTGACGGAAAACATGGTGCTGCTGTTCAGCGAGAGCGTGCGCGGAATGCAGACGGTGAAGGGATTCGCCGCGGAACCGCACCAGGTCCGGCGGTTTGAGGCGGCCAATGACGAGGTGTCGTCGCAACAGCGCCGGATTTTCTGGGATTTGTCCGTGTTCACGCCCGGCACGCAGATGTTGTCGCAGTTGAGCCTGGTGATTTTATTCGCCGGCGGCGGCTGGCTGTATGTGCAGGGGAAAATTCCGCTGGGCAGCGGGCTGGTGGTGTTTGCCGGATTGCTCCAGCAATTCACCGGGCAGGTGGCGAACATTTCCACCATCGCAAATTCCGTGCAACAAAGCCTGACGGCGGCGCGGCGTGTGTTTGAGGTGCTGGACACGCCGCTCGATGTGCAAAGCCGGCCCGGCGCCATCAAACCATCGCCACTCACGGGCCGGATGGTCTTTGAGAACGTGACGTTTGGCTATCACGCGGACAAACCGGCGCTCACGGACGTGTCGTTCGAGGCGAAGCCGGGACAGGTGTTGGGCATCTTCGGCATGACCGGCGCGGGCAAGAGCACGTTGCTGGGGCTGGTTCCGCGGTTTTACGATCCGCAACGGGGACGGATTTTGGCGGACGGACGGGATTTGCGGGAGCTGGAGCTGGACACGTTCCGGCGGCAGATCGGGATTGTGTATCAGGAGAGCTTTTTGTTTTCCAACACCGTGTCGGCGAACATCGCGTTCGGGCATCCGCATGCGACGATGGCGCAGATTGAGCGGGCGGCGCGGCTGGCGTCCGCGCACGAGTTCATCATGGCGCTGCCGCAGGGTTACGAGACGGTGCTGGGGGAATCGGGCGTGGATTTGTCGGGCGGCCAGCGTCAGCGGCTGGCCTTGGCGCGGGCGTTGTTGCTGCAACCGCCGATTCTCATTCTGGACGACCCGACGGCCTCGGTGGATGCGCGGACGGAGAACGAGATTGTGTCGGCGCTGCGCGAGGCGCTGGCGGGGCGGACGGCGTTTGTGGTGTCGGGCCGGCTGAGTCTGTTGCGCCGGGCGGATTTGATTCTGGTGCTGGAAGGCGGGCGGTTGACGCAGACGGGCACGCACGCGGAACTGGTGCACCGGCCCGGGCCATATCACGAAACGGCGCTGCTGCAAATCATGGATCTGGGGGAAGGACAGGCATGAGCGAGCGAACGAACATAAAATCGCAGGCGGACCGGGTCGCCCCGGACGACTTTTCGGCGCGGGAGGCGCTCACGTTTTACAATCCGGTGGAGGAGCGCGAGGCGGACGAGGCGCCGTTGCAATGGGCGCTCATCCGCCGGATTTTCGGCTACACGCGGCCGTATGCGGCCCGGCGGAACTGGCTGTTTATTTTGACGTTCACGCGCGGGTTGCAGTTGCCGGCGCTGGCGTGGTTGATTGCCGCAACGATTAACGGGCCAATCACCGGCCGGGATTTGCGGGGCATTTACCGGTATGCGACGGCCTATTTCCTTTTGGCGCTGGCCACGGTGCTGACGTTTCATTTCCGGCAACGGTTTGCGCTCGAACTGGGCGAGGCGGTGGTGCACGACATGCGGTCGGATTTGTTCCGCAAGCTGATGACGATGCCGATGTCGTTTTTCAACCGGACCAAGTTCGGGCGCGTCATCAGCCGGTTGACGTCGGACATCGACAGCGTCCGCGCCGGGGTGCAGGACGTGGCGTTTGTGCTGGTGGTGCAATGCCTGCAGATGGCGGGTTCGGCGGCGCTCATGGCGTGGTACAACTGGAAGCTGTTTTCGCTGATGCTCCTGCTGGCGCCGGCCATCTGGGTGGTGAACGCAAAATACCGGCGCGAAATGAGCCGCCGCCTGCGCCAGGTGCAGCAATCCTGGAGCCGGGTCACCTCCACGCTGGCCGAATCGGTGAGCGGCATCCGGGTGACCCAGGCGTTTGTGCGGCAGGAGATCAACGCCGGTTTTTTCCGCAAGCTGATCAACGTGCACGGCGAGAACAACGTCGGCGTGGCGCAGGCGTCGGCGGTGTTCGTGCCGCTGCTGCAATTGAAGAGCCAGCTGTTTCTCGGCGCGATGGCGTTGTTGAGCGCGTACGGGGCCTTGAGCTGGCACGGCTGGCTGCACATGGAGGTGGGCGATCTCGTGATGTTCTTTTTCCTGGCCAATCTGTTCTTCGACCCGGTCCAGGTCATCGGCAATCAATTGAACCAGGCGTTGATGGCAATGGCGGGGGCGGAACGGCTGTTCCGGATGCTGGACCAAAAACCGGAGTGGCAGGACGCGCCGGACGCGAAGCCGTTGCCGCCCATCGCCGGGCGCGTGGAATTTCAGGCGGTCCATTTCGAATACCTGCCGGGCCGGCCCGTGCTCCGGGACATCACCTTCACCGCCGAGCCGGGACAAACCGTGGCGCTGGTCGGGCACACCGGCGGCGGCAAAACGACGCTCGTGGGCTTGTTGCAGAAATTTTATCTGCCCACCGGCGGGTGCGTGCGGGTGGATGGCGCGGACCTGAACGCGGTCACCAGCGATTCGTTGCGCTCACAGATGGGCAGTGTGCAGCAGAATAATTTCCTGTTCTCCGGCACGGTGCTGGACAACATCCGGTTCGCCCGGCCCGGCGCAACCGAAGCCGACGTGCGGGCGACGCTGGCGGCGCTGGATTGCGCCGATCTGATCGACGCGCTGCCGCAGGGATTGCACTCACCGGTGTCCGAGCGCGGCGCGGCGCTGTCGTTCGGCCAGCGGCAACTGGTGTGTTTCGCGCGCGCGCTGCTGGCGAACCCGCGCATTGTGGTGCTCGACGAGGCGACCAGCGCGATTGACACGGTCACCGAGGCGCGATTGCAGCGGGCGCTGGAAATTTTGCTGCGCGGCCGGACATCGTTTGTGGTGGCGCACCGCCTGAGCACCATCCGGAAGGCGGATCTGGTGCTGGTGCTGGACCAGGGCCGGATTGTGGAACGCGGCACGCATGAAAGTTTGTTGCGGCAGGACGGGGTTTACGCCCGGCTGCACCGGGAATTTGTCAGCGCCCGCCCGGCGGGAATGTTGTAGCGGTGCCTCTGCGAGCGCCGCATACGTATTTCACCTTCTAAAGAAAAATGCGGCGGTCACAGACCGCCGCTACAATCGAAAAGGTCGCTTTTAGTGATGCCAGCCGCCACCGCGGGGACCACCACCATGAAACCCGCCATCGTGACCGCCACCGTGCCAGCCGCCGCGATAACCGCCCCAACCGCCGCCCCAGCCAAATGAAACCGACACCGCCGGGTAAGGATAATAATAACCAGGATAATAGCCGTAGTACGGATTGTGGTAGTAAAGCCAGTTGTTATAATAATAGGTCTGCGTGTCGGGAACGACATAGACTGACGAGGTTGGAACCGATTGAACATAAGTCACCGCCGGCTGCGAAGAGGTTGTGGTTTGAGGGGTGTTGGCGTCCGCATTGTACGACTGTGAAGTGGCGGCGGCGGTTGACGCGGGCTGCGCCGACTGCGAGCGCTGGTTGATCATGGCGTTGATGACGTCGGAGGAAATGCCCTGCTGCTTCAAATAGATGATCTGGGCCGCATTCAGTCCATAGTTGTTTCCCGAATTCTGGACGTAACTGATGATGACGCTGTCGCTGACTTTTGCCTGCGAAAGTTGCAGGACCTCCGGCACACCGTAGGACAATTGCGGCACGGCCTGAACGGCGGCTGCCGGCGGGGCGGCGGTGGTCGTGGAAGTTGGAGCATTCTGCGCCACGGCGTTGCCCGCGGTCAAAGCCAGTACCGCCAGGGCTACAACGGTCAGTGGAAGCGTTTGAAGGTTTCGAGTTTTCATAGAATCAATAGATTTGACACCTGAACCGGTCAATGAGTTCAACACCGGAAGGTGGTGCGAGTTGCAATGACTGTCAAATGGCACCTGCTTAACCACAAAGCAACCAAGGAACGGATTATAACCGCCAAGACGCCAGGGTTTGGAATTCTTCCATTTCGGGACTCGGCGTGCCTGGCGCCTTGGCGGTTTCCTGACTCAGGTTTTTTCCCGTCGGCGGAACGCTCGCTCGCGCCGCTTGGTTTCGTCGCTTAATAATTCCTCGGCTGACCAGCCGTGGCGCTGCGCCAGTTCCGTCAGCTCAAAAAGCTCCGTGGCCAAAGCCGTTTTGCCTGTTTTTTTCCGGTAGGGACGGGCGGCTGCATGTCCGGGATTGGTTTTGGCTGCGCGGCCGCGCAGCCCTACCGGGTGGTGGCCGGCGGCAAAGATTTTGCGCGCTTTTTTCACCAGTTTTTCGGCGCGCAGCAGCGCGGGCAGATGTTTCGGGATGCCGTCGAAGGCCGAGGCGCGTTCGTGCCGCGTCCCCTTTTTCTCGGCGCGTTTGATGGTTTCCCAGTTCGCCCAGACTTCATCCACGCTTTTGACCTTGGTCCGGCCGAAGACGTGCGGATGGCGGCGCACCAGTTTTTCCACAATCAACCGGCAGACCTTTTCAAAATCAAACGCGCCGCGTTCGCGCGCCAGCTGGCAATGAAAGACCACCTGCAACAGCAGGTCGCCGAGTTCCTCGGCCATTTCGTGGTCGTCCTCCGCCTCAATGGCGTCAATCAATTCATAGACCTCCTCGATGGCGTGGCGCCGCAGCGTCCGGTGGCTTTGTTCGCGGTCCCACGGGCAGCCCGTGGGCGAGCGCAGCCGGGCCATGACCTTGAGTAAGTCTCCTATCGCCGGACGTTTTTTCATTTGGAAAAACATCCAACGTCCAACATCGAACATCCAACATCCAATGAACCGGAACGACGGCAAGCCGCAGCTTTGGGCGTTGGAGGTTGGTTGTTGGTTGTTGGATGTTTCATTTAGAGAATCACCAGGTCATCCCGGTGGACGAGTTCCTCCTTTGGCAATTGGCGGGCGCGGACGGCGGCCGAATCGAACCGGGTGATGCCGCGGGCGAATTCCGTCCCGTTCAAATCGCAAATCCGCACCACGTCGCCGGCGGCGAAATCGCCTTCGCAGCGCGCGACGCCCGGCGGCAGCAGGCTCCTGCCCTTCTCGCGCAACGCCAGTTTCGCGCCGTCATCCACGATCAACGCGCCCTGGGGATGATGAAAAAACGCAATCCAGCGCTTGCGCCCCTGCAACTTCACCGGTTGGGCGACAAATATTGTGCCTTCGTCCTCGCCGCCCAGAATTTTGGCGAGCACCTGCTTTTTTTTGCCCGAGGCGATGACCAGCGGGATGCCGGAACGCACCACGATCTTCGCCGCTGCGATTTTCGATTTCATGCCGCCGACGGCGGTGTCGCTGTCCGTGCCCCCGGCGAGTTTTTCAATCGCGGCATCGATGTGTTCAATGACGGAAATGGTCTTGGGGTCGGCCTTGCCGAAATTTTCGATGACGCCGTCCACGGTCGTGAGAATCACCAGCAAATCGGCGGGCAACAACGACGCGACCAGCGCGGACAATTTGTCGTTGTCGCCGAATTTGAGTTCATCGAATGAGACCGCGTCGTTTTCGTTGATGATGGGCACGACGCCGCGGTTGAGCAGCGTGACGAGCGTGTTGCGGGCGTTGAGATGGCGTTCGTGATGTTCGAGGTCGTCGTGCGTGAGCAGCACCTGCGCGACGCGCAGCCCGTGCGCGGCGAAAAGTTTTTCGTAAAGGGTCATGAGCTGCGACTGGCCGACGGCGGCACAGGCCGAGAGCGCGGACAGCTCGGTCGGCCGCTTTTCATAGCCGAGGGCGCCCATGCCCGCGCCGACCGCGCCGGAGGTGACGAGCACGATTTCCCGGCCGGCCTGGCGTTGCCCGGCGATTTGGGCGACGAGCTGTTCCAGTTGCGCGGGGTCGGGCTGCTTGTGGCGGTCCGTGAGCACGCCCGTGCCGAATTTTACCACGATGCGGGCGGCGGTTTTGAGCGGGTCACGATGCACGCGCCGAGGTTAAAAGAGATTTCGCGCGCGGAAAATGCAAAAATGGCGGCTGATTTCAGGGGGCGAGCAGTTGCCGGATGCCCGGACCCGGATTGTTGCGGTCCTGCAGCGAGCCAAAGAAATCGCCGCTGCGCAACGCGATGAACGCCGCCAGCCCGCCCAGGTCGGCGGGAGACTTCACGCCCTTCAGCACGCAGTTTTGGATGTCAATTTTTTGGGTGCGATTGTTCCGTTGATCCTTCAGGTCAATGTATCGGGCCGTGCCGATGGAGACATTGAGCACGTCGATGCCGGTGAAGGTCAGGCGGGTTTGTTTTGTGAACGCCCGGCCGGCCGTGCCGCCGTGTTTTTTCTGCGGCGCCGTCAGGCCGAGGGAAAAGACATTGGTCTGACCGGCCTGGTTTTTGACGATGTCAATCTCGCCGAGATTGAAACGCATCAGGGTGAGATGCAGTTCGTGTTTGGCGAGCGCGGCGGGGTCGTATTCCGCGTGGATTTCCCGGATGTTGAGAAACGGCGTGCCGGCGAAAGCCGGCGGATTGTAAAGCCGGAGATCCTGGATGGTTACGGTCGGTTCCGCCAGGCCGAGCGAGAAGCTTCCCATCTCCGCGTCCATGCCGGTTTGGGCGTAAATCTGGTGTTCGAGGTAAACCCGCAGGATCGCATTGCGCGCCAGCAACAGGATGACCACCAGGGCCACCACCAGCAGGACCAGCCGGAACAGCCACTTGAAAATGAATTTAATCATTTACGATTTGCGATATACGATTTACGAGCCGTATGGCATGACGAATCAAATCGTAAATCACAAGGCCACGTCCTCGGGCCGGACTTCAAGGCACTCGTCCTGGTCCTCCCAGATGATGGTCGGATAAAGATTCAGCAACTTCGGCGCGAGTTCGCGGCCGGCGCGCGAGAGAAACCGCTCGGCCTCCTTGGCCGCGTTCTCGTAGGCGGCATCGTAATGGCTGACGCGCCGGCGTTCGCGGTCGTCCCAATGCGCGACGGCATGGACGGGTTCGTATTGTTTCGACCAGACATCGAGTTCGGCGCGGACCTCTTCGGCCAGTTCTTCGAACGGCACGAGCGTTTCGTTGCAATGCTGGCAGATGAGGCCGGATTCGCGCACATCGCGGGTGAGCAACGGCAGGAACGGGGCGCGGCAGCACGGCGATTCCGCATAGGCCGCCGGCGGCGTGGCCAGCCGCTTGAACCAGATTTGGCGGTTGTGCGCCAGTTGCGCCGCCAGCCGGTACGCGCCGACGAGCGGATGCGACAGCCGCCACGCCCGGCCTTCGAGCTGGCCGAGGGTCTGGGCGAGCCAGCGCGCGAGCGTCAGGTCGTCCCATTCCTCGAACGGCCGGCCGTATTCCTGCCAGAGCCGGTCGAGCGGCGAATCCGATTCAAATGCCATCACGAACAGGATGGCGCGGGAAAAAAGTTTTGTCGAGCGGCGTTGCAACCGGCACACTGGCCGGCGGTCTCAGGTTTTCCACGCCGGCGAAGCGGGGAATGCCTTTTGACATTATCCACGCTCAACGCGTGAACATTTTTGCCGGTGGATTGTCTTTCTATTGCACGCGTCAAGATATTGTGAATCGCAGATGGCATGATGAGGACAGATGGTTTGGAACCGTAAAGTGTTTGGAATGGAACGTTTACGAGGCAAAAGTATTTTTTGTTGGCGTGACTGCCGGTTGAATGTTCTTCCGGTTGTCGCCGGCTTTTGTCTCACCCTGCTGTGGCTGGCCGTGGCGTCGGCCCGCGCGGCAACCTTCACCGCTTCGCTGGATGACGACACGCTGACGCTCGGCCAGAGCACGACGTTGTCGCTCACCTTTGAAGGCGGCCAGCCCAAAAACGTGCCGACGCCGAGCGTCCCGGGTCTGCAATTCAGCCAGGCGGGCACCTCACAGAATGTCAGTTGGGTGAACGGCTCAATGAGTTCAACCGTGACGGTGGCCTTCTCCGTCACGCCGCAGCGCACGGGTGAATTCGCCATCCCCGCCATGTTGGTGGACGTGGACGGCCAACCGCTGACCTGCCCCTCATTGTCGTTGAAGGTGGTGCAACCCGGCGCGGCGTCGGCGGCGCAGATCGATTCCGGCTCGCAAATTGCCTTTATGAAACTTGCCCTGCCGGAAGACAAGGTTTACGCGGGCGAAGTGGTCACCGCCAATCTGGACCTTTATCTGCGCGATGACGTGCGTAATTTCGGCAATTTTCAATTCACCGCCATGCCCGCCGACGGATTCACCGTGGGCAAAATCCGCGAGAGCCAGCCGCGCCGCGAACAAATCGGCAGCCGGGTTTATACCGTGGTCCCGGTTGCCATCGCCCTGACGGCCACCCGGACGGGCCCGCTCAGCCTTGGCCCCTTGAGCGCCAACCTGGTTCTGGTGGTTTCCGCACCGAGCCAGCCGAACGATCCGTTTCTCCAGCAATTTGGCATTCGGGATCCCTTTGGAAACATGGGTGGAACGCAACAACAAATCTCGCTGGCCACCGGGACGGCGACGGTGAATTCGCTGCCGTTGCCGGCAACGGCTGTGCCCTCGAATTTCAACGGCGCGATTGGTCAGTACACCATGACCGTCACCGCCGGGCCGACCAATGTCGCGGTCGGCGATCCCATCACTGTGCGCATACAAATTTCCGGCCGGGGCGATCTCGGGTTGCTCACCCTGCCCCCGCAGCCGGCCTGGCATGACTTTACCATTTATCCGCCCACGTCGAAGGTGGCGACCACTGATGCGCTGGGTCTGGAAGGCGCCAAGACGTTTGAACAGATTGTCGCGCCGCAAAACACGGATGTGCACGAACTGCCGGTTTTTTCCTTCAGCTATTTTGACCCGGACACCGGCGGCTATCGCACGCTGACGGAGCCGTCCGTGGCGCTGGCGGTCCGTTCCGCGGGGGCGACCCCCGCGCCAACCGTGGCGGCC
The DNA here is from genome assembly GCA_963762585.1 of uncultured Verrucomicrobiae bacterium. Taxonomy (GTDB): domain Bacteria; phylum Verrucomicrobiota; class Verrucomicrobiia; order Limisphaerales; family UBA11358; genus UBA11358. Next base: position 72,784 of record CAVXLF010000024.1, read on the forward strand.
GCTCCGACCGCCAACCCGCAAAATCCGCCGGCGCTGGAGGATATTTTGCCGATCCAGCAGGAACTGGGCGCACTCACCCGGGCCGGTTTGCCGCTGATGACGCGCCCGGCATTTCTCGCCCTGCAGAGCCTGCCCATGCTGGCGTTTCTCGCCGCCCTGATCTGGCGCCAACGCACGGACAAGCTGGCCAACAATCCGCGGTTGCGACGGCAGCGGCAGGTCGCGCAACTGGTCCGTGACGGATTGGGTGACCTGGGCCAATTCGCGGCCGAAAACAAGTCCGAAGAATTTTTCGCCCTGCTTTACCGGCTGTTGCAGGAGCAACTAGGCGAACGGCTTGACTGTCCGGCCGGCGCCATCACCGGGGCCGAGGTGGATGCGCGGCTCAGTCACCTGGGCCTCAGCGCGTCCGCCCGGGAATCGCTGCACGAACTCTTTCAGCTCTGCAACCAGGCGCGCTACGCGCCGGTGCGCGGCGCCAGTGAACTGGATTCGGTGGCCGCGCGGTTTGAAAAACTCATCGGCCCATTGCAGGAGTTGAAGACATGAACACCCGGTGCAGGACCGGCGTCGCGCCGGTCTCCATTTTTAAAAGTCAGGGACAGCCGCGACGGCGGTGCGGCGAAGAGTGCGCGTCATCGCGGGCGGAGCGCCCCATCCCGGTCCGGCGTGTGGGTGTCATGCGGCCGATTGGGAAAACGGCGCTGCTGTTTTTATTGGTGCTGGTCTTGGGCGGGAAGGCATTTGCGGCGGATGTCCCGGCGGAATTTAGCGCGGCGAACAAACTTTACGCCGAAGGCAAATTTGCCGCCGCCGCCGGCGCTTACGAAAAGATTCTGCAAGCCGGCGCCGTTTCCCCGGCGCTCTGGTTCAATTACGGCAATGCGGAATTCAAACTGGGCCAACCGGGCCGGGCCATCGCGGCGTACCGGCGGGCGGAACGACTGGCGCCGCGCGATGCCGAAGTGCGGGCGAATCTGGATTTCGTGCGCAAACAGGTGGAAGGCCCGACCTTGCGTGAAAGCCGCTGGCAGGACTGGCTCGGCACCCTGACGCTCAATGAGTGGACCGTGCTGGCGGCGGGCGCCTTTTGGCTGGCCTTCCTCCTTTTCGCCGCACGGCAGCTTCGTCCCGCCTGGCGGCCCCGGCTGCGCGGCCTGACTTTCGGCGTGGTTGCGCTCGCCATTTTGTTCTGCGCCGGCCTGGGCGCGGCGGCGACAATGCATTTTTCAAAAACAACCGCGGTGGTCATTGAACCGTCGGCAACGGCGCGCAGCGGGCCGTTTGCCGAGGCACAGGATGCGTTTCAGGCGCATGACGGCGAGGAACTGGCCGTGCTCGACCGTCGGGATAACTGGCTGCAGGTGACTGACGGTTCCGGCCGGATCGGCTGGCTGCCGGCCAGCCAGGTGGAGGTTCTGCCTGGTGTGTAATGGGTGGGACGTGTCACTCCGTGCTCGCCGTTTTTGCATTCGCACGCGGTGGGCAGAGGACTGCCCGCCCTGCCCAAAAATTTTGTTGAACACGGTCGTAAAATC
>CAVXLF010000025.1:0-22431 GCA_963762585.1 uncultured Verrucomicrobiae bacterium
GGCCGGTACCGGCAAACCAGCCGCGAAGTCAGGCTGCGGACGGAGGCCGCGGCCGCCTTGCTGAGTTTAATGACTCAAGCCCGTGCCGACGGCGTGGCCATCATTCCCATTTCCGGCTTTCGCACCGTCGCGTACCAGGAATCGCTTTTTCAGAGAGCGGTGGCGAAATACGGTTCCGAAGACGCGGCGGTTCGCTGGGTGGCGCGTCCCGGCCATTCGGAACATCACACCGGTTTGGCGGTGGACCTGGGTGACGGGAACGAGCCGGCCTGCGATGTTGAACCCCCATTTGAAGAAACACGCGCGTCCCGGTGGCTGCAAGCGAACGCTGCCCGGTTTGGTTTTGAATTGTCCTATCCGCGAAATAATCCGCGCGGCGTTCATTACGAACCCTGGCACTGGCGATTCGTCGGCACGCCGGAGGCAAAACAGATTTTTCTGAAATGATCCCTCGCGAGATTCTCAAAAAAATCCGGCAGATCGAGCTGCGCACGAACCGGCTCGTGACCGAAACGCTCGCGGGCCAGTACCATTCCGTCTTCAAAGGCCAGGGCATGAATTTTGACGAGGTGCGCGAATACCAGCCCGGCGACGACGTGCGCGCGATTGACTGGAACGTCACCGCGCGGATGAACCATCCGTTCATCAAAAAGTTTGTCGAGGAACGCGAATTGACGGTGATGCTGGTGGTCGACGTCAGCGGTTCCGGCCTGTTCGGTTCACGCGAGCAATCCAAGCGCGAACTGGCCGCCGAAATTGCGTCCGTGCTGGCGTTTTCCGCCATCCGCAACAACGACAAGGTGGGTCTGCTGCTGTTCACCGACGAGGTGGAGCACTTCATTCCGCCGCGGAAAGGCCGCAGCCATGTGCTGCGCGTCATCCGCGAGGTTTTATATTTCGAGCCGAAGCGGCGCGGGACGGACCTGGCGCACGCGCTGGAATTCATGGGCCGGGTTTTGCCGCACAAGGCCATTGTGGCGGTGATTTCAGATTTCATCTCCAATGCCGGCGGCGGGTTGCCGCCGCCGCCGATTCAAACCGCCTTGCGCCAGGCGAATCGCCGCCACGACGTCGTGGCGGTGCATGTGACGGACCGCTACGAACTGGAGCTGCCGGCGCTGGGCCGGTTGATTTTGGAGGACGCCGAGACGGGCGAAATTGTGGAGGTCAACACCGCCCACGCCGCGAGCCGCGCCGCGTTCGCCTTGCGGCAGGAAAAGCAACGCGCCGAGATTGCGCGGCAACTGCGTTCGTCGGGCATAGACACCATTCAACTTCATACCGCCGAACCTTACTCGGCGGCACTCGGAAGGTTTTTTGAGAATCGCGAAAAGCGGAGGTTGCGGGGGTGAGTCCAAAGTCCAAAGTTCAAAGTCCAAAGTCGGACAAGGTTTGGACTGCGCTGACCGGGCGCAGCGGCGGCGGCACTTTGCCCCGTGGCCAAAAGCGGCGTCGCGCTACGCTTGCCGCCGCAGTCCAGATGGCGCCAGTGGCTTCGAATCTCAATGACATCCATGACATCAAACCGCCGGTGGTTATTCCGAATGGCTGGGAATGGCTCTGGCTGGCACCCGGCGTCCTCGCGGGAGCGGCACTTTTGTTTGCGCTGTGGAAATGGTGGCAATACCGGCGCGCGAATGTTCCCGTGGTGCCGCCGGTGCCGGCGCATGTGCGCGCGAAACAAAAGCTCCAGGAAGCGCTCGGATTGCTCGCGCAGCCAAAACCGTTTTGCATCCTGGTTTCTGACACCATCCGGGCCTACCTCGAGGAACAGTTTGATTTTCGCGCGCCGGAGCGCACCACCGAGGAATTCCTGCATGAATTGCAGGTGACGGATTTGTTGTTGCCGGAACAAAAGGAAAGCCTGGGCAAATTTCTCGAAAGCTGCGACCTCGTGAAATTTGCCAAATATGAGCCACGCGAACCCGAATTGCAGGAGCTGCATAATTCCGCCGTTCGATTGGTGGAAGAGACGGAACCAGCGGAAGTCCAAAGTCCGGAGCCCAACGTCCAAAATCAAATGGCGCCCGCATGACCTTCGCTCAACCCTATTATCTGCTGTTGCTGTTGCTGCTGCCGTTGCTGGCGTGGCTGAAAGGACGGCGCGGTTCACCGCCGGCGTTTCTTTATTCGTCGGTGCGGCTGGTGGCGGGATTGACCCGGGTGCGCCGGTCGCGGTCGGGTGCGTTCCTGGCGGCGTTGCGCTGGCTGGCGCTGGCGCTGTTCATTGTCGCGCTGGCACAGCCGCGTCTGGTGAAAAGCACGACGGAAGTGAAGGCCAGCGGCATTGACATCGTGGTCGCGCTCGATTTATCCGGCAGCATGAACACGCCGGACTACGAGGTGAATGGCCGGCGCATCAGCCGGTTTAACCTGGCCAAATCCGTCCTGGAAAAGTTTGTGGCGGAGCGGCCGGACGACCGCATCGGTCTGGTGGTGTTCGCCGCCCGGGCGTTCCTCGCCTCGCCGCTGACCCTGGATCACGACTTTTTGCTGGATAACATCGACCGGCTGGAAATCGGCACCATCAATTCGGACGCCACGGCCATCGGCGACGGTCTGGTCACGGCGCTGAACCAGCTGCGGGATCTGAAGGCGAAGAGCAAAATCATCGTGCTGATGACCGATGGCGCGAACAATTCCGGTCAGATAGACCCGAACACCGCGGCGGCGGCGGCGGCGGCGCTGCAGGTCAAAATTTTCACCATTGGCCTGGGCAACCGCGAACTGGTCCAGGCCATGGGATTGCCGCCCGGTTTTTTGCCGGATGACGACGCGTTGGGACAAATTTCGCAAACGACCGGCGGAACGTTTTATCGGGCGCGAGAATTCTCAAAAACTCCGGCAAATTTATGCGGAAATCAACCGGCTGGAAAAAACCGAGGCGGTGGTCAACAAATTCACGCAATACCGGGAACTGTTTCCGTGGGCGGTGTCCCTGGGGCTGGTGCTGTTGCTGGCCGAGTTGATTTTGGGTCAGACCTGGTTGCGGAGGCTGCCATGAAATTTACGATTTGATCATGCAATTCGGAAACAAAGATTTTCTCTGGCTGCTGCTGGCGTTGCCGGCGCTGGTGCTGTTTTTCTGGCGGGCATCGCGCCGGCGTCAGCAATTGCTGGCGCAGTTCATTCAGGCCCGGTTGTTGTCCGCGTTGACCATCGGCGTTTCGCCGGCGCGACGGAAAATCCGGTTTGGCTGCCTGGTTACGGCCGTGGCGCTGTTGATTATCGCGCTGGGCCGGCCGCAATATGGTTTTGATTTGCAAAAGGTGGAACAACGCGGTCTGGACATCGTGGTCGCCATCGATACGTCCAAAAGCATGCTGGCCGAGGATATCGCGCCGAACCGGCTTGAACGGGCCAAGCTGGCCGCACTGGATCTGATGCAGCGGTCGAAATCGGACCGGCTGGGCCTGGTGGCATTTGCGGGCGACGCCTTTATGGAATGCCCGCTCACCTTCGACAATACGGCCTTTCAACAATGCGTTCAGGCACTGAACGTCAATACGCTGCCGCAAGGCGGCACCGCCATTGCCACCGCCATCCAGACGGCGCAGGCGGCGTTCAAGGAAGGCGACCATTTCAAGGTGCTGGTGCTGTTCACTGATGGCGAGGACAATGTCAATTCGGGTGAGGCTCTCGCCGCGGCCCAGGACGCGGCCCGGGCCGGGCTGAAAATTTTCACGGTCGGGATTGGAACCGCGAGCGGCACCCTGTTGCGGATCACCGATGCGAACGGCAATTCGGATTACATCCGGGATCCGGACGGCAACGTGGTGAAGTCCCATTTGAACGAAACCCTGCTCCAGCAGATTGCCGCCGCGACCGGAGGTTTTTATCTCCCGCTGCGGGGAGCGAATACGATGCAAACCATTTGCGCCAGAGGCCTGGCGCCGCTGCCCAGGGTGGAAGGCGAGGAACGGCTCGTGCGCCGTTATCACGAGCAGTATCGGTGGCCGCTGGCGGCCGCGGTTTTGCTGTTGTTGACGGAAATGTTTTTGCCGGAACGGAAGCGGCCCGCTGTCCAAGGGCCATCGTCCAAAGTCAAAGCGCCGGCGGTTGCGGCGCTGGTTGGAATCCTGTTCCTGCCCATGGACGCCCCGGCGTCGCCCTCGTCGGCGCTGCGTGAATACAATGCGGGCCATTACACAAACGCGCTGCAGGAATTTGAACGGCTGGCCCGGTCGAATACGAATGATCTGCGGCTGGTTTTCAACGCGGGCGCGGCGGCGTATCGCGCGACCAATTTTGACGCGGCGCTGACCGATTTTCAGCTGGCGACCTGGTCGCAGGATTTAAAGCTGCAAGAGCAGGCGTATTACAATCTGGGCAATACGCTGTATCGCCAGGGCGAACTTAAATTCGAACCCGAGACCCGGAAGCCTGGATGCGATGGAGGCAACCTGGCAACAAGCGCTCAAGAGTTATGCGCATGCGGCGGAACTGAACACGAACGATGCGGACGCCGCCGACAACCTGGCTTTTGTGAAGCAGCAGATGGGCTTGATCGCCCAGCTTCGCGAAGCGATGCGCCGGGCGAAGGTCGCGGCGGACGACGCAGTCCGGCGGAATGAATACCATCGCGCATTGGAAATCATGGAAAGCCTGAACAATCCGATTGCCGCCAAAAAATTTCAGGATTACATCAAAAAATTGAAGGACATTGATGCGATTGTCACTCCTCCTCAGCGTTAGCCTGCTGCTGGCCGGGCAGGCCGCGCACGCCCAGTCCGCCGATGATTATTTCAACGGCGGCGCGCAGGCCTATATTTCCAACAATATTCCCCAGGCATTGGGGGCGGTGCAAGCGGGGCTGAAACAATATCCCGATGATGCGAAGCTGAAAAAGCTGTATGCATTGCTCAAGCAGCAGCAGCAATCGCAAAATAATCAGTCACAACCGAACCAGCAGCAGTCGCAATCGCAGCAATCCAGCAGCCAGCAAAACCAGCAGCCGCAAAACCAACAACCGTCCCGATCGAATTCACAACCGCAAAAGCAGAACGAACAGAAACCGTCCGACCAGAAAAACAACGGGCAACCCAATCAGCCGCAACCGCAAAAATCAGATGAACCGCCGGGCGGCGGGCAACCGGAAAATCAAAACGGCCAGGGTCAGCCGCCGGCGGCCGGGCAAATGACACCGGCGGAGGCCAGGCGGATGCTGGACGCGCAGAAGGGCGACGAACAATTTCTGCAGCTAAAACCCCAGGGAAAACCGCAGAACAACCGGCAGTCCATCAAAGACTGGTAATCGGCGCCTTACCCCAACCGGTTCACTCAGACTTTTTTCGGCAGGCGGAATTCCACTTTGACAAATGTAATCGCAGGTGTTACTTATATGTCAATCGCATTTTATGAGAACCAGTTGTCGTTTTGCCATGGCGGTTCACGTGCTGGCGGTCCTTGCTTACAAGGAGGGTGACCGGGTTACGTCCGCCTTTCTGGCTGGCAGCGTCAACACCAACCCCGTCATTATCCGGCGGCTCCTGCTGTCCTTGCAGCGGGCCAGACTGGTGGAAACCTGCAAGGGAGCCGGGTCCGGTTCCCGGCTGAGCCGTTCGCCGGGGCGCATCAATCTGGCGCAAGTTTATCGGGCGGTTGAAGAGGTCGAACCCTTTGCCACGCCGGCGCGAAAGCCCAACGAAGCCTGTCCGGTGGGCCATTGCATCCGGAAGGCATTGAACCGGATTTTTGGGTCCGCGCAGATAGCCATGGAACGGGACCTGGAGAAGACCAATCTGGCCGATGTCATCAACGAGGTGAAGGCCTCCGGCGCCTGCCCCCCCAAAAAAGCCGGTTGACAATCTCTTTTTTTTGAACAACTATGTAACATTAGTTGTTACATATGATGGAAAGGTCGTGGAAACATGAAAACCACAGTTGAAATCAGTGAAACAAACTTCGAGGCTGAGGTCCTGAAATCCGGCCAGCCGGTCCTCGTGGATTTTTGGGCCGAATGGTGCGGGCCGTGCAAGATGCTTGCGCCCCTGCTCGATGAAATTGCCGCCGAGCAGGGCGGCGGGGTGAAGGTCGCCAGGGTCAACGTGGACGACCAACCCGCCCTGGCCGCCCGGTTTGGCATCCATTCCATTCCGACCTTGCTTTACTTTGCCGATGGCGAACTGCGCCACCAAACGGTGGGGGTGGTTGGCAAGAAAACCATTGTGTCCAAACTGGAGGAGATTGCCGTGACGGCATGAGAAGGGAGAAAAACGGATGAAAAACACATTCGAACGGATATACCGGTCGCGGACGGGCAAACTGGTGCCTTCCCGCCTTCGCTTGATGAGTCCGCGTTCATCGCGGCGACTACGCGGTTCGGCGGCGCCGTCAGTCACCAGGGTTTCACCGGTGGCGCCGGCGGCCCGGCAAACCGCACCGGCGGAACCCCTGCCGGACGATTTGCCGCATGGTGATGTTTTGCAGCTTTATCTCCGCGAGATCGGCCAGGTAAAGTTGCTCACGCCCCAGGAAGAAATTGCGCTGGCCAAACGGATCAAGCGGGGTGACCGGCAGGCGCGCGAACACATGATCAAGGCCAACCTGCGGTTGGTGGTGAAGATCGCCCGCGAGTATGAGGGGATGGGATTGCCGCTGCTCGACCTGATCAATGAAGGCAACATCGGTTTGATGAAGGGCGTTGAACGGTTCGACCCCGGAAAGGGGCCAAGCTTTCCACCTACGCCTCCTGGTGGATCAAGCAGAGCATCAAGCGCGCGCTGTCCAATCAGGGCAAGACCATCCGTCTGCCCGTGCATGTGGTTGATAAGATGGCCCATCTCCGGCGGGCGGAAATCAAATTGCGCGAAACCCTGGATCGCGACCCAACCGATGAAGAATTGGCGCATGAACTGGATATGGATCCCCGGCGCGTGCGGCAATATCGTCAGGCGTCCAAAGCGCCGGTTTCCCTGGACGCCCCCATCGGTGATGATGCGTCGGAGCGCATTTCCGAAGTTGTGGCGGATCCCAACGCGGCGGCGCCGTTTGACCGGCTCGTCCAGGAGACCGACACCGAACTGGTGCGGGAGGTTCTGACCACGCTTGACGAGCGGGAAAACGCGATTCTGGCCCTGCGTTTTGGGCTGCGTGACGGCCGGGAACGGACTTTGGAGGAAGTCGGCGAGCGGATGGGAGTGACGCGCGAGCGCATCCGGCAGATTCAAGCGCAGGCGCTGAAGAAATTGCGGGCGAAGATGGAGGAACGGGATCAACCCGCTGACGAAGAAGCGATGGAAGAAACTGCCGCGCTGGCGGTGGCCGTGTAAACGGCTGGCTGGAGAATTCCCGCGCCCGGCAAAATGCCGCGCGCAGCCAATGGGCAAATGATGGCGTACGGTACCGGCTTACTGGCTGTTGGGCGGCGCGGTTGGTTTTTGGGGAGGCTCGGGGGCCGGTGTTGCGGGGAGCGCGGGGAGTTTTCGTTTAACCTGGTCAGATTCGTATTTGACCATGTTCTCCGTGCCCTTGAGCCTGGCCTGCGCATTCAACAAGTCCGCCATGTTGGCATTCGGATCGGCTTGTTTCTTCTGGTCGTAATCCGCCTGGGCCTTTTGCGCGGCCTCCTGATCTTGTTTCAACTGATCCTCGTATTTGTTCAGATTTTGCACATCGGGGTCGCTGGGCCATGGACCGCGGGAATGTTGAGCGGTTCCGGGCCGGACGGGTTGACCGGTCCGGGGGTGGAGGAGCCGGGAGTCGTGGTTGAACTGCGTCGGAATGGCCGGAGTATCGAATCCAACGCCCGAATCATGTTTGGCTTGTTCAAGATTGGCATCGTTCGCAGCCTGATGACTGTTATCGGAAACCAGCGTTTGCATCCTGATTGGCGTGGGTGGTATCCGGCAGTTGACCGGCGTAATCATGACTGGCGCCGGTGTCCGTGGCGTCGGCGAACAGGACGGGACTGGAAGCGGCGTCGCGGCTGGCGAACAATAAATTGCCGCCCTCGCGGTCGGCGGGGTTTTGGCTGAAGGCCGCGTGGGTGGACAGCATGATGAGGCTGGGGATGGACATGGAAATGCGTCCGGCCAGCAGCATTTTTCTCAACAAAGACCGGTGGGAGGCCTCCAGGGAACCGGCCCCGAGCAGTCCGGAAAGGAGTGCCTTGCCTTGGGCCAGCAGGCCCGGCATGACGGTGGCGGCAACTTTCCGGCCTTTTTTCACGCTCCCGGCATCGAGCACCCAACATTGGCAGTCAACCCCGTTGACTCGCCGCAACACGCTGATGAGCTTGCGCTGGTGGCGGTTGGACAATCGCAACGAACCGTCCGCCGGCCGCAACCGGCCATCGCGCGACAAGGCCCCGCCCTGAATGAAAAATCCGAACCGTCCATTGGCGTCCGCCAGGGCGGCGTCGCCGGCCTTCGGTTGCAGGAGAATGATTCCGGCTGACCCAAATTCCCCGCCGGGATAAGGTGTGCCTGTTCCACTGCCAATGATTTGCCTCAATTGGTATTCGCCCAACGGCAGGTCGCCAAATGGCAGGAGGGGGTCGCGTCCGGGATTTTGGTTTTCCCGCGCCAGTTTGTCATCGGCCCGGCCGCAGACCGGGAAGGGCCCGGCGAGCCGTTGGCCCGCGGAATTTTCAAGGCGAATCTGGCCGGCGTAATCGCGGTCGTCCGGAAGCCGGACGATTATTTTTATTTTATGCATGGCAACTCCTGTTTCAAAAACCACCCGGTTGATGCTGCCCCTCGCGCGCCGCAACCCTAAGGTCACGAGCCGATGAAGTCAAGAGGGGCGCCGCGGGCATTATTGGACCGGACCGGCAAACAAATGGCGGTAGCTGCGCAGTTGGTTCCGCTGGGAAAATTTCCTGGCTGCGACCGTTCTGGCGGTCCGGCCCAGACGCCGGCGCAAAGCGGGATTTGTCAAAAGGCGTTGCACCTGATGTGCTGCCGCCGTGGGATTGTTCCCGACGAAGGCGAAACCATTTTTTCCGTGAGAATTCAGCGCCCTGGCGACATCCTGGGCATTTGCAATCACGGGAATCCCCAAGGCCATGGCGTCAAGGCAACCCGGTGGAAAGCCCGGCCATTCCGAGATCGACAGAAACACCTTGCACAATTTCAGGAACGGGGCCGGATTGGTTTGTGGTCCGGCAAACTGGATGTTCGTGATGGCCCGCGCCTGAAGATTTTCGAGCAGAACCGGCCAGTAGTCCGCCCGTTGAGGCTCCAGCCCGCCAACGAGGATCAGGGTTGCCCCATTCAATCGCTGGTTCAATTCCTGCATCAGGTCCATGAGAAATTCGATGGGTTTGCCCGGCGCGATCTGGCCGAGGGTGCCAATCACCAGATCCGGGTTGGTCTGGGATGGCAATATTGAGGACGCCGGTTCACCCGGCGCCGGTGTCGGAACGCCATCCGGAATCACCACCAACTTTCGGCGCCCCAAACGGACGCCGGGCGGCGCGCCCCCGGCGTGTTTGGCCACGAAATGATCCAGCCGCGCCCAGTAATCTTTTGCGGGAAAGGAAATGCGGCGCTGAAAGTGGGCGGCGTGTTCCATTTGAAAGAAGAGGGACGAATCCGGACTGACGTCCACGAGGCGGACCGGGCCGGGCGGCAGAATTTTCGCCAGCAGCAATTTGATGCGCGGCTCGACGTTCCAAAAGCAGAGGCTTCGGACATTCAACCGTCCGAGAATGGAAAGAATGCGCTCGACGCGTTCGATATAATCGCCGGAGTTTTGCAGCGAAAAAACCGGGACCCCCGCTTTTTGCAATTCGTCCAGATGACCCTGCCCGTGCGCCGTTTGCAAAACGCAAAGCCATGACCGGGTTTCCGGCCAAAGCTGGCCGAGCAGGCGGGTCAAGGTGCGGGCCGCCTCACCGGTGTTCAAATCATTGGTGATAAACAGTGTTCCGTCGCGGCTCGCCAGCGGAGTATGGCGGCCGGGCCGTCCGTATTGTCCCAGCAAACACCAGAGCCGCGGCACCAGGTCGAAATCCGCCGGCTTCGTCATGAGGGTCCGCGACCGGCACTGAAGCGCCTGGGCAATGCCCCGCACGTAGACGCCGGTGTCCGAGGAATCCTGAACCAGCACGGCACGTTCCGGAAGGATCTCACGATTTCCACCCGCATCGGCGGTCACAATGGGACAACCTGCCTGGATGGCTTCCAGCAGTGCCACGCTTAATCCCTCGTAGGCGCTCGTGTTTAAAAACACATCGAAGGCCGCGTAATATTTTTCCACATCCGGCACCGGTCCCGGGGCAATCAGGTCCGTGATGGTCTCCAACTCCAGGGCCAGCCGGCAGGTGGCGGTGTAAGCTTGGCGTCCATGGCCCCAATCATGATCCCATCCGCCCAAAATCATTAATTTGGCGGGACGAATCCGGCGGAGATGCGCGAGGACGCGAACGGCCCGCGTATAGACTTTTTGCGATTTGAATTCGCCGACCATGCCGATGATGAGGGTGTCGTCGGGGATGCCATACCGCTCTCGAATCTGCCGCCGGTTTTGGTGTTGTTCTTCCGGGGTAAACCAGCGTTGCAATTCATGCCGCAAAACGATCACCGGTTTGGGGCAGTTTGCCTCCCGCAGTTCCTGCGCCACGGCTTCTGATACGGCCACGATGAAGGGAACGTTCACATGTTTGAAAGCGGCGGGCGAATCCTGCCAGCCCGGCCGGGAATTTTGGATGACCGGAACCGTTTTGACGCCGCGTTCCCACAACTGCCGGAGCAGGTCAGCCTTGACCATGTGGGTGAACAGAACCGGTTCAGGTGAAGCGAGCACCTCCATGGCGACGGCATGCAACCTGGCCGGCAGGTCCAGCGAATTCAGCCGGTACAGCTTGAGATTGCCTGCGCCCGTAAAGCTATAGCTGGGTTGCGTCTGATGAAGGACAAATAATTTGCCGGATGAATTCCGGCGTTGCAGCCCATTGAGGGTTTCCAGAACGCTCCGCTCCGCCCCGCCGCGGGCCAGGCTCGGCAACAACACGTTGATATGGCTCGTCATCAGAAATTGCGGCGTGGCCGGCTGCCGATCCGCCGGTTTGTCCAGGGGTGCGGGCGGTGGTTGCGGCTTCACCGACTCGCGGTTCACTTTGGGGTCTTGAAGTGAAAGCCCGTAATCTGAATAAAGCCGCGCCAGCGCGCTGCCCGCCGTTGGATTTTCCTTGTCGGGGGCGGCGGCGAACAGGCGTTGTCCCCGGTAAACGCCGCCATTTTCCTTGAGGGTGCGCCAGAACTCATTGATCCAATGAATGGCAAACCAGTCCGAAGGCACCGGGTCGTGGCCCAGGGCCAGCGGCCGGATGGCGCCCCACCACGATTCCTGGTTCCAGATGCCGCCGCGGATGAAACGGGTCAGCTTCAACCGACGGACCGCCTGCGAAAGCACCTTGTTCGGCATGAGCCAGTCGGCATGTTCGCTGGCCTGGCGGGACACCTGCGCGTAAACCGATTTCATGAGGCGGCTGCGCGGCGGGCATTTGATGATGTTCCCGACGATGCCGACCCGGTGCGGCCGGAAAACATACGGCGTGGAAAAATTAAACGGACGCAGGCAGGTCACGTCCATGTCCACCCAATAGCCGCCCTTTTCGTGGAGCAGCTTGTAGCGGAACAAGTCGGAAAACGGCGAGCTGAAGCTGCCCCGGCCGACGCCGGTTTCCGGGTCGGTGTCCGCCTTTTTGATGATCTGCTTTTTCGGAATAATCTGATTGGCGTCTTCAATAATGACCTCCTTCGGCAAGGGCGTTTCAATTTTGTCATACACCCAGAGATGAAACTCATGTCCATGACGGAGAAACGACCGGAGGGTCAGCAATTCCAGCTTCGAAAGCGTCGAGCCGATCCACAGGCTGTGGACGACGCGATTGTCCGGCGACAAGGCGGCGGGGGGCGGTTGCGTTTCGATCAGGCGCTCCGCGTCGTCCCAGTTTTTCCAGCCGCGTTTGCCGATGCCGCCATTGATGAAATGGACAAATCTGGGGCGCGGTTTGGTGGAATTGCCCTGCAAAGAATAGCTTTGGTTGGGCAACAATTCATGTGCCTGCACGAGATTCCGTCGGGCGCGCGGCACGCCCAACCAGGGATCCACGATGAAATTAAACCCGGGCGGCAGGTTGGGGTGATTTTGCAGCTTCAACTCCCACACCGTGGCGGCCAGCGTGCCCTGGTCCCGCGCCTGCCAATAGGGATTTTTGAAGGCTGCCAGCGTGTTTTGGTGCCAGTGTTCCATGAATTCAGCGGCGGCCTCGTCAAAGACAAACACCCCGCCGTTCCAATGTTGCCACGTTTTATCGGTGATGTTCACACCGAATTGCCGGCGGATGGCGGCGTGCAGATGGTCGCATTCGGATTTCGTGCAGCCGCAGCGGACGGCATACCGGCTGAACTGCCGGAGATGGCAATGATCCGCCGCAAACGAAACCGGGCTGCGGGCGTGGTCAAAAATGGCATCCACCTCTTCGTTGACCGCCACCACGTCGTTGTCGAGGTAGCAAAATTGGCCCGGGCCCGAGCCGAGAATTTTGGGGAGCGACGTTTTGAGAAAAATTCCCGCCTGCCGGTTGTCGAATCCCGCCGGCACCTTCGGTTCCAGCACCTGGCTGCAATCCGGCTGAAAATCGGTGCGGCTTTTGACGACGATGATGTCGCGGTGTGAAAAACGCTTGAGGAATTTCAGGGCGATGCCCGTGCGGGCCGCGTGTTCGTTGCCGCACACGACAAAAACGAAGGCGTTTCTTTTCATGACGTCACATCCACACGCGACGCCATGGTTGAAAATCCCGCGCAGCGAGTCAACAGCGGGCTTGGAAGGTTAACCGGCCATAATAGAGATGGCGCACCGGCCGGGCAGCAAGGCTGCGTGCTTGAAGCAAGCCTTGCCCGGCACCGGCGTCAGAAAGGCCGGCGAACAGCCTGCCGGCGTTTGGCAACCATCTGTCCGCCGAGCAACAACCCGCTGAGCAACAGCAGGCCGGGCGCGCCGGGTTCGGGAACCGGGCTGGCGCTTTCGGTCAGGCTGTATTGCGTTGCGCCAGCGAAGGTGACTTGATAGCCAAAATCCAGCGTGCTGTTCAACGCCGGGAAAACCGCCACCGGCACGCCGCCCGTAAAATCAATCGTTCCGGTATAAATCCCGCTTACCGGCGCACCCGGCTGGGTGATGTTGGCGGCCCAACCCGAAGGTGCAACCACCCCCGCCGAGTTGATGGAAAAGGTCTGATTCATGGCGACATTGACAATATATTCCGTCCAGGCAAACGAGGACGTATTGTTGATGGAATTGTTGAGCGTGAGGGTTGGATCCGACGGGGTATCGGTTATCAACGTCAGGTCCATTGCCCCGAAACCTGATTGATTTCCTTTAAGTGTCACAGCCTGGTCCCCGGTCCCGCTGTCGGTGGTTAAAACCGGTGCGTAGCAATAAATTCCACCGCTATAATTCCAGGTCGGGATGCTGGTGACATTCGCATGGCTGGCGGACCAGCCCAGGAAACTGGCCGAAACAATCAAAAGAAATCTTTTCGCATTCATGTCTGTTCTCCGTAAACGGGTTTAAAGCCGCTGCAAAGGTGAGATGATCAACCGGTCGTTTTGTTCCAATAATTTTTGCCATTTCCCGGCCCCACGGGTGCGGAAAAATCGCGAATTTGGCGATGCGCTTTGACAGGACGGCCCGGACGGCGTAAGTAGTTTTCAGCAATCAAGCCGGAGAATTTCCATACCATGAAAGCCCGTTCCGATTTGCGGGAGCTGCCGCCCTCATTGGCAATGGGGTTTACCTTGATTGAACTGCTGGTGGTGATCGCGGTGATTGCCATTTTGGCGGCAATTTTACTCCCGGCCCTGTCCGCGGCGCGCGAACGGGCGCGGGGCCTGATTTGTCTCAGCAACACGCGGCAACTTGAGCTGGCATGGGAGCTTTACGCGGACGACCACGGCGGCCGGTTGCCTTACAACCTGGTCATGACGCCATTGGGAAGCCGGACCAACATCAATTGGGTGAACAATGTTATGACCTGGGATACGGGTTCCGACAACACCAACCTGGCCACCATTACCGGCGCAAGCCTCGGTCCGTACGTTGAGGGCCAAACCAGTATTTATCGGTGCCCCTCCGACCACGTGTTAAGCGCGGTGCAACAGGCCGCCGGCTGGACGGCGCGCATCCGCAGCTATTCGATGAATGAGATGGTCGGCGACGCGGGGGAATTCACGACCGGCGGAACCAATTCGAACAATCCCGATTACGTGCAATTTTTTAAAATAACACAGATTCAGCATCCCGCGGAAATTTTTGTGTTCCTCGACGAGCATCCCGACAGCATCGACGACGGCTATTTTCTCAATCGCGCCTATTCCTGGCAGTGGCTTGATTTGCCGGCATCGTATCACAACGGGTCGGCGGCGTTTTCCTTTGCCGACGGCCACAGCGCCTTGCACCATTGGGCGCTCTCCAGCACCATCCGGCCGCCATTCCCCGACGACGCCAACCTGCCGATCTCACTGCCGCACAGCGATTGGGGGGATTTCCAGTGGGTGACCTCCCACATGAGTGTGGAAAGTGAGTAATGGTCCTGGGTCGCGGTTCACAAGAGCCGCCGGATGGTCTGTGCGTCGCCTTCCGTGCCCAGCAGGTAAAGTTTGTCCCCTTGGATCCAAACCGCCGTAACGAGTCGATTGACTTTGGCCAGTTGCGGCGGCCCGGCGGACGGCGCGCTTTTAACCGAGGCGCGGTCAACCACGAACAGCCAAAGATCGTTTTGTACACCCGGCGGAAGCGGCTTGCCGGTGCGAAAACAAATCATGGAAACCTTTGCGTCCTGCCAGCTTTCGATGGCGCAGCCGGTTACGGCAACATTTTGCAGCGGTCCCGGCAGGACATAGTCCGCCGGCGCGCGGTTTAGTTCGAGATAGGCGCGAATTTGCGCCGGATTGTTCGTTGCCAGATCCATCGCGTAACCGCGCAACGCCGTACCGACCATGCGGTTGCGGTAAATAGCCAGCGTATTGTCGCCGCCCTGGGGTCGAAGCCAGAGGATGGCCAGAATCAACGAGGCGACGATCGTTGCTGCCACCACCCGGAGTGGAATGTTCCGCTGCCAGACAGCGGCTTTTTCCCGGGCCGCCTGTTCGGAAATGATTTGTTCCTTCAATCCTGCGGGCACCGGGATTTGCTGGAATTTTGCGCGCAAAATCTCCTGTCGGGCGCAATGTTCGCCAAACCAGCGCGCCAGTTCCGCGTCCTGTTGCGTCAATGCCAGCGCCGCGGCGACTTGCGGATCCGTGGCGTCCGCCGTGCCGGGCCGGTAGAGCAGCAGAATATTTTTGGCGTCGTCGCGATTCATTAATCGGGTGGTTGCGTCGGCGGTCTGGTTGCGGTTCCCCTCGTCAACAATTGGTGCAATCGATCCAGCCCGCGGGCCAAGCGCGATTTGACGGTGCCGATCGGTACTTCAAGGATTTCAGCGATTTCAAGGTAGGAATAATCCTGCAAGTAAAACAGTGCGACCGGCGCCCGGTAAGTCTCATCCAAAAGCGCCAAGACGGCAAGCACCTGTGCGGTATCAAGCTGGTTGAGCGAAGTCGGCGGCACGACGGGAAGTTCGGCGGCTGCGTGGTCCAGTTCGATCTGAGGAAAGCGGATTTGTTTCCTCCGCGCGCCCAAAAATTCGCGGTGGAGGGTGGTAAACAACCAGGTTTTCACTTTTGTTTCATCGCGTAATTGGTGGCCTTTGGCCGCCCAGATGCAGAACGTCTGCTGGGTGAGGTCGCAGGCATCTGCTTCATCCCGGGTGAGGCTGAAGGCAAATTGATACAACGGCTGGTAATGACGGGTCACCAGACTTTCAAAGTCCACGCCTTTAGCCATATCGCGACACCAAAATTAAGAGCCGTTCGTTTGCCAATTGTTCCCGTAAATTAATCTCTTTCGCGAACTTTGCCAGTTCGTTTGCGGGATTCGCAAGGCGGATGGCCTTGAAAGTCAGTCTCCAATTTTTGTTTCGTCGAAACAAGCTGGAACAAATCGTCCCGGCAACCCTCATACACTTGAAGCCAGGAAAGGAAAGAGTGGTGTTCCTTCATACCCAGTAAAATTTGAAAAAATCGAATTCAAACTCCGGGCGCAAGCAAACCGCCGTTGGTCAATCTTCGCACCGCGGCCGGTCAAATCATCAATGTGCGCATCGAAGCTGCCGCTCACTTCGCCGGGAAACTGTATTGGTTTGTGTGGCTCCGGGCAAACCGGAGGTAAAGAGCCGGATGCCGGTGATTCGATGGGTTGCCCGATTTTGGATTCCGCCGATTGAAAAATCATAAACTGGAGGGATGAAAAATATGCATGCCATGGGAAAATGTTTTCACTGGATATGGATTGGCGCGAGCGTGGCGATCAGTGCCTGCGCGCTTCCGGGGTTTGGCGCAACGGTCACGGTGTTCGTCGGCAACACCAACCTCTCGGGTTTGGCCGCCGATGTTTTTGTGCCCCCCAGCACCAATATCAGCGTGAATGACCAGGTGGTGTGGGTTTGGGAGGGGCTTAACCATTCCACGACCAGCGGCACGAACGGAGCGGCTGGTGATGATAATGGGGTGCCCAGCGGATTGTGGGGTTCGGGCGTGAATAATCGTCCCCATTCTTTCACTAATACGTTCACTTCTCCTGGCAATTTTTCGTATTACTGTCAGATTCACTTCTCTTTTGGCATGACCGGATTGATCAGTGTAGCGGCGGTCGAACTGCCGCCAAACATTTCAATCACCAATCCAACCGACGGCGCCACTTTCAGCGCGCCAGCTTCATTCACGCTGGCGGCAACGGCTTCCGATCCGGATGGAACGGTCACCAACGTTCAATTTTTCCAGGGAGCGACCTCGCTGGGCAATGTGGCCAGCAGCCCTTACACGACGCCGGTCAACAATCTTGCCGCTGCAGATTACACGTTTTCCGCCGTGGCCACCGATAACGGCGGGCTGACCGCCACGAACGCTGTCACCATTCACGTTGTCACGCCCATCGCGATTGTTCTCAGTTCACCACGATTTTTGCCGCCCGCAGATTTCCAATTCAATTACACCGCGAATACGGGCCTGACTTATATTATTCAACGGTCGTCGAATTTGAGTTCGGGCACCTGGACGACCATGAGCACCAACGTGGCGGGCGGCAGTCCGGTGTTATTCGATGATCCCACCGCCTCGGGCAATCCAGGATTTTACCGGGTCGGCTTGTTGCCGAATCCATGATTTTTCCTGTGCCGAAAAGTATGCGGTCACGGGGATTTATCATCGGGGTTGCTTGTTTGGGCGCGCTGACCTTGGCGAGTGTGAAATCATCGGGGTTGCCGGACGCGGGCGAAAGCGACGCACGCATGTTTGTGGCCCGGGGAGTTGTACGCGGAATTGATTCCGTCGAGCGAACGATCACCATCAGTCACGAGGCGCTTTCCAATTACATGAGCGCCATGACCATGCCATTCAAGGTCAGGAATGCCAGGGAACTGGCCGGTTTACAGCCCGGCGACGAGGTTTCCTTCCGGCTTCATGTGACCCAAACGGAAAGTTGGGTGGATCAAATCAAAAAAATCGGGATTGGAGCGCCGGTCGCCGACGCTCCTGCATCCCGTGTTGAACCGGCGACGCAACCTGTTCAAGGCAGGAATCCGCTGTGGAGTTACAAGTTCACCAATGAACTGGGGCAGGCCATCAGTTTGAACGATTTTCACGGGCGGGCACTGGCCGTCACTTTCATTTACACGCGCTGTCCCCTGCCGGATTATTGCCCGCGGCTGTCCCGAAATTTTCAAGCGGCGTCGCAAAGGCTCGATTCCCTGGCGGGTGCCCCGACCAACTGGCATTTCCTTTCGGTCTCCTTTGATTCCCAATTCGACACACCGGCGGTGTTGAAGGCCTATGGTGAAAGTTATCAATACAACCCGGCGCATTGGAGTTTCCTGACCGGTCCGCCGGACAAAATCGCCGAACTTGCCCGATTATCGGGCGTCCATTACGAGTCCTATGGCGGATTCATCAACCACAACTTCCGCACGCTCATTGTGGACGGCAACGGCCACTTGCAGACGGTCTTCCCGATCAGTGGAGACCTTTCCAGTTCCATCGTTGCCGAAATGATCAAGGCTGCCGCCGTGACCAATCAACCCACGGCACGCTGATAGTCATGTTCAAGGCGACGCAGGGCGGGATGAAGCCGGGGCGAACCGCGGTCATCCTCGTGGCGCTGGGAACGTCCGGTCTCGTTGCCGTCCTTTTGAATTCCTGTTCCACCACGCCCGCTGAAGTGATGGTGCCGCTGGAAATTCCCGGCGCGCATTGTGTCGGAAACAAGGCCTGCCTGGATTGTCACGCGGAGATCGTCCGGGAATTTCCCGCCAGTCCGCATGCGCGGGTTCATTTTGAGGACGCGGCCATGGTTGGCGAGACCGGCTGTGAATCCTGCCATGGTACCGGCAGCAAACACATTGAATCCGGCGGCAACGCAAAATTCATCATCAACCCGGCCAATGATCCCACGTCTTGTTTCCAGTGCCATCTGGATGTTCAAGCCGAATTCAATCTGCCGCAACATCACCCGGTCATCGAAGGACACATGAGTTGCGTGCCATGCCACGATCCGCATGGCGGTGATATTTTCAAACCGCACGGCGGGCTGGCCATGGCCCGGCAGAATGAGAGTTGCGCGCAATGCCATCGCGAGCAGACGCGCCCCTTTGTGTTCGAGCACGAGGCCCTGCGCGAAGGCTGCACGGTTTGCCATGACCCACACGGCTCGATTAATCAAAAGATGCTCATCGAGAGCGACCCCAATCTCTGCCTGCGTTGTCACGCGCAGGTCCAGGGGGCGGGTGGGGGCATTTTTATCGGAAACACCGACCATACCCCGTTCCTGCAAATCGGGACCTGCTGGACGGCCGGATGCCATACGGCGATCCACGGCTCCAATGTGGACCCCCTGTTGAGATATTAAACGTGAAATGTGATGCGTGAAATGAATAAACAGTCGAATGGCCGCACGACTACCAAGCGCCTATTACGCTTCACGTTTCACGTTTCAATCTTTGGTTCCACTTTTTGCTTTTCACTCTCCGCGGCGGAAACCAACTCCGTAAGCTTGCCGCCACCCGCCCAGGTAAAAATTGTATTCGACCGCGACATTCGACCCATACTGGAAACATCCTGTTTGCAGTGTCACGGCGGGGAAAAGCCGAGGAGTCACTTCCGGCTTGATGACCGCAAAGCGGCCCTCAGCGGCGGAGACGAGAACACCAACGACATTGTTCCCGGAGACAGTGCCAACAGTTGGTTGATCCAATATGTGGCGCTTCAAGTGACGGACATGGAAATGCCGCCCACCGGCAAAGGCCGGCCGCTCGCTTCCGGGCAAATCAGCCGGCTGCGGGCGTGGATTGACCAGGGCGCGAGCTGGAACACGACCAATCAACCGGCGCAGGTCGCCTTTACCTTCGCGCCCACGCTTCGCTGGATTGATGTCCGAGGTGACCGGGCAAAATTTCGCGAGCTTCAGGGCGTGAATGATGGATTTTCCGGCGGCGTTGAGCATTTTTCGTTTTTTCAACAAACCAGCGCCACCGAAAAATTTTCGCTCGCCGGGCAGGTGCTTGCTCCCGATCGGGATTATAATTTGAAGCTGGCGGTGGACGAAACGGATCGGGGTTTCATTCACGCCGGGCTCGATGAATGGCGCAAATACTACGACGACCGCGGCGGATACGATTCGGCGGTGCTGCCCCCGGAGTTAAGCTTGAATCGCAATTTGTATGTCGATGACGGGCGCTTTTGGGTTGATTTCGGTCTGACCTTGCCGCGCTGGCCGCAAATCGTGCTGGGTTATGAATATGATTTTAAAAAGAGCACCGAAGCCATGCTGGACTGGGGACAGGCGGGCGGCGTGAATATTGCGCCCGCGACGAAGGCCATTGACGAACAGACCCAAATCCTGAAGTTCGATGTAACGCGCGATTTCGATGACTGGCACCTGGAGGACCATGCGGAAGTCGAGTTTTACAGCGAAAACAATCGCGGCTACGAAGCAAATGTTTTTCAACAGGGTGGCGGCACCACCGGCGGCACCACCCCCACATCGGACAGCTATCATCATGTACAGGGCATGAACACGCTGATGCTGGAGAAGCAAATCCGCGATTGGTGGTTTTTGTCCGGCGGTTATTACTATTCAAGACTCGAAGGCAGCGACTTTTTCATCCAGACCAACAGCCCCAACTTTGAGGGCTACGACCCGTCGGGCTGGAGCAGTGGCCGGATTACGCTGCGGCGTGATTCGGAGGTTTTCAGTCTGGCCAGCATTTTCCTGCCGCTCAAAGATTTGAGCTTTTCGCTCGGCACACAAAACGAATGGACACATCAGGAAGGTTTTGGCGGCAGCGTCCCTGATTTTGAATTTGGCAACAACACCTTTGCCCGCTCGGATTATGATGAATTCAAGGCCGCCCAAAACGCGGATCTGCGTTTCACCAGGATTCCCTACACGGTTTTGTTTGCTGAAGCGCGATTCGAAGAGGGAAGCGCCGGCAAATTCCAGCAGGAGGGTTCCGGGCAGTTGACGAATCAAACCGACGTAACGAGCGACCGTTACAATCTGCGGGCGGGTTTCAACACCTCACCCTGGCGCTGGGTTGCCTGGAATGCGGAATATCAAAGGCAATACAGCGATTCAGATTACAACCATCTTGTTGACGTGTTCGTCAGCCCGTTTTATGGCGACCCGACATCGGTTGCCCCGGCGAATGGTTATCCGGCGTTCATTCTCAACCGGAAGATCCAAAGCGATGGATTTGAAACCAGGCTGACGTTGCGTCCGCTTAACTGGCTGAGAACAACCCTGAGCTATCATCTCACCGCCACGGAATATTCATCGAAGACGGACCCGGTTTATTTCGGCATATCCCCCGGCGGCCCAATCCCGGACGGGCGGTCTGATGCGCAAACCGTTGGCTTCAGCGCCACCCTGACGCCCTGCCGGCAATTATATTTGTCCGGCACGTTCACCTACAGCCGGTCACGCACGGTTACGGCTGTCAATGAGGACCCGTCGGTCGCGCCATACAGCGGAAATATCTATACCTTCACCGCAGCTGCAATGTACGCGTTGAACCCGAAAACCGGCTTGCAGGCCTCCTACAGTTTTTCCGACGCCGGTTACGGACAAAACAATGCCGGGGCCGGCGTACCGTTGGGGCTTGATTTCACGCGCCACGACTTGTTGGTGAGCGTGACGCGGCAACTCACCCGGAATCTTTCCGGCGTGTTGCGCTATCAATTTTCGGAATACTCAGAACCCACGAGTGGCAATCTGAATGACTTTGCCGCGCACAGCGTTTTTGCCACGCTGGTTTACACATGGTTCTGACCGACGCCGGCGGCCTTTGGCAGTCTCCAGCGGCAGCCAACCCAGCCAAGAAAACCAGCCAGGAACAAAACTGACGAAGCGGGTTCGGGCACGGTTTGCACATTTACCAAAGCACCGGGATCCCCCTCGATGCCACCGGTATAGACATAGGAATACCCGGCATCACCCGTCAGTTGCGACGGCGAAAAAGCCGCAACGTATTGGAATTGAATTGACTGTCCCGGGGCCAGCGGTATTCCCGAACTGACATATTGAATTGAATTTGCGGCGATGCTGGCCGTCCATCCTGTTGGGGCCGAAGCGCTGGATGGAGTGGATGGCAGATAAAAAAACGGCGATATCGTCGGTGTCCAGGCATACCAAAAACTGCCAATCGAAACCGAGCCTGACGTGTTGTCGAGCGTTATGGTATAATCATACAAACTGCCGCTTGGCTGGCCGTTCACCTGACCGGTGGCCGTTTCACCCTGCGCCCAGGCGATGGATGCTGTTCCCAGTGCGAACAAAAGGTTCAAGAACAGTTTTGTGTGAATTATTTTGTGCGTCATTTTCATGGCTGCTCCTTCAACTTTGTACTCGGGTTTTAAGTGAATATCTCCGGCGTTCCCCTGTAAGAGGGCGCAACCGCAAAAATGTTCCAACCGTTTCGACAATGTTCAAACACGATGCCCAATGCGCATTGAACAATTATTTGATCGGGCCGAACTTGGCAGGGAAAAAGTGTCAGCGACCGCTGAAATAGGGTTCACGCGAAGAAAGAGGCAAACTGGCGGAAGGGGCGGTTTCTGCACCCTTTTTGCCATCTGGTGATCAAGGCCGTAAGGGTGGATTCGCACCCTCTACCGGACAGTTTCCAGCGAACAAATCATAGAACAAGGTTGCGCCTTCGTTCTACTTTCTTGTCCAGCGGAGTTGACCAGGTTGGTCGGGTTCAGCTTTCTGTACCACTCCATAAGTTGGTTTTGGGACTGAGTTGCGCCGCGAATCGGGCCGGGCTCAGATGATTGTGGAAGGGGTCGTTGCTGCCCCCTTTTGCCATCTCGTGATCAAAACCAC
>CAVXLF010000026.1:0-9799 GCA_963762585.1 uncultured Verrucomicrobiae bacterium
CTCGGTTGCGGGAACAAATCCTGCATGACGGCTGGTTCCTGACCGGCGACCTGGCGCACCGCGACCAAGGCGGACGGATTGTGCTGGATGGACGGACTTCCTCCGTGATGCACGTGGCCGGGCACAAGGTGTTTCCGGAGGAAATTGCCGGAGTGCTGGACCAGCATCCGGCGGTGCTGCGTTCGCGGGTGTTCGCCCGCCCGCACCCGCAATTTGGCGAGGCGATTTTTGCGGAAGTACAATTGCGCAACGGGAGTTCCCCGACCTTGGGTGAAGAAATTATTACCTTCTGCCGCCGCCACTTTCGAGTCACAAGGTGCCGACCGCGCTTGAATTCGTGCCTGAAATCAGCATGACCTCCAGCGGCAAGGTCCGCCACGGCTCAGCCGTCCCGCAACCGGACCTGAATCGGGCTTGATTTGGACTGCGCGGACATGTTCGCGCTTTCAAACTGGGAGACATGTTCCCAGTCGGAAAGCGGCGACATGTCGCCGCACTCCGAATCAATAAACCAGCACCAGCACCGTCGTTGAATAGCCGCAAGAAGGCACAAAATGCACAAAAGAGATTTTTTGCGCCTTTTGCGCCTCTTTGCGGCAATTTAATCAACCGATCGAGAACGGCGGCATTCTGCGCCGACTTCACCACGTCCTCAAACTTCTCATCTTTCATGTTTGGTTCTTTAAGTTTGGCTGAAACAGTCGGCACGGATTCCAGGAAGCTTAAAAGCAGGCTGCTTTTGACCGCGTAATTGACATTCTCCGGCAACGCACCAGTCGCCGCCAGTGCCACCGACGCATCCAGCTTGGCCGATACGATGCCGATGACGTTGCCCCGTTCATTCAAGTGCGGAATTCGGAATGCGGAGTGACATTAAAAAATAGACAGGATGAACAGGATTTACAGGATTCAGGCCGGGGCAGAATCATCCTGACCATCCTGCCAACCTGTCTCAAATCCCGCTTTTCCTGATTTCAGCGCGCTCCGTTCGTCCGTTGCCGTTCACAAGCCCAGCAATCGTTTCAACACCGATTCGATCTCCAACATTTTGTCAGCGGGAAATGCTGAAATGCGCCGCTCGATTTTCGCGTTGTCCACCCCGGCGATGCCCAGCACATTTACGACGGATTCCTGCCGGAGCCAGGCTGGTTTTGGAAAACCGATTTCACATTCGCCGCCGCGAATTTCTGTCGTCATCGGCACGACCACGGACATATTGCGCTGGCGGTCGGGTTTGCTGACGGAAACCACCACGCAAGGACGCATTTTGGCCGTCATGCCCAAATCCACCACGACCACGTCGCCGCGCTAAAGCTGGTCATAGTCCATTCCCGGCGCCGGCCCAAGTTTTTCCCAGGTATCCGCAACAAGGCCGTCCATCGGCGCTTCCAGCCGCGCTGGCGTTCGAGGAATTTCAAGTCATGCAGGATTTCGCGCACCACCGTTTCGGGCTGGCGCTTGATTTCTTCAATTAACATTTCCTGCGCGCTCATGTTTTAATTATCCGGCAAAATTGGCTTTTAGCAAGCCGTATCGCCCCAATCGTCCATCCCAAAATGAATTCAGGAAAAGAGTTTCCGTCCGCCTTCATCTGATTTCGGTGCGACAAGTTGCCCATGCGGAATTCGGAATGCGAAGTGACACTTGAAAACCAGACAGGATTTACAGGATTCAGGCCGGAGGGAGAATCATCCTGACCATCCTGCCATCCTGTCTCAAGTCCGCTGCTACGATTGAAATGGGGAGCGCGACCGTCCCGGTCGCCGTGCGCAACGTCCCGTTGCGAACATGTTTGCATTCGGCGAGGACGCCGAACGCCGCAGGCGAGACGCCCGCGCTACCCCCAATCGTCCATCCCAAAATGTTTCACTAAACCTTGACGGCCGGCTTAGCGCGATTTTCGAGAAAATCCTTCCGCCATTGCGCGCGCGCGAGTTTTTTCCCGTGCCCGTTGATTTCGAGGGATTCGACAAACCACCATTCGCGCGGCAACTGCCAGCCCGGCAGCTTTTGCTGCACGAACTGCTTCAATTCGTCCTCGGCGCCGCGCCGGTTGGCCGTGACGCACGCCACGATGTGGTCAATGCGGTCCGTGTTCAGGCTCGGCACCCCAAAGACGAGGCACTCGGTGACGGAGTCGTGTTCGCGGATCGCCTGTTCGATGATGGCCGGTGATACTTTTCGTCCGGCCACATTGATGTGGTCGCTGGTGCGGCCGTGCAGATAAATCGTCCCGTCCCTGAGTCCGGCCAGGTCACAGGTCTGAAAGATGCCCTGGCTGAGAGTGTCCTCCGGTTCCGGCCAATAGGTGTTGCCCACTGCCCGGCTCCGGACCATCAGCGCGCCATCCGCGTTGAGCGACACGAATACGTTTTTCAGAGGTTGACCGACGGAGGTTTCCTCCGTTCGCGGCGTTTCGGTCGCATCGTAGGCAATGCCGCCGCATTCGGTGGAGCCGTAGAAGTTATGAATTTTGACGCCATGTTCCTTGAAAACGGTCTGTTCGAGCGTGAGCGGCAATGGGGCGCCCGCCGAGATGGCCAGGCGCACGTTGCCCAGGATGACGCCGGCTTTGTGCCAGGCCTGCCACAAGGCCGGCACCCCGGCCACGGTAAGATTCCAATGCGCCTTGGCCGCGCCGCGCAGGATTTCCGGCAAGGGCGCGGGGGCGAGGAAAAGGGGAATGCCGTGGAGCAACAGCGGCAGGACCAGATTGGAAAATCCGTAGGAATAGGCCATGGAAATCACGCCGAGGTTGGGCCAGTCCGGACGCAGCCCCATGGTGGTCACGATGTTTTCAACGTCGGCCGCGAGTTGTTCTTCCGTAAAAGCGACGGCCCGGGGGACGCCCGTGGTGACCGGTGTGGTCTTGAGATGACAACACGGCGCGGGCGGCGGGGAAACCGCTAGCGGTTGGGAATGCGCTTCGAGCGGGCACACCACCGCGCCCCGGCGCCAGGCGCGCAATACGGCAAAGATGAATTCGGGGGAATGACCTTGCGGGAAGACCATCGGCGGGTTGTCCGGCAGGGGCGTTTCTGATTCGCGATCCAATTGGGCAAACGTCCAGCTCCGTCCGGAAGCCAGATCGCGCAAAGCCACTTCATCACCCCTGCCTTGAATTACCTTCTGCCAGCGTTCGTAAAGCATCTCCCTTTCTTTAAGCCAACCGTCATTTCCCTGGCAAGCCTGAACTTGCCGTCTTTGGGTTGTCCTGTGAACCAGTCAGCCGGAAATGGGAGCTTTTTGCAAGGCCGGTGCCACCGCCGGCCAGGTCAACGAATCGCCAGCGGCGCGGGATTGGTTTTCCAACAGGCGGGTCCGGACATGACCTGCAGCATCCCGTGTCCAAACCGCGAGGCCGTGGTCGCCCCCGCTGCCATGCAGGCGATCTTGCGGTTGACGAATTCGTGCATCGTCATCGAAATTTTGCCGGGGAACTTTTGCTCAAAGAACGTGCCGGTTTTATACATCGCAAAGATGCGGCCATCGTAAAAATATTGGATGAATCCCATCCACGCCTTGATGAGCTTGCGCATCTCGCGCGAATAGGCCGGCAGGTCGTCCAGATGTTCGGAGAGCAATTCGGCCGAATGCAGCGCCAGCCACATGCCCGGCGAAAGCATCGGATCCACAAATCCCAAGGCGTCGCCCGACATCACCCAGCCCGGCCCGTGGCCGCGCCGGGAAATGAGTTGATAATTGGTGTAGGTGGCAACCTCCGTGATGCGGCGGCGGTCGCGGCCCGCGGCGGCGAGCAGGGGATCGTGCTGGATGACCCCTTCGAGCCGTTCCTCGGGCGTCGTGCCAAATTTTGCGGCGTCGTCCTTGTTCATCACCACGCCGACGGAAAGGCAGTCGGGCAACGGGATGCGCCAGCACCAGCCATTGGCCAGCCGGCCGATGATGACCTGTCCGCGCGGGGTCGGGTCGGCGAACCCGGCATAGTGGGCGAAGTAGGCCACGTCCTTGCGCGGGCCGATGTCCGCGGGAATGTCCAGCGTGCGCGCGAAGAGGCGGCTGCGGCCCGAGCAATCCACGAGCAAATCCGGCTGCCGGCCCTGGAGCCAGGGCGCCTGGGAAAGCGTTTCCTCCGCGAGCCGCAATTTGTCGCCGCCCGCCTGTTCGACCTTCGCCCGCACCGGCGCGCGTTTCACGCCCAGCTCTTCGGCGCGTTGATCCAGCAGGCGGTCAAAAGCGGGGCGAGGCGCATTGTAGGCATAGGTCGGCATGGTGGTGCCGGCGAGCGATTGAAAGGTAAATGAGACCTCTTCGTCCGGGTTGAAGGTGAAGGTAACGCCGGGCTTGTACTGGCAGACCGCGGCGGTGCGCTCCTCGATGCCCAGCTTCCGCAGCACGGGTATGATCGCCGGGATGAGGGATTCGCCGACAATCAGTTCGGGCCGGCGGCCATCGTCGAAAATGGTTGCATCCACGCCTTTCAGCTTGAGCAATGAAGCCAGGGTCGCCCCCGCCGGACCGCTGCCGATGATGCCAACCGTCTTGATTGAATTTGTCATGGATCGAGAACTGTTTTCCGAATTTACCGGCGGGAAAAATTAGTCATTGGGGTCGCTTATGCAAGTTATAATTGTTCAGTCGGAGCCCGGAGGCGGTTTAAAAGCCGCCCGGCATTTCAGCGCCGGGAGTGCCCCGTCGAAAATGCCGAGTCCGGGAGGGCCGGTCGGACCGGCCATGGCCGGGTTTGGGTTGAATGCGGCGAAGGCCGCCCCCAACCGTGCCACCATTTCAACCAGCGCCACGAGTCGGCCACCGGATGGATATGACTTTTCCGACCAGGACCGACAACCTGGATGGGGACAAATGCGACCGGATGTTCCGCGGCCAGGAAGGACATCAAAATCTCGGATTCGATCTCGAAATGTTCCGTATGCAGGGACAGGCTGGCCCACGTTTCCAGGTGGATGAGGCGAAAGCCGCATTGGGTGTCGGGCAGGTGTCGGCCGGCGCGGCGCGACAGCTGGCGGCTCATCCAGCGGTTTACCTGCCGGCGCAGCCAGGGGATGGCGCGTGCTTTATACAGGCGGTTGCCGACCACCAGCAAGGCCCCGGTTTGTTCGGCGCATTGCTGGAAGGCAGGCAAATCGTCCGGCACATGCTGGCCGTCGCCGTCGAGGGTTACGGCCCATTCAAAGCCCCGCTTCTGGATCTGCGCCAAACCCGTCCGGAGCGCCGCGCCCTTGCCGAGGTTCCGCTCATGACGGACCACCACGGCGCCGGCATTTTCAGCCCGAACCATGGTGTCGTCCGTCGAACCATCATCCACCACCATCACCAGGGGGAGATGCTGGCGCAGGGCAACGACCAGGGCGGCAATATCGGCGCCTTCGTTGAAGCAGGGGATTACCGCGGCGGATTTCGTCGATCCAAGCATGGAGCCAGCCTAATCCCGGCTCCGGCAGGAATCGAGGTAAAACCTTCCGGCCACCGACATTTCTGATTTTCGAAGTCGCAGGAAAAAATCTCATAAGTGCTTGACCCTTTTCTTATGATGCGCCAGCTTCAGCCCGAAGATGGTTTGCAAAGCGTGACCACAAACGAAACCCAACATAGAACCGAATCATGAAAAAATTGTTAGTCGTCAGTCTGCTCGTTTCCGCCACCGTGTTTGGTCTGTGCGGCTGCGCCTCGGATCAAGGCGGGCAAAAAACCGCCCAGGCACAACAGCCCAAGCCGGCCAAGCCGCCCAAGGATAAACGGCCCAAGGAAGATCGTTTGAGCGTCGGAATGACCATGGACCAGGTGATTCAGGCCATTGGAAATCCCAAGGGAAAATCCGTCAGCAGCGACGGCTCGGAGATTTGGTCCTACAACGACGCCGAGAAAGGCTTCATTCCCGACTACGCCTTGTTCGGTGGCAAGACCCATTTTCTGACGGTCTTCTTTGACACGAGCGCCAAGGTCAAGAGCTGGTCTTCCAGCGAACACGGAATGTACTGACCGGGACCGGCTGCGGGAACACCCCCGGCTGGCCGCGCGTGTCATCGGTTGATGGCATCGGATTTGGAAGCCGGGTGGAAGTGATGCGTTGACATCATTACCAACCGGGGAACCGGATTCGTAATTGTCGCATTCAAAATAACAAGCATCCAGCCGGGTCGGCCGGCTGGATGCTTTTGCGTTGTTCCTTTTCTGCGCGTATTTTATTATTCTCAGTTCAACTCGAACCATGCGATGTGAATCCCAGCCGCAGGACCCGACGGCACGCAGTGCGCCACCCGCCGACCTGCCTGAATGTGTGGCGGGATTTTGTCGCCCCTGAACCATCATGCTTTTCCCGGCAAAGTCTCCGCTTCCAACGCCCCCCCGGGTGGTCATTACCGGCGCCGGAATCGTCACGGCACTGGGCCGGGGCTGGAAACCCAACGCGGAAGGTTTTCGCGCGGGGCGTACGGCATTCCGTCCCGTATCGCTATTCGATGTGAGCCGCCAACGGGCGAAACTGGCGGCGGAAGTTGATCTGCCGTCGACCCTGCCGCCAACCCGGCTCAACGCCAGACAAACAACCCGGCTTGACCGCGCCGCCTCCCTGCTGCTGCTGTCAGCCTGTGAGGCGTGGCAGCAATCCGGCTGGGAACCCACGGAAAACCTGCCGCTGGTTTTGGGCACAACCGCGGGCGGCATGTCATTCGGCGAGGCCTATTTTCGCCAGGCAGTGCAAAAACCGCACCGCCATCGCCATCAACCCACCCGGGCCGTTCACTATCAACCCCAGGTCCAGGCGCGAATGGTGCTGGACGCCCTCGGTTCCAATGGGCCGATCACGATTGTTTCGAACGCCTGCGCCTCCGGCAGCAATGCCATCGGCCATGCCTGGGAACTCATCCGCTACGGCCAGGCGGAGCGCGCGCTGGCCGGTGGTTACGACGCGCTTTGCGGAATGGTGTTTTCGGGCTTCGACGCACTGCAGGCGCTCTCGACCACCATCTGCCGTCCGTTCGACGCCCGGCGCGATGGCCTCGCACTCGGTGAAGGCGCGGCCATCGTCGCCCTGGAAACGCTGGAAAGCGCGCGCCGGCGGGGTGCCGTTATTTTGGGTGAACTCATCGGCTACGGCTCGGCCATTGACCAGCACCATCTCACCCAGCCGCATCCACAAGGCGAGACGACGCTGAAGGTCATGAAACAAGCCTGTGCCACTGCCGGCGTCACGCCCGGGGACATTGATTACATTAATGCGCACGGCACGGGCACGGTGCTCAATGACAGTTCGGAAGCCCACGCCATTTCCCAGTGGGCCGGCCCGCGCGCGGCGACGCTTCCGGTCAGCTCCACGAAAGCCAGCATCGGGCATCTGCTGGGGGCTGCGGGTGCGGTCGAGGCGGTGATTTGCCTGATGGCTTTGCGCGAACAGTGGCTGCCGCCCGAGCTGGCATTTGAAACCCCCGACCCGGCCTGCCAGTTCCCCGTTGTGCATCAGCCCCAGGACGCCCGCGTGAATGTCGCGCTGTCCAATTCGTTCGGCTTTGGCGGCGTCAATGCGACGGTGATTTTCAGGAGGTGGGCATGAGCCGGATTTTCGTCGCGGGCCTGGGTGCGGTATCGCCCGCCGGCTGGAAGGTCGCCGCCCTGCGCGAGGCGCTGGACCAGGGTGAACCCCTGCCGACTCAAACCCTGGAGCGGCCCGGCTGGGAGAAACCGCTTCCGGCGCGTCTGGTGCCGAATCCCGCCGTGCGTCCCGAATTCCTGACGCATCCCCGCCTGCGGCGCGCGAGCCCGATCACCCATTATGTCGTCGCGGCCGCCCTCGAGGCCATGGCCGGATTGCTTGCGAAACCTGATCCGGAACGCCGCCTCGGACTGGTCGTTTGTCTTCAATGCGGTTGCGTGAATTATTCCTGCCGCTTTTTTGAAGAGACGCTGAAGGACCCGGCGACCGCCAGTCCGCTCCTGTTTCCCGAAACGGTTTTTGCCGCCCCGACCAGCCATGTCGCCGCGTTTTTGGGAAATGTTTCCCTGGCCAATTCTCTGGTGGGCGATCCCGCCACTTTTCTTCAGGGAGTATCACTTGGTGTCCAATGGTTGGAAGAGAATCGCGTGGACGCGTGCCTCGTCATCGGGGCGGAGGAAATCAACTGGATTCTGGCGGACGCGCTCTGGCATCTTGAACGTCCAGCCGTCCTCACCGCCGGCGCCGGGGCCCTGTGTTTGTGCCGTGAATCCGAATCGTCAATCGGTGTCGAATTGGCCGCCATCACCGACGTGCATACCTATTCCCTGCGAAACAGCCGGATGCTGGCCGCCCGCGCCATGCGTGATCAGTTAAGCCGGAACGATTCAGTTGCGGCGGGAGTGGGTGGCGGCGGCGCCTCGTCGCCGCAAAGTGAATGTGCCGCCACGGCGCATCGTTTCCCGCCCGCCAACATGTCGGAGGGGCAAAAGTCCGGCGACGGGGGCGTCGCCGCCACCGCGGAACTGCTCTGCGACGGTGTCGGAAACAGCCCGCGTGCGGATGCCCCGGAGCTCGCTGCCTGGGGTGATTGGGCCGGCCCGCGCCTCAGTCCGAAACGCATTTTGGGTGAAGGATTGATGGCCGCCGCCGCCTGGCAATGTGTCGCCGCGTGTGATGCGGTGGCCGGCGGACGATTTGCCGCCGCCAATGTCAGCCTGGTCGGCTCCAACCAGCAGGCGATGGGCGCGCGCTTTATCCGCGCCGATTCCGGCATTTCGCATTTGTCCCCCGGCGGATCCCCCGGCAACATTCGACCATGAGCTTGCGGGTCATACTGATTACAGGAGCCAACGGCGGTTTGGGCCAGGCCATCGCCCGTGCTTTTCTTGAAGAATCCCCCGCCAACGTCCTCTGGCTTGGTGTCCGTTCACGACGCGAACAGGCCGACAAGCTGGCAAAGGAAAATCCCGGGCGCTGTTTCTGCCTCACCTTGGACGTCACCGCCCCTGAATCCTGGCAGCAGGCGGTCAAAGAAATTCTGGCGCGGCACAACCGGGTGGACGTGCTGGTCAACAATGCGGGCAGCCACGAAGACTCCCTGCTGGCCAACATGCCGCTGGATTCATGGAAGCGCGTTCTGGCGACCAACCTTGACGGCGTGTTTCACGGCTGCCAGGCGGTGTTGCCAACCATGATCAGCCAGCGCGCCGGCCGGATTGTAAATGTGTCTTCCTTGAGCGCGCTCCTGGCCCCGGCCGGGCAGGCCAATTACGCCGCGGCCAAGGCGGGAGTGGTGGCGCTGACCCAGTCGCTGGCCAAGGAAGTCGCGCGCATTGGCATCACCGTAAACGCCATCTGTCCCGGTTATGTGGAAACCGAGGCGATGGCCTATCTGGCCGGGGAAGAACGGAAGGCCACGCAGATGCGGATTCCCATGCGCCGGTTTGGCCGGCCCGAGGAAGTCGCGGCCACGGTGCGTTTCCTGGCCAGCCCGGAGGCCGGTTATATCACCGGTTCCACGCTCAAAGTTGACGGCGGGATTCTGTAAACGCTAAAGTAGCGGCGATGAAATATTCCATGAATGGTGGATATATCCGGTTCATGGAACCCGTGCGGGATTCTGAAATCAGGAAAGTCTCGATGCCTTTTGCATAATGGCACACCGGCTTTTAATCATCCAACCATCGTATTACCGTTCCAAGACGGATCGGACGGTGTACCGGGTTCGCCGCCGTCAGGTGGTGCCGTTGACCCTGCCGTATCTGGCGGCCCTGACGCCGGCGGACTGGGATGTCCAACTCCTCGACGAACAACTCGAGCCGGTTGATTTTGACTGTCGTCCGGACCTGGTCGCGCTCACCACCTGGACGCTCCATTCCTATCGCG
>CAVXLF010000027.1:0-52765 GCA_963762585.1 uncultured Verrucomicrobiae bacterium
CAAAACCAGAATGACCATAGCAGGTTTCCGCGACCATCACAAGCGGGGCAATGGGCGGCTTTGACCTGGTTTGGAATGGCTGCTGCCGGTGAATAACTTTTGTAATAACGCCATGACCGCTGCTTGACACCACAAAACTTTGTATGATACAAGGGAGCAGCCACAATTAGCAGTGGCTTTATGCGTTGTCCCAAGTGCGGCTGTCAGGAAGATAAGGTCATTGATTCGCGCGCGTCGCGCGAAGGAGCCACGATTCGCCGCCGCCGCGAATGCACCCAGTGCGGGCACCGTTTCACGACCTACGAGGAAGTTGAGCGGGAAGGCTTGATGGTGCTCAAACGCGACGGACGGCATGAGGAGTTTTCGCGGGAGAAACTCCTGTCCGGCATCAAAAAGGCCTGCCAGAAACGCCCCGTGACACCGCAAACCATGGAAGATCTGGCCGATCACATTGTTGCCGCCGTGACCGATAAATTTGAGAGCGAAGTGCCGGCTGAATTCGTCGGCAAATCGGTCATGGACGGCCTGCGCGACATTGACGATGTCGCCTACGTTCGCTTCGCCAGCGTCTATCGCCGCTTTCAGGAAGCCACGGATTTCGTTCATGAAGTCAAGAAACTGGAGGCCCGCCAATGATTGCCTTGTTGTCCGAATGCCTGCTGTTTCAACTGACCAACGGCGAGAGCGTGCCTTGCTCGGCGGAAATGATTTCCGTTGAACTGGTCGGCGGCGCCGACTGCCTGCTCGACCCTGAAGTGTTGCGCCACGCCGCCGCGTCCGTCTTTCACTATTTCAAAGCCGAACTGTGCCGCGAAAGTGTCACGGTGGGCGAGTTTGCCGGCGCCCTGGAAAAGGTCCTGCGCAATCTCGGCTTCACCATCCGCGCCGGCGCGGTTGAATCGCGCTCGCGGGGAACCATTGAAACCGACCTGGGTCTGATGGCCAAGGAATCCGGCGACAGCTTCGAACTGTTTCTTCTTCCCGCGCTTGCGGAACGAGCTCCGCACCCAGCTCCGTCAGTCGCCACGCGTGCTGCGTTTTCGCGGTCTGCGCGGCTGCGTCAAACAACTGGCCGGCGCGCGCCGGTGGAGCAGCCGTTGCGACAAATTGCGGGACCACATCGTCGAGTATCTGCGCCAATGCCTCACCGCCGAACCGGAGCCAAACGACTGCGCGCTGGTGGTGGAATGAACTGGAAATTTTTAATTTTGAGTTTTTAGTTTTAAGTTGAACCGCCGGCACTGCGCTGCAATTTTTCAACTCAAAATTAAGAACTCAAAATTCAAAACTTGATGAAAACGCTTTTCGAAAAAATCATCGCCCGCGAAATTCCGGCCCAAATCGTTTACGAAGACGATCTGGTGCTCGCGTTTCGTGACATCCATCCGCAGGCGCCAACCCACGCCTTGATTGTTCCGAAGAAACCAATTCCGCGCGTGGCCGAGGCAAAGGCCGAAGACCAGCAACTGCTTGGTTACCTGTTGTTAAAGGCCGCCGAAGTGGCCGGGAAACTGGGTCTGGCCCAAGGCGGCTACCGGCTGGTAATCAACAATGGCGCGGATGGCGGCGAAACCGTGCCACATTTGCATATTCATATCCTTGGTGGCCGCTACATGAAATGGCCGCCGGGATAAATTCGCAATGCCTTATGAAAAGTTCAAGGCACTCAAAAATTGCCGGCGATTTTGGCGAAGCGCTCGTTCTATACTGGCTTTCGAAAAGCGGATTTGAATGTGCCAGTGTTGACCACACTGGAATTGACATTATCTCACGAAATCCAACGACTCAAGAACTGATGGGAATTTCTGTTAAAACTAGGACGAGGGTTAAGGGAACCGAACGCGAATCAGTCACAATCCATTCCGGTGATTTTACAAAGATGGATGCCGCCTGCGAGGCATTCGGCTGCATCCCTTATTTTGCGTTGTTGTGGACGCGGAAGATACAATCAGGGTTTTTATCACGTCGAAATTAAATTTCTCAAAACTTGCGCCGAAAAGGAAACATTCCTACTGGAAAATGCACACTTCCGCTTTGGCTAATTATTCAAAAAATGAGGAAGTAATAGCTTTTGAATTAAACACAAAATCAATGCGATGGTGGAATCGACATTAAGCCCGGCTTCAATCCGTTTGCCGATCTGTTTCAAACCAACTTCCTCAACACCGTGCCCAGCTGCTTGATGCCTTTGCGGATGTTTTTCTCGCTCGCGCTGCCGAAGCTGAGGCGCATTTCGTGGTCCGGCGTTTTGCGTGCCGGATCGGCGGCGTAGCAAAGTTCGCCGGGCACGTAGAGCACGTCGTTTTTCAGCGCGGTCTGGAACACTCTTGATTTCACGCCGGTGGAAACGTTCTTCGGCAATCGCGCCCAGAAATAAAGTCCACCGCCGGCTTCCCAGATTTCCACGTTTGGTGGAAAATGCTCCGCGAGCGCCTGCTTCATCACGCGCGCCTTTTGCCCGTAGCGTTTTTCAATTTTCGCCACGTGCCGGTCGTAAAGGCCGGTTTCCAGCGCGCCGGCGAGGAGCTGTTGCAACAGGTTTGCCGTGCCGAAATCGTGGTTGCCCTTGATGCGCTGGACGGCCGTAAAAAGCGGTTCGGGCAACAGGCCGAAGCCTACGCGCGCGCCGGGCGCATAGGGTTTGCTGTAAGTGCCGGTGTAAATCACGCGGTCCGCCGCGCCCGGCACCATAAGCGCAGATTTGATGTCGGGGCCATTGAATCGCAATTCGCGATAGGCGGCGTCTTCGAGCAGATAAATCGGATGTCCGGCGGCGCGCTCAAATTGTTTCAGCAGTTTCAAGGCGCCGCGTTTCTTCTCAAAACTGGTCGTGACGCCGGTCGGGTTTTGAAAATAGCTGATGAGGTAAAGCGCCTTGACGCGGCGGAGTTCGCCGGATTTTTTCAACCGTTGCAAAACAGTTTCGAGGTGCGCGAGGTCAAGGCCGTCGCGTTTGAGCCGTACGCCGCGCGCGCGCAGGCCGCGGCTTTGGAGGATGCTCAGGAACACGAAATACGTCGGGTCTTCGACCAGGACGATGTCGCCTTCGTCGCAGAGCGCTTCGAGGGTCATGTAAAGCAGTTGCTGCGAACCGCCGGTAATCATCACGCGGTCGGGTGAATGCGTGGCAGCGACGCCCCGTCGCCGGGCTTGCGACGAGGGCGTCGCAGCCACCGTGTCGATTTTTTGCAAATGCTGCGCCGTGAGCCGGCGCAGCCGGGTTTCGCCGGCGGTGATGCCGTATTGCAGTGCGGGCCGGCCGGTTTGGGGCGAGCGTAGAACCCGGTTGAGCAGCCGGCGCGAAATTTCGACGGGCAACGTGGCGTTGTCGGTGAAACCGGCGGCGAGCGATATCAATTGGGGCCGCGACAGCGCAGTTTGCATGAGCCAGGAGATGGGCGGCGGCGCGGTGCGGCGGCCCATTTGAGACAGTGCGTCAGTTTTCATTGCAAAAGGATTTTAACATCCAGGATTGAACGTGAAACGTAAAACGTGATGCGTGAAAGGGCGGCAACGTCCGAAGACATTTCACGCATTTCACTTCGCGTCAAAGACGCTGTCGAGGATGGTTTCCTTGGTTTTCCAGAGCAACGCCATGGTCATGGCGAGCGGCAACAAGGCAAAAAAGGTGAGCAACCACAGACCGAGCCGGTCGAGCCAGACAACGACGATGCCAAATTCCGGCGGTATTTGTAACCCGTGCAGCAGGGCCGCATAAGCGGTGCCCAACAACAACAGAAAGGTCAGCAGCCAGCGATTGAGCAGGGTGAACAGGACGGTCTCGTGTCGAAGGGTTTCGTCCGGCAACATCGCGCCGAGCTGTTTCAGGACGACGTTCAAGCTGAACAAAAACAGCACCGCTGACAGGACCAGCGCCAAAACGGCGGCGGTGAAAAAGATTTCCCGCGGCACCCGGTTGTGCCAGTAGAGAAACGGACAAAGCCCGACGATGACCAGGCCAAGGAGTTTCGCGCGGTCCAGCGCATTGCGCCAGGGGCGTTCCAGCTTCCGAAAATCGCTCATCTGCCATAGCCCAAAAATCAACAGGCTGGTGGTGGTCAGCGCGGGGATGAGGCCAAACGATTTCAACCAATCCGTTTTGGCCGTTTCCACGCAGATGACCAACGAGACGGGCAGGCCCCAGAACAACGCGGACAAACCGCGGGCGAGACGTCCGAGCGAGCGAAGCAATTCAGCCTTGTTTCGGGCCTCGGTTTCGGGATTGGGGGTTCCGGTCAAAACGAAAGGTAGGTGTAAGCCTTCAAACCACGTTCATAGTCATCGAGCAACCGCATGGCCTCGGACGGTTTCATGCGGTCGGATTTGATGGCCTCGTCAATCTGCGCCTTCATCTGGCGCTTCAGTTCATTTTCGTCGTATTGCACCGCGGCGAGCGACTGGATGATGGTGTTGCCTTCAATGATTTCCTCGATGTAATAACCGGTCGGCTCGTCGGGTTCGAGAAAAACATGGACCTCATTGACGCGGCCAAACAGGTTGTGGAGGTCGCCCATGATGTCCTGATACGCGCCCATGAGGAAAAACCCGATGTAATACGGTTCGAGCAGGCCGTTGCCATTGGTGTTGAGCTTGTGCAGTGGCAGGGTGTCGCGCACGTCGCGAAAATCGATGAACTTGTTGACCTGCCCGTCGGAATCGCAGGTGATGTCCACGAGCGTGCCTTCACAGGTCGGGCGTTCGTTGAGCCGCGTGATGGGCATGATGGGGAACAGCTGGTCCAGCGCCCAGTGATCGAGCAAGGATTGGAAGACGGAAAAATTGCAGAGGTACTGGTCGCCGAGACTGTCTTCCAACAGCCGGATTTCCTCGGGCGCGTAGGGTTGGCCCTTGTAATGGTCGACGACGGCGCGGCTGATCTGCCAGTAAAGGTCTTCAATCTTCGCCTTGTCGGGCAAATCCAGCACGCCGAGCGTGAACATGTGTTGCGCGTCATCCCGGCGCTCGAGCGCATCGTGATAGGCCTCGAGCTTGTTGAGCTTGGGCAGGTTCTGCCGGATTTCGAGCAGCTCCTTCACGAGCGCGTGTTCGCGGTCGCCGTATTTCAAAAACTGGCCGGGCCGGATTTTTTCAATCGCGCCGAATACTTCCACGATCAAGACGCTGTGATGCGCGACGATGGCGCGTCCGCTTTCGCTGATGATGTCCGGGTGCGGGACGTTTTCCGCGTTGCACACGTCGGCGATGTAGAAGACCACGTCGTTGGTGTATTCCTGCAGGGTGTAATTGGTCGAGCTGTCAAACGCCGAGCGGCTGCCATCGTAATCCACGCCCAGGCCGCCACCGACGTCGAGATACGAAATCGGGAAACCCATCTTGTGGAGCTTGGCATAAAAACGCGCAGCCTCCTGGACGGCCTTTTTCACCGTCAAAATATCCGGGACCTGCGAGCCGATGTGAAAATGCAGCAGCTTGAGGCAGTGGCCGAGGTTTTCCGCCTTCAACATTTCCGTCGCCTCCAAAATTTCCGCCGTGCTCAGGCCGAACTTTGCGTCTTCGCCGCCGCTTTCGGCCCAGCGACCGGCGCCCTTGCTCAACAACCGGGCGCGGATGCCGATGAGCGGTTCGACGCCGGCCTGTTTTGAGATCGTAATGATCTGCCGCAGTTCCTCCAATTTTTCGACGACCATGATGACCGTTTTGCCCAGCTTGATGCCGAGCATGGCCATTTTGATGAAATCCGCATCCTTGTAGCCGTTGCAGACGATGAGGCAGCCCATCTGGTTTTGCAGCGCCAGGCCGGCGAACAGTTCCGGTTTGCTGCCGACTTCCAGGCCGAATTCGAAGGGCTTGCCCGCGTCGAGAATCTCCTCCACGACTTCGCGCAGCTGGTTCACCTTGATGGGGAACACGCCGCGATACCGGCCCTGATAGTTGTATTCCGTGATGGCGTTGCGAAACGCCTGATTCAACGTCTCGACGCGATGCCGCAAAATGTCCTGAAACCGGATGAGCAGGGGAAATTTCAGCCCGCGCGACCGGGCTTCCTCGGTCACGTCCGTCAAATCGACCGCCACGCCCGCGTCCTGCTGGGGGCGCGCCACGACGTGGCCGGCCTCGTTGATGTCGAAATACTTCGCGCCCCAGCGGTGAATGTTGTAAAGGGCGCGCGCCGCGTCAATGTTCCACGGCGGGTTTGCGTCGGTTGAATCGCTCATCTCATGAATTCGAGCGAACTATAGAATTCCCTGCGCAGAAATCAACAAAGGGAATGAAAAATTTTCAAGACGCTTCGGGCTTTGCAGTCTGGAGAAATTTTGTTTACATCGCGCCATGCCGAAAATTTCACTCGCTGCCGTGATTGCTCATTGCGACAAAATTCTTCGTACCGGGGAAATCGGCGATTACGACGGCGCGGTCAACGGGTTGCAGGTGGAAAATGCGGGCACGGTCAGCCGTCTGGCCGCCGCCGTGGACGCGAGTTTTGCCACCGTGAAACTCGCCATCGCCGCCCGGGCGGACCTGCTCCTCGTCCATCACGGTTTGTTTTGGTCGCCGTCACACCCCTGGACGGGCAAAAAACACGAATTGCTCCGGCGGTTGATCCAGAACAACCTGGCGGTTTACAGTTCGCATCTCCCGCTCGACGCGCATCCCAAACTGGGGAACAACGCGCAACTCTGCGCCGCGCTCGGCTTCAAAAACTTAAAACCGTTTTTTCAAACGCACGGCCAGACCATCGGTTTTCAAACCCGCCTGAGCCTTTCCCGTGCGGAACTGGCGAGGCGGCTGGCGCGGGCAACCGGCGCAAAGCCGCGTATTATTCCCGGGGGCGGAGACATTTGCCGGCGCATCGGGGTGGTGACCGGCGGCGCGGGCGACGATTTAAAGCTGGCGGCTGCCGAAGGGGTGGACACGTTCATCACCGGCGAGGGGCCGCATTGGACGTATGCTCTGGCCGAGGAACTGGGCATCAACGTGTTCTACGGCGGCCATTATGCGACGGAGACGTTCGGGGTCAAGGCGTTGGCGGCGCATTTATCCCGGACGTTTCACATCCCGTGGACTTTTTTGGATCATCCGACCGGGTTGTAAGGTTCAGGTCGCGGGCAACGGAGTTCAACTGGACGAGGTTCGCCGGGTTGAAACCATCAAAAGTCCGCACAACAGTATTCCCAAACCGATGGCCGACAAGCTGACGTAAAGCGGGCCGGAGGGAAGCGAGAATTTGAATTCCACCGTGTGTGCGCCCGGCGTCAAATAAACACCGCGCATGATGTAATTGCAGCGCAACAGCGGTTCGGGTTTGCCGTCCACCCACACGCGCCAATTCGGATCATACCGGTCGTTGAGCAACAACACCGAAGGCGCCCCGGCCTGGGTGGCCAATCGAATGTCGGTCGGGGCATAACTTTTGAAGTCAACGGAGCCGGAGTTTTCGTTGGTGGTGGCGAGTGCCGGCGAAGCGGGCGGCGCGGTGGAGACCAAAACGGCCCTGGACGCGTCAAAATCCCTGCTCGCGAGCGTCTGGAGCGTGACGTTGTCGTTCGTGCTGACCTGCCAATTAGAATACAGTCCGGCGCGCGGCAATGCGCCGATGAATTCAAACAGGGCACAACCGCCGCTGTCACTTGGGACGGCGGTCAATTCCTCAAGACTGGTGATCCGGTCAAGGCCCGGCTTTGGGTATAGGTCAAAGCGGGCGACGATGCGGAAGCGGCGCTGCGCCGGATCGAGCTGTCCGTTCAGGGCATCCAGAAAACCGGCGGGGCCGAGCAGATAGCGGGTGTTGGTCAATTCCCAGCGCCGGGCGATCAGGTAGGCCGTGTCCGGCGTGCCCTGCGGGCTCAGTGCTCCCTGATAAGCCGCCAGATCCACGGGCAAACGTGACATCTGAATGATGTCCAGCGACTGGATGTTGTAATAAGGGAAAAGCTGCTGTGACCATTCGATTGCGTAAAGGCTTCCAAAGTTGTCATCGTAGAACGGCAAATGCTCCGCTGATCGAAATGGCAGGGCAATAACGCGGTGTTCGTAGGGTTTGTCGCGCAGAAAATTGATGATGGGGTTGCTCGCGTACTTTTGCGAATAATTCCAAAAAATCGTCCACGGCAAATCCGCGCGTCCCAGATCCACGACCAGCAGCGCACCCAAAAAGATTCCGGCCCAACGGGCCCGGCGTCCTGCCAGCGCACCGCTCAAAATCAACGTGAGCAATCCCGTGGCCAGCGCGAAGAATAAAATGAACCAACCGACTTGATGGACACTGAACGCAGCGATTTGACCGGCCATGTCTTCATCGGCAAAGCCCACCGTTTTCAGATAAGTCACCAGATTCGGTTTTTGCAACGCGTAAATCAGCCAGGCCAGCAGGCTGCCGATGAGCGCCACGACGCAGGCGGAGGTCCAATTACGGTCGAAGCCGCGGGCTTTGGCCCACCAGCTTTTAAACTGGGCCAGCGGTGAACCCGGACCCGTGGCGGGGATTTCCAAATAACGCCGGCTCAACCCATGAATGCCATAGGCAAAAATGATGACCAGCGCCCAGGAAAGTACAAAGAGGAACTTGATGGGATTGCGAACGGTTGAAAGATGAAGGTAAGGAAGCGAATAAATGAACTGGTAAATCGACGCAAATGGCGAAAACCGGCCAAAAGCCAGAAGCAGGGAAACCATCAACACGACCGTCCAGAACCAGATAAACCGCCGATGCATTGTGGAAAAGATGGAATTTTGTCGGCGCAGTGATTGGGCGATGGTCCACAACGCCACCAAAAAGACCAGCACGCCGGCGTAATTGCCAGTGCCACAGAAACGCATAAATCCCTGCGGCGGCTGACCTTGCTGATCGCCGGCGAAGTAACGATCCCACGCCGGGTCGCGTCCTACGGCGCCCCAATAGTTGCCTCCAGCGGGAGTGTCCATCCGGTAACCGAACAATCCGGGCACCGCGATTCCCAGGGTTTCAATTTTGGGAAGACTCCATTCGGTGGCCCAATCCCAGTGTTGTGCCTGGGTTTCTGCGGTCTGGTGCGTGCCAACGATGCCTTCAACCTGGGTGCCGACCAGCGAGATGATGGTTTGTGTGGCAATGAATGCCGCGAATGCCGCGATGATGGCAATTCGTCCAACAGCCCGCCCGAATTTTTTCACCGTTGAGCCGTCTTCCGTCAGGGACTGAAACAGGGCAAAAGCAGCAACAAACAAACTAAAAATGGCGCCGATGTCTGCGGCTTCGGTCACGTTGACTCCGACGGCAAATCCGGCCAGGGCCAGACGTGTCCAGCGGATGGACCAGGGTGTTCCCGGCGAGTTGGAAACGATCAGTGCCAGTGCAAGAAAATCCATGCCAAAGGCAATTTGATGTGAGGCGACACCCCAACAAGCATCTGAAAAAAAGGTGGATGTGAGTGCAGCCGC
Organism: uncultured Verrucomicrobiae bacterium; assembly: GCA_963762585.1. Lineage (GTDB taxonomy): Bacteria > Verrucomicrobiota > Verrucomicrobiia > Limisphaerales > UBA11358 > UBA11358. The sequence continues at coordinate 9,379 of CAVXLF010000027.1, forward strand.
CAGCGCCCCCAAAGTCGCTGCCAGCGGTGTGAGCTTTAATTGCCTGAAAAAAATCCACGCGCCGAGTCCCAGGATGAACAAGGCACAGGGCGCAAAAAATTTCGCGTAACCTACCGGACCCAAGATCCAGCGAATCAGCGTGTATAACGTTGGCGGTATGGCGCCTGCGTTGCTGCCAATATCGTTTAAATCATCCCACACCCCCGTCAGGCCGTGAGGGAGTTTGAGCCATTCTGTATTTTGCTGGCCCAACGGGCCATCGTTGGAGAACTGCACAAATTTTGGGAGAAAGCATTGCCAGAAAAGCAGGCCAAGAATCACGATCAGCAACAGCAACGTGACGGGCGAAGGATGGTTCGACTTGGACGCTGTGGGCGTTTTCATATGGAGAGGCTGCCTAAATTTAATAAATGGTCTCCGTCAGGTTTTTTGGCGGATAGGAGGCAGCGGATTGCTTTTCGGCCAGCACCACCGTCGTGTTGGCCCAGGAGGGAAACCACGTGGCCAGCCCCTTGCCGAACTCGCCAATTTTAGGAAGGTAAAAAGCCGATCCCACCGCGCGCCGGATAACGAATCCGTTTTCAGACAGCGCGATCCGGATTGTTTTGAGGGTGAAATCCCTCACATGGGACGCGCGGTAGCGGGCGGCATACATCGGCGGAATGTCGAAAAAGGCCATCATGGTGAGGGACAGCACCGTCCGGATATTTGGAAAAGTCAGCACCAAAAACCCATCCGGTTTGAGAACGCGGTTGATCTCCGAAAGCAGCCAATCCGTGTCCACCTGATGCTCGATGGTCTCACCGCAAAAGACCGCGTCAAAGGCGCCGGCGGTGTAAGGCAACGGCTCCTTTTCCAGGTCATGCAGAACGGCTTTGATCCCATTCGCATTTGCTTTATCAACGAGGAACTGGGAAATATCAACGCCGTGCAATTCCCGGCCCCCGGCCTGCAACGGTTTCAGAATCGCGCCATTGCAACACCCGACATCGAGAATTTTCTTCGCGCCGGACCGGGCGAAAATTTTTCGGACTTTGTCAATCCGCGGCCCTGATACCTCGTCGGGCGTCCCAATGCCGTAAGCGCTGAACTGTCTTTGATAGTCGGAGGCATCCATGTTGTTATCTCAAACCCATGCGTCCAATTGTTGAGTTGGTCGTTCGACCTATTCAGGATCTGTGCCGGGGCAACACCCCTGCTTGAGCAGCGCGATTATCAAACTTGTTCAACTCTTCTCTTCATTGGTGAAGCCACACATGTCTTGAAAAGAAAAAGCTATTCAAACCAACACGGGTACACCAGTAAAAAGTGAATGCCTGGCATGGTTGTCTCATAAAGTTCACTTCTCCGATCGCCTGCCGCAATTTGTCCCGGCTCGCCATCCGCCAAAACTAATCCTTGCCTTTACCCATGTCTGCCGTTCTAACATGAATCCACAGAATGAAACTGTTGATCACCGGAATTTGCGGTTTCGTCGGGTCGGTCATCGCCCGCGCGTTGCAGGATGAACGCTGCGCCGGTGAGCCGCTGACGATTTTTGGCGTGGACAATTTTTCCCGCCCCGGCAGCGAGTTGAATCGCCTGATGCTCAAGCGGCGTGGGATACCATTTTATCACGGCGATTTACGGATGGCACCGGATTTGGATGAATTGCCGGACTTCGACTGGGTGATTGATGCGGCGGCCAATCCCAGTGTGCTTGCCGGTGTGGATGGCAGAACCAGCAGCCGCCAGATTCTCGATTACAATCTCGCCTCCACCATTAACATTCTGGAACTTTGCAAAAGGCGCAAAGCGGGCTTGATTTTATTGAGCACGAGCCGTGTTTATTCCATTCCGGCGCTGGCCGGATTGCCAATATTGGAAAAGGACGGTGCGTTTATGCTCGATTCCAGCAAACCGTTGCCCCCGGGGATTTCCCCCCAAGGCGTGACCGAAGAGTTTTCCACCACGCCACCGCTTTCGCTGTATGGTGTCAGCAAACTCACTTCGGAATTTCTTGCGCTTGAATACGCACAAACATTTGGCTTTCCGGTTTGGATCAATCGTTGCGGATTGCTGGCCGGCGCAGGGCAGTTCGGGCGCGCCGACCAGGGCATCATCAGTTTTTGGATCAACGCCTACCTGCGCCGCCGTCCTCTCAAGTACATCGGGTTCGGCGGTCATGGTTATCAATCGCGCGATGTCCTGCATCCTCGCGATCTCGTTCCCTTGCTGTTGAAACAGTTTGATTGCTCCAGCCAGCCTGAAAACCGGGTTTTCAATTTTGGCGGCGGCCCCGCCAACGTTTTTTCGCTGTTGCAACTCAGTCGTTGGTGTGCCGAACGGTTCGGCAAATGCAAAATTGCCACCGACCTTGCGCCAAGGCCGTTTGACATTCCGTGGATGGTAATGGATTCAAGTCGTGCCAATCAATTTTTGGACTGGCGTCCCCAAACGAAGCTCGCCGATATTTTGGACGAAATCGCACGCCACGCTCAAGAGCGGGAAGACTGGCTCGATGTCTCGGCGGGTTTTTAATCCCCCGTTTTCCCCCTTCAAGATTCCAGAGCACGCGTTAAGAACATGAAGCCGGTGAAACAGATTGTCATGTTGCAGGGGATGGGTAACAACGAGCGCGGCTGGGCGCGGTTGATGTCGGATTTTGGCCGCGTGGTTCTCATCCAACAGGGGATGATTCAGCACGTTGAAATCTGGGAGAACCGTCAATGTGTCTTTAACGGGGCGGAAACCAATCTCGTAAGAAGCCTCAAACTCGATCAAATGACTTTCTCCTTGCTCACAATATTGCGTTCCATCGCGTGTTGCGGTCGATTCACCCGGGGCGAAACAATTGATGTGCTGATTGCTGCCAATTACAGCATGGGCCTGGCGGCATTACTTTTACGATTGTTTGGCAAGGCGCGAAAAGTGGTTGTGCTGCTCTCGGATTTTCTGCCGCCCCGCGGTTCTTTCATGGTGCGGCTTCATCGTGGCTTGACCACGGCCATGACCCGCTTTGTGGTCAGGCACGCGAATGAAGTCTGGACGTTTTCGCCGCGGATTCCGACCGCCGCCACAAACCCGCGCAACTTTGTCGTTCCGATTTGCATTGACGACAATCACATGCCGCCGGGCGAACGCGATGAAATCGGTTACATTGGCTGTCCCACCCCCGATCACGCGCTCGATGTCCTGTTTGAGATCTGCCAGCGACATCCGTTTCGCTTGAACATCATTGGCGATTCCGCCTATTTACAATCCATCAAACATCTGGCGCCGCCGCACACCGTCTTTCATGGCATGCTCAACGAGCCGGCAAAAATTAACAAGGTTTTGTCGCGCTGCTTTTGCGGTTATGCCGTGTATCGCGACACCAGCCCGCAAAGCTACAGTTATTTTGGCATTCCATCGAAAACCTTCTATTGCTTTGCCAGCAATACACCCGTGGTTACCAGCAACACGGCACATTTTACCCAAAACATCGAAAAATTCGGGATTGGTCGTGTGGTCAACCCCGCACCGGAGGAAATTGAAAAAGCCGTGCTCGATTTAAAGGAGCAGTTCCCGATTTTTTACGAGGCTATCAATCGCTTTCGTGAAATTTGGAATGCGAAAGCCGAGCAATTTCATCGTGAACGTCTGGCTGTGTTGTTGGAGAAATGAACATAATGAGGCCAACCGCGCTTGAAGCAGAGAACGGACAGGATAACCGCCAGCCACAAAACGATGAGCAATCCGCGGGGTTTTGAAGCCGGTTTGTTGGATGTGACATTCATAGGTTGCGGGCCCAAAAGTGATTCTTGATTGGCGCCGGGTGGACACGTCCGCACTCCGAATGAAAGGTCCGTTGCTGAAGCCAAACCCTTTTGTGTTTGACATGGGTCGCGCCCGGCGAATAGGTTCACCCCCCGGAAAAGTCCCGTACCGAAAGCAAAACACCGTTCACCATCTCAACTTCCCAAGCCATGCGTAGCCGCCTTAGTTTGTTGTTTCTCTTTTTCAAGCAGGGTTTTGATCCGGCGCAAACGCTGCGTCGTATGATGGAGCGGGACGCCCTGGCAGGCTGCGACAGCGTGCTGGACGTGGGCAGCGGGGCTTCCATGGACTTGCGCTGGTTTGGCGTGAAGCATTGCGTGGGCATCGAGGCCTACCAGCCGGACTACGAGAAGGCCCTGCAGAATGGCTCCCATGACGAAATGGTGCTGGGTACCGTGTGCGAGCTGGACAAGCATTTCAAACCGAATCAATTCGACGCCTGTCTGTCGGTGGACGTGATTGAACACGTCACGAAGGAGGACGGATTGAAGATGATGCGGGACATGGAGGCCATCGCCCGGCGCAAGATCGTCATTATCACACCCAATGGCTGGCTGGAACAGCACCACACGGAAGAGGGAGACCTGCAGGTTCATCTTTCCGGTTGGGAAGCTTCGGAGATGAAGGGTTACGGATATCGGGTGCTGGGCCTGTTGGGGCCGAAGTTTTTACGTGGTGAATACCACATGCTCAAGTGGCGCCCCAAGTTTTTCTGGGGATTGGTATCGATGGTGGGACATTTGTTGTGGACCCGCTGGCATCCCTCCCAGGCTGCGTCCATTCTTTGCGTAAAAACCAAGAAAACCGGTTGATTACGCGTTGAGCCGGCATCGAGCCACCGCCCATCCATCCGGATGGGAACGTCCGGCGGATTTCTAATCCATCACCGATTTTGACATGCGTTCCAAAATGGTGTCCAGCGATTGGGTGATTTGCCAGTTCGGGTAGTGGCTCTTCAGCTTTCGCAAATCGCTGATGTAGCAGATATGGTCGCCCTTGCGCGGTTGATCCACGTAAGTGGTTTTGATTTTGCAACCGAGCAACGCTTCGATTTTGCTGATGCATTCAAGGAGCGACGCGGCATTTTCGCGTCCGCCGCCCAGGTTGTACACTTCGCCCGGCCGCGGATTCCTGGCGAATTCCCCAAAAGCTGAAATGACATCAGCGCTGTGAATCTGGTCCCGCACTTGTTTGCCTTTGTAACCGAAAATGGAGTAGGTCTGGCCAGCCTTGGCCACTTTGAAGAGGTAGGACAAAAAGCCGTGCAACTGCGTGCCGGAATGATGCTCGCCCGTGAGACAACCGCCACGAAAAATGCCGACGTTCATTTTGAAGTAGCGTCCGTATTCCTGCGCCACCACGTCGGCCGCTGTTTTGCTCGCGCCAAAAAGGCTGTGCAATGTCTGGTCAATCCGGCAGTGCTCGCTCACGCCATGCCAGTCTTCCGGCCGCGCGTATTCCCAGCGCGTGGGCAGTTCCGTCAATGGGATTTCATTCGGCGCATCGCCGTAAACCTTGTTCGTTGACGTAAAAATAAAGACCGCTTCCTTGTTCGATTGTCGGGTGGCTTCGAGCAGGTTGAGGGTGCCGGCCGCGTTGACGTCAAAATCAACAAAAGGAATCTCAGCCGCCTTGTCATGCGATGGCTGCGCGGCGCAGTGGATAATCAGGTTGAATCGTTCCTGCTTGAACAAATCGAGGATTCCGGGCCGGTCGCGGATATCCAGATTCAAGTGGCGGAAACGCCGGGTGGTCTTTTTTAGATGATCGAGATTCCACAAGGTGTCGCCCGGCGGCCCAAAAAACTCACGGCGCAGGTTGTTGTCAACCCCGATGACTTCGTGGCCTTCGCGATCAAAATGAATGACGGCTTCGGAACCAATCAGACCACTGGAGCCGGTGACCAGAATTTTCATGCGGCGCATTCTAGGCTTGGGACGCGCCGGCGAAAAGTTATTTTGACGGACGGGCTGGTATTCCGGTTCTTGTTTTGGGGCGGCACCCCCTCTCGAAGTCAGGGTAAATCCACCCAATCGGGGTGTGGCCCGGAAACGCGCATCTGGACGAACGGGAAGCCGATAAACTATATTGCCGTCGAATGTGACAGGGTTAACATGTTGTCCGGTCGTGGCGCTGTTTTCCCCGTCGAATGAGCGGCCGATTGGCGACATGAAAAACATCATCATGGTGCTTGGCATCGGCATCAATGATGCGCGGTTGGGCCGGGTTGGTTTCCAAGCATGGCCGGGTTACGTTGATCCAGTTGGGTCTGGTCGAACATGCTGAAGTGTGGGAGTTTTGAAACATCAAATCGGAAATAGCGAGTTTGCCGCCATCAAATAAATCCATGTTTAGCCTCACAAAAGAATATGAGCGTCTGAAAAAGGGCTGGCGCGCCATGCGGCTTTATCGCCGGTGTGTTCGTCCGGGCCAGCTGTGCTTTGATATCGGGGCCAACCGCGGAAGCCGCGCCGTCATTTTTACCTTCCTGGGCGCCCGCACCATTGCCGTGGAACCCAACGAAACGCTGACCGGCAAGCTGCGGCGCTTTCCCCGTGTCACCGTGGTCAACCAGGCCATCTCGGACAAGCCTGGCCGGCAAACCATGCTCTTCAACCGCAACGACCAGATTTCGAGCCTGAATCCTGAATGGCGCAAAAACTGGCCCGAGTTTTCCGACTGGTTTGAACGCGCCGTCGAATGCGTCACCCTGGACCAGTTGATTGCCCAATATGGCCTGCCGGATTTTTGCAAGATTGATGTCGAGGGCTACGAGGCGTCCGTGCTGGCCGGCTTGACCCGGCCCATCCCGTTGCTTTCCTTTGAAGCCACACCCGGTTACGAAGCGACCACGGAAGCGTGCCTGGCCAGCCTCTCCAAGCTCGGCGACTACGAATACAACTTTGCCATCGGCGACGATTTCCACTGGCTCTGCCCCGAATGGGTGACCGCCAAAATGGTCGCTTCCCTGGTTACCACCCAGGCGGGTGACATCTACGCCCGGCTCAAAAGACATTGACCCTGGTTGTCACCGTGTCTCCAGGACGCGCCGGAATTCCGCCAGCGAACCCGTTTCGGCGCCGGGTTCCACCCGAATCACGGAAATGCGGCTTTGTTCGCTGACCGGCAGGTAGCGCTCCGGTTTCAATTTGGGCGAGAAAATCACCACCCGCGGGGTTCCGGCAAATGCCGCCAGATGAGCCACGGCGGAATCCGCCCCGGCAAAAATTTCGGCCCGTTTCAAAATCCCGATCAGCGTGCCGAAGGGAAGGCCGAAGGCGGATTCCGTCTGCCAACCCGGATCCAGGCGGGATTTTTCACCAGGAGACCCGACCACGAGCGTGGTGAATCCACGGTTTTGCAGGGTGTGTAAAATTTCGCGGATGCCACCGGCACTGATGTGTTTTTTGGCATGGCCGGAGAACGGATGCAAAACGGCCAGTGGTTTTCCGCCGAACCGGGCGACCCATGCCGCCGCCGCCGCCAGTTCCTGGGCCGGCGGATAAAGGTCGTACGGATACAATTTTTCCGGCACGCCCAGCTCGCGGCTCAATCGGTCAAGCTTGTGCCGGCCATAGGTGCCGGTGAGGTGATAGATAATTTCCGGCAGCGTCTGGATGGTGGGAAAAAGCACGCGCTGATAGCGACCGTCGCGGTTCAGCTCCCGGATATACCGCCGCACCGGCCATTGGTGAAACGGATAAAACAACGCCGGATTCCAAAAATACGGCTGGCGGGCGGGATAGACCGTCACCGAGCCGATCCGCGGGTTGCTTTCCCAAATCGCCGCGCAGCCGGCGTTGAGAACCACCAGGTCAATGGTTTCACCGGGATGCCGTTGGCAAAACTCCTTCAGCACGCCGCTCAACATGATGTTGTCGCCGATGCCGTGCAGATAGACGATGAGCGTTCGCGGCATGTCAGGGTTTCAAGGTCTGTTTGACCTGCAATTCGGCGACCAGCTTCTTTTCCTTGCCGTGCCGTTTGTAGGTGAACACGCCCCAGGCGTTGCCCAAAACGGCCAACGGACAGGCGGGGAGGTGCCACAGCCAGCGCCAGTCGCCGCGGCGAATCAAACCCCGCGCGGTGTGCCACATCGGCCCCAGAACGGTGACGCAATAAACCGCCGCCAGCCAGAGTGGCACCGGTGGTTTTTCCTTCATCCAGTTCACCGGCATTTCCTCCTGGACGCGGAGAAAATGCACCGTGGCCCGCCGTCGTTTTTGCACAAATCGCCAGAGCGTCTGGATGTAATAGTGATGTACGCCGCGCCCGCGGATCCGCAGCCATTCGCGCTGGCCGTTTTTCATCAGGAACAGCGCCACGTGCGTGTCCTGGAACTGTTCGTCCGCCTTCACCGACTCCAAATCAGCGCGGCGGAAGACAAACCCGTTGGCGCCAAGCGGATAAGCCAATGCATCACCGGGCAGGGTCCAGCGCTCGACTTCGCCGTCGCGCGCCACGAGTTCCGGGTTCGCGCTCATCAACCAGGCAAGCGGGTCGCTGATATGCAGCAAATGGGTGAGATAGGCGCAGAACGAACTCATCTTCGGCGACGGCAGATAGTAGCTCTCCACGCCCAGCGCCTGTGGATTGGCCGCGAGCCCCTTCACGGCCAGCTCAATATAATCGGGGTGGGTGATTTCGTTGTCCGCGTCCACAAAAACGATGTATTCGCCGGTGGCGTGACGCAACGCCAGGCGTTTGCCTTCCTCCATGTTTTTGCCGTCATCATCCAGAATGACGGCGCCGTATTTTCCGGCGATGTCACGTGTGCGGTCGGTCGAGTGGGCGTCCGCCAGAATGATTTCATAGCGGGAGCGCGGATAGCTCTGGCGCACAATTGACGCGAGACAATTGTCGATCAATTCCTCCGCGTTCAGCGTCGGCAGAATGAAGCTGACGCGGGGCGGATGTTCCAAACCGGACTGCATAGTTTGAGTTTAACCATCGGCGGCGGTGATTCAAATCAGCATTGTGAATTTGCCGCGCCGGCCAGCGTGACAAATCTGGCAACGAACCGGCCGGCAAACGCCGGTCTGACCGTCGCTACTGTGGTTCCAGCAGCGCAATGTCGCTCGACAATTGCGTGTTTTTCCATCCATTGACTTTGGGGATTGGCTTGCCCGCAAACTGCGGATGCCATGAAACCAGGATCGTTGCTGAACGCAGCAGTTCCGCGTCCGGGCTCTCCAACACCGGATATTCACCGCCTTCGATGTCCATCTTCACAAACTTCGGCCGGCCACATTTCGCCACCGCTTCGCGCAGGGAAATGGTGGCGACCATCGGGCCGGTCGCCGGCGCGTTAAAATTGGGTTCATGGCTCCCCTTTAGCGGTGCGCCATCCGCGGTCAGGGCGTTGGGAACAATGCAAACATTGGCAAATTTCGCGGTGCGGTAACCCAGGTAATAGAGCGAATTCAAATTGGGTTCGAACGCAAAAATGGTTGTCCGCGGACTGTGCCGCGCCAGGATGGTGGTATACTTGCCGATGGAGGCGCCCACATCCCATACCACCCCTTCACCCCAATCGCGTGTGAAAAAGGCGGCCTCATGCTCGTCCATAAAATTTCCCAACATCCGCTCCGTGTAAAGCCAGCGGGAAGGATGCCGTCGGATGAGGAAATTCAGCCGGATCGCGAGATTTGTTAGAATACCCATAGCTAACTTTCAAAAAGGCAATGCCGCGCAAAAAACGCGCGCCATTCATGACCGGGCCGGATTAAAAACTTACCACTGATTTTTCCGGTCAAGTTCAAGCCAGGCTGTTTTCATTGTGCAATGGCTCGGGTGACGGGGCAATTTAAATCAGCTTGGGGGAACCGGTTTGGGTTGGCGCATCGTGATCAACCAGAAAAGGAACAACGCGCCGAACGCGAATCCCGCGGCAACCGGCATGATCTGCAACAAGGCCGCGGGCGTTTTTCCGCACAGGAACAACGTCAGCCAATAACCCAGGCCGAGGGCCCCGTAAAGCAGTGAAATTTTCAGCCAGCGGCTGGCCAGCGACCACAGGGCCAGAGCCTGCAACAGTCCGACCAAGACCATGGTGACGGACAGCCGGGCAATCATGGCCTCCGCCCCGGACGAAGGGCGGCCCAGGATGATGTTAACGCAAAAGTCGCGCAGCAGGAACAATACGCCGGCACCGAATAAAAGCGCCAGGGTATAAAGTCCCAGCAACCTCAATTGCTCGGCCACAACGCTTCCCGAACGCGTGCCGGAGCGCGACGTAAACAGGACGGTCAACAACGGCGCGACGGTCATGGGCAGCGCCGCGGCCAGCCTTTCGGCGCAGTTGTAGGCGTCATTGTCCATGCCGGAAAAGAATTTTTTGGCGACCAGCAGATCCCCTTGTGTAAAAAAAAATCCGCCGCTGACGCAGGCGGCGCTGACGGCCAAATATACGATAAACTCCCGGTTCCAGGGCGAAACCGGCTGTCCGGTCAACGACAGCTCCTTTCTCCAAAACAAAAGAATCAGGTTGGCCAGCAGCGCGAAGGCCGAGGCCAGCACGGCCGTCTCCGGCATGGGCCATTTCAGGGTGACGAACCAGCCGAACAATACCCGCAGCGCCATCACCAGCAGACCAATCAGGGCGAGCCGCTTGAACCAGGCAAGTCCCTGGCACAGCGCGGTGGCAAAGGAACCCCACAAACCCAGGAGGGTGCAGGCCAGCGTGGCCAGCATCAGGCTCTCGCTGTAATGGAAAAAAATGCTCAACGGTTTCACGGCGATCACCGCCAGCAAGGAACCGCCGACGGTGAGGCGGAAAAGAAACCGGCGGCAGCCGCTGAACAACCCCTGCAAGCGCGCGCGGTCGCCACTGGCGTTAAAGTGCGCGATGTAATGCGTCACCGCAAAGGTGGCCATCGCCGGCAGCAACCCGAGCAACGGGATAAAACCATTCAAAGCGCTGTTTGCGTTGCCGTATTGGCCCGGTCCGCTCAAGTGTCGCCCCATGACCGCTTGAAACGCCAGGTTGCCCAACCCGGTGACGAAACTGATGGCGGAGAAGATGATGCCGCTTTGCAACAGCCTGCCGGCTGGCGGACGGTTGAAATCGGATGATTCATCTTTCATGCGAGCAGTGTCAATTCTCCTTCGCGATCACGTGTCCATCCCCAAGGTCATCAAAACCAAAAAAGGTATTCGTCTGCAAGATTTTGGCGTTCAGCGCCGGCGGGAAGAAATCAGGCCGCGGTCCTGACAAATTTTCCGGGTTGAAAGCCATGACCACATTTTTAGACGGCGGCATGGGTCAATTCAAATGCCACCGATTCAGACAAAGTTTCCCCGGGGAACACCGGCGCCTGGGATTGCTGGTCCGGCCACCTGAGCCGGGTTGGATTGGCCATGGTTGCTTTTGATTCCGGTTTGTGGTGCACACGGAATGATGCTGTTCGTCCGGGAACGCAGTCAATTTCAAACCGCTTTCACCTAATTGCCATTGCGCGCGCGCCGGCGCAGCCAGTGGTGGTCAATGGGCTGATAGATGGTGCACCCGGCGCAGGTTTCGGGGCGTTTGCCCGAATAGAAACCTTTGATGATTTCCCATGCCCGCTCGCCCTTCGAAATTTCCTCAAGCGTTTGTTCGTGGATGTTTCCGACTATCAGATCGTCCACGTCCGACCGTTTGAAACGGCATCCGCACAATCGCACGGCGCCATCATGCCGGACGGCAAAACCGAACAGCGCCTGGCAGGGGACATTCACCTTGGGCGGGGTCGGGCGCAAACGCATGTAGCCTTTCATGTCCTCGTCAACGATGGTTCCGCCCCAATTGTCGTAATCCACCGTGAAATTCACCCGCACCTTTTGCGACAGGTAGGGTTTGATGTGGTTTTTGAAATCCTCCGAGCGGACGATGGTGCTGGGTTTCTGGGCGTTCCGAAACCGGATCGCCACGCCGACCGGCTCGCCCTGGGAGCGGTTATATTCGAGAAGATTTCGCACCCCGGAAATGACGGCTTCGTATTGTTCGACGCCATAAATCTTTTCGTACATTTCCCGGTTCGTTCCCTCGGTGCTGATATAAATCTGATGAATGCCCGAATCCACGAGCCGCTTGTAGGTCTCGTTTCGGTTCATCAGGATGGCATTCGTGGTCAGTGAAAGATGTTTTATGCCAACCTGCCGGACGGCGTAATGAATTTTTTCCAGTAAATTGGGATCAATCAGCGGATCGCCCACCACCGGCGTCAAATCCACACTCTGCCCGCCGTTCGCCCCCCATTCGTCCACCGCTTTTTTGAACACCTCAAACGACATGACCCCCTGCTGGAGCGTCTTGCCTTGAACGGCCTTGGGATACGCACAAAATGTGCACTTCGCATTGCAGATGTTCGTTACCCCGGTGGTCAGAGACGAAGTGGTGGTCAGATGCCGATGATCCCATAACTGTTCGGGCTTTACCTGATTCAGGTTGATTTGCCAGCGGCGAATCCGGGCGGCCGCACGTTTGGTGTGGTAAGCGGAAGAATAAACCAGATCCACCAAAAACCCATTGGTGTGAACAAAGTGATAAATGGAAGCTGTTACCTTATTCAAGCGATTAGGACACATTGCCTTTCATTGCCAGCCTTGTCAACCGGCAAGCGGCGCTTTAATCCGTCCGGTCTGGCGATGGGCAACCGGGATGGATGCGTCAAAATAGCTGGCAGACTTCGGCCGGCTGCGCTAGCTTTCGCGTCCGATCATGGAACGAATCTTTGTCACGGGCGCGGCGGGTTTCATCGGCAGCAATCTCGTGGATCGGCTGCTCGCCGAGGGCAAACCCGTCGTCGGTTGGGATAATTTTTCCACCGGCCAGAAAAAATTCCTCGACGGCGCGTTCACGCGTTCCAACTTCAAGTTCGTGGAGGGGGATTGCCTGGATTTGCCGGCGCTCACCCGGGCCATGGCCGGCAGTGACACCGTTTATCACCTGTCCGCCAACGCCGATGTCCGTTTCGGCCTCGAACATCCAGGCAAGGATTTGCAGCAAAACACCGTTGCCACCTTCAATGTGCTCGAAGCGATGCGTGCCAATGGCGCCAAAACCATCGCCTTCAGCTCCACCGGCAGCGTCTATGGCGAGGCGGAAATCATTCCCACGCCGGAGAACCATCCGTTTCCCATCCAGACTTCGCTCTATGCCAGTTCCAAACTCGCGGGTGAGGCGATGATTTCATCCTACTGCGAAGGTTACGGCTTCGAAGGGTACCTGTTCCGTTTCGTCTCGATCCTGGGTGAGCGCTATACGCACGGTCATGTCTTTGATTTTTACCGGCAACTTCTTGACCATCCCGATCATCTCAAGGTTCTCGGCGACGGTTTGCAGCGCAAAAGTTATCTCTACGTGCAGGATTGTGTAAATGCCATGCTGCATGTGATGAAACTCGGCACGGCGAAGCGGGCAAGGCACCGCACGGAAATTTACAATCTCGGCACCGACGAATACGTGCAGGTCAACGACTCCATCCGGCATATCGGTCACACGCTCGGCCTCCAGCCCCGGCTCGAATATTCCGGCGGCAGACAGGGTTGGGTTGGCGACAACCCGTTCATTTTTCTCGACACCCGGAAAATCCGCGCCACCGGCTGGAAGCCGGCCTTGACCATCGAACAGGGCATCGCCCGCACCCTGGCCTGGCTGCAACAGAACCGCTGGGTTTACGACCAGCGCAGCCACCCATAATATCGCGCCGCATGAACCTCACCGTCCTCGGCCTCTGGCATCTCGGCAGCGTCACCGCGGCGTGCAGCGCGAAACATTTTCCGGTCATCGGGCTCGACTTTGAAACCGCGATGGTGGCGGGGTTGAACCACGGCCGGGCGCCGCTTTTTGAACCGGGACTCAATGAACTCATCGCTGCCGGCCTCGCCGCCAAACGGCTTTCGTTCACGACGGACTCCAAAATCGCGTGCGCCCGGGCTGACGTGCTCTGGCTGTGCTACGACACGCCGGTGGACGACCATGACGAAGCCGACGTGGAATCCGTCCTCGCGAATCTCCGCCGGGCCCTGCCGCATCTGCCCGCGGGCGCCCTGGTCTTGATTTCGGCGCAGTTGCCCGTCGGCACCTGCCGCCGGCTCGAAACGGAATTTCCCCAATTTGCCTTTGCCTGCGCGCCGGAAAATCTGCGGCTGGGCCGGGCCCTCGATGCCTTTGAAAGGGCCGAACGTGTTGTGGTAGGCATCCGCGATGAAACGAAAAGGGCGTTGCTCGAAAAACTGTTCGCGCCATTCACGCCGCAGGTTTTGTTCATGCGCACCGAGTCGGCGGAGATGGTGAAACACGCGCTCAATTCGTTCCTGGCCCTTTCGATTGCTTATATCAACGAAATTGCCCGATTGTGCGAACTCACCGGCGCGGATGCGAAGGAGGTTTCCGCCGGCTTGAAGAGCGAGGTGCGCATTGGGCCAAAGGCTTATCTCAGTCCCGGGGGGGCGTTCGCGGGCGGCACGCTTGCCCGCGATGTCGTTGCGCTCACGAAACTGGCCGGCGCAACGGGCCAAAAGATTTCTGTCATTCCCGCCATCCAACAAAGCAACGACTGGCATCGTGGCTGGGCCTGCCACCGGCTGCAGGAGCGCCTCGGCGGGTTGCATGGGAAAACCATCGCCGTGCTCGGCCTGGTTTACACGCCCAACACCGACACGCTCCGGCGCAGTGCGGCGGTGGAATTGTGCCAAAAGCTTCTGGCGGCAGGCGCCACGGTGGCCGCGTTTGATCCGGCGGTGAAGCAATTGCCCGCCGAACTCGCCCCGGTCCGGCTCATGACGCAAATCGCCGACGCCTTGGCGGGCGCCGACGCCGCCGTGATTTGCACCGAGTGGACGGAATTTCGCCAGGCTGATTGGGCGGGAATGGTTCCCACGATGCGCCAGCGCATTTTTGTGGACGCCAACCGTTATTTGGAAAAGGAATTGAAAAACCTGGCCGGGGTCGAACATCTTTCCGTCGGACGCGCCGCATGAAACTCAAAAACAACAACGCGCTCATCACCGGCGGCAGCCAGGGGCTCGGCCGGGTCATCGCCGAACATTTCCTGCGCGCGGGCGCCAGCGTCGCGATTTGCGCCCGGGGGGAGAAGGATTTGTTCGCCACGCGTGATGAGCTGGCGAAGCAGTTTCCCGCGCAAAAAGTCCTTGCCCAAACCTGCGATGTTTCGGACGAAACCCAGGTAAATGCCCTGGCGGCCTTTGTCCGGCGCGAGCTTGGCCCGCTTCATACGCTCGTTTTGAACGCCGGCATTTACGGCCCGATGGGTGCGACGGAATCGGTGGATTTTGCCGCGTGGAAGCGTGCGGTGGAAATCAATTTATTTGGTGTTCTGCTGCCCTGTCGTGCCTTCATTCCATTTTTCAAGCAGGCCCGGCGGGGCAAAATCATTGTGCTGAGCGGCGGGGGGGCGACCAATCCGTTGCCGAACATCAGTGCCTATGCTGCGTCCAAGGCTGCCGTCGTCCGGTTGGTGGAAACGCTCGCGGAGGAACTGCGGCCGTTCAATGTGGATGTCAATGCCATTGCCCCGGGAGCATTGGCGACACGATTGGTGGACGAAGTTCTGGCGGCCGGCCCGGAAAAGGTTGGCGCGGCATTTTACGAAAAGAACCGGCAATGGAAGGAAACCGGCGCGACGCCGCTCGAACTCGGCGCGCGCCTCGCCGTGTATCTGGCCGGTTCGCAAAGCGACGGCATCAGCGGCAAACTCATCAGCGCCCAGTGGGATCCCTGGGAGAAACTCCATGAATTCAAGAATGACTTGAAGGGCGATATTTATACCCTGCGTCGCATCGTGCCCAAAGACCGTGCCCAAACCTGGGACGCCCAATGAATTACGCGATTGTCGGCTGTGGATTGATTGGTAAAAAGCGGCTGGCCGGCCTGCCGGCCGGGTCAAAGCTCGTCGTGGCTTGCGACACGAATCTGGCGCGCGCGGAAGAACTCGTGGCGCTGGCCAAAACCGGCCATGCGCTGGCTGATTTCCAGCAGGCGGTTGCCGATCCGCGGGTGGACGCGGTGATTGTGGCGACCGTCAACTCCGCGTTGGCCGAGGTTTCCGCCGCCGCCATTCGGGCCGGCAAACCCGTGCTCGTGGAAAAGCCGGTGGGCATTAGCGTCCGCCAGATTGACGAATTAATCGCGCTCGCGGACCAGCGCGGCGTTTGCGTCCGCATTGGTTTCAATCACCGTTATCATCCCGCGTTTGTCAAAGCGCGGGAAATCTTTGAATCCGGGGTGATGGGGGAATTGATGTTCATCCGCGCCCGTTACGGCCACGGTGGCCGGGTGGGTTACGACCAGGAATGGCGCGCCAACCCGAAACTTTCCGGCGGCGGCGAATTGATTGACCAGGGAATTCACCTGGTGGATCTGGCGGGCTGGTTTTTGGGAGATTTTGAAAAAGTGGAGGGACATGCCGCGACGATGTTTTGGAGGATGCCGGTGGATGATAACGCGTTTTTGAGCCTGCGCACGGCCAAAGGCCAGACCGCGTGGTTGCAGGTCAGTTGCACGGAATGGAAGAATCTTTTCTCGTTTGAAATTTACGGACGCAACGCCAAGCTCCACATCGAAGGCCTCGGCGGCAGTTATGGGATGGAGAAGCTATATCATTACCAGATGAAGCCGGAAATGGGGCCGCCCGACACGAAATTGTATGAATTTCCGGGCCCGGACGAATCCTGGCAGGTGGAATTGACGGAATTTGAAAAGGACGTCCAAGGCCGGCGAAAACCGGATGCCGGGTTGAAGGCGGCGAGAGCCGCGCTGCAGATCGTGGAAAAAATCTACCGGCAAAGCGGGTTTAACTTTGACTCCACGCCGCCAAAACCCTAAATCCCAGTTCCAGGCAACCCGGATACCAGACCCGAATTTAAAATGATCATTGCACGCGCCCCCCTTCGCGTCACCCTCGGCGGTGGCGGCACGGATTTGCCGTCGTATTACGAAAAGTTCGGCGGCTTTCTCGTCGCCGCGGCGATTGATAAATACGTTTACATCACGGTGCATGAAACGTTCGTGCCCGACCTCATCGTCAAATATTCCGAACTGGAGCGGGTGCCGGACGCGGCGCATTTGAAGCATCCCATCTTCCGTGAAGCGTTCGCCCTGACCGGGATTGACGGGCGCTCGCTGGAACTGACTTCCATGGCGGACATCCCGGCCGGCACCGGTCTGGGATCGTCCAGCAGTTTTACCGTCGCGCTGCTCAAGGCGCTTCACGCTCACAAAAAAAACCTGGTCCATCCCGCCGAACTCGCCGCGCAGGCCTGTGACATTGAGCTGGGCCGGCTCCGGGAACCCATCGGCAAGCAGGACCAGTACATTGCCGCCTACGGCGGTCTGACCTGTTTCAAATTCCTGCCGGATGGCCGGGTCGAGGCGTGGCCGTTGAAACTTTCCGACGAGACCCGCGACAACCTCGAGGACAACCTGCTCCTGTTTTTCACCGGCTATGCGCGCTCGGCCTCGACCATTTTGAAGGAGCAGGATCAAAAGTCGAAACGTCCGACGCGGCGATGATTGAAAATCTGCATTTCGTCAAGGACCTCGGGCTGCAAAGCCAGCGGGCGCTGGAGACGGGCAATTTGCGCGAGTTCGCCCGGCTCATGGATGTGCACTGGCAGCGGAAAAAAGAGCGCAGTGGCGGCATGAGCAATCCGAAAATCAACGGGTGGTATGACCTGGCGATGGCCAACGGCGCGCTCGGCGGCAAGCTCATCGGTGCCGGCGGCGGCGGTTTCCTGATGTTTTACGCCGACGACAAGGCCAGGCTCCGTCTCGCGATGCAACAAGCCGGGCTCAAGGAAGTCCGCTTCCGCTTCGATTTTGAAGGGACCAAGCTCATCATTTCGTGACCGCGCCGTCCGACATTCCCGTTGCCATTCTCGCGGGCGGACTCGCGACGCGGCTCCGGCCCATCACCGAAAAAATTCCCAAATCCCTGGTCGTGGTTGCCGGGAAACCATTCCTCGCGCATCAGCTTGAATTGCTGCGTTCGCGCGGCATCCGTCGCGCGGTGTTGTGCGTCGGATACCTCGGCGAAATGATCCAGCGCGACTTCGGCGACGGTTCGGCGACCGGCGTGCGGCTGGATTATTCATTTGACGGCCCCCAATTGCTCGGCACGGGCGGTGCCATCAAACGCGCCCTGCCGCTGCTCGGTGATGAATTTTTTGTGCTGTACGGTGATTCCTATTTGCCGGCGGAATATCGCGCCATCGCGGATTTTTTCCAGCGCAGCGGCAAACCCGGCTGCATGACGGTCTTCCGCAACGAAGGCCGTTATGACACAAGCAACGTCGTGTTCCGCGACGGCGAAATCGTGGTTTACGACAAAAAAAATCGTTCGCCGCAAATGCGGCATATTGATTACGGGCTGAGCCTGTTCCAGGCGCCCGTTTTCGACGCCTGCGTCCCGGACCGGCCGTTTGATCTGGCCGAGGTCATGGGCAGACTGGTCCGCGAAAAACAACTGGCCGGGTTTGAAGTGCCCGAGCGCTTTTACGAAATGGGTTCGCCTGCGGGCTTGGCGGAACTGGAATCGCTGTTACAATCCAAATCACCATGACCTTTGCCAAACAATTCCTCGATGAAGTCCAGCAGGTGGTCGCGCAATTGAATGCCGACGCCATTGAAAAGGCCGCCGATGAACTCGCACGGGTGCGCGAACGCGGCGGGCGGTTGTTCATTCTCGGTGTCGGCGGCAGCGCGGGCAACGCCGGGCACGCGGTGAATGATTTTCGCAAGATCTGCGGTTTTGAAGCCTACGCGCCCACGGACAACGTTTCCGAATTGACCGCGCGCACCAATGATGACGGCTGGGCGACCATTTTTGCCGAATGGCTCAAGGGCAGCCGCTTGAGCGCAAAGGACGGACTGCTGATTTTTTCCGTGGGCGGCGGCAATTTGGAAAAAAATGTCAGCCCGAACCTGGTCAGCGCCATTCAACTGGCCAAAAAAGTCGGGGCTTCCGTTGTTGGGATTGTCGGGCGTGACGGTGGTTACACTGCCAGGGAAGCCACGGCCTGTGTGATTGTGCCGACGGTGAACCCAACCCACGTCACACCGCACAGCGAAGCCTTTCAGGCGGTCATCTGGCATTTGCTCGTATCCCACCCGAAGCTCAAGGTTGCCCAAACCAAGTGGGAATCCACGAAGTAAAACTGCAAATGAGCCGCGCCGTTTTTTTGGATCGCGATGGGGTCATCAATCGCGTCCGGGAGCGTGATGGATTGCCCTACCCGCCGGCCAGCCTGGCCGAATTCGAGATTTATCCCGAAGTGCCGGAGGCCTGCCGGCGTTTGGAACAGGCCGGGTTTCTGCTCGTGGTGGCGACCAACCAGCCGGATGTCGGCCGCGGCACCTTGAAACCGGAAGTGGTCGAAGCCATTCATGCCGAAATGTGCCGGCGGCTGCCGCTGGACCGGGTGGAGGTGTGTTATCATCCGGGCAAAGGTTTGTCGGACTGCGATTGCCGCAAGCCCGGGCCGGGCATGCTGTTGCGCGCCGCGCGCGAGCTGGGCATTGAACTCGCGCAAAGTTGGATGGTGGGCGATCGCTGGCGGGATGTGGACTGCGGCCATGCGGCCGGCTGCCGCACAGTTTTCATTGATCGGGGTTATGCCGAGGCATTGAAACAACCGCCTGACTTTCGGGCGAAGAATTTACTGGAAGCCGCGGAAATTATTCTGGCCGGCGCAAAATAAGTTGAAGATTTGCCGGGTTGTCTTATGTTCTGCGCTGACATGAACAATCTAGCCAGTCTTAAGGTAAAACTTTTCGCCGATGGCGCGGACAAAGCCGGGATGCTCCAGTTGAACGCGAACCCGCTCATCAAAGGCATGACCACCAATCCTTCACTGATGCGCAAGGCCGGGGTGCATGATTACGAGGCGTTTGCGCGCGATATTTTGAAAAGCATCACCGAGAAGCCGATTTCGTTCGAGGTTTTCTCCGACGACTTTGCGGAAATGCGGCGGCAGGCGTTCAAAATCAAGGACTGGGCGAAGAATGTCTATGTCAAGATTCCCATCACCAACACGCGCGGCGAATCTTCCTTGCCGCTGGTGCGCGAACTCGCGCGCGAGGGGGTAAAGCTGAACATCACCGCCATTTTCACCGAGGAACAGGTGGCCGGGGTGGCCAAGGCAATTGATCCGAAAGTGCCCGCCGTGGTGTCCGTGTTCGCCGGTCGCATCGCCGACACCGGCGTGGATCCGATACCGCACATGCGCGCAGTGAATAAAATTCTGGCCGGCCTGCCGCAAGCCGAATTGCTCTGGGCCAGCGTGCGCGAAGTGCTCAACATTTTTCAGGCGGACGAATGTGGCTGCAAAATCGTGACCGTGCCGCATGACATTTTGAACAAGGCCATGAAACAGGTGGGAATCGGCCTCCCGGAGATGTCACTGGACACCGTGAAAATGTTTGACGTGGACGCCAAGGCCGCGGGGTTTTCGCTGTAATTTGTTCGCGGGTCAAATCAACTGATTCACCGTGTCGAAGACTTTTTCGACGGTGATGGAGGCCATGCACGCCAGCAACTCCTCGCGCGTGCCCTTGATATCGCCGCCGTCGTAGCGGTAGTAATCCAGATTCCGCCCGGCCACAACGGGATTTTTCACCAGCGTGAACGGGTTGCCATAAGGCAGGTTCGTCGCGTTCAACGTCGGGGCTTCAATGACTATTTGTTTCGGCACTTTCACGGCCGCCGCCAGGTGCATCAACGCCGTGTCCACGCTCAAAAAAGCGCTGCAACGCTTCAGCAACGCCGCCGTCTGCCGAAAATTTTGCGTCTTCGCCTCCCGGGTCAGATTACGGTTGGATTGCGCCAGTACGACGGGGTGATCCTTCATTTCCTCCGGACCGCCGAAAAGCAATATCTGGAGGTCCGGACGTTTCTGGTTCAATTTTTGCACCAGTTCGGCATAATGTTTCAGCGGCCAGCGTTTCAGTGACAGGTTTTTGGTGCTGCCTGAGCCGACGTGAACGCCAAGGATTTTTTGTCCGGCCGGCAGGTTTTGGGCGAGAAATTGAGCCGCCCACTTTTCCTCATCCGCCGTCAGGAAAATTTCCAACTCATGCGCCGGCAGTTTTATTTTCCCGCCGAGCAGCGGCAGCACGTCAAAATTGTTATCGATCGAATGTCGCGAATAATCCTGCGGCAGTGTTTGGTTGACGAGCCGGTGGTCCAGCGCGCCGGAGCATTCGTATTCATGGCTGATGCGGATGGACGCTCCGATGATGCGCGCGGCGAGGCGGTAAACCCTGCGGCTTTGCGGATGGGTATTGACGGAAATATCATAGTGTTCGCGGCGGAAAGACCCAAGAAAGCGCAGGGCCTCAAACCGGCCGGCATGAATGAGATTTTTCTGGTGGACGCGATTCAGGTGCGGATTGTTTTCCAGCAAATCCTTCGAGGCGGCCTCCTTGACCAGCGCGTCAATCGTGGCGTCGGGAAAGTTGGCGCGCAACTCGTGGAGAAACGGCGTGACCAGGAGCGTGTCGCCGATGCCCGCCATGGAAATGACCAGTATTTTCATTCGCGTCGACGAATTGCGTCAGAGGCTTGAAATCTTTCCAAGTAACGCGGTCGTGGATTTGCCGGGGACCAGCGGAATAATTGCGATTTTACCGCCGGCTTGTTCAACCGTCCGGCGTTCATCCTGGTTCAGGGTGTCCAAGGTATAATCGCCGCCCTTGACGTAAACATCCGGCTTCGCCGCCGAAAGAAATTTCGTCGCCGTGGATTCGGCAAAAATGCAGACGCCGGCCACACTTTCGAGCGCGGCGAGCACTGCGGCGCGATCGGCGGCGGAATTCACCGGCCGGCCCGGCCCTTTCAACCCGCGCACGGCTTCATCGCCGTTGACGCCGACGAGCAGCGCGTCGCCGAAATGGCGCGCGGATTCGAGATAGGTCACGTGGCCCAGGTGCAGCAGGTCGAAACAGCCATTGGTGACGACCAGTTTCTTTCCGGCGGCACGGACGGCCGCCTGCCACGCCGGCAATTTATCCCACGGGATGATTTTCTCGCGGAAATTCATACGCTCATTCTGCCCACGCGCCGCGGCTTGGCAACGACTTTAACTGGCGGCCCGATTTAATAATTTCCACACCCGCAATGCTTCCGTCACGCCCCAGGCTTGCGCATCGCATCCGCGCTGTGTGTGGGGCGCGTCACCGTCCAGAATTTCAGGGATCTGGCCGAGGCAGCCTTCCTGCATCAATTTTTCCATGCTGCCCAAATACGCTTTGGCAGCGGCGGCGGCCTCCGGCGTGAAATCCCACGCCCGCGCCAACGCTTCGCAAAAATGGGGAAATGTCCACGTCCATGCCGTGCCATTATGATAGGCCGGCTTGCGGCGCGTGTCCTCGTCGCCTTCATAATGCCCCCAATAGGGTTCGGTTGGATTGTTCAAAAGCTGGCCTTGGTTGCCGTATATCGGCAGGGGCACGATCACCGGCAAGGGCGCGAGCGAACGCAAGGCGCCGGGTATGACCAGGTATTTTTGTGCGGCTTCGACGCAGCGTTTCGCACGGTTGCCGGTCACCAGTCCGAGACTTACGGTCAAGAGACAGTTGCTGCGAAGCGCATCGCTGGGTTTGGCATCGCGCGCGATGACGCGCGGTCCGGCCAGCAGCACGTCGGCGTACCAGCCCCGGTCTTCGAGCCAGAACAGTTTCTCCAGTGAAAGGCTTGCGCGTTCGGCCAGGTCGCGCCACTTCTTGCCCTCGCCGCCCGGGCTGCGCTTTTCAAGCTGGCGGAGCAGGCGGATCCACAACGCCTGAATTTCAACCGGGTAACCTTCCCGCGGCGTGCCGGCGGGATGATTTGTGTCCATCCACGAGAAATGGCCCGGGCTCCAAACCAGCGCCGAATCCGCATCCAGCTGAATGCCATTGGGCGTGCCTTTTGCATAATTGACCGCAATGCTTTCCAGAATGTTGCCAATGGTCCGGTTGGTTGACGGAACCGTTTCGGCCTGGAAGTCCGGTTTGATTTGGGCCATCTCTTCACAGGCCAGGGCAAACCACAGCGGGGCGTCGGACGTGTCGCGATTGGAGGCATTATCGCCGTATATCGCATTGGGCAGCGTGCCGTCCTTTTCAAACTTCGCAAACGTGAACAGGATTTGCCGGACCTCTTCCACCCGGCCGGCGGCGAGCAGGCCGCGGGCGCAGATGAGCGTGTCCCGCCCCCAATCCAAAAACCAGGGGTAGCCGGCGATGACGGTTTTGCCATCATCCCGCCGCACGACAAATTGTTTTGCGGCGCGCAGAAGTTGTTTTTCAAAAAGAGCGCCCGGCCCGGTTGCAGCGGACTGAAGTTCACGCTCTGGCGTGCCGTCATGGCCGGCTGAAGCTTGAACGTCAGCTTCCTTTTCCGCCGTGGCCGTCAGCGTTACGCTGGCGCCCTTGGGCAACGGCAGTTCAAACCAGCCCGGACTGTAAGCATCACCGCTGCCGATCTGGCCGCGGCTCTGCTCGACCGGATGCGGGATATTCTCACACCACTCCGGCTCCGGATGATATTGGCCGCCGTTCGCGCAGACCCGCAGCTGGCGGTCGGGTGCGGGGGTGAAGACAAAGCCGCCCACCGGCTCCCGGCTTCCGGGTTTGGGGTCCGGGAGCGTGTGGGTGTTTGTGGAGAAATGGTAATCCGCACCGCTGTTGCGTTTGGTTTCCGAATGGAAATTTCGATCTTCAATGTCAAACCGCACGGTCAATTGCACGTCCGCCTCGGCGGGCAATTGTTTGCCGCTGGCGCGCTCAGCGGTGGGACGGCTGAATCGAAAAACCGTCGTATTTTTGCCTTCGAGCATTTTGGCGCGCAGCTCGATTTCGACGGTGCGCCCATCGCCGGCGTTGGCCACAAACTGCCAGACCGCCAGGGGTCCGGCTGTGAACGCCGACAGGTTTTTCGCGTCGAGCGGTGAAAGAAAACCGTCGGCATTCACCCAGACTCGGATGCGCTTGACGAACACATGACGATCCACCGGTACGCGTGGATTCAGATTTGCTCCCAGCACACAATCATATTTGGAATTGACGCGGCCCAAATCCTTGCCAATCCGGGCCATACCGCCGATGCCATTGGTCAACAGCACGAGGTCGTCGGGGTTGGGAGTAGCGGGTTGGGAGCCGGGACTTGCCGGAAGAAACCGGATGGCGGCGGAGATGGGTTGTGAAGCCGCAACATGGCGTTCCAAGGTCAAATTGGCCTCGGCGGGGTTTTCCGGCGGGGAGAAACAAGCGACGTGGCCGTCGCGAACGGCAATGGATTGGGCGTGTTGCGCGGTTCGCTCTTTGCCCTTGCCGTTTCCGACTTCGAGCGTGGCGCGAAACGGGGTGCTGTCCTCGATGAGCAGCCAATGGTTGGGCGGCACGGGCGTGATGCGGTGGCTGTCGAGCAGTGTCCACACGACGACGCGGGGAAAAATTTGTTGGACTTCGCCGTCGGCCAGCAATTGGGCCAGGGGCGATTTTGCGCCGCGCGCGGCGAATTCGGCGGCCACGGCGAGAAAGTTTTCCGGCGAACGATCCACCTGTCCGGCCAGCCGGAGCCAGTCGGAATTGTCAATGGCCTCGGCCGGGACCACCTGGTTCAGCACCTGGACCGCCCAGGCGGCCTGGGCACGGGTGCGCCGGTAGGCTTCGCCGCGCAGACCCTGCGGGGTCGGCGCGGGGGCGAGGCAATAACACGCCCCCGCCGCGAGCGTGTAGGTGACATTTTTGCCGGCCACGGCAATGGCGGGCAGCGGCTGGCCGAGCAGTTCAAACTGGAAATTGAAATCGAAAAGCGTAAGTGAGCTTTCTCTTTCAATATCAGTGTTGACGAGCACCAGCACGGAATCCTTGCCTTCAGCGGATTCGCGCCGCAGGGCGTAAACGACCGAGTCATTGGGGCTGAGGCGCGTGAGTTTCGCGCCGTCAAAGAAACAAGGATGGTCGGCAAGCAATTGATTTAACCGGGCGAGTTCGGGAACGATCTGGTTCTGACTGTCCCAGGAAAGCCCGGTGCAGTCATGAACCCTGATTTTTTCGGCGGCCAGCCATTCCACCCCGCAGGTAAAGCCAAACCCGCCGCTCACGCTGGTCAGCGCACAGAGACGGTTGCGCATCAGCGACCAGGCGCGGCCGCGTTTGGCGAGGCGGTCGTTGTCGTGCGTCTCGCTGTAGTGAACGTAAAGTCCGACGCGCGCGCTCTGGCGCAGGGCGTAGTCGAGGTAATTGGCCACCTCCGATCCGGAATAATTTTGGAACAGTTCGGAGTAGGCCCATTGCATGCCGCCCTCGGTGAGGAGGTTTTCGGTGGCCTCCCAGGAACCGCCCAGGCCTTCGAGCAGAAAGATGGTTTCCGGAAACTCCGCCTGCACCCGGGCGATGATGTATTGCCAGGCGGGCACGGGAATTTTATAGCCGGCATCACACCGGAAGCCGTCCACCCCGCGCCGGCACCAGGTCAACAGCGCGTCGGCGATCAGGTCCCAGAGCGCGACATCATCCTGCTTCAATTCAACGAGGTCGCCCCAGGTGATGCCCCAGGCGCCGGGGCTGGCGAAGGTGCCGTCCGGATTTCGCAGGAAAAATTCGGGATGGTTTTCCTGAAGAATTGCTCCCCAGCCGGTGTGGTTGATGACGATGTCGAGAAAGACCCGCGCATCGAGCGTATGGGCGGCGGAGGTGAGTTCGCAAAACTGGTCAAGGCCGGTGGTCCGGTGGTCAAATTCAACGAGCGCCGGGTCCACCGCCGTCAAATCGAGCGCGGCGTACGGACTGCCGAAGCGCCCGAACCGTGCATACGTGGTCGGTGTGGGGTGCACGGGCAGCAAATGCAAAATGCGGCAACCGAGCGTCTGGACGATGTGAGGCAACTGGCGCATGAGGTCCCGAAATTTGCCGGAGGGCGGGATGACGGTGTAATCGCGCGAGTCGAGCGGATTGAGATGAAAGTTCAGCTGTGGGTCCACGGCGACCACGGCGGTGCGCGTTGTCCCGAACAGCCGGGTGAAGGCGCAATAAATGGCATTGGCCGTCCGGCAAAAATTGGGGTGGATGCTGATGCCAACGTCGGGGCCTTCCGGCCAGTGCTGCCAGCCTTTGGGGTCCAACAAATAGGGTTTGGCTTTGAAGAAACCGGCCTCGACGAGCGGCAATTCGATTTCCCAAACGTCGCCGCGGCTTTGCATGGGCACGTCACGCCATGAAGCGCCGGCATGGACGGGGCCGCCGGCGTGCGCGGCAATGATTTCGTGTCGCAGCGCGGCACCGCGTCCGAGATTGGTGCGGAGGAGTCCGCGCCAGCGGTTGGGCGCGTTGCCGGCCGCGGCCGGCTGGCTGTCGCGCAAGGTGAAACGAATCCGATCGCCGACGAAACGCACCAGGCGTTCACCGGGCGCGGGCGTCATGGTTGGGATGCGCTGTTCCACGGGCAGTTTTTTAACATGAATGTGGCAGGACATAAATCGCAAAAGCAGCTTCCGGGAAATCATTTGGCCTGGGATCCGCCGGTGGGGCCTGCTTGCGGCCATAACCGCCCAAGCTGGCAGGATAATTGCTGAAAATCGGGTCTTACCGCATGTGCTGGGTGAGAGGACGTTGGCAGATTTCGAGGCATGACTACAGCAGCGCTAAATGCGAGTGAAGAAGCTCAATTACAGCAGACAATTGAGATGTTTGAGGTCATTGTGCAGTCGCAGCCAAACGATTGCCAATCGCTGGAAATTCTCAAGGAAGCCTACACCAAGCTCGGTCGCGAGGCGGAGGTCATCAGCACGTCCAAACGCATCGCCCAGGCCTACCTGCAAATGGGACAGCTTTCCTCGGCGATTTTGGAATACGAGACAGTTTTGCAGCGCCGTCCCAACGACACCGATGTCCAGGCGGCGCTCAAACAGATAGAAGACAAGGCCAACAACGTGGCGGTTCAGCAGGTCGGGGGGATGGACCTGTCGGCGCTGACGCCGTCCTCCGATACGGCCCGGTTTAGAAAAAAGGTGCGGGCCGCCGAGGAAGTTGATGACGGCCGGAAGTTGATGCGCAAGGTTTTTGTCGAAGGCCGGGTCATCAACGCCGGTGACTTTGATTTGTGCTGGCGTTCAACGGACTTGGCCCAGTCGCCGCCGGACGTGGTCGAGCCGTTCATTCACGCCCTGGCGGAAAAGGGTCTTTTGCCGGTTGAGAAGTCGCTCAAGCTGCTGACGGATAAATCGCGTCTGGCCTATTTACCCCTGGAAAAATATGAGGTGGACATCGAATTGGCGCGCAGTTTTCCGATGGCCATCTGCCGGCGCTGGTGCGTGTTGCCCTTCGACCGGATGAGCAAGTCCATTTTGGTGGCCACGGCCAATCCTTTCAATCAGCAGGCGGCCAAAGAACTGGCCGAGGCCACACCGAGCCGGTTGCTCTGGTGCATGGCCACGCCGGCAGAACTGATGCAAAACATCCGTAAAGCTTTCCGCTAAAGTCATGGCCAAAGTAAAATCATTCGGAGAACGCATCGCCGACGCCCTCGTCGAGGACGGCTTGTTGACGCCCCAACAAGTCGAGACGTTGCTGGAAGAGCAGCGAAAGGGGGGCACGCGCCTCGTCAAGCTGATCATTGAGAAAGCCTATGTCAGTGAACAGGATTTAACGGTTTCCATGGGCCGCGTGCTCAACGTGCCATCCGTCAATCTCGCCCGTTTGACCATCCCGGCTGAAATCGCCGATTTGCTGCCACGGGACGCCGCGCACAATTACAAGGTGGTTCCCATTTCGCGGCTGGAAAACAAGTTGTTTCTGGCGATGGCCGACCCGTTGAATGTTCTCGCCCTCGACGACGTCAAACGCCTGACGCGGCTGGAAATTGCTCCGCTGATTGCCTCGGAGAAGGCCATCATGGACAAGCTGGCCGCGATTGATTCTGCCAAAGGCGGCTCCATCGAAGACATCATCCAGGATGCTGAAAAGCAGCGTGAGAACGATGAGGACGCCTCCATCGAGAGCGTCAAGGAAACCCTTGAAGATGTTAATCTGGACCAGCTGGCCGCCTCCAGCGGAGAGGCGCCCGTCATCAAACTGGCCAATCTGATCGTGGTTCAAGCCATCAAAGACCATGCCAGCGACGTGCATTTGGAGCCGTTCGAGAAGGTGATGCGGCTGCGCTATCGCGTTGACGGGGTGTTGATGGACGCCACACCCCCTCCCAAGCAAATGCAACTGGCCCTGGCCTCACGGTTCAAAATCATGAGCAGCCTCGACATCGCCGAACGGCGATTGCCGCAGGACGGTCGCATGCGGGTGCGCGTGAGCGGCAAGGACTTTGACCTGCGGGTTTCGGTGTTGCCCACCGTCCACGGTGAAAAGGTCGTGCTGCGCGTGCTCGACAAGACCAATCTCTCCGCCAGCATTGACAAGCTGGGACTGGATCCCGACACCTTCAAACAATTCAAGGCGGCCATCGATGCCCCGCACGGGTTGATTCTTGTCACCGGCCCGACCGGTTCGGGCAAAACCACCACGCTTTACTCGGCGTTGAATGAACTCAACAACCCCATTTACAACATCGTGACGGTGGAGGACCCGGTCGAATTTCAGATCCCCGGCATCAATCAGGTGCCGACCAAAAAGGAGATTGGCCTGACATTTGCCAGCGCCTTGCGCTCCATCCTGCGCCAGGACCCGGACATCATCATGATCGGTGAAATCCGCGATACCGAGACCGCGGAGATTGCCATTGAAGCGGCGCTCACCGGCCATCAGGTGCTCAGCACCATGCACTGTAACGACGCCCCCGGCGCCATCGCGCGCCTGGATGACATGGGCATCGCGCCCTTCCTCATTTCCTCATCCGTCATCCTCTCGTGCGCCCAGCGCCTGATTCGCCGCATCTGCCCGCATTGCAAGGAGCCGGTGACGTATCCTCCGAAAATGTTTGAAGAACTCGGCATTGACCCCGCCACGCTCGCCGGCGTGCAGTTTTATCGCGGACGCGGTTGTGAGCGTTGCAAAAATTCCGGCTACAGCGGACGCATGGCGGTCATTGAGGCCATGACGATCTCCGATCAAATCCGCAAACTTATCATCGCCCGGGCCAATACGCGGGAGTTGGGCAAGGTGGCCATCAGCCAGGGCATGCGCACGTTGCGCATGGTTGCGCTGGATCGCGCCCGGGACGGGGTTTCGACCCTGGAACAGGTCATGGTGATGACCTCGGCGCAATGATTTGCGCCCGCTGCCCTTAGAATTTGCGCTGGGGAAGGGCGAATGCTTGAGGGGTTTGCGACATCCACGGGGCCGGCTGCGGCGCCCATGTCGGCGCGGTCACCGGTTGCAGGCTGGGTTGCCGGGTGATGCCCGGGAGTGGTGTCAAACTGGCCGGTTCCCCAATGCCGCTGTACAAGGGTGTGAACGAAGCGCCGACCGGATTGGCCAACGGCTGGGTGGAATCAGAAGCTGACGGGCTTGATTGCGGTTGGGGAAAAGTCGTCCCCCCCGGAGAAATTGTGGTCGCCGAACCCGGATTAAGCAACTGTTGGAACTGATCCATGTCCGCCTGCTGCTGTTGCACGACATCAGGTCCCGGTGCCGGGGTCGCTGCCGGAGACCCGAGCAATTTTGACCAGACCGAATCTCCCTTTGGATTGGCAAATGAATTATCGTCATCCGGCGCATCGTTCGGGGACTGGTTTAAAGTCGTTGACCGCAGGTCTCCGAATCCGCCGCGGTTGATCGGATTGGCAGAGCCCCCATTGGTCCGGCCGTTGCCAGCACCCCAGAATCCTTGCGGTGAAACTGAATTGTCGGGTGAAAAAGAATCCGAGTTGGTCCGGGCGGGCTGATTTTGCCTTTCCACATAGCGTTCCATGGGCGACAGGCTTCCCTCCCGCTGGTTGTCCTCGTCCGATGACGAATGGTTGAACATCTTATCCGGCGCCACGCCCATGATTTCCGCGGGCGTCATGAAAACCCATTCGTCGCGCTCATTCGGTGATTTATGATATCGCCGGTCCTCGCGCGGGGCCGGCGACGGGCCGGGAGAAAAATGATCGAAAGCGGGCATCGGCGCTGTGTCTTCAAACACGCTCTTAAAATCCGCGGGTGCCGTCCGTTGGCTTGAAAGCGACGTCAGGTTGGAGGAAATCTCGGCATTGTCCGGCGAAGAGAAAATAATGGGCTTCCAGCCATTGGTCGCCAACCCTTGAGCTTCAAGCGATAACGCCGGTGCGAGCACCGCCACGGCCAGTAGCGGCATCCATTTCCGGCTGAAAAGGCGGAGGTCCATTCAACCATCAAACTACCGCAAATTCCCGCCCGCGTCAAAACCGATTTGCGCTGTTACTGCCGTTCGTATTCGCCTTTGCTGACCTTTTTGAGCACGGTAAACCCGGCCTTTTTCGCGTCGGTGATGGAGAGGGGCTTGAGTTTGTGCGGTGTGCTGAAGCCGGAAATGATTTTGCGCACCGGCTTTTTGCAGGCCGGGCAGTTGGTGAGCGGCTTGGCCGAGAGCGGCCGGCGCAGCGTGAATTTACCGCCGCAGACTTTACAGTCACCTTCGCACAACTCGTATTCGTAAAGAGGCATGTGGCAAATTTCGATTTTCGATTGCTGATTGTCGAATGGAATTTGCATAAAATTGCCTGTGGTGAGCACAACAAATTCACGTCCCGCCAGGGTTTTTCTAACCGCCGAATGGCGTTATTTGGCAATGCTCAATTTCGAGATTGAGCCAGTTGCGCTCGCTTCCTTTATTCCAGCCGGCACAGAGTTGGATTTTTTGAACGGCAAAACTTATGTCAGTCTTGTCGGGTTTCTCTTTCAGAAAACGTGTATCGGCGGAATCCGGATCCCGTTTCACAGCAATTTTGAAGAGGTCAATTTGCGATTTTATGTTCGCCGGAACGCCGACGATGGCTGGCGACGGGGGGTCGTTTTCATCAAGGAGCTGGTTCCCCGAAGACTCATTGCCATCGTCGCGCAGAAATTTTACAACGAAAATTATTTCGCCGTGCCGATGGCCCACCACATTGAAAAAGACCGGGAAGCAATTAAATCCGTTTCATATTTCTGGCAGTCAAAGGGACGAAAGGATTTTCTGAAGGTTATGACGCGCGGCCAAGCCCAGCCGCTGCCGGACGATTCGTTGCAGGAATTCATCGCCGAGCATTATTGGGGCTATGCCAAGCAACGCGACGGTTCGACCGTGGAATACCGTGTCGAACATCCGCGCTGGCGGGCTTGGGAAACCCGGTCGGTGGAATGTCATTGCGACGCGGCCGATTTGTACGGTGATACCTTCCGCGGATTATTTGACCAGCCTCCCGCTTCAGCTTTTCTTGTGGCTGGCTCGGCAGTGAAAGTGTATCAAGGTGTGAAATTGGTCGCATGAACGAACCCAAAACGAAACCAGTTGGCTGGATTCTCTATGATGATTCCTGCGGATTTTGCCGGCGGTGGGTTCCATTCTGGCAAAACACCTTGCAGAAACGGGGGTTTGAGGTCGCACCGCTTCAGGCGGACTGGGTGGGCGAAAAGCTGCAATTGGCCGAAAAGGTAATGCTACAAGATTTGCGTTTACTGTTGGCAAACGGCGAGCAAATCCAAGGTGCTGACACCTATCGTTACGCGATGAAAAGGATTTGGTGGGCGTATCCAGTCTATTTATTTTCCATCGTGCCGCTGGGCAGAATCATTTTCAACTGGAGTTACCGAACATTTGCCACACACCGTCACCAAATTTCAAGAGCCTGTAAATTGTAGTTTTCGAAATGGCTGCGCCGGTTTATTTCTTCAAAAACGCGCTGAACAAATCTATCGGCAGCGGCAGGAACGTGGTCGTGTTGTGTTCGCTGGCCATTTCCCGCATGGTTTGGAGATAGCGCAATTGCAGCGCAATCGGTTCCTTGGCGATCATCGCGGCGGCCTGCACCATTTTTTCCGCGGCCTGAAATTCGCCTTCGGCGTTCACCACCTTGGCGCGGCGTTCGCGTTCAGCCTCGGCCTGCTTGGCCATCGCGCGTTTCATGCTGTCCGGCAGCGCCACGTCCTTGATTTCGACGGCGGTGACCTTGATGCCCCACGGCTCGGTCTGGCGATCAATGATTTCCTGCAGTTTCAAGTTGATCGTGTCGCGTTGCGAGAGCAAATCGTCCAACGAGGCCTGGCCGAGCACGCTGCGCAGCGTGGTTTGCGCGATGAGCGAAGTCGCCTTCCAGAAATTTTCCACCTTCACCACCGCCGCATTCGGGTCCACGACGCGAAAATAAACCACCGCGTCCACCGTGGCGGGCACGTTGTCCTTGGTCATCACTTCCTGTTTGGAAACGTCAATGGTCACGACGCGCAAGTCCATCCGCACCAGCTTGTCCACGACGGGAATCAGGAAAATCAGCCCCGGCCCTTTGGCCCCTTGCAGCTTGCCGAGCCGGAAAATGACGCCGCGCTCGTACTCGCGCAAAATCCGCATGGCTTGGGGCAATACGATGACTGCCAGGATGACGAGGACCACGACCCATGTGCCGAGTTTCGCGAGGAGATCTACCGGGATATCATTCATAATCTTTTCCTTTAGGTTTTGGGTTTCACTTTCAGTGTTAATCCTTCAATGCCAACGACTTCAACTGGTTGCCCGGCTTCAATGGGCGTCTCGCTGACGGCGTTCCAATTTTCGCCTTCGATAAACACCCGGCCGCCCTGCGGGTCAATCCGCGAAAGCGCATTCACGGTTTTGCCGAGCATGGTTTCCTGGCCGGCGCGGATGGGTTTGAATTGTGCGCGCAAACCGGCCCCGGCGACAAAAGCGAAAAATGCCGCCGTGACGAGGGTTGCCGGAATGATCCAGCTCATGGGCAGATGATAGCCGGGCGGCGCGTGATTGAACAGCATGAGCGCGCCGAGAAAAAAGGCGACGATGCCGCCGCCGGTCAGGACGCCGTGCGTCGGCGCAAAAATATCAATGATGAACAACGCCACGGCCAGGAGGATCAGCGCGATACCCGCGGCATTGAGCGGCAGGGTGGCTGACATGTACAGCATGAGAATCAGCGCCATCGCGCCTGCGATACCGGGAAAAATCGCGCCCGGATGACTGATTTCGGCGATGATGCCGTAAATCGCGATAAGCAGGAGAATCATCATCACCTCGGGCTGCCAGAACAACTGGAACAAATGTTCCGCCGCGCTCATCGGAATTTCCACGACCTCGGCGTTTGCCGTGTGAAGGGTTTTGCCATCGACGACCCGGCCATCCAGTTGTTTGAGCAAATCTGGAACGTCCCCGGCGATGAAATCAATGACTTTCAGGGTGAGCGCCTGTTCGGAGGTGGTGGCCTGGCTTTCGACGACGGCTGATTTCGCCCAAGCGACGTTGCGATGCCGTTTGTCCGCGATGGTTTCCATGAAACTGGAACCGTAATTTTCCAACTTTTGCCGCATCACGTCGTTGGTGGATTCATTGATGCCGCCCAAGCCCATTTCCACCGGATGGGCCGCGCCAATGGTCGTGTTCGGCGCCATGACCGCCACGTCGGCGGCCAGGGTGATGAAGGCTCCGGCGCTGGCCGCACTCGCGCCGGATGGGGTGACATAGACGGCCGTCGGAATTTTTGCAGCGAACAGGCTTTCGACGATTTGTTTGGTGGATTCGAGCAGGCCACCGGGCGTGTCCAGTTGAATGACGAGGCATTCGTCATTTTGCGCCGCGGCCACATCAATCGCGCGCGAAATATAACTGGCCGTGGCCGGGCCGATGGCCCCGTCAATTTTAATCAGCCCCACCTGCGCGGCCTGGGTGGCCGCGTTCAGAAGCAACCCCGCAATCAAAATGGAACCCCAATGCCTCATAACTTTCCCGCTTGAAACCCAAGCTAACAGAAAGCGCCGCAGCGGCAAATCATTTCACCGGTGTGCTCAACGCGCGAAATTTTCGGCCATCGCCACGGCCTTGCGCATGGCCATGGATTTGTTCACGGTCTCCTGAAATTCGCCTTCCGGCGTCGAATCATTCACCCAGCCGCCGCCGGCTTGAATGTAAGCCCGGCCATCCTTGATGAGCGCGGTGCGCAGGGTGATGCACGTGTCCAGATTGCCATTGAAGGAAAAGTAGCCGACGCAGCCCGCGTACGGTCCGCGCGCGGTTTGTTCGAGTTCGGCAATGATCTGCATGGCGCGGATTTTCGGCGCGCCGCTGACCGTGCCCGCCGGGAAGGTCGCGCGCATCAAATCATAAATCGATTTGTCGGTGGAAAGTTTTCCCTCCACCTGCGTCACGATGTGCATGACATGGCTGTAGCGCTCGATGGTCATCAGTTCCTTCACCTGCACGCTGCCGAAATCGCACACGCGCCCGATGTCATTGCGCGCCAGGTCCACCAGCATCACATGCTCGGCGCGTTCCTTCGGGTCGGCGAGCAATTCCTTTTCCAGGGCCAGGTCCTCTGCCGGTGTCTGGCCGCGTTGTCGCGTGCCGGCGATCGGGCGGATTTCAACCCGGCCGTCTTCGCACCGGACATGGATTTCCGGGGAGGCGCCCACCAGCGAAAAGCCGTCGAGTTCGAGCAAAAACATGTATGGCGACGGGTTGATGGAACGCACGGCGCGATAAATGTCGAGCGGGGACGCCTGGACCGGTGCGGAAAAGCGCTGGGACCCGACGACCTGGATGATGTCGCCGGCGGTGATGTATTCCTTCGCCTTGAGGACGTTGGCGGAAAATTTTTCCTTCGTCTGATTGGATTCAAACGGCATCGGCGGCACCTCATCCGGCACGGTCACGGGATGGTGCTCGCTCGGCTGTTCGAGCAGCGAAATGATGCGTTCAATTTCGCTCGTCGCATTTTCGTAGGTGTCGCTCGGGCTTTCGGCCTTGTCGAGGATCGCGTTGACCAGGATTGTGATGGTTTGGGCCGCGCGATCGAAAATCAATAATTGGTCGGCAACCAAAAAAACCATTGTGGGTGTGCCCAATTCGTCCTTGGGCGGCCGCGGCACGACCGGCTCGACGTCGTGAATGAATTCGTAACCGATGAAGCCGACGGCGCCGCCGGTGAAACGCGGCAGGCCGGGCAGCGCCACGGCGCGATATTTTTTCATCACCCGTTCGACGACTTCGAGGCCATCGCTGACTTGGTAGGGCGCGTCACTCCGTGCGCGCCGTGCTTCGTCCGTGTCCGCGGAGGCGGGCAGAGGACTGCCCGCCCTACCTTTGATTTCAAAAGTTTCAACCACCTTGCCGTTTTCGATGACTTCGACGCGGTCACCGGTTTGGCGGATGACCGCGCGGGGGTTGCAACCCACGAATGAGTAGCGGCCCAGATGTTCACCGCCTTCGACGGATTCAAAGAGAAACGATTCGCCCTGGCCGCGAATTTTCCGGTAGGCCGAAAGCGGGGTTTCGATGTCGGCCAGCAGGCGGCGCGTGACGGGAATCACGTTGCCCTGCGCGGCCAGTTTCAAGAAATCATCCAGTGTCGGCGAATACATGCGGCCAACAGCTTAACCGATTTGGTCGGGCGGGCGCGAGTACGTTTCGATGACCAGGTGGCGGGCCGCCGGTGGGGGCTTTTGCGCGGCTTGCAACCGGCGCGCTTCGTGTTTGGTGGCGCGGTGGATGCGCCAGATGGCCAGCAGGGAATAAAAGGCCACGGCGATGGCATACGCCACCATGCCCATGCCGATGGCAAACGGCACGAGGTGCATCCGGCTGAAGCCGATCAACACCGCACCGACCACCGCCGTCAGCAGGGTGTTGCCGGCGAGGCAAAAAAGATGCAGGGTGACGGGCGTTTCCCGCACGCGCTGCACGTGCCACTCGCGATAGGCGTCTTCGCCCAATGAGCGCATGAGCCATGCGGACTGGAAATTGCGCGCGGCCACCAGCACGCTGGCGGTGGCGACGACGATGGCCGACAACGGCCAGAAGGCCAGGGCCACGACCAGCACCGCATTCAGCAACAATCCCCATCTCCAGCCAAGTTTTTTGGCGATGGGGTTGCCTTCCAGCGCCAGGTTGGGAGTGGCGATCCAGGTGCTGAGAAAATCCATTCCGCGCCCGAATACCAGCAGCCCGAGCATCAGAAGATACCCGCTGCTGCCAAATGAAACCGGGTCATCCATCATTTTTTTCCGTAAATTTGTTCCGGGGATTCGAGTTGGGCCTCCGTCACCCGGACCGATTGCCCGTCTTTTTCCACCGACCGGAAGAAACAGGACTGGTAGCCCTCGTGGCACGCCGCGCCGGTTTGTTCAACCTGGATGAGCAGCGCGTCGCCGTCGCAGTCGAAGGCAATGTCCCGGACCTGTTGCACGTGGCCGCTGCTTTCGCCTTTCATCCAGAATTTCTGGCGCGACCGGCTCCAAAAATGGGTCCTGCCGGTCGCGATGGTTTTCTCCAGTGACGCGCGATTCATCCACGCCATCATCAACACCCGCCTGGTTTTCTGTTCCTGAATGATGGCGGGAATCAGGCCGTTGGCGTCAAATTTCAGTTTGTCGTAAAAACTCATGGTTTGTGCAAAGATGTTTTTTAAGGTAGCAGAGTTTTCCGGTCATACCAACCACGAAAAGCATCAAGGCTTGTGGGCTGGCGTGTTGGTGGCGGCGCTGGCGTTGGTCGCCTCGCTTTCCCGCTGGGCGATGGCGTGTTCGAGGGTGTGTTTGAGGTCGGAATAGGTCGCATTGGTCACGTCGTCGAGCTGCGCGCGGGCATCGGCGTAACGTCCGGCCAGCATTTTGATGCGGGCGAGATGAATGTAAACACCCTCGCGCTCGACGTCGTTGTGGGCGATTTGAAGCGTGTTGGCCCACGCCACCAGCGCGTCGTTGGTGCGGAGCGGGCGGATGCCATAGTAACTTTCCGCGTAATCGGTGGCGAGCGGAAAATCATCCGGGTTGAGTCGCATGGCCTGGCGGTAGAGCGCGAGTGACTTGTCGAAGACCTGTTGCTCGTTGAGGTGGTAAAACGCCATGGCGTCCTGGCGGTAGAGATAAACGGTGGTGGCGAGATTCTGATAATAGACCGGTTCGGCGGGATTCAATTCGATGGCTTTGGCATAATACGCAAAGGCGTTGGTCAGTCCGCCGTTTTCGCCGTAATAGTTGGCCAGGTTGTTCCAGGCCGCCGGATTTTTGGGGTCAATTTCGAGGGCCTGCTTGCTTTGGAGCATCGCGGCTTCTTCGTCGCCCAGGTTGTCCAAAAAGCTGGCATAGGCCAGGTGCCCGCGCGCGGAATCTGGATGGCGCTGTAGAAAATCCTCGTAACTCTTGCGGACCAAATTCAGCCGGGCCAGGATGCGCCGGTTGAGTTCCGCTTTCGATTCTCCCGCGCCCTGGGCCGCGAAGGCGTTGTTGTCGCGAATCCATTTGTCCACCTCGGACATGGCCGCGTCGTCTCCGGCCATCACTTGCTCCAACTCCTTCTCCACCGGGTCATTTGGATTCGGAACGGTGACCGAGATGCCGGCGGTCTGCTGGATCAAATTGCTGACCGCCTGCGGCGGGTTGGTCGCCAGCACCGCACCCAGCAGGCCAATAAGCAGATTGTTCATGCGTGCAACGTAAGGAGTCCGGTACAATGAGTCGAGGCACAAGGGGACCGGCAGGACATTCCCCGGTCACGTCATCCAGGCGATCCAAACCAGCAGCCCGGCCAGCGCGGCCAGCGTCACCGGTAGGCCCAATCGGGCAAAGTCCCAGAAGGAAATCTTGATGCCCAACGCGCGGGCTTGCTGGACCACAATGATGTTGGAAATGCTGCCAATGATGATGAGGCTGCCGCCAAAACTGTTCGCCAGGGCGAGGATGTAACCCGTGGCCGGCTGCGAGAGGTTGATCACTTTGAGCAGCAGCATTACGGCCGCCGAGTTGTTGATCAAATTGGACAGTCCGGTGGCCGTCAGGGCCAGGATGGCGGGGGCGTTGAGATCATAGCCGCCGTGCGCCAGCCATTGCACGGCCTGATCGCCGGAGCCGGTGGCTTGAAAAGCGCCGGTCACGACGAACAGTCCCATGAACAGAACGAGAATCGGCCATTCGACCAACCGCAGCAGATCATCGGTGCGAAACCGGGTGCTGGCCAGATGAATTCCGGCGGCGGCCAGGGCGATGACCTCCTTGGGCAGCGGTGAGAAAAACAGGCCGATAACGACGACCAGAATGATCAACCCTTTGATGGTGTGCGGACGATTGAACGGATAAGATGGAGGAATCAATTCCTGAGGCAGCGTCAGGGCCGACTGGAGGTTTTTCTGCGACAGCTTCCAGATGATTCCATAGGCGGCGATCATGGCAAAAATGACCGGAACAGCACTCCACAGCAGATAGTGGCCAAAACTCAGGTGTGCGACCTGGCCAATCATCATGTCCTGTGGATTGCCGATGAGCGTCGCCGCCGCGCCGATGTTGCTCGCGACAGCCAGGGCGATGAGAAACGGGATGGGATTGAGCCGTTTGCGGATCAGCGCGGTTCCGACAATTGGCGCAAAAACGTAGCAAACGATGTCATGATTGAGGAACGCGGAAAGACCGCCGGTGACCAGCATCAGTATCAGAAGAAACCGCGCGGGATTTTCGAGTCGTGCCGAAATGCCGCCGGCCACCAGGTCGTAGAATCCGGACAGGCGGAGTTGGGCCGAGAGAACGAAGAATCCGAAGAGCAAAAATATGGTGGGCCAGTTGATGTAGGACACCGCGTCTTGGGTGCCGATTTCGCCGAAAATCATCATCGCGATGGCGCCGAGCAGGGCGATCCCGACGCGATTGAGTTTCAAGCCGGGCACGCGCCCCGCGGCCATCCCGATATAAGTAATGGCGAAAATCGCCAGAATGGCAGGTCGCTCGGGAAGATCCGCAGGCACCGCGGCAATCAAACCGGTCATGGCGGGAAATCCCATTTCATTTCGCAAGCAATTTGCGGATGGCTTGCAATTCCCGGCGGTGCGTCTTGCTGGTTTGGGGATAATGCAGCTTCAACGATTTCAACGTGTCGAGTACGACCTGCGAAATGATAAGCCGGGCGTTTTCCTTGTCGTCCGCGGGAACGACATACCAGGGCGCATGTCCGGTGCTGGTCGCGCTCAGGCAGGCTTCGTAAGCCTGCATGTAATCCTTCCAAAATTTCCGTTCCGCGAGGTCGGCTTGGCTGTATTTCCAGTTTTTTTCCGGGTTGTCGATGCGTTCGAGGAAACGGCGGCGCTGTTCATCCCTGGACAGGTGCAGGAAAAATTTGATGACGCAGGTGCCGTTGCGATGCAGATGCTTCTCCAGATCCAGAATGGAGTGATACCGTTTCTCCCAAATCGTGTTTTCGTCGAGCAGTTCCTCCGGAATCTGTTGGGCGCGAAGGATCTCCGGATGCACGCGCACGACGAGCACTTCCTCATAATAAGAACGGTTGAAAATGCCGATGCGACCGCGTTCCGGCAGCCGGCAGGTGGTGCGCCAGAGAAAGTCATGTTCCAGATCGTCAGCGCTAGGACGTTTGAAGCTGAAAACTTCGCAGCCCTGCGGGTTGATGCCCGACAGCACATGTTTGATGGCGCCATCCTTGCCGGCGGCGTCCATCGCCTGAAAAATCAACAGCACGGCGTACTGGTTTTGGGCGTAGAGCCGGTTTTGTTGCCGGCTGAGTTCAGCCACGTGCCCGGCGAGGATTTTCTGGTAATGCTCCCTCGATTTGTAGAAGGGTTTTACCTTTGACGGCCAACGCTTCAGCTTGACCTTTTCGCCCTCGCGGACGCGGAATTTTTGGGGCTCGATATTCATGGGTGGTCGGTGGACGTTGAAAAATAATACTCCCGCCCGCAGCGCCATTTCAATCCCGCGCTGGCGATTCCATCACTTAAAGTTGCGTGATCCTCGCGCAACCGGCTTCAGGCCACCGGTCGCAACATGTCTTCGCTGCCAAACGGATTCGGCGCGCGGAGACTGCATTCGGGGTCATCCTGCCACTGGCCGTCCACGAGGAAACGATAATGATGCGTGCCCGGCGACAGTTCCACCGTCGTCCGCCATATCCCGTCCGCGCCCTTCCGCAGGTT
This sequence comes from uncultured Verrucomicrobiae bacterium, assembly GCA_963762585.1. Lineage (GTDB taxonomy): Bacteria > Verrucomicrobiota > Verrucomicrobiia > Limisphaerales > UBA11358 > UBA11358. The sequence continues at coordinate 49,189 of CAVXLF010000027.1, forward strand.
GACGGGGCGCTCCCGCCACTGGGTAAAATCGCCCACCAACTGGACGCTCAACGCGGCCGGTGCGGAAAACGCGAAGGATTGTTGCCGGCCATTACCGCCGTTCTTTGGGTATGTTTTTTTTGCCATGTTGTGTTCCTTTCCATGCGCCATTGCCATGGCGCCCTGGCATCCGGTTGTATTTCATGCAAAAACCTTCCCTTACCATCAACAGCTCCCTGCTTGCACAGAGATGACACGGAGTGAAATCAACCGTTTTGGGGGACTTTCGTCCACCCCGTGCGCACGGCGGAAACTCCCGCCGCCACAAATTCCATCTCTCCGCAACCCGGCGTTGCCGCTTGCACCCTAAGCCTGCCACCGTGGCAAAGCAAACATCAAGACGAATTTATTCGTTGATGCTCTGATGGGATGGCGACGACAGCCGTTCGGCCAACGGCGGTGGCGAGGCGGGCTCAACCAGCCGCTTTTGTTGTTGCAGCCGGTGAACAAACGATGCCGAATGACCGTCATTCGAAACGTGGTGATTGCCTAAAAAGGTCAGGTTATGTCCTTCCGCAAACGCCTTGATTTCATCCTGAAATGTGGATTGCGGGCGGTTTTTCTCCGGGCACAGGGCCGCCACGGCGGCGTTCTTAATTCGCCGGTGTCTGGCCCAGCTTTTCAGCCAGTCCCGCAATTCGGCCGGTGGCGGATCCAGGTGATTCAGGGCGAGCACGATTAAATCTGCGGTTGCGGCCACCGCCGCGGTCAGGGCGGCCAGCGTTGGTTGTTTCAGGACCTCGAGCCTCCAGGGTTTGATATCCCATTTCATGGCGTCATCCGCGCGCAGGGCCGCGCGTTCCAGCAGCGCCGTGGCGTGCACGGCAGCATCGAAGTCATCGTAAATAATCACGGCCTTCAAGACCGTGTCGAAAATACTTTTCTTATGTGCTGCGATGGCATTCATATAATTCCACCTCTTCCTTTTTAACTCCGACACCGCCGGCGCAGGATTGGTTCAACCGTGTGAATATTTTTTTTAAAGAGGCTTTGAACACCGGGTCGAAGAGGATCTGGCTCGCGCCAGGCGCAAAGGAAACGCCGGTAAACGTTCCTCCACGATTCCGGCACGCCAGCCATGCGCGCCCGGTGTCAGACCTCTTTCACCACACCCCAGTAAACGTCGAGGCGTTTACCAAGATAAAGCTTCACGGCTTTGACGAGCACTTTGGCTTCAAGTTGCCGGCCGCGCGTCATAATGTCCTTGAGGGTCATGCCGGGACGAATCTCAAACGCGTCTTGCGCAATGATCGGTCCTTCGTCCAGCCGCATGGAAACGAAGTGCGCAGTCACCCCGGCGATCTTCACGCCGCTTTCGTACGCCTGCCGATACGCCTGCGGACCGGGGAAACTCGGCAACAGCGATGGATGAATGTTGATGATCTTGTTTTTGAACCGCCAGACGAGGTTCGGGGAGAGGATTTTCATGAAACGCGCGAGCACGATGAAATCAATTCCGTGTTGTTCGAGCAGACGCAACGTGCGGATTTCGGCGTGGGTCCGGTCATTCCAGGGGATGTGAGTAAACGGCAGTTTGAATTTTTTGGCGAGCGGTGCCAGGTCGGGGCGGTTGCCCAAAACGAGAAGCGGGGCGGCCTTGATTTCGCGCCGCCGGTGGGCAGCCATGAGCGCCTCGAGGCCATGCGGCTCTTTGGTCACCATGATGGCAAAGCGTTGCTGACGGTTCGGTTCGCTGACCCGGACCTTGATTTCCATGCCGAGCTGCCGCGCGAGTTTATCCAGGCCGGCGCGCAAGGCGTCGGCATGGCAATCGCTTGCAGGCCAGGAGGCTTGCAGCGTCATGCTGAACTGGCCGCGAGTGACCTGCTCTTCGAGCGCCTCGATGTTGGCCTTCTGCTCGAAAAGGAAGGCGGTAATGCGCGCGATGACGCCGGTCTTGTCACGCCCGATGACAGTGAGGGTGGCAAATTGCCTCATTTTGGGTCGTGACGGACTTTGCAGTTTTTTCGGGCTCAACCGCAACTTTTTTTCACTGCGGTTGTTGGTATAACCAGATAAAATCTGAACAACTTAAATGGGTTTTAGCTCGGTAAAAAATCTGATCGCATCGGTCGCCGAAACGACTCCGGGTCAATTTGACGACTGGCGCAAGGCATGGCGCGCGGCGGTGGACAACGGCTCGGCGGAATCGTTGTTATCGTTCATGGCGCGCGAGCGCGGCCTGGCCGAGGACATCTTTCTGCAGCGCCTGGCGAATGCCCTGGGCTGGCCGTATCTCGATTTGCCCAAGCATGTCATCCCGGCGGAGACGCGGAACAAGCTTTCCACGAAGGTCGCATTTCAATATTTCGTGCTGCCCACGGCGGTGAGCGACGACACGTTGCAGGTTGTGGTCAGCGATCCGTTTGATGCCGCGATGATGAATGCGGTGCGGTTCGACGCGCACTGCCCGGTGCAATTTGCGCTGGCGCCGAAAATGGAAATCGAGAAGGCGCTCAAAAAATACTACGGCGTCGGCGCGGAAACGCTCGATGAACTTGGCGAGAGCGAGCCGATGGAACTGGAAATCGCCAGCGACAAGGAAATTACCGAGGACGATCAGGAGGCCAGTGTCATCAAATTCGTCAACCAGATCATCTGGGAGGCCCACAAGGACCGCGCGACGGATATTCATTTTGAACCGGCGGAGGACGAGTTGCGGATTCGTTATCGCATTGACGGCATTTTGCACCAGACCCCGATGCCGCCGCAACTCAAGCGGTTTCAGGCCGCCCTCATTTCGCGCATCAAGGTGATGAGCGGCATGAACATCTCTGAAAAGCGCCTCCCCCAGGACGGCCGCATCAACGTCCGCATCAAGGGCGAGGAAATTGACATCCGCGTCTCAACCGTGCCGACGGTCTATGGCGAAAGCGTCTCGCTCCGCCTGCTCACGCGCGGGAAAATCTTTTTGAGCCTGGACAAACTCGGTTTTGCGCCGCAGGACGAGGCGATGATTCGTGAAATCATCGTCAAACCCCACGGGATTTTTCTCGTCACCGGCCCGACCGGTTCGGGCAAATCCACGTCGCTGTACGCGTTTTTAAGCGCCATCAATTCGGTTCACAAACGCATCATCACGATTGAGGAACCGGTTGAATACGAGCTCAAAGGCATCAATCAAATCGCCGTGCGGCCGGACATCGGCCTGACCTTTGCGATGGGTTTGCGCCATATTTTGCGGCAGGACCCGAATATCATCATGGTGGGTGAAATTCGTGATTTGGAGACCGCGGAAATTGCGATTCGCGCGTCCCTGACCGGCCATCTGGTGTTCAGCACGCTGCACACGAACGACGCGGCCAGCGCGTTCACACGCTTGATTGACATGGGCATCGAGCCGTTTCTGGTGGCGTCCTCGGTCGAAGCGGTCATGGCGCAGCGCCTGGTCCGCACGATTTGCCCGTCGTGCAAGACGGAACAGAAGGTCGAGCGCGATTACCTGCAGAGAATCGGTTTTCCGGAAAATGAAATTGACACGGCGAAATTCTGGCATGGCGCCGGTTGCGAGGATTGCCGGCAGCTTGGCTACCAGGGC
>CAVXLF010000028.1:0-82351 GCA_963762585.1 uncultured Verrucomicrobiae bacterium
CTGCGGGAAACGTTTAAAAACACTGGGCAGATAGGAGTTGGAAGATGGAAGTTGGGCAGAACCCATGTGCTGTTTCTCCAAATCGTTCCGGACGTTGTCGTGGGATAAATCCCCTATCTTCGATCTGCCATCTGCCATCTGCTGTCTTCCCATGTTCTCCCGGATGGCGATGAATTCCATTTCCGGCGTGATGATGCCGGCACGGGCGTAGGCGAGCTGGCTGACGACTTTGCCTGGTCTGGCGCGCAGCGGCTTGCGCTCAAATTTTGAGTTTTTAGTTTTGAATTTTGAATTACCGTTGCGCGAGTCGGCGTGGACGTCGCTCAAATAGCCGTCGTCGATGGCCGTTACCTTGCGGCCTTGAATCTCCCCGACATCACCGCGGTCACGAATCCATTTCGCGCGCAACGCAGGCAGGCCATCCTCAACCGTGCCCTTGAAATCCGGATCGCCCCAGGGCCCGGAGCAGTCGTAGACGCACACCGGTTCGTTTTGTTCGACGGCGCCGGTGTAGGATTTGGTCGGCGCCAGTTCAACCTCGCGCATGGGCACGCGGACATCGGGATGAATCCGTCCCGCGACGTAAATCTTTTTGCTCCCGGGCAGTTGTTCTGAACTGTGCGGTTCGGATTCGAACGACTCTTTGGTTGCGATCATATAATTGTGAGACGTGACGGGTGACAGGTGACCTGACCGGGTTTGGATGGCGGAGGGCGGTTAAAAATCCCTACACCAGCATTACCTGGATCAGGTTCAACGGGTCTTTCGCGTTCCGCGCGAAACTCTCAGCCTTGCGCCGCCATTCGACGCCGGTTGGCTCCCCTGTAACAGGGCGAAGCTAGGTTAAAGTGACGGCGAGGTCAAGCTCAAGTGACGGCAACGTCAAAAAGGGCTCACCACCTTTGCCTTGCCGTCGGTTTGTCCAAAAATTAGCTTGACTTTGGATGTTATTAGGCTCAAAAATGGCACGTTCCACGAAGTGGATGGTTTTTCGGGAGCAACCTATGAATGTTTTTACGACGTCTTTAGCGGGCAGGATACGCTGTCGTAATTGGGCGTTGTTTTCGGGGTTTTTGCTGGCGGGCTCGCTCCTCCAAACCGAGGCAACGATTTACACGGTCACTTCCACCGCTAATGGCAACGCTTACACAGCGAGTTACGACAGTTCGTTCAACGGTTTTACCGGTTGGGCGGAAAATGGCGCAAATCAACTGTCGCTGCAATCGTTGTACTACAGTGTCAATGGCGGACCGGCAACCCAGTTGACCGGGGCGATCGTCAATACCGGCTCTTCCGGTTTCACCGGGAAATACATCACTGCGACGTATTCGACTCCATCCGGAAGCGTTGCGGACAAACTGACCATTAATGGCAGTTCATTGAGCGAGACAATCCAGTTCGACAATTTAACCGCTAATGGGCTGAACATAAGCCTGTTCCAATACTCGGATTTTGTATTGGGAGGTCCCGGCGCGGCAGGCAGCCAGACGGTCAATCTGACAACGGCGCCCCTGAGTGGCGGATACGCCGTTGCCAATCAGTCTGGGGGGGGATTGACACTCGGTTGGAGCGGGGACGCACCCGGTTTCGCCACCTTGGTGCAGGCCAATTCCAGCGGGGCTCCGTTTGGCGCTTTCATTGGGCCGGCCAGTGATTTGGACAACACGACTTTGACCGCCAACAATACCTACGCCGTTTTTGGCTACGAATTCACGGGCAGCGTCGCTCAAAGTACCCTGCTTTCGGTCAGCGAAGTCTCGGCTTTTCCAGTGCCTGAACCTTCGTCGCTGGCACTCATTTCTTCTGGAATTCTTGCTTTTGGCCTCCGGCTTCGACGGGTCCGGTCAGCTTGACGGAAGAACAAACGCACGGAAGGGGGATTATGCTGAAAACGCTTGACTTCCACCCCAATTTACTCTAAAAAAGGTCATCTGGAATTGTTATGAACCTCATTAATAGAGTTTTTACTGCGATGGCGTTGGGCGTTTTGCTCTTGCCCGGCAAAGGCTTGGCTCAAGTTTTTACCATGAGCGATGGGGGTTCCACGGCAACGGTGAATGTGGGCAACACGGGGACTTTGGGGATGAACAGTTGGAGTGTGCTTAACAACCAGAGTCAACTCAACCAGCAATGGTTTTGGTATTCCGGTGAACGGTGCCGCACAACAACCGATTAACACCATCAGCACGGCCACCGTTTTTAACTTCAGCAACCCTGCAAGCCCGCTCAATGACCTGGGTGTAACGTATTCAAATTCAACCTTGGCGGTGAGTGTTGAATATGTTTTAGCGGGCAACGGCGTCGGTTCGGGCAGCGCCGATTTGACGGAGAATTTGAATATTCAGAATACTGGAGCCAGTTCGATCAGTCTGAGCTTCTATCAATATTCCAATTTCAATTTGCTTCAAAATAACATGAACAGCGTCACTATTTCCAGCGATGCCAATGGGTACCTCGGCGCCACGCAAACAACTGGCGGTCCGGGAGGGATGGCATTGCGGAAGTCATCGAAGCACCACTCGCAAACAATGCTGAGAGCTGCACTGGCGGGCCAAACATTGGCAAACCTTAACGGGAATAGCTATTACACTTTAAATGGCAATACCTCGGCCGGGACCGGTGATGTATCCTGGGCATTCCAATGGGATGCGGTGATTGCCCCCGGGGGGGAGTTGGACATAAGCAAAGACAAAGGTTTGTCCATTCAAACCGTTCCAGAACCGACCACCATGGCTTTTATTGCGCTGGGTTTGGGTGCTTTCGGAATGGCGCGGCGCCGCCAGACAGCCTGAAGGCCGGAATATCTCTGGTAAAAATAGCAGAAGCAAGCCGGTCATTGACCGGCTTTTTTCCTTTACAGACATCCGAAAACGACTGATAATGTTAGCATAACCCTCCAGACAACAGGCGTATCCCCCAGTTATGACCGGTTAATTCTATGAGCGGCAGTCGTCATCGGAGAATGCTGGCACTGGTTCTGTTGAACTGTGTCCTGACATTCAAGCTGCAGGCCGGTGGCAGCGGCTTGAACACGGTGGTCGTCATCAACCAGGCCAGTTCGAATTCGTGTGAGCTGGGCAATTATTACTGTGCCAGCCGCCAGGTGCCGCCGCAAAACGTGTTAACCATCAACTGGACGGGTGGCAACACACTTTGGACCAGCAACGATCTTCAAACCAATCTGGTAATGCCCCTGTTGAACATGCTGGCGGCCCGCCAGTTGACCAACCAGATTGATTACGTCGTCCTCTCGATGGATATCCCATTCCAGACCAGCTTCGGTTCCGCCGTCAACGGCACCACCTCGGCTTTGTTCTACGGCTCAAGACAGGGTGACGGAAGCGATCCTTTGGGTGTTACCAACAGTTATGCTGCCAGCGAGGCGGTCTTCCGCCAGGCGACGCCGGTGGGAGCCCCGGGCTATGCCTTTCTCACCACCATGATCACGGCCAATTCACTGGCCCAGGCGGAAGCCCTGGTGGATCAGGGGGTCGCCAGCGATGGCACCCGTCCCCAATTGCCGGTGGTTCTGGCCAAAAGCTCCGACCTGCTCCGCAACATCCGTTACCCGTTTTTTGACAATGCCATTTTCAATGTGAACATTCTGGGAAACTCCTCCATGCTGCGCACCAACACCGATTCGGTCTGGTGGCCAACGGTTGTCAGGGTTATGAAACGGGTCTGGCGCAATTCAGCGTCCCGCAAAATCTTTTTGTTCCGGGTGCCATTGCGGACAGCATGACGTCCTTTGGCGGCATTATTTTCGGCGCGAACAGCCAGACCAACCTGCTCGCCTTCATTAATGCGGGCGCAGCCGGCAGTTATGGCACGGTGGTGGAACCCCAGGACGACACGCAGAAGTTTCCCAACCCGCAGGACTACTTTTATCAGGCGCGCGGGTTCAGTCTGGCCGAAAGCTATTATCAGAGCATCAATGCGCCGTTTCTGGGCCTGATTGTGGGCGAACCGCTGGCGGCGCCATTTGCCCTGGCGGGTAACGGGCAATGGGATACCAGCCTCGTCAACGCCGTGTTGAGCGGCACCCCCAATCTATCCGTAAATTTTAATGCCCACGATGGGAACCGTCCCCTGCAACAGGTTGATTTGTTTGTGGACGGGACGTATTACACCACGCTGACCAATCTGGCTCCGTGCCCCGGCAATCAGTTGACCGTTACCCTGAATGGCTATCCCATCGCCTACACCGTCCCCACCAACTCATCCGTAAGCACCATTGCCGCCGGATTGTCAGCCCTCATCAACACCGCCACCAACGCCACCCAGGTGAAGGCCTTGATGCATGGTGACCGTATCGAACTGCAATCCATTGCCAGCTATTCAACCCTGGCGCCGTTCTACGTTGTCGATAACACCCCCCAAAATACGCCGGGTCTTTCGTACAGCGTCAACTATCTGCCGGCTTCAACCCCGCCGCAGATGCTGCCGGGCCTTCCGGATAACAGCGGAGCTTTTAAAATGCAGGTGGAAATTCCGAGCTCTTTGCCCTATGTCATCCAAGCCTCAACAAATCTTGCGAATTGGCTGCCCCTCTACACAAACACGATGCCGGGGCTGTTATATTTTAGCGATTATAACGCCACGAACTATCCTGCGCGCTTTTATCGCATGACCTGGCCGGACGCGAATCAACCTTCCGAATTGTCCGCGCCACAGTTTGTCGGTTCGGGCACGTTTCAGTTGCATGTGGACAGCGTTACCGGCCTGCCGTGGGCCATCCAAACCTCCCCTGACCTCGTAAATTGGGCGTCCATCTTCACCAATCAGCTCGGCGGCCCGATGGACTTTGTGGATGGCAACGCCACGAATTCCGCGGGCGAATTTTACCGGGTCTGGCGCGTGCCCCCGGCGCCTCCGGGCTTTACGGTGCTGAACGCGGCAACGAACGTCACCTTGGTCCGCGTTGACAGCGCCTGGCAGCCTTACGTGGTTGCCGTCTCCACCAACCAGGGCCAATCCACCGCGCTGGCCACCAATTTTAATCTGGCCAATTTTAATCTGGGCGCAATTCAAACCACCGTTGCCAGCACGGCGGGAACCGGCAACAGCCTCACAACCTTTGTGACGGCCAGCCAACCCACATTGCTGGCCTCGGAAGCGGCCGGTTTTCAGCAATACCTGGAGCTGAGCAATTCGATTCCCGTCAATTCCTGGATGCAATTCACTTTTATCAAAACCAACGGCCAGTCGGTGGTCGTGGCGGTCACCAATCAGTCTTCGGGCAATTCCGTCGCGCTCGCCGCGCAATTGGTCGCCTCGATAAACGCGAATCCCGCCCTGCAGGGCGGTGACGGGGTGATGGCCGCGGATTATGCCGTGAACAAGTACGGCACGTTCTTTTTCACCTCCTTTAATCTGTATGCCCGGAGTCCCGGCTACCAGGCTGCTGCCATACAGGTAATCCCCACCGTATCGTCCTACAAAGTTCCCTCGTTCTCCACGGGCGGCAGCACCCTCACTCAGAACCTGTCCGATCTTGAGCCGCGAAACCATCTTTACGTCACGGCCGGCGCCAGCGCCCTGGCCTTGAACTTCCCTTTGAACACCACGAACCTGGCCGATGGTTATCACACCCTGACCGCCGTCGCCTACGAAGGCAGTGACGTGCGGACCGAAACCCAGGTGACCGTGCCCGTCCAAATCCAAAATACTCCCCTGAGCGCGACCCTGACACTGCTCGATCTGACCAACCAAGCCCCGGTGCAGGGCACCTACCACATCCAGGTTGCCGCCAACACCAACACCGTGAGTTTGATCACCCTGTTCAGCAATGGCGGCGCATTGGGCATGGCCACCAACTCACCCACCACGGTCTTTCAGTTTAATGGAACGACGTTGGGAGCCGGTTTGCTTCCGTTCTATGCCCTCGTCCAGACTTCCGACGGTCTCGAATATCGCACGCAAACGCAGTGGGTTCGCCTGGCGGATGGGCCGTAATTTCGCGGCGCGTGGCCGCCCATCGGACCATTTGTTTCATCCCCCGGCTTGACCCTCGCGGCAAAAATCAGTTTGATTTAGGGGGACATCTTTTATGAGTTCACCCAAATCTCCGCTCGATGAGTTGCGCATCGAGCGCCGCCCGGCGCAGCCATCCTCGTTCAAACCGTGGCTGGTTGTCGTTGGGGTGCTGGTGTTGCTGGCCCTGGGCGCGGCGATTTGGTGGCATTCACAGGCCGGCGCCATCGCCGTGCGCACGGCGGTCGCGCGCGATGCAATGGACGGCAACGCCGATCACACGGTGTTGAATGCCTCCGGTTACGTCACCGCCCGGCGGGCCGCAACCGTTTCCTCCAAGGTCACCGGCAAGGTTACGGAAGTGCTCATCGAGGAGGGAATGAAAGTGAAGGCAGGCCAGGTTCTGGCGCAGCTGGACGACTCCAACGTCAAGGCCAGCCTCGACGTGGCCGTGGCCCAACTGGCGTCGGCGAAAGCGGCGCTGGCGGAAACCGGGGCGCAACTCAAGGACGCCGACCAGGAATTTCAGCGCACCACCGAGCTGGCCAAACAACACATTGCGTCGCAGGCCGACCTGGACTTGGCCGAGTCGAATGCAAACGCGTTGCAGGCACATCTGGCCCAGCAGAAACTCGACATCATCGTCGCGGACCGCCAGGTGGCGGAATGGCAGCAGCAAATGGACGACATGATCATCCGCGCGCCGTTTGACGGCGTGATCACCACCAAGGATGCACAGCCGGGCGAGATGATTTCGCCGGTCTCGGCCGGCGGCGGCTTCACCCGCACCGGCATCGGGACGATCGTGGACATGAAGTCGCTGGAAATTGAAATTGACGTGAACGAAAGCTACATCAACCGGGTCGAGCCGGGCCAGCCGGTCGAAGCCACGCTGGATGCGTATCCCGACTGGAAAATTCCCTGCAAGGTCATCGCCATCATCCCGACCGCCGACCGTGACAAATCCACGGTCAAGGTGCGCGTCGGGTTTGACCAGCTGGATACCCGCATTTTGCCGGAAATGTCGGTAAAGGTGGCGTTCCATGATACGGGCGCCACGGCGGCGGGCCACGCGGTGATGGTGCCCAAGGATGCGGTCCTCAGTCGCGACGGACGCGACGTGGTGTTTGTCATCCAGGATGGCCATGCCGAACGCCGGGCCATCACCGTCATCGACACGCAAAACGACAATTCCGTGCTGAGCGCGGGCGTGTCCGCCGGCGAAAAAGTCATCGTAAACGCGCCGGCCGGTTTGCAGGACGGCATGGCCGTAAAGGAAACCAAGTTATGAGTGAAGACAAAGCCGGTCCCGGCCCGCTGGTGCGGGTCGAGGGCGTGGAAAAAGTTTTCCATCGCGGTTCGGAGGACATCCACATTCTGGCGGACCTGAATTTGCAGGTTCCGGCCGGCGAATTCCTTGCGTTGATGGGACCCTCGGGTTCGGGCAAGACCACGCTCCTGAATCTGATCGGCGGCCTCGACCGGCCGACCAAAGGCTCGGTGACGGTCGCCGGCGAACGCCTGGATCAATTATCCGACCGCGCGCTCGCGGCCTGGCGCGCGCGGCACATCGGCTTTGTCTTCCAGCTCTACAATCTGATGCCGGTGCTGACGGCGGAGCGGAACGTGGAGCTGCCGTTGCTGCTGACGCACCTGTCGAAGGCCGAGCGGAAGAAACATGTGGAAACGGCGCTGGCGGTCGTCGGCCTGTCGCATCGCGCCGGGCATTATCCGCGAACCCTGTCCGGCGGTGAACAACAGCGCGTCGGCATCGCGCGCGGCATCGTCACCGACCCGACGTTGCTGCTGTGCGACGAACCCACCGGCGACCTCGACCGGAAAGCCGGCGATGAAATTCTGAATCTGCTCCAGTCCTTGAACCGCGAGCACAACAAGACCATCGTGATGGTCACCCACGACCCGCATGCCTCGGCCCGCGCATCGCGGACGGTTTATCTCAACAAGGGCCAGCTGACCAACGAACCGGAGAAATGAAATTTCTTCACCTCATCTGGTGCAACCTGAAGCGGAAGAAATTGCGCACATCGTTGACGCTGCTTTCGATTGTCGTGGCGTTCATCCTGTTCGGTTTCCTGTCCGCCATCCAGCAGGCGCTGGTGGGCGGGGTGGCGCTGGCGGGCGCGGACCGGTTGATTGTCCGGGAAAAGGTTTCCATCATCAATCTTCTGCCGGTGAGTTACGAGGCGCGCATGGACCGGATTCCCGGCGTGGATTTCGCCACGCACCAGACCTGGTTCGGCGGCATTTACCAGGACCCCAAAAATTTCTTCATGCAAAACCCCGTTGAGCCGGAAAAATTTTTGAAGATCCACCCGGAAATCATCCTGCCGCCGGACCAGGAGCAGACCTGGCTGGCCACGCGGACGGGCGCGATTGTCGGCCGCCGGACGGCGGAACGGTTTCACTGGAAGATTGGCGATCAGGTGCCGATCCGGTCCACCATCTGGTCGCTTCCGGATGGCAACCGGACCTGGACCTTTGACATCGTGGGCATCTACGACGGGAAGGACAAAGGCACCGACACCACGCCGCTGTTTTTCCGGTACGATTATTTCGACGAAGCGCGGCAATACGCCAAGGGGCAGGTCGGCTGGTACACCATTCGCATCAAGGACCCGACCCAGGCGGCGGAAGTCGCCAAACGGGTGGATGCGGAATTTGAAAATTCGCCTTCCGAAACCAAAACCGAGCCGGAAGGCGCCTTCATTCAGGCCTGGGCCAGTCAAATCGGCAACATTGTCTTCATGGTCGCGGCGATTTTGAGCGCCGTGTTCTTCACCATCCTGCTGGTGACCGGCAACACCATGGCCCAGGCGGTGCGCGAGCGGACGGGCGAACTCGGCGTGCTCAAAGCCATCGGCTTCACCAACGGACAGGTGCTGGCGCTCGTGCTCGCCGAGTCGTGCCTGTTGACCGTGCTCGGCGGGGCGATGGGTCTGGGGCTGGCCTGCGCGATCACTCCCGTCCTGGCCCGAAACCTGGCCGGCCTGTTGCCCCTGTTCTATTTTCCCGCGCATGATTTGCTGATCGGAGCCGGCCTCAGCCTCGCGCTGGGCCTGGTCACGGGAATTTTTCCCGCGCTCCAGGCGATGCGCCTGCGGGTGGCGGACGCTTTAAGACGAATGTGAAATGAAAATGGCCATAACAAACTTTTTCAACGGTAGGGCGCGTCATTCCGTGCGCGCCGACTTCCGGCGAATCCCAAACGGCGCGCACGGAGTGACGCGCCCTACCCAGGATTGATTATGGCCGGCCCCATCAATTGGTTTTCGCAAATCGCCTCGATCACGAAGTTCGGGTTGCTGAGCCTCCCGCAGCGGCGCGGGTCGGTCGCGGCCACGGTCATCGGCATCGCCGGCGTGGTGGCCGTGCTCGTGGGCGTGCTGTCCATCGCGGCGGGGTTCCGCCATGCCATGGCCGCTTCCGGGTCGCCCGACGGCGCGATTATCTTGCGCAGCGGCGCCGACAGCGAAATGGTCAGCGGCTTTGGGCGCGACGAAACCCGGGTCATCGCCGACACGCCGGGGATCGCGCGCACGGCCCAGGGTCCGCTCGCGTCCGCGGAATTGTTTGTCATCATTGACCTGCCCAAGCGCTCGACCGCCACGGACGCGAATGTTCCGCTGCGCGGGGTGGAACCCGCCGCGTTGCTGGTGCGCGACCATCTGAAAATCGTCCGGGGCCGGATGTTCGAGTGGGGCAAGGATGAAGTCATCGTCGGCAGCGGCGCGGCCCAGGAATTCGCCGGGCTGGACATCGGCTCCAACCTCCAGGTGGGCCGCTATCAGTGGCCGGTGGTGGGCGTCTTTTCGGCCAATGGCGGCGCCGCGGAATCGGAAATCTGGACGGACGCCAAGGTGTTGCAGGCCGCCTACCACCGCGGCGACTCGTTCCAGTCCATGTATGTGAAACTGGATTCGCCGGGGTCGTTCCAGGGATTCAAGGATTCGCTCACCTCCAATCCGCAGCTCAGCGTCCAGGTCACCCGGCAATCCGATTATTATGCCCAGCAATCCGAAACCATGACGCGGCTGATCACGACGCTCGGTTTTCTGATCGCGTTTTTGATGGCCGTGGGCGCGGTGTTCGGCGCCCTGAACACGATGTACAGCGCGGTGTCGGCGCGCACGCGGGAAATCGCCACGCTGCGGGCGCTCGGCTTCGGCGGCGGCGCGGTCGTCGTCTCGCTCATGCTCGAATCCCTGCTGCTGGCGCTGGTCGGCGGCGTCATCGGCGGCGGGCTGGCCTATCTCGCCTTCAATAATTTCCACACCTCAACCATGAATTTTCAAAGTTTCAGCCAGATTACGTTCGCCTTCCGGGTCACGCCGCAACTGCTGGTGCGCGGGGTGATCTGGGCCGCGGTCATCGGTTTGATTGGCGGCTTGTTCCCGGCCATTCGCGCGGCGCGGCTGCCCATTGCGTCGGCGTTGAGGGAATTGTGAAAAAAATGACAAAAGATGAACGGGATTTCCGTTTGCCTTTCGTCGTAGCGGCGTCCGGTGAGCGTCGCAAAAAATGTGCGGCGGTCATAGACCGCCGCTACAAATAAATCCCGGAGCGCTCCGGCTTCGCGGTCAAACTTCCTTTAACGCCCGGTTCATCCGTTCGATGGCTTCGTCAATCTCCGCGTGGTTTTTGAACCCGATGACCACCGCGTCAATGTCCCGGCAAGCCATGGCATAGCGGATGGATTTCTCGCGGTCAGCCGGGTCGTTAAACGTGCCATTGCCGCAGATCTTCATGCCAATCACGCCGCGACCCTTCTCGTGCATGGTTTTGATCTGCTGCATCACCGGGGCGATGTCATTGCGTTGGGCGCCCCAGGCAGCCGCTTCGTTGTCAATGTAACTGCCCTGGGGGTTGACCCGGACCAGATGCACCTCGCTCCAATCCAGGGCGACGGCCGCGCGCAAGGCGGGCAGGCTGTGGCAGGAAACGCCCTTGGCCCGGATCCATTTCCGGTCCTGGGCCTCGTTGAAGGCGTCCATGACCCGCTTCCATTCGTCGGTCCACGTGCCGCGCGTCATGCAATGAACGAGCAGGCTGTCAATGTAATCGGTGTCCAGCGTTTTACGGTGATGGTCAATCACGCCCAGCACGTCCTCCGGGCGCCCGTCCATCTTGGACTGGATGAAAAGTTTTTCCCGCGGCAACCCCTTGACGGCGTCGGCAATCAAACCAAAGGTCCGGTACGATTCGGAGGTGTCAATGTAGGTGATCCCACGGTCATAGGCATGGTGAATGAGATCGGTGAACGCGTCCTTGCCTCCGGCGGTTTGAATGTGCCCGTTGTCGCTGCCGGTGCCAATCCCCAGCCGGCTCAGCTTGATGCCGGTCTTGCCCAGCGTCACTTGATCCGTGGCGGTGCGGGTGACGGCGGGACCGGCAGCGGCGCTGGTTTCGCCCCAGGCCCACGGCGAGAGCAGCACGGTGCCCGCCAGGGCGGTGGAGGTTTTGAGAAAATCACGGCGATTTAATCCGTTGCGGTTTGAACGTGGGGGTTTCATAAAAATTTCCTTTCCGGTTTGCAGCGGGGTTGGGGACGGCTCAACGCGAGCCGCGATGAAATGCGGCTGCCTGACAGAAAGGCGGCCTTGCGCATGGGTTACAAATAACACCGGCGCAGGAAATTGCAACTGCGATTTGGACCCGCCACCGGAGGTTGAGGGGAGGCTGGGATGATCAAAAAGGCGAACGGATTCCCGTTCGCCTTTTCGCGTTAACGGCGCCCTGTGAGCGCCGGAAATTCAGTGGCGGCCACAGACCGCCGCTACAGTTTAATAGCGGTAATGCTCGGGCTTGTAAGGACCTTCCAACGGCACGCCAAGGTAGTCGGCCTGTTTCTTGGTGAGCTTGGTGAGCTTCACGCCGATGCGGTCAAGATGGAGCCGGGCGACTTCCTCGTCCAGCTTCTTGGGCAACCGATAAACGCCGACCTGGTTGGTGTCGCGTTTGGCCCACAGGTCCAGTTGCGCGAGGCATTGATTGGTGAAGCTGTTGCTCATCACAAAACTCGGATGGCCGGTGGCGCAGCCGAGGTTCACGAGCCGGCCCTCGGCGAGCAGATAAATCGTGCGGCCGTTGGGCAGCACGTACTTGTCATACTGCGGCTTCACGTTGATTCGCTTCACGCCCTTGAGCGCGTTCAACCGGTCCACCTGAATCTCATTGTCGAAGTGGCCGATGTTACACACGATGGCCTGGTCCTTCATCTTGAGGATGTGCTCCAGCGTGATGACGTCGCAATTGCCGGTGGTCGTCACGTACAGGTCGCCTTCGCCGAGGGTGTCCTCGAGGGTCGTCACCTCGAAGCCTTCCATGGAGGCCTGCAGCGCGTTGATGGGGTCAATCTCGGTCACAATGACGCGCGAGCCGAAGCCGCGGAGCGAATGCGCGCAGCCTTTGCCGACGTCGCCGTAGCCGCACACGACCGCAACCTTGCCGGCGATCATCACGTCCGTGGCCCGCTTGATGCCGTCGGCGAGCGATTCGCGGCAGCCGTAGAGGTTGTCGAACTTGGACTTGGTGACGGAGTCATTGACGTTGATGGCGGGCACAAGCAATTTGCCCTGCTCGAGCATTTGATAAAGCCGATGCACGCCAGTGGTGGTTTCCTCGGAAACACCCTTCCAATCCTTCACGACCGTGTGCCAGAAACCCGGACGTTCCTTCGCCACCTTTTTCAACAGCGCCTTGATGACGGCGACTTCATGGTTGTCGCTGGGCGTGTTGACCCAGTCACTGCCGTTTTCGAGTTCGTAGCCTTTGTGGATGAGGAGCGTGGCGTCGCCGCCGTCGTCCACGATGAGTTGCGGTCCGAGGTTGCCGGGGTGGGTGAGCGCGCTGAGCGTGAACTGCCAGTATTCCTCGAGGGTTTCGCCCTTGTGCGCGAACACGGGAATGCCCGCCTTCGCGATCGCGGCGGCGGCCTGGTCCTGGGTGGAGAAGATGTTGCAACTGGCCCAGCGCACGGACGCACCGATGGCCACGAGCGTTTCGATGAGGATCGCCGTCTCGATGGTCATGTGCAACGAACCGGTGATGCGCACGCCCTTGAGCGGCTGGGTCGGGCCGTATTTTTTGCGGATGGCCATGAGCCCGGGCATTTCGTACTGGCAGACCTCGATGGTTTTGCGTCCCCATTCGGCGAGCGAGAGGTCGCTGATGGCGTAATCGTGTTTGGCCGCGCCGTTGCCGCTGACCTTGGCAGGCTTGGCGCGGGAAGGAGAAAGTTTGATCATAAGTGTTTCAAGCGTTCAGTTTTCAGTTTTCAGTTTCGGTGACAGTGAGCGGATAAGCCCTTGCAACATGGCAGAGATCTCTTTGGTTTCCCTCACCAATCCGTCGGTTTCATCTTTGGTTAACAGTTCAAGTCTCAAGGCGATGTAGGTTTGAGTTCGAAGCTCCGCTGCGGAGCCTTTGGCAATTCGGAGAAAGCGAATGAAGTCCGGCTTGCTGTCACGTTCCGGACCTTCCGCGATATTCGAGGGAATCGAAATTGCGGCGCGCTGCATTTGATCTTTGAGAACATATTGTTTCGACTTCGCCATCATCCGGCAGACATCAACCGCCAAACGACAAGCTCGTTTCCATACTTCCAGTTTTTCAAACGATTGATAGGCCATGTCAAAGTTTTCAGTGACGCTTAAAACGTGAACACTGAAAACTTGAAACTCAAACTTTCAACGCGCGCCGCAGATCCTTGACCTTGTCGGTTTTTTCCCAGGTGATCGCGGGGTCGTTCTTGCCGAAGTGACCGTAGTTGGTGGTCCGGGCGTAAATCGGCCGGAGCAGGTTGAGTTGCTTGATGATGGCAGCGGGTTTGAAGCTGAACACTTCGCAGACCGCCTTTTCAATGGCCTCATCGCTCACCATGCCGGTGCCGAAGGTGTTCACGCAAACCGAGACCGGATCGGGATAGCCAATGGCGTAGGCAAACTGGATTTCCGCGCTCGTCGCCAGGCCCGCCGCCACGATGTTCTTGGCGACATAACGGCCCATGTAAGCCGCGCTGCGATCCACCTTCGACGGGTCCTTGCCGCTGAAGGCGCCGCCGCCGTGACGGCCCATGCCGCCGTAGCTGTCCACGATGATTTTCCGCCCGGTCAGGCCGGTGTCGCCCTGCGGTCCGCCCACCACGAACCGGCCGGTCGGGATTGATGAGGAACAGCGTCTTTTTGGTGAGCAAACGCTTCGGCAAAACTTTTTTGATGACTTCTTCGATGCAAAATTCCTCGATGGTCCTGTGTTGCACATCGTGCGCGTGTTGCGTGGAGATGACGACATTGGTGATGGCCACCGGCTGATCGTTCACATAACGGACGGATACCTGGCTCTTGGCGTCGGGCCGCAGCCACGCGACCCTGCCGCTCTTGCGGATTTTGGTCAGCGCGCGGCCCAGCTTGTGGGCATACATGATGGGCGCGGGCATCAGTTCGGGCGTTTCCGTCGTTGCGTAACCAAACATCAATCCCTGGTCGCCGGCGCCCTGCTCGGCCTTCTTCTTGCCGACCGCCTTGCGCGCGTCCACGCCCTGGGCGATGTCCGGCGATTGCGACGTGATGGCATTCATGATGAGCACCTTGTCGGCATGAAACACGTCATCCTCGTGCGTGTAGCCGATGTCGCGGATGGCCTGGCGCGCGATCTCGTTGAAGTCCAGCTTGGCCTTGGTGGTGATTTCACCGCCGACCACCACGAGGTTGCTCTTGGCGTAGGTTTCACACGCCACGCGGCTGTGCCGGTCCTGCGCCAGACAGGCGTCCAGCACATAATCGGAAATGGTGTCGCAAACCTTGTCCGGATGGCCTTCGCCGACGGACTCCGAGGAAAATATGAAGTTTTTGCTCATGGCTAAATTTATTCAAATGTCATATTGACGTATCAAGATAAGATGATATATCAGATTTGAAGCGCGTCAACATGGTTTCTCAAAAAAAACGGCGTGCTGCGTAAACGATGTCATCGGCACTGAAATCGCTCCGGGCTCTGTCCGATCCAACGCGCCTGCGGATGGTGGCGCTGCTGGAGCGGGAGGAATTGTCCGTCAACGAATTGCAGGAGGTCACGCGGCTGGGCCAGTCGCGCATCTCCACCCATCTGGGTCTGTTGCAGGACGCCGGGCTGCTGCAATCGCGGCGCGAGGGCAAGCGGACGTTTTACCGGGCGAACCCGGCGGCCGACGGCTCGACGCGCGAGCTGATCCAACTGGCGATTCGCGGCGCGAAGGAACTGCCCGAATCCGGCGGCGACCAGATCAATCTCAAACGCATTCTCGCCCGCCGCCGTGAACAGGCGCAGGTTTATTTCAACCAGATTGCCGGCCGCTTTGACCGCGTTTACGGCCCGGGCCGTTCGTGGCCGGCGTTCGGGCATCTGCTGCTGCGGATTCTGCCGCCGCTGGTCGTGGCCGATCTCGGCGCGGGCGAAGGCCTGTTGAGCGAACTGCTGGCGCGCCGCTGCAAGAAGGTCATTGCCGTGGACAACTCGGAAAAGATGGTGGCGTTCGGAGCGGCCAAGGCGAAAAAGAACGGGCTGAAAAATCTGGAATTCCGGTTGGGTGACCTGCAGAACCCGCCGATTGAACCGGGCGGCGTGGACCTGGTGATTTTGAGCCAGGCATTGCATCACGCCGAGGTGCCGGCCGAGGCAATTGCCGCCGCCCATAAAATTCTCCGGCCGCGCGGACAGATCATGATCCTGGATCTGCTCCAGCACAACTTCGAGAAGGCGCACGAACTTTACGGCGACCGCTGGCCGGGTTTCGCCGAAAGTGATTTGCATCGCTGGCTGGAAGCGGCCGGCTTCAAAAAAATCGAAATCAGCGTGGTGGCCCGCGAGGAACAGCCGCCGCATTTCCAGACCATCCTGGCCGGGGCGGAAAGGAAGTAAACACCCGCCAAATGCGGTGCGGTTGACGGAGGCCAGCTCTCATTTCCGCAGCGAAAAATCGGGGCGTTTTTCAGAAAATTCAAAGGAATTGCCCGGTCAACGACCTTTCAAAATTATCTCGACTTTTGGCGAATAACCCATATAATTAGCCCGATTTAACCGGGGAATTTGGGATTTTCCATGCATGTCCAACACTTCTGCGGCGACATCCAATCCCGACTGCAGGGAAACGGTGAAGCGAAAAAATTGACCTCACGGCCATCCGCAGGAGAAACCGGTCAAAAGCACTCTCCACGACCATGAAAAATTCATTTGGTCTGCAAAAAACACAATTCGCCGGCCTGGTCCGGCTCAAGCCTGAATTTCCGTCCGGAATTTTCCGCCGGCCGCTGCGGTGGCTGGCCACGGTGGTCTGGTGCCTGACGCTGGGCGCAGCCGTCACCCCCGCAAACGCGGTTCCCGTGCAGTTGCTTTCGGCGCGGAACCCGTCGGTGCCGCTGCCCGCGGGCGGCGACAGCGAATCCGTGGCTCCGGTCATCAGTCCCGATGGCCGGTACGTGGTCTTTTCCAGCGAGGCCAACGACCTGGTGCCGGGCGGCAACAGCCAATTCGTGTTGAACGTCTATCTGCGCAATCGCACGTCCAACACCACGGTTCTCATCAGCCCCAGCATCAACAACCCCGGCGGAGGCAATGGCAACTCGATGCGGGGTCAGGTTTCCTCCAACGGACAGTTCGTCGTCTTCCAAAGTGATGCCAGCGATTTGGTGCCCAATGACACCAACGGCGTCACCGACATCTTTATGCGCAATCTGGTGACGGGAACCACCACTTTGGTCAGTGTCGCGCCCAATGGCAGCCCGGGCAACGGCGCCTCCACCGATCCTGTCATGACGCCGGACGGCCGGTATGTGGCATTCATCAGCAGCGCAAACAACCTGGTGTCAAATTTATATCCGCGACAAATGGAGTCGTGCCGGGATAACAATGGAATCCCGGATGTATTCGTGCGCGACATGGTCCTGGGATCGAACTATCTGATCAGCGTGGGGGCGACGGGGCCGAATGCCATCATGGCCACGCCGGTCATCACGCCGGACGGCCGGTACGTGGCGTTTTTCAGCACCGCAATCAATCTGGCGCCGGGGGGACCGACCATTACTCCAGGCGAAGTGTATGTACGAGACCGGCTCGCAGGCACCACCATCTGGGCCAGCACCAACGCTGGCACGGTTATATCAAACAATCCTTACCTAACCGTCGGTATGTCCTACCACCCACGGCTGAGTGATGACGGTCGGTATGTGGCTTTCAAGATTAATTCGACAAATAGTTCCCAAAATAATTTTATCGGCGCCATAATCCTGCTGTACGATTCGGCCACGGCCACCACCACGATGATCAACTCCAACGGTCTCGGAGGAGGAATCACCCTCGATGACGGCTACGGCCCTGAAATAACCCCCGATGGCAGCTATGTGGCTTATGTCCAGCATGAAGGCTTCAATTTCCCCTTGGGCTATTCCAGCGTTCACGTGTGGGACGTGTTGGGCGCGACGGACACTTTGGTCAGCGACCCCGGCGTCAATGGCGTGATCACCACAACTTCGCAGCAACCCGTGCTCAGTGCGGATGGCTGGTTCGTGGCGTTTCTGAGCAACGCCACAAATTTGGTGGACGACCCCGTCACCAATGGATTTCACATCTATCTGCGAAATTTCCTGGAGGGCAGCCTGCAGTTGGTGGATGAGGACACCAACGGCACTGGCTCGACGGATGAACAACTGGCTTCAATCAGCCTGAACAGTTATGGCCGATATGTTGCCTTCGACAGCCCGGATGGCAGTCTGGTGGGCGGGGACAACAACCATGCCAGCGATGTTTTCGTGCAAGACCTGTTTTGGAACACGACGCAATTGATTTCAAAACGGGATGCCACGGTCATCCCCCAGACCGGCGACAATTCCGGTTTGTCGCAGGTGTCCGTCAGCACGAACGGGCAGTGGGTGGCCTATGCCAGCGAGGCGGACGATCTGGTGACCAACGACACGAACAATCTGCCGGACATATTTGTTTACGACCTGCTGGCGGGTACAACCACGCTGGTCACCACGGGGTCGGCCGGTGGCCCGGCATTGGGTGGTCCCTCATTGAGCCCGGTAATCAGCGGGGAGGGACGTTACGTGGTGTATCTCAGCGAGGCAACCAACCTGGTGGCCGGCCAGGGCATTACCACCAGCATCAACGTGTTTCGTCGTGATCTGCTTACCGGCAACACCGTCCTGGTCAGCGTCAGCACCAATGGCGTTGACGGCGCCAACGGCGATTGCGCCGATCCGGTCGTCAGCCAGGACGGGCGGTATGTGGCCTTTTTAAGCCAGGGCTACAATCTGACTCCCGGTTTATTGAGTGCATTGGACCCTACGCGTACACTTATTGGCGCGACATAACCGCGGGAACCACCGTGGCTTTAACAAACGGAGTTGCTCCTTCCATATTCCATTTTCTCCCCCTCGTTGAGCGGTGATGGCCGTTATGTCGCTTATTCGAGTTTCGACCTTCTCCGGTTTTCAATCGCCACAGGTGAGAGTCTGGGACAGTCAACAGGAAGTGGATATTTACACGAATCGCACGGGTACTGTGACCAATGCGGTGCTGAACGCTGGCGGAACACGCGTGCTGTACAGTGAATCCGGGGTTGGCGCGCTCGTGGATGATGTGCTGACGGGAACCAATATCGTCTCATTCAATTACCCGTTCATGTTGTGGAGTCATGACGGCTGGAGTGGAGACGGGCGATACCTTGCCTTTGTGGCGCAGACCAATGGCGCTTCCGGCACGAACATTTATCTGTGCGACCTGCAGACGCAGGCCTTGACGCTGGTCAGCTCCAATTACACCCCGATCACCATCAGCGGCAGCAACTACGATTTGCCGGTCATCAGCGGTGACGGCCGGTTTGTGGTGTACCGCAGCTACTCCACCGGCATCGTGCCCGGAGACCTCAACCCGGTTCCCAATGTCTATCGCTACGACCGGTTGCTCGGCACCAACAGCGACCTGACCGCCGGACAGGCGGGGTCGAGCCCGGTTTTGTGGGATTCAAAACCGGCGGTCAACGGCGATGGCGGAACGGTCGCCTTTTTGAGCCTGGGTTCGGGACTGGTGGCAGAGGACCTGAACCGCGTGCCGGATGCGTTTGCGTTTGCGCTGGACGTCGGGATGCCGCTGGACAGCGACGGCGACGGCATACCCGACTGGTGGATGATTCAGTATTTCGGGCATCCGACCGGTCAGGCCGGGGATTTGTCGCTGGCGCAGGATGACGCCGATGGCACCGGGATGTCGAATCTGAACAAATATCTCGCCGGCCTTAATCCCACCAACCCGGCATCGGTCTTTCGCATCACCTCCATCAGCCCGCAAGGGACAAACATGCTGATAAGCTGGCGGGCCGGGGGCGGACGAACCAATATTGTCCAGGCGGCCGCCGCCGTCAGTGGCCCTTACTCAAACATCAGTCCCAACATCCCGCTGCCCGGCTCCGGCGATGTGTTCACCAATTACCTGGATTCAACCGCGAATCCGTCATTGCGATTCTACCGGATAAAATTGGGACCGTAATTTGATTCGGACGAGAAAATCAGCGCCAAAACAATTACCCAAAAGCGCCTCGACCTCATGAAAGCCACCAACCGAAAAAATGCCGGGTTCACGCTGACCGAACTGCTGGTGGTGCTGGGCTGTCTCGCCCTGCTGGCGGCAACGCTGCTGCCCGCCCTGGCCGCCACCAAACTCAAGGAACTCAGCACCCAATGCCTGGGCAACCTCCGCCAGCTTGCCATGGCGGCATCCATTTATCAGACCGAGAATAAAAATATTCCCTATAATGGTGTTTCGCAGATTTGGTTCACGCCGTTGAACTCAGTGCAAAATTCGGGAGCGATTCACTTGTTGTGCCCGCTGGCTTCGACTCCTCCGGCTCCGAATATCGGGAATAACCAAGGCAACGCCAATCAAGCCTGGGCTTGGAATGTTCTTTCAGATCCGAACAATCCGACAAGCCCATGGGTTGTTACCAACGGTAGTTACGGCTTGAACGGATGGTTTTACCAATATAGCGGAAGCTACTTCCCAGGTTATGGATTGACTGGCCCATCAAGATTCTTTGGCTCGATTGCAATGGTAGCTCACCCACGGCAAACGCCTGTTTTTATGGACGCCTATTGGCCCGATCTTTGGCCATATAGCGACGGTCCGGATTATGCCGCTCAGTGGTATCCATACGATGAGCATGGTCGGGTGGGGGATAATACGCCTCCTAACAACGGCATGGCGCGGTGTTTTATGATGCGCCATGGGAACAGTCCTCCCTTGGCGGGTCCTCCGGGCTATGCCATGAGCCACTCGGTCAAGCAGATGCCCGGCGGCATCAATGTCAGCTTTGTGGATGGCCACGCGAGCTACACCCGACTGGATGATCTCTGGCTGCTCTATTGGAACCGGAACGCCGTGCCGACGCCGAGGCAATGAACCGGCAACCGCGCCAAACAAATTGCCCAAGAGCGCCTCGAATTTATGAAAGCCACCAACCGAAAAAAAGCCGGGTTCACGCTGACCGAACTGCTGGTGGTGCTGGGCTGCGTCACCCTGCTGGCGGCAACGCTGCTGCCCGCTCTGGCCGCCACCAAACTCAAGGAACTCAGCACCCAATGCCTGGGCAATCTCCGCCAGCTTGCCATGGCAGCATCCATTTATCAGACCGAGAATAAGAATATCCCTTATGGACCGTATGGATCACTTTCCCAGCTTTGGCTCGGGCCGCTGAGCACGCCACAAAACTCGGGCACTATTCACTTGTTGTGTCCATTGGCCTCGACTCCGGCAGGAACCAATGGGTTGAACCATCAAGGCACGGCCAATCAAGCTTGGACCTGGTCGGTTTACTCAGACCCGAACAATGTGAATGGCACCTTGGTTCCTACCAATTGCAGTTACGGTTTGAACGGATGGCTGTATGGGTATAACTCAGGGCTTGAAAGTTATCTTGGATTAGGTGCCCGGACCAATTTCTTTGGCTCAACTGCGGCGGTGGCTCACCCACGGCAAACGCCTGTTTTTATGGACGCCTATTGGCCCGATCTTTGGCCATATCAATACGGTCCGGATTATAACGGTCGGTGGTATCCATACGATGAGGCTGATTTGGCGGCGAATAATACGCCTTCTTACAATGGTATGCAGCGGTGTTTTATGATGCGCCATGGGAACAGGCCTCCCTTGGCGGGCCCACCAAACTATGCCGTGAGCCACTCGGTCAAGCCGATGCCCGGCGGCATCAATGTCAGCTTTGTGGATGGCCACGCGAGCTACACCCGACTGGATGATCTCTGGCTGCTTTATTGGAACCGGTACGCCGTGCCGGTGCCGCGGCAATGAACCGGGAGGGGTTGCGCCGTCGCGACAGCCCTCTGCCTCTTTTCTATCCGCTGCAAGTGCGACAGCGCCAGTGGACTGCGCAAAATCAACTGGCGATCAAATTCACCAGTTTTTTCGGCACAACGATGACTTTCCTGATGGTCTTGCCGGCGATAAAGAGTTGCACCTTCTCCGAAGCCTTCGCGGCGGCTTCCAGCGCGGCGTTGTCGACATTGACCGGCACCTTGATGACATCGCGCAGTTTGCCGTTCACCTGCACCGGAATTTCCATCTCGGATTCGACCAGCAACGCTGGATCAAACTTCGGCCAGGGCGCATAAGACAAGGCTGAAGGCTGAAGGCTGAAGGCTGAATCCATTTTGGACCAAAGCTCTTCGGCCAGGTGCGGGGCGAAGGGCTGGAGCAAAATCAGGAAATCGCGCAGCACGGAAACCGGTTTCGTTTCCCAGGTCATCGCTTCGTTCACAAACACCATCAATGCCGAAATCGCCGTGTTGAAGCGCAGGCCATCGAGGTCTTCGGTGACTTTTTTGATGCACGCGTGGAGCGTTTTTAATTGTGCCGGTGTCGCCGCGATGTCTTTTATCGCCGGGTTTAATTTTATCAACTCAAGCAACTCTCTGCGTCTCGGCGTCCCTGCGGTGGTCTCCGCCTGCTCAAATTCCGTTTCGCTCTCCTCATCCACAAACAACCGCCACACGCGGCCCAGAAAACGATAGACGCCCTCGACGCCCTTGGTGCTCCACGGCTTTACCATTTCGAGCGGACCCATGAACATTTCAAACAGGCGCAACGCGTCCGTGCCGAAGTCCTTCATGACGTCATCGGGGTTCACGACGTTGCCACGGGATTTCGACATCTTTTGCCCGTCTTCACCGAGAATCAGGCCTTGATTGACGAGCTTGAAGAACGGTTCCGGCGTCGAGACCTGACCGAGATCGAAAAGCACCTTGTGCCAGAACCGTGCGTAAAGCAGATGAAGGACGGCGTGTTCGGTGCCCCCGACGTATAAATCAACGCCGGGCGTTTGTAGCGGCGGTCTGTGACCGTCGCTGACATTTTCTGGAGTATGGCGGCGGTCACAGACCGCCGCTACAGAACCCATCCAGTATCGCTCGGCTTCCTGGCTGACGAAGGCGTTTGAATTTTTTGCGTCGAGATAACGGAGATAATACCAGCACGAACCGGCCCATTGCGGCATCGTGTTGGTCTCGCGCGTCGAACCATCGGGCAGGTTCACCCAATCCTTGGCGCGGGCAAGCGGTGGTTCGCCGGTCGTGGTCGGTTTGTAATCGGTCAATTCCGGCGGCAGTACCGGCAACGCGGATTCAGGCAACGCTTCGTGGTAAAGATTTCCGGCGGCGTCCTTTTTCCAGACAATCGGGAACGGCTCGCCCCAATAACGCTGCCGGCTGAACAGCCAGTCGCGCAACTTGAAGTTGACCGTTCTTTTGCCGAGGCCTTTGGCTTCGAGCCAGCCGGTGATTTTCTTTTTCGCGTCGGGTGTCGGCAAACCGGTGATGGAAATTTCCGGTCCGGTCGAATTCACCGACGTGCCGTCCCCAACAAAGCCGTGCCAGTCCGTTTTTGGGTCGGACGGCTGAACGACTTGAATAATTGGCAAATTGAATTTGGTCGCGAACTCGAGGTCCCGGGTGTCATGTGCCGGCACGGCCATGATGGCGCCGGTGCCGTAGCTCGCCAAAACGTAGTCGGCAATCCAAATGGGAATTTTCTGGCCGTTGACCGGATTGATGGCGTAAGCGCCGGTGAAGACACCCGTCTTTTCCTTCGCCAGTTCCGTGCGTTCGAGGTCGCTTTTGTTTGCGATGGATTCACGATATTCTGCAACTCGCTTTCGGAAAATATTAAAATAACTTGCTCGGTCTTTAATGCTCACAATTGGCGGAACGGATGTTGGCGCTATTTCCAGTGCTACCGCTTTGTGAGATCGGGCAAAGTTGAGGGCGTCGGCTTTCGACATAAGCCCCATTTGCTTGCCATCGAGCCCGACAACTCGAACATTCTCTTCGGTTGGTTCAATTTCGCGGACAAACCGGCTTTCTGAGTTAATAATTTGGTCAACGAGCTTGTGTTCCGGCGACAGCACCATGTAAGTCGCGCCGAAGAGCGTGTCGGGGCGCGTCGTAAATACACGGATATATTTTTCCCAGTCCCCGACACGCCATCCGTTGTCCGCAATCTCAAAGTCCACTTCTGCACCTTCGCTGCGGCCAATCCAGTTCCGCTGCATTTCCTTGAGTGAATCGGGCCATTCAATGGTATCGAGGTCGGCGAGGAGCTTTTCCGCGTAGGCCGTGATGCGGAGCATCCATTGGCGCATCGGTTTGCGCACGACCGGGAAACCGCCGACTTCGCTTTTGCCATCCACGACCTCCTCATTGGCAAGCACCGTGCCCAGTGGTTCGCACCACCAAACCGGCTGCTCGCTGACGTAAGCCAGACGTTTGGAATCACGGTAGGCGCGGCGGCGGGATTCAATTTCCGCCGGGTAGGGCGGGCAGTCCTCTGCCCGCCGCTCTTGTGCGGATGGCGGCGCGCACGGAGTGACGCGCCCTACCTGAAGTTCTTTTGGATATTCCAGCAATTCAATCGGCTCGGCCTTGTTCGTTTCCGGATTGAACCACGAATTATAGAGCTTCAGGAAAATCCACTGGGTCCATTTGAAATAATCCACATCGGTCGTGGCCAGTTCACGCGACCAGTCGTAGCTGAAGCCGAGCGATTGGATCTGCCGCTTGAATGTGGCGATGTTCTTCTCGGTCGTCTGGCGCGGATGCTGGCCGGTTTTGATGGCGTATTGCTCGGCGGGCAGGCCGAAGGCGTCCCAACCCATCGGATGCAGCACGTTGAAACCGAGCGCGCGTTTGTAGCGGGCCAGAATGTCCGTGGCAGTGTAACCTTCCGGATGGCCGACGTGCAGGCCCGCGCCGCTCGGATACGGAAACATGTCGAGAATGTAAAACTTCGGGGGCAATTGCGCGGTGGCCGGCCGGCCGGAAAGTTTGTGCCGCTGGGCAAACGGATGGTTCGCCGGAATTTCTTCACCGGGATTAAAGGCGCGAAAGGACTGCTGCTGCTCCCAAAACTGCTGCCATTTGGGTTCAATCAAATGAAACGGATATTGCCTGCGGCTGCTCGACATAGAAACGGCATTTTGCCGTCCCCAGTCCAAAGTTCAAAGTCCAAAGTCACGGCTTCAGACATCGAGGGCGCACCCCGGTTTCTTGCAGGGATAAATGCGCCGTCCGAGAATCCCAACGGGATTCCGTCTAAAGCCCAGGGTTGTGAGGAATGAGCTACCCTGGGTCGTCGTCACCAAACATTCCCAACCGCAACGCGGTTGCGGCCATTCCGTGCCTGCGGGCCTATCACCTCGGCCGCAACGCCGTTGGCGTTGTTTCCATTTCTGGACGTGGACCCAAGGTAGCCCCGAAAAATCGGGGCAACCTTGGGCTGAAGGACACAATCCCTTCGGGATTGAACCGCCAGACTCAAAACTGAGACGCGCCCAGACAGGGGACAAGGGTGGACCTTGGACTCAAGACTTTGGACATTTCGTGGCCTGCCAGACGAGCCGCAGCCCTTCGAGCGTCAGGTTCGGTTTTACGGCGGTAATTTCAGGCAGTTTTGACGCCATCAGCTTCGCGTAACCGCCCGTCGCCACGACCGGCAACTGATTCACCTTCAACTCGCGCTTTAGTTCGGCAATCAACTCGCGCACCAGACCGCGATAGCCATGCACGGCGCCGATCAGCATCGCCTGCTCCGTGCTTTTGCCGACCACCGTTTTGACTTCGTGGATTTTGATGCGCGGCAGCAGCGCCGTTTTCTCATGCAAATAATCCGTCATCGCCGCCAGGCCCGGCGCGATGATGCCTCCGGCGTAATGGCCGGCGCGATTCACGACGTCAAAGGTCACGGCCGTGCCAAAATCCACCACCACCACCGGCGCGCCAAAGTGATGCCGCGCCGCGACGGCGTTGGCCAGCCGGTCCGGTCCGATGGTTTTGGGTTTGGGATAATCGATGCCCAGGCCGCGCACGGTTTGGGGTGTGAGTTCGAGCGGGTTCAGTTTCCAAAGCTGGCGGAGGGCATGGCGGACCCGTGGCGTCACGCGCGGCACGACACTGCACAAAACCGCGCCGGCGATTTCCTTTGCGCCGACCAACCTGGCGACGCGCGCTTTGGCGTTGCTCCCGGACCATTCGTGCGTGGGGAGGTTGATTTGCCGCAACACCCGCCGGTCGTTGGCGAGGCCGACGTGCGTATGCGTGTTGCCAATGTCGAAAAGCAGAATCATAGCTTGTAGCGGCGGTCTGTGACCGCTGGAAATTTTTCCGGTTCAAATTGGCGACGGTCACAGACCGCCGTTACAGTTTTAAATTTTATTTTTCCAGCGTCACGTCGCCGCCGCTGATGCGTTCCAGATGGCCGTGCTCGGTGCGCAACAATAATTCGCCGCTCCCGTCGAGCGATTCCGCCCGGCCCTGAATGCGGCGGCTGCCGATTTGGATCGTCACGTTGCGGCCGATGGTTTGGCAACGAGCCTCCCACTCATCGGCCACCCCGGCGAATTGCCCGGCGGCCACGCGCCGGTAATCGTTGTCCAGTTCCTTTAAAATGGCCATGGCCAGATCCGCGCGCGAAATGGTTTTGCCCGCCTCGATTTTCAACGAGGTCGCCTGTTTGCGCAATTCCAATGGAAATTCCCCCGCGCCCAGGTTCACGTCCACGCCAATGCCGAGGATGACGTGTTTGACGCGGTCCAGTTCCGCGCTGAGCTCGGTCAAAACGCCCGCGACTTTTTTCCGCCCAGAAGAATGTCGTTCGGCCATTTGATTTCGGGAGCCAGGCCGGTTTCGGCGTGGATGGCGCGGCACAGGGCGGTGGCGGCCACGACCGTCAGTTGCGTCGCTTCCTGCGGCCGCAACTCCGGCCGCAGCAGGACGGAAAACCAAAGCCCCTTGTAGGCCGGCGAAATCCATTTCCGCCCGAGGCGGCCCCGGCCTTTGGTCTGCGATTCGGCGAACACGACCACGCCTTCCTTCACCCCGTCGCGTGCCAGTTTTTCCACCACATCATTGGTCGAGGTCGTCTGCTCAAACACGCGGATGTCCCGTCCAATGATTTTGGTCTGGTACAGCCGCGCCAGCAAATCGTCGGCGTGCAGCACGTCCGGCACGCTGACGAGGCGGTAACCCAGGTGCGGGCCGGCTTCGATGTCGTAGCCGAGCCGGCGCAATTCCTCGATGTGCGCCCAGATGGCCGCGCGGCTGATGTGCAACTGCTCGGCCAGGTCCGCGCCCGATACGCCATCGGGATTCGCGCGCAACGCCGAAAGAATTTTTGTGTCGGTGGTCATGAAATCTCATTCTTAAAATCCAGACCCATGTCCACCGCGCGCGCCGAATGGGTGAGTGCACCGACGGAAATGAAATCCACGCCGCTCCCGGCGATGGCCTGGACGTTCGCCAGGGTGACGCCCCCGCTGGCCTCGGTTTGCGCGCGACCATTGATTTTTTGGACCGCGAGCCCCAATTGCACCGGGTTCATGTTGTCGAGCAGGATGCGGTCCGCGCCCGCGCCGGCAGCCTGACCGGCCTGCTCCAGCGTGTCGGCTTCGACTTCGATCTTCAACTGCGGGAATTTTTCGCGCGCACGCGCGACGGCGGCAGCGATGGCGTCGGGCTTTTCGTTTTGCAACGCGACGAGGTGATTGTCCTTGATCAAAACCATGTCAAACAAACCCAGGCGATGGTTTTTCCCGCCGCCGCAGGCCACGGCGTATTTTTCAAACCGCCGCCAGCCGGGCGTGGTTTTGCGCGTGTCAAGAATCTGCGCGCGAGTCCCCTGGATGGCGTCAACGAACCGGGCGGTGAGCGTGGCGATGCCGGAAAGCCGTTGAAGAAAATTCAGTGCCACGCGTTCGGCGCTCAAGAGCGCGCGGGCCGGGCCGGAAACGCGCAGCAAAATTTCGCCGGCCTTGACGGACTGGCCGTCCCGGGCCAGCCGCTCGATTTTCACCTGGGATGAAAGTTCGAGCCAGGCGGCTTCCGCGAAGGCAAGTCCGGCAACGACGAGCGGTTCGCGCGCGCGCAGCACGGCCGCGGCCACGGCGCTTTCCGGCACGGTCGCAAGCGTGGTGGCGTCACCGCTGCCGATGTCCTCGGCGAGCGCGAGCTGGACGGCGTGACGGATTTCTGATGCGGACAATTCCACGCCGCCAAGATGAAGGTGAAAGGAAAGGGGGAAAAGGAAAAAGGACGGTCCGTCGTTTGCGGACGGCGCACCGGGACTAATTGCCGGAAGCGAGGGAGAAAAACTCCCCGGCCAGCTGGTCCACATTTTCCGCCGCCACGGTGTTGGGCTGGGCGGCCAGCGCCAGCAGCGCGCCGTCCGGGCGCCGGATCAGAAAGATCTGGCCATGCTCAAATGTCCAGGTGAGCCGGCGGGGGGCCAGTCCCTGGCCGGCCAGCCAGGTCATGGTTTCCGCCAGTTGATGCAGGATTTTATCCAAATGTTCGCACGGACACGCTTCATCGAAGCTGTAACTCCGGCAGGTGGAATCCGGCAGGCGCAGGCCGCAAGCCAGTATTCCGGGCGCAATGGCGCCGGCCACAAACTGTTCCTGCTGGGTATCGTTCATGCGGACTGCGTCTGGCTGGCAGGAGTTTCCCCGGTGGTCGCCACCCGCACAAAGACCATGCGGTCGGCCCGGGTCTGCGCCACCGCCCGGCTGCCAGCCAGTTGAATTTCCAGCCGGTCAAAATATCCCAACGGCAACAACTGGCCAAAGGACACAGCCTGCTGCGCCACCTTCTGCAGGAGGGCCACCCGGGCAGGCACGTCCGGGCATTGCCAGACGTAAAGGGGATCGCCGGTGCCGGAACAAATCAAGGTCTCCTCCACGCGCGCAGCCAGATCGGACGCCGGAACGGAGGGGACCATCGCCGGTGCCGGCTCCGGCTCGGGCTGAGGCGCCGGCCCGGTGGCTGGCGGTTGCGCGGCCGCTGATTCGTCGCGCATCCGCGCGGCTTCCATGAGCAAAAATTCCCATTGCCCCTCGATAGTGCGCCGGGCCGGCAGTTCGAACGGGTGCAGTTGAAACTCGCCGCTGGGAATGGCCAGCAACTGGTAGAAGGCCGATTCACCAGCCGCGTCGCCCGCCTGGGCGTGAATAATCCGGCCGTCTTCAATGTAAACCCGGCCCCGCAACTGCTGGTTGTGGATTTCGAGGATGGACGAGTTGCGGCCGAGGCATTCCATTTGAATGACATCGTGCATGCCGACCCGGCGCAACACGCCCTGGAATCCTTCCCGGGGTGTCCAGGTGATCAATTCCTCCAGCATGATGAAGATGGATTTCAACCCATCGGGCGTGCGCGGTTTTTCAATGAACAATTCCGCGCCCTCGGCGAGGCAGGCGGAACGCTTTTCCTCGGTGGCGTTGGAGGTGATCACCGCCTTTTTCAGGTCCGGATGGCGCCGGTTGAGGATGTGGAGAAACTGGATGCCGTCCAGCATCGGCATGTTGACATCCGACACCACGAGATCGATTTTCAGGGTTTTCAGCATCTCCAGCGCCTGGTCCGCGGAGGAGGCGCAATGGATCTGCCAGGTGTTTTCGCCCAGAGCCACGAAGAAATCCCGGATCATGGCGAGAAAATCGCCATTATCGTCCACGAACAGGAGTTGATATTGTTTTGCCGGCGCGCTCACGTTTTATCCAGAAATTTGCCAGGGAATGCTGCAATTCCCGTACCGGGCATTGACCCTGTCCGGGACAAAACCCCGCCATTTGCCCCGGTTTTCAATTGAAGGCCGTCAGGGCGTCCTGGGCCGCTTGTTTCACAAAATGATCAGTGTCCCGGGCCGCGTCCGTCAGGATGGACTTCGCGCTCTTTTCCCGCAACTGCCCAAAGGCCGCCGCCGCCGCCAGCCGCAAATCACGGTCGGGGTCGCGGAGCAGGTCAGCCAGAATGGCAAAAGCGGCGTGCGCGGAATGGCCCGGCGGTTGCGCCGGGGGTGCGGGTGATGGCGGGGCGGCCGGGGCATCGGAAACCATGCTGCCCAGTTGTTCCATCAATTTGGTGGCGCTGTGCCGCACCCAGTATTCCCGGTGATTCAACGCGGTCTCAATTTCGGGCAGCGCCTGGCGGGCGCCCGCGGCTCTCAGCCAATGCCGGTCAATCTGCTGGAGCGAATTATTCGCGGCATTCCGGACGGCGCTTTCGGTGTCCAGCAACGCGACCACCAGGGAATAAATCCCGCGCGCATCACCAATCCGGCCCAAAGCCATTGCCGCGCCCTCGCGCACATCGCGGTCCTTGTCGCGCAACGCCTGGCAAAGCCCATCCACGGCCGCCGCTTCACCCAGGGTGCCCAGGACTTTGACCGCTGACTGGCGCACTTCCCACGAGGAATCTCTCAGGGCCCGGATCAAGGCGGGCACGGCGCGTTTGCCGTCGCTCTTGGCGGCCGCTTCCACGGCTGCGGAACGGACACTGGCATTTTGGTCCTTCAACAACCGTTCCACGGCCTCGTAAGCGGAGGGATCGGCGAAACGCTCGAGCATTTCCAATGCTGCGAGGCGCACCGCCGGCATGCTTTTCCGGAGCGCCTCCAACAAGGGTTTGATGACGTTCCGGTCATCCATTTCGCCCAGGGCCTTGACCGCCTCCAAATGTTTGTCCGCCGGACCGTGCCGGAGCAACTCGACGAGCGGCCCGATGGCCTCGGTGCCCAGGGCCGCGACCTGGCGCAGTGTGCCCGTGGCCATGAGCTGCAACGCACGGTCCGTGTCGCTGTCCGGCTGCCAGCCCAATTGCTTCAAGCTCTGCAACGCGCGCGCCCGGACCGTCGGCTCAACATCCCGCAGCAGACGCACCAGCCAGTTCACCGCCTGCGCATCTCCCAGCTGGCCCAGCGCCTCGGCCGCCGCCGCGCGCGCCAGCGGAGCCGGGTCGCGCAACATTTGCATCAGGGGTTCGACGGCCCGCCGGTCTCGAAACCGGCCCAATCCCCGGGCCGCGGCACTGCGGACGCCAGACTCCTCGTCCCTCAGGGCGAACAGCAGGGGCTCGACCGAATCCGAGTGCTCGGATTGCGTAAGCTTTTCGACAGTTGCCAGCCGGGTCTTTGGATTGCTTACCCGAAGCTGTTGATACGTCCACCACAACATAAATTCTGGCTGGAATGAAAGCGATTTCTGCGCCAACCAGCATTGAAAACACCCAAAAGAACACCGGAAAATACGTCGATTCCGGCAATTTTAAGCCGGTAAAGCAAGGTAATCAACCGGCTGGAAGAGCCGGTTTAAACTTCACCATCACGCAGTCCCTGCATCGCAGCGGGTGACCCTCTTTTATCGTCGCTCGACTCCGCCGCCGGGTTGTGGCAGCTTGCGAACATGGATGCGGACGAACGTGATATTTTTCACTTCCTCAAGTCATGGGGAGGCGGGTTCATCTCGGCGAAGGAGGTTTGCCGGCGGGCAGGCGGCAAACGGCGGTTCAATGATGAACCGGAATGGGCCAGGTCCGTGTTGCTCCGCATGGAGGAGCGCGGCATCCTGGAATCAGACGCCAACGGACATTTCCGCATCAAGCCGATCCGAAAACCCAAACACCACCAGGAAAAGGACGAAGCCACGGTCTCGGCGGACATCGCCAAAATTCTCCAGGAAAGCGGCGTCGAGGTGGAACAAACCATTGAAGAAGACAGCGGCATCGGGCCCGACGAGTATTACGATCAACTGTAATCGCCCCTGCGCGTCCCATGCTCGCCGCGCTTTTAACCACGCTGCTGTTTTCCATCTCCGCGATTTGCGGCCATCGCACGGCCACGCAAATCGGCGGGGTGGAAGCCAACTTCTGGCGCGCCGGCCTGGCCACCCTGTTTCTCGCCGTTTGGGCGAACACCTTCGGCCACGGTTTTGAAGGCGTCGCGTTCCCGGTTTTCGTTTTAAGCGGTCTGGCCGGGATCGGCCTGGGCGACAGCGGCTATTTTCAGGCCCTGCCCCGGCTCGGCAGCCGACGGACGGTTTTGCTCACCCAATGCCTCACGGCGCCGTTTGCGGTGGGCATCGAATGGTTGTGGCTCGGCACCGCGCTGAATCTGGCCGAATTATTTTGCATCACGGTCATCTTGACCGGCGTGGCCGTGGCGCTGGCGCCGAAGGAACACCTGGCCATTGCACCGCGCCAGCTGTTCGTTGGCATTCTGGGCACCGGGCTGGCCGCGCTCGGCGGCGCGCTCGGCGCGGTGTTGAGCCGCAAGGCCTACGCCATCGCGCACGCCGCGGGCGAACATCCCGATCCAGGCACCACCGGTTATCAACGCATCATCGGCGGCGCCATTGCCCTGGGGATGCTTTTATTGATGGTGAAATGGCGCAGCGCCCGCACCCACGGCGGCATCCTGGAAGCGAAAAGTCTCCACATCTCCCGCGACAAATGGCGCCGCCTCTGGCCGTGGGTGGCTGCCAACAGCCTGGCCGGCCAGACCATCGGCGTAACCTGCATGCAATGGGCGCTCGAAAACACGTCGGCCGGCATCGTCACCGCAATCATTGCCACCACCCCAATCCTGCTGCTGCCGATGACGCGTTTCATGGACGGCGAACGCATCGGCGTGCGGTCAACCCTCGGCGCGCTGACAGCCGTGGCGGGTGTCGTCGGCCTGGTTTTTTCCCGGTGACGATCCGGCGCCGGTTTGTCACCCCAACCTAAATCTCGCTGGAGACGGCAATTAAGCTTACGATGGAGATCATGAAGACGGAGCTGTCAGACGCCGTGGAAACGTTCGGCCTCGAAAAATTCCGCCGGCACATTTTTCTATGCGCCGACCCGGCCGTGCCCAACTGTTGCCCGCGGGAAGCAGGGCTGGCGGCGTGGGAATTCTTGAAGCGCCGGCTCCAGGAATTGAAGCTTACGGGACCGCAGCCGCTGGTTTATCGCACCAAGGCCAGCTGCCTGCGGGTCTGCACGCGCGGGCCGATTGCCGTCGTCTATCCCGAAGGCGCCTGGTATCACTCCTGCGCGCCGGAAGTGCTGGAACGCATCATTCAGGAACACCTGATCGGCGGGAAAATTGTGAAGGAATTTGTCTTCGCTCAAAATCCGCTGCGGTGACGTGGCGGGCGGATGGGGACCGGCCGGTTATTTTCTTCTCGACTTTTGCTCCCATAATGTTGACAGTGTTCAAGGATCGGACTTCGGAGGCTCATGGCCAGACTGCTGATTAAAACGGAAGGTTTGAAAAGTCAGACGCTTGAATTGCGTCTCGGCGTCAATCAAATCGGTCGCAGCCCCGAATGCGATTTCCCCATCGATCATCCCACCGTATCCGTCAACCATTGCCAGATTGTGTTGTCCAATGATGGCGTCCTGATTCGGGATGGCGGTTCAACCAATGGCACGTTCGTCAACGGCGATCCGGTCCGGGAAGCCTGGCTGCTGCCTGGCCAGACGGTGAACCTGGGCGATGTGGAGTTGTTCGTCGAATCCACCGAGGTCAACGTCGCGATTCCGCAGTATGAACGGCAGCGGCCCAAGCCGCCGGTGGTGCTGCCCGACGGCATGATCCTCTGTCCGCGGCACGCACGCGCCCCGGCCACCTACCGGTGCATGCACTGCCACGAGGTGATGTGCAACGACTGTGTGCATGCGCTGCGGATCAAGGGCGGCGAACCGCTCTTTCTTTGTCCGCTGTGCAGTCACAAGTGCGAACTGATCCCGGTCGTCCAGACGAAAAAAAGAAAGGGTTTCCTCGGCTTTTTGCAGGATACGGTCAAACTCAAGTTTGGCCATGCCGCCGGCCGCGGCAAGGCGAAGAAGTAGGCGGGCCGGTTTCAGGCCGTCACCGGGGCTTTTCAAAAACGTTCGATCATTTTCTCCAGCGCGGCAATCCAGCGCGGGTGCTCGTTCAAACACGGAATTTGCATGAATTCCTTCCCGCCCGCCGACAAAAATGTCGCGCGCCCGCGAATGCCGATTTCCTCCAGGGTCTCCAGGCAGTCCGAGACAAACGCCGGGCAGATGACCAGGAGATTTTTCACGCCGCGCTTGGGCAGTTCGGCCAGTTCAAAATCGGTGTAAGGCTTCAGCCACGGGTCGTTCCCCAGCCGGGATTGAAACGCCACGGAAAATTTCCCCGCCGGCACGCCCGCCTGCTTCACAAATGCGGCCACGGTCTTAAAGCACTGGGCGCGATAACACGTCGCGTGCACGGGGCTGGAGCCTTCGCAGCAGTTTGGCACCACCAGGCAGTGGCGGCCCGTCGGATCGGATTTTTTGAGATGCCGCTCCGGCACGCCGTGGAAGCTGAACAGCAAATGGTCGTACCCCGCCTCCAGGTAATTCCTCGCGCTGGCAGTGAGCGCCGCGATGTAATCCGGCGAATCGCCATACGGCGGCTGGACTTTGATGAGCATTTGCGGCGCGAGTTTGGTGGCGACCTGCTTGACGCGGGCGACGGCGGTTTCGTAGCTGGACATGGCGTAGTGCGGAAACAGGGGGATCAACAAAACCTCGTCCACTTTCTGTTCGGCCAGCCCGATGATGGCGTCCGGAATGGACGGGTTTTGGTATCGCATCGCCAGGGCGACCGGCACCGTGACACGTGCCTGCAACTTCGCCTGAATGCGGCGGCTGGTGACCACGAGCGGCGACCCTTCCGGCGTCCAGATTTTGTGATAGGCCTCGGCGGATTGGGCCGGCCGGTTGATGAGCACCAGGCTGACGATGAACCGCCGCAACAGCCAGGGCGCGTCAATCACGCGGGCGTCCATCAGAAATTCATTCAGGTAACGCCGCACATCCTTGACCGAAGTCGAATCCGGCGAACCGAGATTGACCAGCAAAACGCCCTTGCTCATTTGGCAGTCAGAATTTTTTCCACGCGCTCAACCACGTTGCAACCGGATACGATTGAATCGCCCAATGAAACCCCGTCGCGATAGTGGCCGGCCAGAAACAGACCGGCGGCTTGGTTTTCAATGGCGTTCATCAACTCGCGGTAACGACCGTAACCGAGGTTGTACTGTGGAATCGCCCTGTGGTAAAGCATCGTATGTTGAAACACCGGCCGGCCGCTCACCCCCAGCAACCCGCGCAAATCGTCGCAGACGATGGCGGCCAGCTGGTCGGGTGCCCGGGAGGCCAGTCCCGGCTGCCGCTCGCCGCCGACATAGCTGGTGAGCGTGACGTGGCCGGCGGGCGCGCGGTTCGGAAACAGCGATGACGAGAAAATCGTGCCAAGAATTTTAAAGCACTCAACCCTGGGAATCAGCAGGCCAAAACCCTGGCAGGGATGCGCCACGTCCTCGCGGCGAAACCCCAAAACCACGCTCGCCACCGGTGGATAACGAATTTCGGAGAAGGCGCCGAGATCCATCAGGTTTCCCCTCTCCCCGCCAGGCGGGGCGAGGGGCTCGTTTGTTTTGATTTGCAGTTCCGCCAGTTTGTAGGCCGTACCGCAATAAATCACCGCACAGTGTTCCACCTCGCCGGCGGCCGTCGAAATCCGCCAACCACTCTCCAATTGGGAAAGCTTTGCAACCGGGGTGTTCAGTTTTACTGCGTCACCCAACTGCGCCGCCAGCGCGTCCGGCAAAACCTGCAGGCCCTCGTCGAAGGAAAATTTGGGGGCACGGTCCCGGGCTATGTCGCCGCGCCGTTTGCGTTCGCGTGCGCCAAAAAACTGGCCCTTGATGAGCGAACCGTGGCGCGCCTCGAGTTCGGCGAGCCGCGGAAACGCCTGTTGCACGGAAAGCCGGTGCGGATCGCCCGCGTAAATTCCGGCCACCAGCGCGTCGATCATCTGGTCGAGAAACTCCCGGTTCAACCGGCGCACAACAAATTCCGCGATGCTTTCATCCCGGCCATCCCGGCGCGCTGGCACGAACGGCTCGCGCAGCAAGGCGAACTTCGCCTTCGCGCTCAACAATTCCGACGTGAAAATTCCGAGTTGCGAAGACGGCATTGCGATGGGCCGCCGGTAACGGACGACGTAACGCGCCTCGGCCTTGGGATCGGAATCCAGCCGGCGCGAGGCCAGGCCGGCATCGCGGACGAGCTGGGCGATTTTCGGCGATGTTTCGAGCAGGGTGTTGGGCCCGCACTCGGCGAGAAAACCGTCGCGCCGGACGGATTGGATCACGCCGCCCACGCGTCCGCCGGCTTCATAAACCGTGACGGGAATACCTTTGCGCTTCAGGTAAAACGCCGCGGTCAGCCCCGTGATGCCGGCTCCGATGATGGCAACGGATTTCATTTTGAAATTTTGTTCAGCCGCAGATTGAACACTGATGAAATCCGGATAAGTGACAGCTCGATGTATTTAGCCATTGGTCCGTCGTTTTTCTGTGTTCAATCTGCGTTTCATCTGTGGCTAAAATTAAATTGTTTTTGAGTGCCGCCGTTCGCTGGCTGACGCGAGTGTATTGTCAAAACACATCGCAATGTTGCGGATGAACAGCCGTCCGGCGTCGGTCACTTCGAGGCCGGTGGCGCTGCGCTTTACCAGACCATCGGCTTCAAACGGCGCCAGTGCGGCCAGTTCCCTTTCAAAATGCTGCGCGAAGTTGATGCCGAGTCTTTGCGACATCGCGGCAAAGTCGAGCGACAGGTCGCACATCGTCCGCATGATGGTTTCGCGCCGGATTTTGTCCTCGTCGGTCATGAAATACGCGCGTTGCAACGGCACGTGGCCGCCATCCACGGCCTGCTGCCATTTGGGCAGCTCCTTTTCGTTCTGCCAGTAGGCGTCGGGAATCTGTGAAATGCTCGACATGCCGAACGCGTAAATGTCCGACCCGGCGCGGGTGCTGTAACCCTGAAAGTTGCGCTGCAGTTTTTTCCCGCGCTGCGCGACGGCGAGTTCGTCGGTCGGCTTCGCGAAATGGTCCATGCCGATATAGACGTATTGGCCGTCCGCCGTGAGCTTTTCGATGACGAGCTTGAGCACCTGCAGCTTCGTTTCCGGCGTGGGCAGCACCTCGCGTTCGAGGATTTTTTGCGACGGCTTGATCCACGGCACGTGCGCGTAGCTGAACACGGCCAGCCGGTCGGGTTGCATCGTCAGCACGGTGTCGAGTGTTTCCTTGAACGAATCCGGCGTTTGAAACGGCAGGCCGTAAATCAGGTCGAGGTTGATGGAGCCGAAGCCGAGTTCGCGCATCCAGTCCATCGCCTGCTGCGTCATTTCGCGCGGCTGGATGCGGTGGATCGCCTCCTGCACCTTCGGATTGAAATCCTGCACGCCCATCGAGGCGCGATTGAAACCGATTTCGCGCAGCGCCACCATGTGTTCGCGCGTGAGCCGCCGGGGATCCACCTCCACGCTGGCCTCAATGTCCGGTGAAAACGCGAAGTGCCGGTGGATGATTTCGCCGAGCCGGCGGATTTCGTCGGGCCGCAGAAAGGTCGGCGAGCCGCCGCCGAAATGGAGCTGAACGGCCTTGCGTTGCGGATTCAGGCGCGGCGCCAGCTTCGCCACTTCGCGACCCAGCGCCTCGACGTAGGCCATCCCCCGGTCGTGGTTGAGCGTGATGACGGTGGTGCAGCCGCAGAACCAGCAGAGCGTTTCGCAGAACGGGATGTGAAAATAGACCGAGAGATCGCGCGGCGCGCGGTTGTTTTCCTCGATCTTCGCGGAAAGCTGTTCCCACGAAATCGCGTCGGTGAACTTCGTGGCGGGCGGATAGGACGTATAACGCGGCCCGGCCACATTGTATTTCTGCACCAGATCCAGATTGACGTTCAGCTGGCTCATTTGAAATTTTTCACCGCCTCGACCAGGGCGGTGATGTTTTCCAGTTTGGCCTCGGGCGGCACGCCGTGGCCGAGGTTGAAAATATGGCCGCGCGCGCCGCGCATTTCAGCCAGAATCCGCCCGGTTTCCGCCGCGACAATTTCCGGTTTCGTCACGAGCAAGGATGGATCAAGATTGCCCTGCACGCCAACGTGTTCCGGCAGCCGGGCGCGCACGTCCGCCAGCCGGACCGTCCAGTCTATCCCCAGCACATTCGCGCCGGTGTCCACGAGCGTGTCCCAGTGTCCATGAACGTCCTTGGAAAAAACAATGACGGGCACGGTGTTTTTCAACGCGGAAACAATCTGTTTGATCCAGCTGGCCGACGCGGCCGCAAATGCGTCCCCGGCGAGCAAACCGCCGAGGCTGTCGAAGATTTGCACCGCGTCCACGCCGGCCAGAATTTGCATCTGCAACAGGCGCGTGACGGCCGCGGTCAGTTTTTTCATCAGCAGCGCAAAAATTTTCGGCTCGGAATAAAACAGTTTTTTGGCCTGTGTGAATTCCTGCGCGCTGCCGCCCTCGAGCATGAAGTTGGCCAGCGTCCACGGCGAACCGGCAAACCCGATGAGCGCGGTTTTATCGCCGAGCGAAGCTTTGACGAGTTGCAGGGCGCGCGGGATGTAATCCAGGCGTTCCGGCAGGGCGGGGACGTCGAGTTGCACGATGTCGTCCATCGTACGCAGGGCAAAATTCATCTGGATGCCGCCACCGTCGCGGAATTTATAGCCCTGCCCCAGACCTTCGGCCACGACGAGGATGTCACTGAACAGGATGGCCGCGTCAAAACCAAACCGCTGAATGGGCTGGAGCGTGACCTCGGCGGCCAGTTCCGGGGTGCGGACCAGGGTCAGAAAAGGGTGTTGGCTCTTGAGCTTGCGATATTCCGGCAACGCGCGCCCCGCCTGCCGCATGAGCCAGACCGGCGGGCGATCCACCGCGCGGCAATGGCAGGCATCGAGGAAGCGCCGGCGGTTTGTCAGCAGGGGCGCCCCGGAGGGGGCCTGATCGGCAGGTACAGCGGTCATTTTCGCCCGTAGAATACGATGGAAAACAGGCGACGGCGAGCGAGTTTTTGGCGCAACTTTGCCGGCGGACCGGTTTTTAACCTGAGGAACATGATGAAAGGCGAGCCACATCCGAACTCCTGGCGCGAATTGGTCTGGCGCCGAAAGCTCACCAAGGCTGAACGCGCTGAATTGCGGGCGCCGCCGGAAACGCAGGCGGATTGGGAGCTGGAATCCCGTTTGACCGAAGGGCTGGCCCGGCTGCCGGATGCGGCGGTACCGTCAAATTTTACTGCCCGCGTGCTCCAAGCCGTCGAACGCGAAGAGTTGCGCCCGCAGGCAACGGGCTGGCAATGGACCTGGCTCGTGCTGGTGCCCCGGCTGGCGGTCGGGGTGGCCGTGCTGGGCATCGCCGGTCTCAGCTATCAGCATCACGAATTCAACCAGCGCGCCCGGCTGGCCAGGAACGTTGCGCTCGTGGCCGCGGCGCAGCCGTTGCCCAGCGTTGAAGCCTTGAAAAATTTCGCCGCCATCCAGCGCATGAGCCAGCCGCGCGCCGATGAGGAACTGCTCGCGCTCCTGCAATGAACCGGTTGTGGCAGGCTCGTGGGTGGCTGATGTTTTGCGTTGCAGGACCGTGGCTGATTTCCC
This sequence comes from uncultured Verrucomicrobiae bacterium, assembly GCA_963762585.1. Taxonomy (GTDB): domain Bacteria; phylum Verrucomicrobiota; class Verrucomicrobiia; order Limisphaerales; family UBA11358; genus UBA11358. Next base: position 38,823 of record CAVXLF010000028.1, read on the forward strand.
CGATGTTGGCCGGAACCGTTCCCGGGGTCACGCGGCCCATGAAATTATTATCGGCGCCGGCCAACCGCCCCCCGGCACTGCCGCGCCTGCGATCGCCGGTGGATCTGTTCCGCCAGCTGCTGGCCATGACGCCGGACGAACGCGCAGCCTATTTGACCAATCGCCCCCCGCAAATCCGCGACCGCATCCTCGCCAAGGTCGGTGAATACGAGGCGCTCGACCCCAACGAACGCGAGTTGCGGTTGCGCGCGACCGAGTTGCGCTGGTATTTGCTTCCGCTCCTGCGGGAGCCACCGGACCAACGCAACGCGCGGCTCGCACAGGTCCCGGCGGATATGCGCGAACTGGTCAAAACCCGGCTCGGCGAATGGAGCATTTTGCCGCCGCCCTTGCAGGAGGAATTCTTGGAGAATGAACGCACCCTGCGTTACTTCGCCGACGTGGACGCGGGCAACAGCCCGCCCCAGCCACAGGCTGTCCCATCCAATCCCGAGGCGGCCCGCTGGTATGCCATGACCGAAGATCAGCGAAAAAAAACCGCCGCGGGCGTAAATCAATTCTTCGAGCTGACGGTGGATGAAAAACAGGCGGCCTTGGGCACCCTGTCGGACGCGGAGCGCGAACAAATGGGGAAGACCCTGCAGGCGTTCGACAAATTGCCGCCTGACCAGCGGGATGAATGTATTCAGGCCTTCGCCAAATTTGCCGGCCTGAGCCTGTCCGAAAAGCAGGAATTTTTGAAAAATGCCGAACGTTGGTCCCAAATGCCGCCCGCCGACCGCCAGGCCTGGCGCGATCTGGTCGTGAATGTGCCGGAATGGCCGCCATTACCGCCAGGATTTGCCGCGCCACCCCCTCCGCCACCGTTGCCCCCGGGCTTTCATTCGTTGGTGGCAACCAATCCAAATTGAACCGGGGCAAATTTCAATTTTCCATTTCCGCCGCGGCGATTTAATCTCTCATCGTGCATCCGATTGCGTTTCACCTGGGGCCGCTGACCATTCATTGGTACGGCATCATGATTGCCGTGGCGTTTCTGGTCGGCCTGTGGACCGCCTGCCGGCGCGCCCCGCGCGAAAACATATCCGGCGAACGCATCGCCGACATTGTGCTCTGGCTCATGGCCGGCGGCATCCTTGGCGCGCGCCTGGTCTATGTGACGACCTATTGGAAGGACGAATTCGCCGACCAGCCGCTCTCGGAAATATTCATGATCCAGCATGGCGGACTGGTTTATTACGGGGGCCTGATTGGCGCATCCCTCGCCGGTTTCATTTACATCCGTTGGAAAAAACTGCCCTTGTGGAAGGTCGCCGACGTGCTTGCGCCGAGCATCGCGCTGGGGAATTTTTTCGGCCGCATCGGCTGCTTTTTTAACGGCTGCTGCTACGGTTATCCGGCTCATCTGCCGTGGGCGGTTCAATTCCCGAACCAATCCTATGCCTGGTACCAACAATATCAACAGGGCCTGGTGGGCAAAACCGGCCCATCCCTGCCCGTGCATCCGACGGAACTTTATGACGCCGTGAACAATGTCCTGCTTTACCTGCTGCTCGCCTGGCTGTTCCGGCGCAAAAAATTTGATGGCCAGGTGTTCGCCACCTACCTCGTCGGTTACGCCATCACCCGCACCATCATGGAGTACTTTCGCGGTGATTATCCGTCGGACCACATTCACTATGGCCTCACGCCGGGAATGCTGGTCAGCATCCCCATTTTGATCGTTGGCCTCGCCCTCGGCGCGGTTTTGTCGCGCTCGCAAAAGCAGCAAGGTTGAAGATGCCCGTCACATCGCAACGTTCTCCTTGCTCCTTGCTCCTTGATCCCCTCTACGTGGCCGGGCCGACTGCGGTTGGCAAATCGGAAATTGCACTCCATCTCGCCGAACAACTTGGCGGCGAAATCATCTCCGCCGATTCCATGCAGGTGTATCGCGGACTCGACCTCGGCACGGCCAAGCCGCCGGCCGCCGACCGCGCCCGGGTGCCGCACCACCTCATGGACATCTGCAACCTGACCGAATCATTCGACGCCGCGCAATTTGTCCGGCTCGCGCAAAAGGCGGTTGCCGAAATTCAAGCGCGCGGGCGCGTGCCGGTTTTCTGCGGCGGCACGGGGCTTTACTTCAAAGCCTTCCTGAGCGGACTCGGCGAGGCGCCCCCCGCCAATCCCGGACTGCGCGCCAACCTCGAAGCCATGCCGTTTGAAGCATTGCTGCATGAATTGAGCGAACGCGACCCGGCAGCCTACGAAAAGATTGATAAACAAAACCCGCGCCGCGTCATCCGCGCGGTGGAGGTGATCCGGTTGACGGGCAAAAAGTTTTCCCAACAGCGGGCGGAGTGGAAGTCAGAAGCCGGAAGCCGGAAGCCGGAGAATTTTTTTGCCTTTGCGCGTCAGCCGGACGATTTGCGCCAGCGGATTGACGTCCGCGTGGACACGATGTTCGCGCGCGGCCTGGTGGACGAGACGCGCGAATTGCTGAAGCAGGGCCTGGCGCAAAACCAGACGGCGATGCAGGCCATCGGCTACCGGCAGGTGGTGGAACATCTGCGCGGCGAACGCTCGCATCCCGAAACCATCGAGCTGGTGAAAATCCGGACGCGGCAGTTCGCCAAGCGGCAACTGACGTGGTTTCACCGTCAGCTTGAACCGAAATGGATGGAATTGAAACCGGATGAAGCGCTGGAGACGGTCGCGCGAAATATTTCCGATGCGATTTAACCGCAGAGACGCAAAGGATTAATTCCTTTTCAGTTTCGTTTCGATGCAAGCCAACACGGCCTTGGACAAATTTATGCAAGGCCTGGCTCCAGGTGCTTCTAAGAACATCTCGTTTGGGTGAGCAAGCGGTTGATTTCAGGGCATGTCATTCTCATTGCTCCTCTGCGCCTTTGCGACTCTGCGGTTAATCAGTTTTCCCGCGGTCGTTTGACCACGACCTCAATTCCCGTCTTGTTCTTGGCGATCACGTTTGCGGGCAGGATGCCGCGCCAGAAGACGTTCGGGTAAACGACCGAGCCGCGCCCGATGATGCTGCCGGGGTTCAGCACGGCGTTGCAGCCGATTTCCACGCCGTCGCCGAGCAACGCGCCGAATTTCCGCAGGCCGGTGTCAAACGGCTGGCCGTCCAGCTCCACCTCGATGTTGCCGGGAAACATTTTAAAATTGGAAACCTTCACGCCGGCGCCGAGATGCGCCTGGTGGCCGAGAATCGAGTCGCCGACGTAATTGAAGTGCGGCGCCTGCGCGCCATTGAACAGCAGCGTGTTTTTCAGCTCGGAGGAGTTGCCGACCACGCAATTATCGCCGACGATGACGTTTTCGCGGAAGTAGGCATTGTGGCGGATCCGGCAGTTTTTGCCAATGATGGCCGGCCCTTTGATCATCACGCCGTCCTCGACCACCGTACCTTCGTCGATGAACACATTTTCAGCGATGAACGCCCGGCCGTCGCACCGATTGCGCAGTTCCGGCTTCAGGTTGGCGGCAAGGTAGGATTCAATTTTGCGGAGCGCGTCCCAGGCAAATTTGCACCCGTCAAAAATGGTCGCGTGGGCGGTCTGGCTGAGGTCAAACAAGTCGGCTGGTTCGAACATGCGGCCAAAGTAACAAAACATCCGCGGCGGGAAAGCGCGATTTTATTCTTCCGGCGACACGGTGCCGACATGGAATCCGGTTTCGTCCTCATAACCGGGTGGCACGCGAGACCGGATGGCGGCGAGGAACCGGGTGATGATTCCATTCCCAGATCCCAACGTGCTGGATTCAACCTGCCCACGATTGCCGTCGAAGGATGACGGCTCGTCCCGCTGATCGTTCCTATCGGATGATGGATAGTCGTCAGTCATATTTTCATTATCAGCCACGGACTGCAAAATGGCTCACCGTCCCTTGGCCGTATTTTCGCTAAAATTGCCGGGATCGGGGAACACCGACCCAAGCTGGGCCACTACGGAAAAATGTCAAGCCCCGACAAGATATGGCGGTGTCCCAATTTGCCTCCGGAGCGCGGGCTTCAGCCCGCTTCGACACCATAATGGCAGGGACAGTGAAGCGGCATAAATGCCGCGCTCCTTAAATGCGGACGTTGCCCAAACGATAAAGCAACCATACCCCAAGGCGGCTGGCGGAAGTTTTTTGATCGCTTCGCGAGGCCACGGTTGGGAACAACCCGCGGGGCATTTTGGGGTCCCCGGATTCTGCCGGTACTGTCAATGGAATGACATTTGAGTGTCCAAATGAAGCACAACCGGGGATTTTTAATTGCGCCCGGATTTGGGATTTTGCCGGGATTTGCTCCGATTTCGAGGTTTTGGAAAGGTGAAATTTAAATCAGAACGCCCTTTTGAAATGGGGCGCCGAGGCATGGCAACTGCTCATAGGTTCGCGCATTCGGCGCGCGATCGGAATTTAGAACTTGGGGCGACGCAAATTGCCGGTTTGGGAACTTAGAAAAAAAACATGAAAATTCGGACTCTGCTTGTGGATGACCAGTCAACCGGGCTGATGGTATTGCGGGACATGCTCCGTTACGAAGCGGATATTGAGATTATCGGCACGGCCGCCAACGGCCCTCAAGCCATTGAGTCCATCAACCAACTGGCGCCCGACCTGGTGTTTCTCGACGTGCAAATGCCCGAGCTGGACGGGTTCGAGGTTGTTGCCCAGATCAAGCTGCCCCAGATGCCAATCATCATTTTTGTGACGGGACACGATGATTACGCGTTGAAGGCCTTCGAGGCGCACGCCCTGGACTACCTGGTAAAACCCTGCCAACTGGTCCGGCTGCGATCGGCGGTGCAACGGGCGCGGCAGCAAATTCAAAGTCACCAGAACGGCGACATCCAGCAGAAACTGGACAACCTGATGCAGGACCTGAAGGCGAATTCAAAATATCCGGAGCGGCTGGCCGTGAAATCCAACGGCCGGATCGTGTTCCTGCGCCTGACCGAAATTGACATGGTGGAGGCGGCGGACAACTACGTGAAGCTGTACGTCGGCAAGGAAACCCACATGCTGCGCGAGACCCTGACCGCGCTGGAGGAAAAACTCCCGCCAGACCATTTCGTGCGCATCAGCCGCTCAACCATCGTGAACATCGAATCCGTCAAGGAATTGCATCCCCTGTTCCACGGCGAGTACACGGTCGCGCTGCACAATGGCATCCGCGCAACGCTCACCCGGGGTTATCGGGAACAACTGCGCCAGCTCGGTGTCATGACCTGATTCGGGCTGGCTGGCCCTCCTTTTTCCATGGAATTCCGCCCCTATCCGGGCGCAATCCACCCCTCAAATCGCGCAATGTGTCCCTAACCCCCTCCGTTTCAAGCGGTTTATGTTAAATAAGCCTCATGAACAAATCGTGGATGTGGGTTGCCTTGGGCGCGCTGCTGATGGCCGACAATCTGGTGATGCCAGCGCGGGCCCAGAACAACGTTGTTTATGCCGCTGAGTACAATCACCCAACCAATTATTTTGGCACCATCAATCTGCTGAACGGCAGCTTCACCACGATTGCCTCCATCGGTAAGGCGCTGATCAACGACATCGCTTACTGCCCCACGAACGGGGTGTTGTACGGCATTTCGAACAGCACGGATCCTGGTGACATTCAACAAAACCAACGGTGCCATCACCAAGGTTGCCACTTTGAGCGTGAGCGGCATTGAGTCCCTGGCCTTCCGGCCCAGCGATGGAGCACTGTTCGGAGCCACGCAAAGCAAATTGTACACGATCAATCCCGCCACCGGGACGGCAACCTTGGTCGGGAGTTATGGCAGTCCCACCAACCTTGGCACGACCGGCCAGAACATCCGCTTTGCGCAGGACGGCAATCTCTACGTGAGCAATACGAGCACCAACACCGACATTTACCGGATCAACACTTCGACCGGCGCGGCGACGTGGATGGGCGAGGCCATCGGCTACCCCTACCTGATGCTTCAGAACGGAAGCCAATACATGTACGGGGTCTTCGTCAATTTGGGAACCGGAACCAACTCCTACCCGGAACTCGCGAGCTTTAATTTGAACAGCTTCGTTACCGGCGGAACCAACGCCAATGGCAGCACGCACCCGATCAGCATCACGTTGGTGGGCGCCGGCACCAATTTCCCCGCCGATTTCGTCTTCTCGGGCAACGTCCCCCAACCGGTTACCAACCTCACCGTGGCGGTGAGCGCCACCGGACCGGCCAGCCAGACCGTTTGTGCGGGGGACAACGCCGTGTTCAGCACGGTGGCCTCCGGCACCGGTCCTTACAGCTATGTCTGGCTGAAGAACGGCTCCGCCCTGAGCGGCCAGACCAACAGCAGCCTGACCCTGTTCAATGTAAGCGCCAGCGACGCCGCGACCTACAGCGCGGTCGTGAGCGGGGCGATGGGCACCGTGACCAACAGTGCCGCGTTGACGGTGAACCTCCCAGTATCCGTGACTGCGGCACCCGTCGACCAAACCGGTGTGGTGGGTGGCAGCGCGACCTTTGGCGTAACCGCGAGCGGGACGGGTTTGAGTTATCAATGGTGGTTTAACGGCTCGGTCATCGGCACCGGCGCCAATCTTACCTTGAACAATCTGCTGGCCGGCCAGGCGGGCGTTTACACGGTGGTGGTCAGCGGCACGTGCAGCAGCGTGACCAACAGCGCCTCATTGACGGTGAACAAAGCCACGGCCCCGATCGCCTTGGGCAGTCTGAACCCGACCTACAATGGTTCAGCCCAGGCGGCAACCGCAACCACAACCCCGGCCGGACTGGCGGTCACCTTCACTTACAACGGTTCAACCACTCCTCCGAGAAATGCCGGCAGCTACACCGTGCTGGCCGCGATTAATGACTCCAATTATCAGGGCACCAACACCGGTACGCTGGTGATCAATCCGGCCACCCTGACCATCAGCGCCGCGGCCAGCACCAAGACTTATGACGGCACGACCAGCGCCACGGCCACCCCGATCGCAACCGGTTTGCAAGGTTTTGATTCCGTAACCGGTCTGGCTGAGACTTATGACACCCAGAATGCCGGCACTGGCAAAACGCTCACGGTCAGCGCCTACACCATCAACGATGGCAATGCCGGCGCCAACTACTCCGTCAACCTCGTCGCCGGTTCCACGGGAGAAATCGATCCGGCGACCCTGATGGTCACGGCCAATAACGGGAGCAAGATGTGCGGGCAACCCAACCCGCCGTTGACGGCCAGCATCTCGGGCTTTGTAAGCGGTGAGACGACCAACGTGCTGACTTCCCCGGTGGCCTTGACCACGACGGCGACCCTCAGCAGCGCCGCCGGCTCATATCCGATAACCGCCAGCGGTGCTGCCGCCGCCAATTACGCCCTAAATTATGTCAATGGAACGCTGACCGTGCTTCAATCTCCGCAGTTGAGCTGTGCCCGCGTCAACGTGGCCGGGACCAACGAATTCGTCGTCAGCTGGTCGACCGTCACCAACCAGATGTATCAACTGGAGTGCACCACCAATCTGGCGGCTGCCAGCTGGACGCCGGTCAGCAGCCCCATCCCCGGGACCGGTGCCATGATGGCCATGACCAACAGCATGAGCACCGCTCCGCAATGTTTCTTCCGGCTGGAATTGCAATAACCGGCCCACTCCGACTCAAAGATAATCGCCAGGGAGATTTGGGGTCGCAACAGGCCGGCGGATGAAAATTCGCCGGCCTGTAAAGGTATCCGGAACCGTGGGGCTGACCGCGGCCCACGCTTCCCGCCGTTTGTGGTTGCCATGCGCCGGGAGCGGTTTAGAGTATCCAGCGTTCAAATGAAATTGTTCCGGCTTATTCTCGTTTTGGTGGTGACGCCAATTTTCAGCACGTCGGCGCAGGTCACCGTCAATTTGACGCTGGACCAGGACCAGTTTCTGCCCAGTGAAGCCTTGCCGGTGGCGGTGCACATCACAAATCAATCCGGCCAGCCGTTGCATCTGGGCGCGGACCCGGACTGGCTGACGTTCAGCGTGGAAGCGGCGGATGACCCGGACAATTCCATCGTTGTCAAAAATTCCAATCCGCCGGTGCAGGGCGAATTCGAACTGGATTCATCGCAGATAGCCACCAAACTGGTGGATTTGCAGCCGTATTTTGATCTGAGACGGTCGGGACGCTATCGAATCATCGCCACGGTGCACATCAAGGATTGGAACACGGAAATCACGAGTCCGCCACGGGGGTTCGACGTGGTTGACGGCGCGAAATTGTGGTCGCAAGTGTTCGGTGTGCCCCCCCCCCCCGGTGTCACCAACCGTCCGTCGGAAGTCCGCAAGTACACCCTGGAGGAAGCCAACTATCTGCGCGCGCAACTGCGAATGTATGTGCAGGTGAGCAACGAATCCGGCACGATTATTTTCAAGGTGCGGCCGATTGGCCCGATGGTTTCGTTCAGCCAACCCGAGGAACAACTGGATCAGTTCAGCAATTTGCACATCCTGTACCAAAACGGCGCGGCGAGTTTCATTTATTCGGTGGTCAACCCCAACGGCGACCTGGTCCGGCAGGAAGTTTACGATTATCTCAATGCCCGTCCCCGGCTTCAGGTCGGCGACGATGGCAGCATCACCGTCTTCGGTGGGGTCCGGCGCGTGAAGCCACAGGATATACCGCCGGTGAAGTCGCCGGAAGAATTGAATGCACCCGCCAAACCGTGAGCGCGGCCGTTATTGCGTCAAATCCTGTCCGGTCATAACCTGAGCCTGCATTTGTTTGATGATGACCCGGGCGCGGTCCACGGCGCTGTCCTGCGTTTCGCCCATAAATGATTTCAATTGCACGCGCACCGCTGCCACCGAATCGCCGTTCCGGTCGGTCAAAGGCATCGCGACCGCCACCGTGCCTTTGCCGCGACCAAAATAAACCGTGCCCGCGGTGATGGCCCCTTTCTCGGCGTCGGTGCCCGGCTGGCCGATTTCCTTTTCGTGGTTGCTGGCAATGATTTGCGGTTCGCCCTTGTCATTGAGGGTGTAAACCCGGAGTTCCAGGATGCGCGGATATTTTTGCATCATGCCCTGCACGAGCGTTTGTGCCATGGGCACGCGCGGGGTGTAGTTGATGGTGGTGTCGCCAAAATAGCTGACGGCGTCCGATTTCGTCCAAAATCCGATTTTGCCGGTGGCAAAGGTGTTGTCCGTCAGCGGCGGCATCACCAGCTGCCCATCGAGCTGGCAGATGATTTGGTTGCCCTGGCATTGAATGCCCAGGGTATGCCAGACGTTGGTGGAAATGTCGATATCCGGGCCCAGCAGATTGCCGCGCAAGCCATCCACCACCTTGTAAAAGCGAATATTGTGCCCCAGGGCGCTGGCGCGAATCACATAAAAGTTCGATGAATTCTGGTACCGGAACACGACTCCCGCCATTTGTTCCGCCAGCCCGCCGACGATTTTAAATTGCGTCGTCAGCTTGAAATCCCCGAAGGTCTCCTGGTTGTAAATCAGCATCGGAAACCGTTCGTCCGCGGGGTCCTGGCTGAGCTGGGCGAGCACAGCCCGCCGCGCCACGGTCGGCATCTGGCCCGCCTGCGGCGTCAACGGCGCAAAGGCCGAGGGGGCCTCATCCATGATGATTTTCCAGTTGCCCGGCCCGCCGCCACCGGCCAGCGCACTGTGAAAACCGGGCGGCGGTTCATTGGTTGGGAAATTGCTGAAATCGACATTGATTTCCGCACCGGACGCGGGCAGCGCCAGGGTGAGGACAAGGCCAAAAAACAATTTACGCATTGCGGGCAGCGTAACAAAAACCGGCCGGACGACAAGTGTTGCTGTCGCCGCGGACCGGTGACGCCGTTTCCCCCAAACAAAAAAGGCGGCGCTCCGGGAGCGCCGCCACGGACTTCATTTTGGTCACGGTTTCCAGATCATGTCGGCGACAGTGCGGCCCGCCGGGATGAACGGAATGACGTGCGTGGTGTAGGGCACAATCACGTCGAGCACATACGGCTCCTTCGCGGCGAGCATCCGCTGGATGGCGGGGCGCAAGTCCTTTTTGAACATCACGCGCTCGCATTTCACGTTGAACGAATTGCAGACGCGCACGTAGTCGGGATAAATCTGCGCCCGCTCGTCGGGATTGCCCAAATAGGTATGGCCGCGGTTGCCGGCGTAAAAGTTGTCCTCCCATTGCACCACCATGCCGAGGTGCTGGTTGTTCAGGATGATGGCCTTGGCGTTGATCTTTTCAATGTGCGCGGTCGCCAGTTCCTGGATGTTCATCAGGAACGAACCGTCGCCATCAATGTCAATGACCTCCTTGTCCGGGTGCGCGATTTTGGCGCCGAGCGCCGCCGGGAAACCATAGCCCATCGAGCCAAGACCGCCGCTGGTGATGAACTGGCGCGGGCGTGTGTATTTATACCACTGACCGGCCCACATCTGATGCTGGCCCACGCCGGTGGTGATGATGGCGTCGCCCTTGGTCAAATCGTAAAGCGCCTCGATCACCATCTGTTGCAGGATGATCTGGTCTTCGTGGTCCGTGAGATGGTCCTTCATGTGGTCGCTGGTGGCAATTTCCCGCGTGATGGTGTAGGCGAACGGAGCTTTTTGCTTCCATTCGTCAATCTGCGCCAGCCAGGCCGTGTGCTTTTTGTTCAACGGGCGCTTCGCGAACATGGCGTTGAGCCGCGCCAGGGAGTCCTTGATGTCGCCGACCACGCTGAGGTTCGCCCGCCGGTTCTTGTTCAATTCGGAGGCGTCAATGTCCACGTGCACAATCGTGCCGTTTTTGCAGAATTCCTCGAACTTCCCGGTCACGCGGTCGTCGAACCGCACCCCGAAGGCGAGCAACAAATCCGCGCCGTCCTTGATTTTCACCATCGGGTCGTTGGGACTTTTGCGGTATTGATATTCGCCGTTGACGGCCCAATTCGCGAACGCCGCGCCATGCATGCCCAGCCAGCGCATTGAGAGCGGGTGCGTCTCCGGAAAACCGCCGATGCCCATGAGCGTCGTCGTCACCGGAATTTGCGCCGCCTCGGCGAATTTCTTGAGTTCGGCCGCCGCGCCGCTGCTGATGATGCCGCCGCCGCAATAAATCACCGGCCGCTCGGCCTTTTCAATCAGGCCCATGATTTCGTTCAAGGCGAGGTCGTCCGCGCGCAAATCCGGCTGATGGTAGCCGCGCAGGCCCTGCTTGATCTGCGCCAGCGTCGGCCAGACCGGCTGGGTCCGGGCCTGCTGCACGTTCTTCGGCACGTCAATCACCACCGGACCGGGTCGCCCGGTCTGGGCGAGGTAAAACGCCTCCTTCACGATGCGCGGGATGTCGTTCACGTTCGTGACGAGATAGGAATGCTTCACGATGGGCAGCGTCACGCCGATGATGTCGGTTTCCTGAAATGCGCCGCGGCCGATCATGTTGGTGGTGACCTGGCCGGTGATGGCCACCAGCGGGCAGGAATCCAGGTAGGCATCGGCGATGGCGGTGACGAGGTTGGTGGCGCCGGGGCCGCTGGTGCTCATGCACACGCCGGCCTTGCCGGTGGCGCGGGCATAACCTTCCGCCGCAAAACTGCCGCCCTGTTCGTGGCGCGGCAGGATGGTGCGGATTTTGGATTTGGTCAGCGACTGGTGGATTTCCATGCTGGCGCCGCCGGGATAGGCGAAAATGAGTTCAACCCCTTCGCGTTCGAGGGCTTGGACGAGGATGTCGCATCCGGCCATGGCCGGGCCGACCTCGGCGCGCGCGGCGGCGGTGGATTTCTTTTCTTCCAGCGGTTTCAGTTGTCTTGCTCATAGGCTTTGGGATTAAGAGTAAGATTACGATTATGATTAAGAATCAAGCCGGGGCGATGGCGCCGCCTGATCCTAACCTTAATCTTTCTCTTCATCTTGATCGTTTATGGGTTGTGGCCGGTGGTGCGGGTTAAACAAAAAACCCACGACCATTATCGGCCGTGGGTTCTTGTTAAAGTTTGGTTATATTCAACAAGCGCCAACGGCGTCGCTAACTACGACGACGACCAGTGTGACAACTTGTAGAACGTTTTTCAACATTACAGAGTTAACCTAATGATTTTGGGTCAATCCGTCAAGCCTGTTTTTCCGCCTTGGGCGCCTTGGCCGGTTTGGCCGCTTTTGCCGGCTTTTCCGCCTTTTCCACCTTGGCGGCGCGGGTTTTTTTCACCTCGGCAGCCTCGACTTTTTCAGCCTTGTCGGGTTTGGGGGCTTTTTCGGCCCGGTCATCCCGTTTTACGGGGACGCGCTTCTCTGTTCGGGGCCGTTTGCCTTCCTCGGTCTTCGATTCGGCCGGCACGGCTTCCATAGCGGGCGCTGCCGCCGGCGTGGTGCTTTCCACGCGCACTTTCAGCATGCCTTTGACTTCGGCGTGCAGGTTCAATTCCACTTCATAGTCGCCGAGCATGCGAATCGGGTGTTCGAGATGAATTTTCCGTTTATCGAGCGAAATATCGAACTGATGCTTCAATTCGTCGGCAATCATGCCGGCGGTCACCGAGCCGAACATCTTGCCGTCCTCGCCGGCCTTGGCTTTGACCACGCAGATGAGCTTCGCGACGCCCTTGGCGAGTTCGGTCATGGTGTTGAACTCGTGCGCTTCGCGCTCGGCCCGGCGCTGGCGCAGGGCCTCGATCTGGCGTTTGTTGGCCTGGGTGAGGGGAATGGCCAGCCGTTGCGGAAACAGGAAATTGCGCGCGTATCCCGCGGCGACCTTCACCTGATCGGATTCAGCGCCGAGGCCGACGATGTTGTGCGTGAGAATGACTTCAGTCTTCATAAAAGTGACGGGTAACGAATGACAGGTAACAACCCAATGTGCGCGGCGAAATCAGAATGGAACATCGTCGCTTTCCGGTGGCGCGTCGCCATCAGCGGGTTCGGGTGCGGCGGGCGGCGAACCGGCCGCCGGCCGCGGCCGCGGCGCCTCAGGCGCGCCTTCACCCCGACCGCCGCCGGAGTCCAGAAATTGAAAGTTTTCCAGCACCACGCCGAGTTTGCTTTTTTTCTGGCCGCTTTGTTTGTCCTCCCAGGTATCGTAGCGCAGGCGGCCTTCAATCAAAATCGGGCGGCCCTTTTTCAGATATTGGCCGATGGTTTCGGCGGTTTTGCCAAAAGCATCCACGTCCACAAAAGTGACCTCTTCCTTCATTTCGCCGGTCTCGCTCTTCCATTTGCGGTTGCAGGCGATGCCCAGACGCGCAATGGCCGTGCCCTTGGGCGTGTAGCGCAATTCCGGGTCGCGGGTCAGGTTGCCGGCAAGGATGACTTTGTTGAAGCTGGCCATAAAACAGGGGTGGTTACTGGGCGGGTTTGGGCTCGGGCGCCTGCGTGAAGATGACGCGGAAAACCTCTTCATTCAGCGCCAGTTTCGTCCGCAATTGCGTGACGATGGTGGGCGTGCCGGTAAAAATGACGTTCGCGTAAAAGCCGGCGTTGTGTTTCTTGTCCGCCACGCGCGCGAAAGCTTTTCCGGTCCATTTTTTGGACCGTTTCGACTTTGCCGCCCGCCGCCGCAATTTCGGTGGAAATCTTGTCGAGGGCGTCCTTGACGCCTTCTTCCCGTCCCGCCGTATTCAGGATGAACAGACCTTCGTATCGTTTCACTGTTTTTTCTCTTCGTTCGCGGAGTCCACGACTCCATTAAACTGGTTCATTGCTTTCTGTATTCCGTCGCTCAACCAGCATTCCGCCTGGTCAGCTGCCCGGTCCAAAACTTTTTCCATCAACGCGCCCTCGTTCGCATCAAAGCGGCTGAGCACGTAATCCGTGATCTCCCGCGCGCCGTCCCGGCGCCCGATGCCGAGCCGTAACCGCGCAAATTCGCGCGAACCCAGATGCTGCTCGATGGACTCCAGCCCGTGATGGCCGCCGCTGCTGCCGCCCGTCCGCATCCGGATCTCGCCCAGTGGCAAATCCGCGTCGTCCACCACCACCAACAATCCTGCCGTTGGCTGGATTTGAAAAAAACCCATCACCGCGCCGACCGCCTGGCCGCTCAAATTCATGAACGTCTGCGGCTGGCACAACCAGACGCGGCGACCATTGGGTTCCGCGCGGGCCATGCGCGCCTCGAACTTGCGGTCGAGCTTCCAATCCGCCTGCCAGCGCCCGGCCAGTTTTTCCACCAGCAAAAAACCCGCATTGTGGCGCGTTTTCGTGTATTCCGCGCCCGGATTGCCAAGGCCCACGATGAGATGCAATGACTCCATGAGCGGCGCGGGCGCGGCGATCCGCACGGATCGCCCTCGAAATCACTTCTTTTTCTCTGCCGGTTTTTTCTCGCCGGCCTTCTCGGCAGCCTTTTCCGGAGCGGCAGCACCCTTTTCGGGAGCCTTGGCCGCGCCCTTCTCGGCGCCCTTGGCCGCGCCTTTGGCCGGGGCCTTTTCTCCGCCTTCCTCGCCGTCTTCCTTCTTTTCCTTGAGCATCTCGACGTCGCCGGCCGCCGCGGCTTCGGTGGTGGTCGCCGCCACCTCTTCCTCTTCCGTGCGCGGCAGCGCCACGGTCACGACCGGCATGCTTTTGTCACCCAAAATTTCCACCCCGGCGGGCGCCTTGATCTCACCGATATGAACGGCCTTGCCCAGCTCCAGGCTGGTCACGTCCACAATGATTTGCTCGGGCAGATCCCGGGGCAGGCAGCGGACCTTGAGCTTGAACAGAAGGTGTTCCAGCACGCCACCGCTGTTTTTCACCCCGGCGGCCTCGCCGACGGTTTCCACGGGCACACTGACAATGACGGTTTCGTTTTCGGCGACTTCATGAAAATCCACGTGCAGCACCTTGCCATCCAGCGGATGATGCTGGATTTCCTGAACGAGCGCCAGGCGCCTGGCGCGCGCATCGTTTTCCACCGATAAATCCACCAGCAGATTTTCGGAGGCGGAATGGTGAATGAGATCACCGATTTCCTTGGCGCTGATTTCGAGGTTTTGCGGCTTGACCTGGCGGCCGTAAATGACCGCCGGCACACGACCCGTGTCGCGCAATTTTTTGACTCCGCCCCGACGCATCTGCGTCCGGGGATACGCTTTTAATGGCACCGATTTCATGCTAAATTATTGTTTTTACCGCCGGCTCAACTCGTGCGCCAGCCTTTGAATTCAAACAGCGAATTCACCGACGAATTGCTGTTAATTCGTTTGATGGCTTCGCCCAAAAGCCCCGCCACCGACAGCGTGGTTATCTTGACACCGTCAATTACAGGGCGTTGGACTGTATCAGTCGTAATCAATTCGTCAATCGCCGATTTTCGTAATCTTTCGATGCCTACATCGTTGAGAATGGCGTGGGAAACGCAGGCCACGATCTGCCGGGCGCCCTTTTTCTTCAACAAGGTCGCCGCCGCCGTCAGCGTCCCCGCCGTTTCTGTCAAATCGTCCACCAACAGCACATTTTTGCCCTTGATTTCACCAATCACCGCCATGGATTCCACTTCCGTCGGGCTTTTCCGGCGCTTGGCCACGATGGCCAGGCCCGATTCCAGCACCTGCGAATATGCGTGCGCCATCTTCAAACCGCCCACGTCCGGGCTGACCACCACCAGGTCGGGCAATTTTTTCTTCTTCAAATACTCGTACATCACCGGCGCGGCGTAGAGATGATCCACCGGGATGTCGAAAAACCCCTGAATCTGCTGCGCGTGCAAATCCACCGTGAGGATGCGATTGACGCCCGCCGCCACGAGCAGATTGGCAATGAGCTTGGCCGTGATGGGCACGCGCGGCTGGTCCTTGCGGTCCTGCCGGGCATAGCCATAAAACGGGAGCACCGCGGTGATGCGCGCCGCGCTCGCCCGCCGCAACGCATCAATCATGATGAACAGCTCCATCAAATTGTGGTTGGTCGGCGGCGACGTCGGCTGGACCACGAAGACATCCTCGCCCCGCACGTTTTCCTCGATTTTGATGAACGTCTCGCCGTCCGGGAAGGGTTTGATGGAGCACTGGCCCAGTTCCATGCTGATGGATTTGCAGATGGAGCGAGCCAAAGGCTCATTGGCGGTGCCGCTGAAAACTTTCACGAGTTAATAATTATGTTTCTGGTTAAAAAACGGGCCGTCGCACTGAAGCGGCGCCCGGCCGCGCCGCGAAGGCGGAAAACCGCCGCTGCCGGCGGATGAAAATGCGGGCTGCACTTTAACAACGAACAGACTTGGCGCAAGAGCAAATTGCGCGTTAGCATGGGTCATGCGTTACCGGATTCTGGGAAGAACAGGTTTGCGGACGTCGGTCATCGGCGTCGGCACCTGGCAGTTTGGCGGCGAGTGGGGCCGGGATTTCTCGCAGGCCGAGGCCGACGCCATCCTCGACGCGGCCGCGGAATGCGGCATCAACTTCATTGACACCGCCGAATGTTACGGCGACCACCTCTCCGAGCGGCTGGTCGGCGATTATCTGTCGCGCCGCGACCGGTCGCGCTGGCTCGTGGCCACGAAGTTCGGCCATCACTTCAACAGTTTCATGAACCGCACGGACGATTTTTCCGTGGCCGGCGTGCGCCGGCAACTGGAAGCCTCGCTCAAAGCCCTGCACGTCGGGACGATTGACCTGTATCAATTCCATTCCGGCTCGGATGCGCTGTTCCAAAACCAGGAGCTTTGGACGATGCTGGCGGAACAGGTCCGCGCCGGCAAAATCCGCCATCTCGGCGTTTCCATTTTGCAGAAGGGCAGCGAATTGCAGGCGCGCGAGGCCGCGAACTTCGGCGTCGCCGCCCTGCAGGTTTTCTACAACCGGCTCGATCGCCGGGCCGAGACCCTGTATTTCCCGCACGCGCAACGCGACCAGCTCGGCGTCCTTGCCCGGGTGCCGCTCGCCAGCGGATTGCTCTCCGGCAAATACAAACCCGGCACGACGTTTGCCGCCAACGACGTGCGCGCGACGTTTGACGCTGAAAAATTGAAACGCGACCTCGCCGAAGTCGAGCGCCTGCAAAAAGAGGAGGTGCCGCCCGGCGTGCCGATGGCGCAATGGGCCATGGCGTGGTGCCTGAAAAATCCCCTGGTGTCCGTGCTCATCCCCGGCTGTAAAAATCCCGAACAGGTGCGCGCCAACGCCAGTGCGGCCGAACTGGTTCAGCCGTAAGCTGCGCCCCTGCGGTCAAAACCGTATCTTCCTGATGGCAGGGCCGGCCTGCCCGTTTGCATCACCAATAATCCGGCAATCGTCCTCGGTTTGTCCGTCAATCCGGCAGAGCCCGGCGGATGAAGGACTGCTTATTTGAGTTCCAGTTTGGATAAGCTTCCAAATGATCAATTGCCGATAGAAATGGCATACAAACGGCTTCCCAGGGCAAGCGGTATGAAAAAGCTGCCTTTCCTAGCTCTCAAATCGGCAGTCATTGCAACCGCGCTGTCCGCCTGCGTTGCCAATGCGCGGGGACAGTCTCTTTTCATGCAGATTATTGCGGACAACGACTTCGCGTTGTTCGGCGGCACGGCTTCCAGTGTCAACGATCTCATTTATCAGAACGATGTGAGCTGGCCGGCTCAACTGGATAATCTTTCGACCATCAGCTTTGACCTGCAGCCCGGTGACACGACTTTCTACCTGTTGGGAATGGGCGGCGGCGGAGAGGAAAACATCAGCGGCACGGTCAATGGCGTGGACATCACCACCATCAACGTTTCCATGAGTTCGGACATAGGCCCCTACCTGGCGGGATATGAGCCACGGCGGCCGGTCGCCGATGGGTCCTATAGCGCAGACCTGTATGACGTGCAACGGCGCTGCCCAATTTAACCTGGGGCAGTCCTACGATTAATTATTGCGATTATGTGATAACCCAAAGCCCCACCGGGCAGGGTTTTGATTTTCCTTCCAGTACCGCCCATCTTTTCGAATTCAATGCGGTGGACGTGGGGATCACACCCACTCCCGAACCCTCCACCGGCCTGCTGCTCGCAGGTGCGGGCGTGGCAATTGCCGCCGGGCGTTGTCGCCGATTCTTTCCGCCTTGCGCTTGAGCGGCCGCCCGGCGTGGCCTGGCTGGCCTTATTTCGCCGCCAGTGCGGCTTCAATCGCCTCGGTCACTTTTGCGGAGCCGGGTTTTACCGGCGAGGCGAAGCGGTTCAGGATTTTACCGTCGCGGCCAATCAGAAACTTGGTGAAGTTCCAGCCGATTTTGCCGGGAAACGGCGAATCCTTGCCCGCCAACCACACGTATAGCGGATGCCGATTGGCGCCGTTGACCTCCAGCTTGTCGAACATCGGGAAGGTCACGTCATATTTCGAGGTGCAGAACTGTTTGATTTCGGCGTCCGTGCCGGGTTCCTGCCCGGCAAACTGGTTGCAGGGAAATCCAAGCACAACCAACCCCTGGTCCTTGTACTTCTGGTAGAGCGCTTCCAACGCGGTGTATTGCGGGGTAAATCCGCATTTCGACGCGACGTTGACGATGAGCAGCACCTTGCCCTGATACGGCTTCAACGAAGTGCTGTTGCCGTCAATGTCCTTGAGCGGAATATCATAAATGGACTCCGCCGCGCCGGCGGCCAGGATTTGAAACAAGGTAATCGCTACCAGTAGAACAAGTGCTTTCATGAACGGAACGATGCACCGGGTGGCATCCGCTGTCAATGGACGCATCAAGGCCGTGCCCACGCCTCGCCGCCGATTTTATTTCCGGGCGGTTTCACACACTTTCCGATACCGGTCCACCGCCGCGCCGATGCCGGGCTGGTTGCCAAACGCGACATCCTGGTAAAGCGTCGCGCAACCCGGATGCGTCGCTTTCAGCGCGCGCCATTCGCGCCAAAGCGCGTCATACCTGGCAATCGCCGCAGAAAGTTTGTCGCAATCATAATGTCCCGATTGGTCGCCCATCCGGCCGTAGAGCAAAATGGTCCAGGCCTGCTCGAATATGGAATACTTGATTCGCCCGTAGGCGCAGGAGGTCTCCACAAACTCCTGCGTCGGCGGATCGGCGAAATGAATTTGCCGGGCGAGCGATTCGATCTGCGTCCACAGGTTCACGGCTTCGGCTTTTTCGGCAAGCGCGGCCACAACCAGGTTGGTCGTGGCAAAGACATTTAAGTTCGGCGCGGCGATGAAATCGTCGCGGGCCCACCAGAGATCCACCGGCTTGAGGAGGCTGCATTGGCCGCGCAATACGGCGGCGGCGGACAGCAGATTGAGTTTGCGAAAGCGCTCCACGTCGTCGCCCTGCAAATGCAGCTGTTGCGTGGCGAATTCGTTGAAAATTTCCTCCTCGCTGCGCCCGGGATTCTCCGCGTATTTGGCGATGACATAGGCGTTGAGCGCACACCAGAGTTCGTTGGTGATGTATGGCCCTTCCCAACCGCCACCGCGCGACCAGGTCCAGACGCCGGCAAAGTTGGGATTGCGGACAAGGTCACGCAGACCTTTCGGCTGGCCGGGCTTCATGATTTGCGCGTATTCCTCCCAGCCATTGATGACGCCGTCGCCAATATAAAACGGATGCGCGCCCTTGCCATACGCCTCCCGCTGGCACTGGACCTCGACAATTTGACGGTGTTTCCCGATGCCGAGCGTCGGATTGAACGGTGTCATGCGCAGAAAATCGCCGGCCTGAGGTTTGATGGAGAAAATCAAATCCGGATGCGGCTCAATCGCATCGGTCACCTTCAAATAGTATCCCGGATTCACATGAAAGTTGTTCCCGAAATCCCAGGTGCGGTAAAAAACCAGCTTGTGGCGCTGCACGCAGACTTCGTCGCGGAGCAGTTTCAGCAGGGCGATGTGGCTTTGCGGGCCGTGAAGGATCGCGGTGCTACCCTGCCTTTTGCCTTCGTGGGTGTTGGCGCTCGCCGCATGAAAGGGACTGTCCTGCAAATAAATTTCCCCCGTGCGCGCCACAATGCCGTCCAGCGATGGACAGCGCGCAAACAGCTCGGCAATCTGCGCCCGCAGAATTTTTTGCGTCATCGGCCGCTCCAGATCAATCCGCCCGCGACCATCGCAGATTTCATCCTTGAACCGCGCCACCAACGCCTTGGGCAGGACGACGAACTGCATCCACGCGTACGCCTGGATCCCCGCGGCATGAGCCTGTTGCGCCTTGAGTTCCAACGCCCGGGCGCGTTGCTCGATCCAGATGCGTGCCTCGCTGCCCTCCGGCAAAATATCCGGCGCCATCGCATCAAAGGTCTCGCACGAATCCGCTCCGGCTTCGATGACCTGGCCATTATAACCCCAGTCAACCAGGTGGCGCGGGTCGCGGAAGGCCGACGGCTGAGGCGGTTCGCCGGGATTGTCCTGCACCATGTCCAGGACGAACCGCGCGGGAAAATCCCCGCCCGCTTTGGCGGGAGGTGAAAAAACACCGGCCAGAATCAACCACGCGATAAAGCCGGGAGCAAATTTTGAAAAGCGGAGCGCGAACACGCCGGAGTTTTACCACGCCGAAAGGAGCAGGCGAGCAAATGTTCAGCGGCAAATCCATCCGCCACCGAGAACCAGGTCATCCTGATAAAACACCGCCGCCTGGCCGGGCGTGATGGCGCGTTGGGCGGAATGCAGTTTCACCTTCACCGAGCCGTTGCCGGTCGGGGTTACGGTGGCCGGCGTTCCGGGATGATTATAACGGATTTTCGTGGTGACTTCGACCGGCTCCGTGAGCTTGTCGAACGGGATCCAGTTGCAATTGCTGGCGGTGAATTCGTCACGGTCGAGTGCGGATTCATCGCCCACCACGACGCGATTGTTTTCCACGTCCAGTTCCACGACATAGACCGGCCTGGGCGTCGTGATGCCCAGGCCCTTGCGCTGGCCGATGGTGTAAAAGGCGATGCCATCATGGTGGCCGAGCACTTGGCCGTGAACGTCCGTGATTTCGCCGCGGTGCTTCTGCACGAGGTTCGCCTGCTGGAGAAAGCCGCCGTAATTGTTGTCCGGCACAAAGCAGATTTCCATGCTCTCCTCCTTGTCGGCGGTCTTGAGCTGGCAATGCCGCGCCACTTCGCGCGTGTCGCTCTTGGTCTTTTCGCCGAGCGGAAACAGCGCGCGCGCAAGCTGGTCCTGTCGCAGTGAAAACAGGAAGTAGCTCTGGTCCTTCTTCAAATCGCGCCCGCGCTTGAGCAGGTACCGGCCCGGGGTAGGGACGGCGCTCTGCGCCGTCCGCGCCGCGTTCAGCGGCGCAATGGTTTCGCCCGCTGCTTCGCGGGCGAGGACATCGCAGCGCGATGTCCCTACCAGGGCAGGATTCGTTGAGGGCGATGGAACATGTTTAATCCGCGCGAAATGTCCTGTGGCGATGTAATCCGCGCCGAGCTGCCGGGCGCGGTCAATGAGCCGGCCGAACTTGAGATTCTGATTGCACATCACGCACGGATTCGGCGTGCGACCGGCCTTGTATTCATCGGCAAAGTAACTGATGACGTGCTTCTGGAATTCCGCCGCCTCGTCGATGAGGTAATACGGGATGTCGAGCTTGTGGCAGACGGCGCGCGCGTCGGTGACGGCCTGCGGGCCGCAGCATTTGTCCTCGGCGCGGTTCACGCAATCCTGCGGCCAGAGCTTGAGCGTGATGCCGATAACCTCGTAGCCCTGTTCGAGCAACAGCGCCGCCGTGGCGGAGGAGTCCACCCCCCCGCTCATGCCGCAGACCACGCGCGTGCGCTTTTCCGAATTCACAGTGGGACATTATACAGGGCGCGGGCGACGTGTAAAATGGTTTGCAGGGCGTGTTAAAGCCAAAGGTTATTGCACTTTCCCGACAATCAGAATCCCGTCTTCATTTCAAACACGTACAATGATCCTGCAACCATCGTGCGTCCCGGTCGGTGGCCGAAGTATGAATCACGTGCGCCTGTCCCAGCGGCACTAAAATATACGGCTCCAGCCACCGATGACTTTCCACATGCCCGTCGGCAAATGAAAACCGGCCGGTACCATTATGGTAGCCGGCGGGGTAATCGGCCATCCAGTAGGGATTGCCTGCCCCTATTCCGTCGGCGCTCCCCGTATTGCTCATGTCCACACAGAGTGACGGGTCATTGATGGTGTCACTGCGCTCGTCAGTGGTGATATAAATCTCCGAAGGCACCCGGATTTGCTGGCTCCTTGTAAAAATTTCATATCGACTGCCGCCCCCCTGCAACCAAAAACCGGGAGTGATGGGATTCAGACGATTATTCATTGAAACGCTGCGCACCAGAGCACTTCGGTCGCTTGGACATTTGTAGAGTGCCGGAACAATACCGTACCGCGCCAAAGGCGATTGGGACGGATCCGCCAGGAGCGAGGTGTTTGTGGCATCAAACGGATCGCTCATGTCTCCGGCCACCCAATGGTCCACAACGGGCAACTGGTCGTTGTTGTCATGACAAGACATGCTCCATGCCAAAACCAATTGCCGATGATTATTGGCACATTGCGTCCCTTGGGCCGCGATTTT
Source organism: uncultured Verrucomicrobiae bacterium (assembly GCA_963762585.1). GTDB lineage: Bacteria > Verrucomicrobiota > Verrucomicrobiia > Limisphaerales > UBA11358 > UBA11358. The sequence continues at coordinate 61,164 of CAVXLF010000028.1, forward strand.
GGAATGACTTAGAACGGGAAGCAGCAATACGACTAATATGGCGATGATGGCGATGACCACCAGCAGTTCGATGAGTGTAAACGCTCGCCTGCCAGTGGTTATACCGGGGAGATTCATGATCGTCGGTTCCAATGGTGCGCCGACTAAGGGAAGATCAGGTTGGAATAAGTCGCGTCGCAGGGGAAATGGGGATCGCCGTAAATGCGAAGACCGATGAGGCCGGTGATAAAGGTTGAATCCATGACCCGCACGACTCTGACGTCGTTTAAACGGACCTCAATCAGGGGTCCCTGGGCGGTAACGGTGATTTTTGCGGACTGGCCCATGGAAGCAAACACCCGTCCCTGGTAGTAGGCGAGGGTGGTTTCGCTGCCGCCGGATCGCTTTACCAGGGCGATGTGTCCCGCATCCTCCCGAGGCGTGCCACCGGGAGCGAAGATGATAATGTAACCGTTGTCAGCGTCCTGCATCCGGATGGCCAGGCTTGCTTCACGATTGGTGCTGCCGGCGATGGCCGACAGGGTGACATTGTGGTATTCCTTGTCTGAAGCCAGTATGGTTTCGAAGGTGGTGCTATGGCCGCAGATTTTGCCATTTGCCCAATTCCATTGTTCGCTGTCACCGCGTAAAACCGACCAGTCCCGGGGAATCCCCTGAACGGGCTTGTTCAATTTGTAAAAAACGATGGTCACTACTTCTGCCGCCAGCAATACACAGGCACCGATGGCAATTGCCGTCTTCGCTTTCGACCATGCCATACGTTTCAAGATTCCATGGATGAGGGTTAAAATTGAGACGCCGGCCGCCGTGCTTTTGGGTATGCCCCACCGCTCATACGGAGTGCCGGCGCTCTAGTGAGTTCACTGAAGGGCATTATACGATTTGCGCACAATGTGTAAAATGGTTTTCCGTATATTGCCGCAACAGCGCGCCGTCATCCGTGGGTTGCATTCGTGGATAAGTGTGCGCCGACCGGTCTAAGCCGACAATTTATTTGCAACCTTCCCCGGAGCCACCCGGTGGCGCCAAATTGCCGGCAACGGTATAATTTACAGTTTTCGGAGCGCGGAGCATTGCTCCGCGAGAACCAATGGTCACACTGGCGGAGCAATGCTCCGCGCTCCGTTAAAACGCAATTCCGCCAAATTGCCTGTGGACTTTTAATCCCACCAAAATAAAATCAAGAATCATCTCCCACCCATGAATATCCCCATCATTTCGAAGCATCGTTTAACCAATCTGGCTCTCGCGGCGGCGGCCTTCAGCCTGGCGTTCCTGGTCCCGGGCTGCTGCACCACTTGCACCATGAAATCATCGTGCACCCCGGCGCTCAAGGTGTTGCCCCAATTCACCGCTGCCGATGTGCCCGCCTTCGGGCCTTCTGAAATCCCGGTGGACCCGCCCAATTGGAAGGTGTCGCCGCCGGATACAAGTCTGCCCGGCAAGGGCCTCGCGCAGCACCCGATGCTCTTGATCGGTGAAGGCTGCAATAAAATTTTTCTCGTGAACGACGGCAAGGTCGTCTGGACATATTCCACCGGGAAAGGCTGGGAATACGACGACATCTGGCTGCTGTCGAACGGCAACATCCTGTTCTCCCGCATGGCCTACGCCGCCGAGGTGACGCCGCAAAAAAAAGTGGTCTGGCGGCTGGACCCGCCCAAGGGAACTGAAATCCACACCGTCCAGCCCATCGGGCTGGACAAGGTCCTGCTCGTGGAAAACGGCACGCCACCCCGGATGTTGATCATCAACATAAAAACCGGAGCCGTCGTGACGGAGCACGTCATTCCCGATGCCGGCGCGGGCGTCCATGGCCAGTTCCGCCGGTTCCGCATCACTGCCAGTGGAACTTATCTGGCGCCTTATCTCCAGATGGGCAAGGTGGTCGAGTACGACAAAAATTTCAACCCGATCTGGTCCTACAAAATTCCCAGTCCCTGGGCGGCCATCCGACTGAAGAACGGCAACACGCTCATCACCGACGAAAAGGACGAGCTGACCCGCGAAGTGAATCCGAAAGGCGAGACGGTCTGGGAGTTCGACTTGAAGACCGACCTGCCGCCCGACATCAACTTCCGGGGTTCGCAGAGTTGTGTCCGGCTGGCCAATGGCAACACGGTCATTTGTTCCCGGGGCGATGCGGGTGAGCGCTGCCAGTTGATTGAAGTCACGCCGGACAAGAAAGTTGTCTGGGCGCTCAAGGACTGGACCGACTTCGGCCCCGCCACCGCCGTCCAGCTGCTCGACGATCCGGGCAACCCCGAAAAACCGGGCGACCTGCAACGGTAAATAACGAAACCACGGAAAGTTTGGGCGGAGGAGCACCTCCGCCTTACCGTTTTATCTGGCCGGGCAGAGCTGCGGTCTGCCAATCCTTGTTTTTTCGTCCACTTGCCGACCCTCCAGCCATGCGTTATGAGTGATTCAACGAAAGCGATGGCCGGTTAACCGAAAGAAAGGATTCAAAATGCAAAAGCGCAAATTGGGAAAGAGCAATCTGGAAGTCTCGGCCATCGGGCTGGGCTGCATGGGCATGAGCTTTTCCTACGGTCCGCCCAAAGACAAACCGGAGATGACCGCGCTGCTTCACGCCGCCGTGGAGCGCGGTGTCACGTTCTTCGATACGGCGGAAGTTTACGGCCCGTTCACCAATGAAGAACTCGTCGGTGAAGCCCTGGCTCCGTTCCGCAAGCAGGTGGTGATTGCCACCAAATTCGGGTTCGACCTGAGTGGCAGCGACCGGCGGCCGGGTGCGGCGGGGTTGAACAGCCGGCCCGCGCACATCCAGCAGGCCGTCGAAGGCTCGCTCAAGCGGCTCAAGGTCGAGACCATTGATTTGCTCTACCAACACCGCGTTGACCCGGACGTGCCGATTGAAGACGTGGCCGGAGCCGTGAAGGAACTGATTCAGGCGGGCAAAGTGAAGCACTTCGGCCTTTCGGAAGCCGGCGTGAAAACCATCCGCCGCGCACACGCCGTTCAGCCGCTTACGGCGCTCCAGAGCGAATATTCACTGTGGACCAGAACGCCGGAAAAGGAAGTGATACCCACGCTCGAAGAACTCGGCATCGGTTTCGTTACTTACAGCCCGCTGGGCAAGGGTTTTCTCACCGGCAAAATTGACAAAACCGCGAAGTTCGACAGCTCCGATTTCCGCAGCACGCTGCCGCGCTTCACGCCGGAGGCGCTCAAGGCAAATCAGGCCCTGATTGATTTGATCGGCAAAATCGGTCAGCGGAGGAAGGCAACCATTGCGCAAATCGCGCTGGCGTGGTTGCTGGCCCGGCAGCCGTGGATTGTTCCCATCCCCGGCACAACAAAATTGAATCGTCTGGATGAAAATATCGGAGCCGTGGCCGTCGAACTCACCCAGGACGATCTGCGGGACATCGAAAGCGCGGCGGCAAAGATCACGGTGCAGGGCGCCCGTTATCCGGAAAAGTTGGAGCAGTTGACCGGTCGCTGAGTGGTTGTGGACGTGAACGAAATTCTGTTCCGGCCCATGCGCCAGGAGTTGTAAGATCTTCTGAGGAAATAGATGACCCAAAAGTGAGATTATGAACTTGATGGAAGAAGGTGGTAGGGATGGCACGCTGCGGCGTCCGCGCCGCGTGCAGCGGCGCAAAAGTTTTGGCGAATCGTCCGTCTTATGGAGTTCGTTCCGCCCGCTTTACGGGCGGGGACGCCGCAGCGCGCCGTCCCTACCAAATCTTCGTCGTTATCCGTTAAATGCACATCCTAAAAAATGATCACAAAGCCAAAGAAATTCAAAATATGGAAATCAAACGAAGTGGTTCACAGCCCTCCAATAAAGGACCGGCTGATTGGTTCACCGGCACGGTGCGCATTGACTTGCCGTTCAAGGGAAGCGATCCCGCGCGGGTTGCCGGCGCCACGGTCACGTTCGAGCCCGGTTCCCGCACCGCCTGGCATACCCATCCGCTCGGGCAGACCCTGATTGTAACGGCGGGCTGCGGGCGCGCGCAGCGCTGGGGCGGTCCCATCGAGGAAATCCGGCCCGGTGACCTCATCTGGTTTCCGCCCGGCGAAAAACATTGGCATGGGGCAGCGCCCACCACGGCCATGACGCACATCGCCATTCAGGAACAGCTCGACGGCAAGGCGGTTGACTGGCTGGAAAAAGTCAGTGACGACCAATACCAGGGCTGATCACGAACAGGATTCCCCGCGCTCCGATTCAACCCCTTCAGGTTGATGACATTTACGGTCGTTTACCCGGCGTGGCCCCGAACGCATTCGGAGCCATGCCGGGCTGAATGATTTTTATCCCGCTGGGATAGACGGAACGGGAAATTTGATTTATGAGTGATTCCATGAAAGCCATTCAAGGTTATCATCTCATCAAACCGGAAGACCTCTTCTGGCGTCCTTCCAACCTGATGAAGATCCCGAATGCGGATTATCTGGAGCGGACCGGGAGCGAGAATCTCGGCGCGCGGCTGTGGCGGCTGCCTTCTCAAAGCGCGAACACGTTGCACAAACACATTCGTGCGGAGGAGTTTTATTTCGTGCTCGAAGGCATAGGCCGCCTGCGCGTAGGCGAGGAGACGTTGACCGTGCCCAAATACGGTGGCGTACTTGTCGGGCCGGACCAACTGCGCCAGGTGTTCAACGACACTGACGCCGAGGTGCTCTGGCTCATCATGGGTGCGCCGGAGGAAGCTGAACTTCTGCCCGGGGCAAAAACCAAGCCCGACCTGTCGAAGATTTATCCCGTTGACCCGACGCAATTGCCCAAGGAACTCACCGGCGCGGTGTGGCCGCCGAAGGAATGAGTTGCAAGACCGGTCCGCTTCTCACTTGAGCAAGGACGCGGAATCGGCATAGACCCGGGCTACCTGCTCCATGGATGGCCGGTTATCGGGATTCTTCTCCAGGCAGGCCATGATAATGGCGGCGGTGTTGCGGAGCAGATTATGCCCTGGTTTCAGGGGAGACGGCGTCGGCAACTCCAGAATCGCCCGCCCGATTTGCGCTTTCGGGCCGTCGAACGGATGCTTTCCCATGCAGGCATAATAGGCGGTGACGCCAAAGGCAAAAACATCGCCCTTAAAACCTTTCGTGAAATCCCCCTCCCACTTTTCCGGGGCCGAGTATTGGGCCGTGCCCGCCGGATTTTGTTTCTTATCCGTGATAAAGGGCGGAAGATTTCCCTCGAAGAACGAGTGTGAAAAATCAATCAGCCGCGTTTCCCCGGGCGCGGCCACGGGCACCAGCACGTTCCGGCTCTTCAAATCGTTGTGGACGATGGGTCGCCCGCAGAAAATGCCCGCGTGCATGTCCGCCACCGTTTCGGCCACGCTTTGCAGGAGGCGATGCGTCCGTCCCTGATCCCGGAGCGTGATGCCCTGGCGCACCAGATCATCCAACGTCTCGGCCTCGATGTATTCCAGAAACAGCCGGTGCGTGGCAGCGTCATAGGCCAGTTTGTGCCGGATGCGCGGGTGCGTCACCTCGCCCAGCACATAGGCCTCGTTGGCGATGAAAACCTCGTCCCAGAAATGCGCCGGCTCCTTCAGCAAGGCGGGGTACGGATGCCGCTCAAATTCCACGCGGGCCAGTTTGGACACGCGGGACTGGACCGCCAGGGGCTCCCTTTTTGTGATGGCCCGAATTCTCATGTTCATTCAACGCCGGCGGGCAAGCAGTGGCAGAAACCCTTTTGACCGTCAAGCGATTGTCGCGCTCATGATCCTCACCCGTCACCGGGCGCCATCCTTCCGACACGCCGGCGGAACCCCCGTCCGGATTAAAAATCAGCCGCAAACAGTTGCCGCTTGACACGCAACCATTTGGTTGCATATTATGGCGCGAGATGGATGCGGTGTTCAAAGCCCTGGCGGATGGAAGCCGGCGAAAGTTGCTCGATTTGTTGCATCGGAACAACGGGCAGACGCTCGGTGAACTATGCGCGCATCTCGACATGACGCGGCAGGCGGTCACCAAGCATCTGGGGTTGCTGGAGAGCGGCGAACCTGGTGGCGGTGGTCTGGCGCGGGCGCGAGAAGCTGCATTATCTGAATCCGGTGCCGTTGCACGAGCTCTACGAGCGCTGGATTGGCAAATACGAACGCCAACGCCTGCAGGCGTTGAGCGATTTAAAAAAGGGTCTCGAAACCAACCAAAAAGGATAACGATATGCAAAAACCAAAGTTAGTGTATGCAAGCTACATCCGCACCACGCCGAAAAAATTGTGGGGCGCGATCACCCAACCGGAATTCACCCGCCAGTATTGGGGCGGGTTTGCGAACGTTTCGGATTGGAAGAAAGGTTCGAGATGGCAGCATCTCAATCCGGACAAGGAGGTCTGGATCACCGGCCGGGTGCTGGAATGCAATCCGCCCAGGCGACTGGTGTTGAGCTGGGCCGATCCGGACAAACTCACCGACGTATCGCGTGTCACCTATGAGATCGAGGCGATCGAAGACATGGTGTGCCTCACGGTGACGCACGACAAATTGAAGGCGGGTTCCAAGATGCTCCGCGGGGTTTCCTGGGGCTGGCCACGCGTGCTTTCCAGCCTGAAAACCTTCCTGGAAACCGGCAAGGGACTCAATATCTTTTGCAAACATTGACCGGTCGCGGAAACGTATCGCTGGAAACAAACGATCAAACACCATGAAAAATGAACAATTTGTTTATGTGACCTACATCCGCACGACGCCGGAGAAATTGTGGCAGGCGTTGATGGACCCCGAATTCACGCAGCGTTACTGGCTGCAAACCCGGCAGGAATCGGACTGGAAACCCGGCGCGGCCTGGCGCGCGGTGGCGCCCAACGGCCAGGCCATCATCAGCGGCGAGGTGCTGGAGATTGAACCGCCCCGGCGGCTCGTCCTGACGTGGCGCAACGAAATGAAACCTGAGCAGCGGGCCGAAGGTTATTCGCGCGTGACCTATGGACTCGAAAAACAGGGCGCGTCGGTCAGGCTCACCATCCTTCACGAGATGGATAACCCCGGCTCGAAGCTGCTCCAATCGGTTTCGGACGGCTGGCCGCTGATCCTGGCGAGCCTCAAGAGCCTCCTGGAAACGGGTGAACCGCTGGAGGAAACCCGCCGTTACGTGGCCTGCTGAAGCCGCGGGAGCGCGGGCGGCTCGCCCGCGGATTTCCGGGTTTTGCTCACGCGGGCGAGCCGCCCGCGCTCCTGGTCTCAGGTTACGGCGCCTCAAGGCCTCAGGAGACCCGCGAAGCTGGCGCGGTAACGCCAGAGCAGGAACAGCGCGAGAGCCGCGACGACCGAAGCCAGTTGCCAGCCTTGATGATTCATGAAGATGTGGAAACAGAGGATGTTCACAATCACCGGACCGAGCAGGGTGAGGCCGAGCGGAATATAACGGCCGATCAGCAGAATCAATCCGCCGGCGACCTGGCATCCGCCGACGACGTAGAGATAGCCCGTGGTGTACATCGCCAGGATGAAGTCGCCGGAAGGCCCGGACATGGGCGGCATTTTTATGAAATGCAGAAAGGCATTCGAGCCAAAGACGGTGAACACCAGTCCGAGCAGGACGCGGGCAATGATCGTTAAGATTTTCATGCCGCACTATTGAACAGGATCGGCCGGATTTCAACCCTGGAAAAGCGGGGCCGCCAAACCGGCGGCGGCTTTCCTTCTCCCACGCACGCGCCCGGGTTGAAAAGATAGTTGCCGATGGTTGTTGCCATCCCGCCGGAACCCGTCATGCTGCACCGGTCTGTTAGATGGCTTGTCTCTTTCAAGGCATGGTGAATCCTCAGGTGAACCTGGTTCAGTGATGATTTGAAATCCGATTAACGGAAACAGTCTGGTAAAAGCAAAGTTTAGTCTAGGACAGTAAAACATCATATGAGCAGCAAATTATTTGTGGGAAACCTTTCCTTCAACACCACGGAAAACGACCTGAACGACGCGTTCGCCGCGCACGGCACGGTCACGGAAACCAACCTGATGATGGATCGCGAAACCGGCCGCCCCCGCGGCTTTGGTTTTGTGACCATGAGTTCGCCCGAGGAGGCCCAGAAGGCCATCGAAGCCCTGAACGGCAAGGACGTGGACGGTCGCGCCCTCACGGTCAACGTGGCCCGGCCGCGTGAAGAGCGCGGCCCCGGCAGCGGTGGTCGCCGTGAATTCCGGGTGAGCGGCAGCAGCAGCACCGGCGGCGGTCGCGAGCGTTACTGATCCATTTTGGATTTCAGGGCGGGGTCCGGTGAAAACCGGGCTCCGCCTTTTTTTTCGGGCCGGCCCGATCGCTCCCGCTTCACCGGCATCGCCAATCCTCAGGCCCGCCGGGCGAGCAAACGGCGGAAGCGGATGCGGTTGTAGCGCTGGGCCAGGATGCAGGGCAGATTTGCCGCCAGCGCGTAGCCGACGATGATGAGATCGCCCCACCACGGGTTCCACAGGAAGAACAGCGGGGCGCAGCCGATGGCCAGCCAATGACACAATTCGCCGCGCCACGTCTCGCGGATGAATCGGCGCAGGTAGTCAGCATCGGTCCCCGCCAGTACACCTTTGGCAAAGCCGCCCCCCAACCAGCGCGCGGCATCCGGCAACCGTTTTTTCCAGCGTTTGATGCGGAAGACGCTTTCGTAAAAACGTCCGCTCCGTTCCCAGGCGCGCGCGCCGCCCGGATTGAACCACGCCACCGGCATCTGGGTAAACAGCCAGGCGAGGCCGAGCTGGATGACGAGCCAGCCCGCCACGTTCAACACGATGATCCACGCGATGGAAAGTTCAATCACCACGAATCCGCCTGCCTTTCCAGGCCACTTCCTGTTTGCGTCCCGCCCGCCAGGCCGAGCGGGCGAACACGGCGAAATAGAAAATCAGCGGCGCGGGATAAAACAGCGAAACGCTCCAATGAAAGGTTCCCACGCGCCGCAACAGCCACGCGACCTGCGCCGCGCAGAGGCCATAAACCGCCAGCCGGAGCCACGGGTCACCCGTGAGCACGAGGCCCAGCGGCGCGAGCATGAGGCCGGTCAGCCACGCGATGACCAGCAGCAGAAGCGGCAGCGGGGTTTGTCCGGCGCCGGAGGCAAAACCCTTGGTCCAGCCCTCCACCAGCTCCCGCAGGCCGTGCGGATACATGCGGAAGGCGAACACGCCGCGGCCGCTGCGACAACGCAACGGCACGCCCGACGCGCGCAATTGCTCCGCCAGCCAGAAGTTTTCGAGGATGCGGCCCTTCACGGCTTCGTGGCCGCCGACGCGTTGATAGGCGGCGCGTTCAATCAGCATGAACTGTCCCAGCAGACCGCGCGGCGCGAGGCGATCGCCCAGAATGGTAAACGCGCCCGTGCCGGCGAGCATGACGAGATTGAAGAAGGCGGAGAACTGTTCGTGAAAATTCCGGACGCAATGATGCGGCGCGACGGACAGGACCCCGGCGCCGGCCGCCTCAAATTCCGCCAGCACGCGGCGCAAACCGTCCGGCTCGAACCAGGTGTCGGCGTCCAGGAATAACAGCCGGCTGCCGGCCGCGGCTTGCGCGCCCTGATGACAGGCCCACGTCTTGCCGCGCCAGCCGTCGGGCAGCGGTTGCGACGCGATGATCGTCGCGCCGGATTCGCGCGCCACCCCGGCGGTGCGGTCGGTGGAAGCGTCGTCCACCACGATGATTTCGCGCGGGCGCAAGGATTGGGCGGCGATGGAACGCAGCAACGCGGGAAGATTTTGTTCTTCATTACGCGCAGGGATGATGATGGAAAGCAGTTCGCCGGAGACGGATTGCCCGGGTTCACCGCGGTGGCAACCCCGGACGCGGCCCAGCACAATCCAGCCGGCGAACCAGAGCGCGAGCGTGACGCCGGGAAGGATTATCATTGGTCCCAGGAAACTATTTTCCGGGCGACGTTCTGGCCGCACAGCACGACCATGGGCATGCCGCCGCCCGGATTGACCGAGCCGCCGACAAAAAAGAGGTTCGGATACAACGTGCTTTGCTTGGGCGCCTTGAAGGCGAGATTTTTCCAGCGGTCGCTCACGACGCCGTAGATCGAGCCTTGGTTGGAGTAATACTGCTGGCGGATGTCGATCGGCGTCCAGACGTGTTCAAAGACGACGTGCTTTCGCAAATCCTTCAAACCCATGCGCTCGAGCTTGTCAATGATGCGCTCCTTGAACTTCAGGTAATCGTCGCGGGTCAACGGGTGTTCGTCGTCAATATAGGGAATGTGCGGCAAAATTTTCAGGCAATCGCAGCCCGGCGGCGCGACCGTCGGATCGCTCTTGGACGCGGCGACGAGATAGATCGTCGGGTCACCGGGCAATTCACGCTTCTGAAATACGGTGCGGAAATGTTCGCGCTGATGGCCGCTGAAAAAGAAGTTGTGGTGGGCGAGCTGGGGATACTGGCAATCGAGGCCGAGATCCAGCACGAGGCCGGAACAGGCGGGTTCGAGCTTCCTTTCCAGTGACGCGATGAACGCTTTGTCCTCGCGCAGCAATTTCTCGTAGGCGGGAATGACCTCCATGTTCGACACGATGATGTCCGCCGGATGAAAAGTTCCATTCGCCACCAGGCCGGTGACGCGCGAACCTTCCCGGCGGACTTCAGTGACTTCGGAGTTGAGATGAATCCGGATGCCCAGTTCATCCATCAGGCGGCGCAGGCCGACGGCAATGTTATAAAGCCCGCCGTCCACGTACCAGAGATCGTAGCGGAACTGGATGGTGGGCATGGCATTCATGAACGCCGGCGCGCGATAGGCCGATGAACCGACGTATTTGATGAAAAAATCGAAGATGTCGCGGAAGTAACGCGTCTGCAGATGCGAGGCCACGCCCTGATGCAGGGTGCGGAACAAATCGAACTGGAAGAATTTCCAAAGCCCGTAATGCCGGGCGAAATCGCGCCAGTTGTCCAGGCCCTGCTCGAAATAACCCTCGTTCGTGAGGTCGTAAAGCCCGGCGGAGTATTTAAGAAACCGTTCGATGTTTTCGGGCGGTTCACCAACCTTGCGCGCCTCGGCGGCCATCCGGTCGGGTTCGGGATACAAATCGAGCACCACGCCGTCCTCAAAAAAATTCCGCCAGTGCGGGCGCAACGCGCGGATGGAAAAGTAATCCGACATTTTTTTGCCGCTGCGCTCAAACAGCCGCGCGAAGATGTGCGGCAGCGTCAGAATGGACGGGCCGAGGTCAAACGTGTAGCCGCGCTCCTTAAGCACGTTCAATTTGCCGCCGATCTGCGCGTTCTTCTCGAACACCTCGACGTCGTAGCCCGCCTGTTTCAACGAAATGGCGGCGGACAACCCGCCCAACCCCGCGCCGATGACGATGACTTTTTTATTGCCCATGCTGTGCTCACTGCTTTCCCGTGACCCGCTTCAGGCCGGCCTGCGCCAGACTGTCCTGGGGATGCAGCGCCAGCGCCCGGCGAAAATAATCCGCCGCGGCCACCGGCTGACCGAGCTTTTCGTACGCAAGACCGGTGAACGTCAGACAACTGTCATGACCCCAACGCGGTTCCAGCGGCGCGGCGGAAACCTTGTCCTCGGCTTGAAAAAGTTTTTCGGCCCCAAGCAGCGTCATCAAAGTCTCGTGCCAGTCCGCCGGCTTCGCGGCCGTGTGAAACTGGCACATGCCCAGCAGATATTGCACGCGCGGATCGGTCGCGCCAAACTTCATCGCCAGGTTTCGATGTTGCTCCACGCGCGGGCCGTACCAGGCGGCGCGCAGCAGGCTGCCGTTGATCTTCAGACCGTAAAGCGTCGCGAGCAACGCGTGACTTTCCGCGTGGGACTCGTCCAGCTTCACCGCGGTCGTCAGCGCAGCCACCGCCGCGTCCATGGCGGCATCGGCCGCCGGCGCGTTGGCGGGGTCCGGGCGCAACTCCAGGCAGCGATGAAAGTCCGCCGCGCCCAGCCAGTAAAAATTGGTCACGTTGGCCGTGGCGTTGGTGCTGGCCTGCCGGAACAACTCCGCCGCCGCGCCAAAGCGCGCGCCATCCCACGCCTGATAGGCGGCCGTAAACTCCACGATGCCCGCCGCGGTGAGTTGGTCGGAAACCGCATCCGCCCATGCCGGCAACGCGGCGAACAGGAGCAGGCTTGAAAGCAAACGAATCATTGCTTGACGAACTTATACGTGGCACAAGAACTTTGACCAAGCTGAATATGGATTTTGCCGCCACCGTCCAACGTCAACGCGCGTTCTTCCAATCCGGCGCGACCCGCCCGCTGGCGTTCCGGCGCGCGCAACTGGAAACCCTGCGCGGCGCGCTGGCGCGGAACGAATCCGCCCTGCTGGCCGCGCTCGACGCCGATCTCCGCAAATCGCCGCCGCAGGCCTGCGCGTCCGAATTCGGGCTGGTGCAGGCGGAAATCCGTCATGCCCTGCGCCACCTGCGCGCGTGGATGTCTCCCCGTCGCCGCCGGACACCGTGGTTCGTCGCACCCGCGCGCGGCTGGGTGCAGCCCGAACCTTTCGGCGTCGCGCTCATCCTCGGCCCGTGGAACTATCCCGTGCAACTGCTGGTCACGCCGCTGGTGAGCGCCATCGCCGCGGGGAATTGCGCCCTGCTCAAGCCCTCCGAACTCGCGCCGCGCACGGCGGAAACCATCGCCACGCTCGTCCGGGAGAACTTCGCGGAAGAATTCATTTCCGTCGTCACCGGCGGAGCGGAGGTGGCGGAGGCGTTGCTGCGCGAGCGGTTCGACAAGATCTTTTTCACCGGCAGCTCCCGCGTGGGCCGCGCAGTGATGGCGGCGGCGGCCAAGCACCTCACGCCGGTGACGCTGGAACTCGGCGGCAAATGTCCCGCCATTGTCTGTGCGGACGCGCCGCTGGAGCTGGCCGCACGCCGGATTGCGTGGGGAAAATTCATGAACGCCGGACAGACCTGCGTGGCCCCGGACCATGTGCTGGTGGAACGCGGCGCTCGCGATGCGTTCGTGGCGGCGCTGCAAAAGGCGCTCCGGAGAATTTTACGGCGCCGACCCCAGCCGCAGCGCCGACTACGGGCGGATTGTAAACGCGCGTCATTTCGAGCGGTTGACGGGGTATCTGCGCGACGGAAAGGTGGTTCACGGCGGTCAGCAGGATGCCAGGGATTTGTTTCTGGCGCCGACGATTCTGACCGATGTGCCGCCGGACGCGCCGGTGATGCAGGAGGAAATTTTCGGGCCGATTCTGCCCGTGCTCGAATTCGCCAGCCTCGACACCGCGCTCGCCCGGCTGCGCGAACAGCCAGCACCGCTGGCGCTGTATGTCTTTACCCGCGACCGCGCCACGGAGGCGCGGGTGCTGGCGGAGACGCGTTCCGGCGGCGTGTGCGTGAACGACGTGGTCTCGCACATGATCGGCACGGGGCTGCCGTTCGGCGGATTGGGTGAAAGCGGGATGGGCACGTATCACGGGCGGGCGGGCTTTGACGCGTTTTCGCATCAGCGCGCGGTGTTGCGCCGGGCGACCTGGCTGGACACGCCGTTCCGTTATCCGCCGCCGAAACTTTCGCTGGCGGGCTTGAAACGGGCGACGCGGTTTCTGCTGGGCGACTAAACTTGCCCCGCCGGTTGTTTTTGGTTAGCTAATGGATATGTCTCGCCGCGTCATCATCATTGGAGCCGGGCCGGGCGGACTGGCCACGGCCCTGCTGCTGGCAAAAGCCGGCGTGGAAGTCACGATTCTGGAAAAACAACCGCGCGTGGGCGGCCGCACTTCGCTCATCGAAAGCGACGGCTACCGTTTTGACCTCGGCCCCACTTTTTTTCTTTATCCACAGATTCTGCAGGAAATTTTTCAAGCCGTCGGACGCGACCTGTTCCAGGAAGTACCGATGACCCGGCTCGACCCGCAATACCGGCTGACCTTCGGCGCCGGGGGCGAGTTGAACGCGACCTCCGACCTCGAACGGATGGTGGCGGAGATTGCCAGGCTCTCGCCGGCGGACGGGCCGCAGTTCCGGAAATTCATGGCGTACAATCGCGTGAAGCTGGAGAAGTTCGCGCCGTGCCTGCAGATGCCGTTTCCCGGGTGGACGAGCCTGCTCAGCCCGCGCCTGCTCGCGGTGCTGCCGTTTCTGAAGCCGTGGAAATCGCTGCACGCGGAACTGGCGGGCTTTTTCAGCGACCCGCGCCTGCAACTCGCCTTCACCTTTCAATCGAAATATCTCGGCATGTCGCCATTCCAATGCCCGAGCCTGTTTTCCATCCTGTCGTTTCTCGAATACGAGCACGGCATCTGGCATCCGACGGGCGGCTGCAATGCCATCACGCGCAACCTGGCGCGCGTGGCGCAGGAGCTCGGCGTGAACATCCAGCTCAACACGCCGGTGGAGGAAATCCTGTTTGCCGGCCGGCGCGCCACGGGCGTGCGCACCGCGCAGGGCGAACAACGCGCCGACGCCGTGGTGTTGAACGCCGATTTCGCCAACGCGATGTCCAAACTCGTGCCCGACCGCCGACGCCACCGCTGGAGCGACGCGAAGCTCGCGAAGAAAAGCTATTCCTGCTCGACGTTCATGCTTTATCTCGGCGTGGAGGGACGCTTCGACCAGCTCGCGCACCACAACATTTACGTCGCCAGGGATTACCGCCGTAACCTCGACGAGATTGAGCGGCAGCATGTGCTGTCGGAAGACCCGTCGTTCTACGTCGAGAACCCCGTCCACACCGACGCCACCATGGCGCCGGCCGGCCACAGCGCGTTGTATGTCCTGCTGCCGGTGACGCACCAGCATCCCAACGTGGACTGGAACCGGGAACGCGCGCGGTTTCGCGGCCTGGCCCTGCGGCAACTGACGAAAATCGGCCTGCCGGCGGACCTCGAGCGCCGCATCCGGTTCGAGCGCATGGTGACGCCCGCCGATTGGGAGAGCAAGCTGGACATTTATCGCGGCGCGACCTTCAACCTGGCGCACAACTTTTCGCAGATGCTGAATTTGCGCCCGCATAATCGCTTCGAAGAATTTGACGGGCTGTATCTCGTCGGCGGCGGCACGCATCCGGGCAGCGGCCTGCCGGTCATCTTCGAGTCGGCGCGCATCAGCTCGAAGCTGCTGCTGGACGATTTGAATTGAAGCCGCAGAGGTTGCGCGCGGCACAAATAATTTTCCGGAACGACCATGCGTCTTCGTGAATTTTCCGCCGAACTCTGGCTGCCGGTGCCGCCGGCCGGGTTGTTTCCGTTCTTTGCCGACGCCGCGAACCTCAATGCGCTCACGCCGCCATTGCTGAATTTTCACATTGTCACGCCGCCGCCCATTGTGATGCGCGAGGGCACGCTGATCGATTACCGGCTGCGGGTGCGCGGCGTGCCGTTGCGCTGGCGCACGCGCATCAATGTCTGGCAGCCGCCGCACCGCTTCGTGGACGAGCAGATTCGCGGGCCGTATCGCTTGTGGCTGCATGAACACACCTTCGAACCGCGCGACGGCGGCACGCTGGCGCGCGATCAGGTGCGCTACGCCGTCGCCCTGGATTTTCTCGTGCATCGCTGGCTCGTCCGGCCCGACCTGGAAAAAATCTTCGCGTTCCGGGCGCAGGAACTGCGCAAACGTTTTCCCGCGGGCAAATGAGCCGGCCGGTCTCCATCGTCTGGTTTCGGCAGGATTTCCGACTGGCGGACAACCCGGCGCTGGTGGCCGCCGTGAATCGCGGCGCGATCATCCCGGTTTTCATTCATGCGCCCGAAGAGGAAGCGCCGTGGCCACCCGGCAGCGCGTCGAAGTGGTGGCTGCACCAGTCATTGGCCGCCCTGGCAGCACGCCTGCGGGAATGGGGCTCGCGGCTGGTCATCCGGCGCGGCCCGACGCTCGAATCCTTGCGCGCGCTCGTGAAGGAAACCGGCGCGACCGCGGTGTTTTGGAATCGCCGCTACGAACCCGCCGTCATGGCGCGCGATGCGAAAGTGAACGTGGCGCTGCGGGGCGAGGGCTTGAAGGTGGAGAGTTTCAACGCCGCGCTGTTGCATGAGCCGTGGATGATCCGAAATCAAAGCGACAAACCGTTTCAGGTCTTCACGCCCTTTTGGAAAAATTGCCGGAACGAACCCGCCCCGGCCGAACCGCTGCCGGCGCCGAAAAAAATCCCCGCACCGGCAAAGTGGCCACGGTCGCTGGCGCTGGATGAATTGGGGCTGGAGCCGAAAATCAATTGGTCCGGCGGACTGCGCGCCGCCTGGCAGCCGGGCGAGGCGGGCGCGACCGCCAATCTGCGCCGGTTTCTGGCCCGGGCATTCGACGATTACACCGGCCAGCGCAATCGTCCGGATGTCATCGGCACATCACGGCTCTCACCGCATCTGCACTTTGGCGAAATCGGCCCGCGCCAGGTCTGGCACGGCCTGCGGCGGCTGGCGGCGAAGCGCGGGCTGCCGGTCGCGCAGTGGCGCGATTCACAATTTCTGGCCGAACTCGGCTGGCGCGAATTCGCCCACCATTTGCTGTTCCACTTTCCGCACACGCCCGCCGAACCGCTCCGGCCGCAGTTTAAAAAATTTCCCGTGGCGCAAAAACCCGGCCCGGCTGCGTGCCTGGCAAACGGGCCGTACGGGATACCCGATGGTGGACGCGGGCATGCGCGAGTTGTGGGCGACGGGCTGGATGCATAACCGGGTGCGGATGATCGCCGCCAGTTTCCTCGTCAAAGACCTGCTGATTTCGTGGTCGGAAGGCGCGCGCTGGTTTTGGGACACGCTGGTGGACGCCGACCTCGCGCAGAACACGCTCGGCTGGCAATGGACTGCCGGTTGCGGTGCGGATGCCGCGCCTTATTTCCGGGTATTCAATCCGATCAGCCAGGGTGAAAAATTCGATCCGCACGGCAACTATGTCCGCAAATGGTGTCCGGAACTGGCGAAACTTCCCGACGAATGGATTCATCAGCCACACCTGGCGCCGCGGGAAATTCTCTCGGCCGCCGGAATCCGGCCCGGCCGCACCTATCCCGAACCCATCGTCAACCACGCCCTGGCCCGGGAGGCGGCGCTGAAAGCATTCGCCCGCGCCAAGGACGTTGTTTCTGGATGAAGCGCCTGTCCTGAAAACCGGCCACCGGCATTTGAGCCGGGATCAACCTGTCACCGGGGATTTTTTGCGGACCGCCAGCAAATGCGCGCCTTTGAGCAGGCGGCAGAAATCCTTTTTGCTGGTGACGGTTTTTGTGCCGGTCTTGTCGGCGAGGTTGATCAGGGATTTGTATTCCACTTCCAGCCGTTCAAGCCGGACCAGGCGGATGTATTGTCCGTCCTTTTTCCAGACCTGACCCTGGCAAAGCTTTATGGCCATGTGATGTTGGGCAGAAACCTGTCCCTCCTGATTTTTGCATCAGGAGAGACAGCGGGAACGGGTTACTTCTTTTTCTTTTTGGCGGCCGGGCGCTTTTTGGCGGCGCTCTTGACCTTGGATTTTTTAGCCATAATTTTGTCTTTCTACGGATTGACCTGCCCGCGGCATGTCAGTTTCTCCGAAGGCAGTGGCATCATGCGCACCGGGGTTCCCATTGTAAATGACTGACTCCAGTGCAAAACAAAGGTTCGCCCGGACAAAATCCAAACCTTGTTCCGGCCCGATTTTTTGTTACCCTTCACGTTCTTGGTGAACATCACGGAAGAAATTCAGAAACGGCGCACGTTCGCCATCATCTCGCATCCGGACGCGGGCAAGACCACGCTCACGGAAAAGCTGCTGCTTTACGGCGGTGCGGTGCAGCTCGCCGGCTCGGTCACCGCCCGCAAAAACCAGCGCGCCACCACCTCGGACTGGATGGAGCTGGAAAAGAAACGCGGCATTTCCATCAGCTCCACCGTGTTGCAATTCGATTACCACGGTTACCGCCTCAACCTCCTCGACACGCCGGGGCACAAGGATTTTTCCGAGGACACCTACCGCGTGCTCACCGCCGTGGATTCGGTGGTGATGGTGATTGATTCGGCCAAGGGCATCGAGCCGCAGACGCGCAAGCTGTTCGAGGTCTGCCGCCAGCGCGGCGTGCCAATCTTCACGTTCATGAACAAGTGCGACCGGCCGATGAAGGACCCGCTCGCGCTGCTCGATGAACTTGAGCGCGTGCTCGGCATCAGCGCCTTCCCGGTGAACTGGCCCATCGGCAACGGTTTTGAGTTCCAGGGCGTCTATGACCGGCAGACCAGGCTGATGCATCTCTTCGAGCGCACGGTCGGCGGCCAATATCGCGCGCCGGTCGAGGTCGGCGGGCTCAATGACCCGGCGGTCCGCGGCCGGCTCGATGACGAAACCTTCCGGCGGACCGTGGAAGAGCTCGAAATGCTCGAACACGCCGGACACGACTGGGACGACACCGCCGTGCTCACGGAAAAAACCACCCCGGTGTTCTTCGGCAGCGCCAGCAACAACTTCGGCGTGCAGCTCCTGCTCGACGGTTTCCTGAAACATTCCCCCGCGCCCCACTCCCGTGTCATGGGCGGCATCGAGATCGCCCCGGAAAATCCGGCGTTTTCCGGTTTCATCTTCAAGATCCAGGCGAACATGGACCCAAAACATCGCGACCGCATCGCGTTCGTCCGGGTTTGCTCCGGCAAATTTGAGCGCGACATGACGGTGCATCACTCGCGTTCCGCGAAGAAGGTGCGCTTGTCCAGTTCGCACAAGCTGTTCGGCAACGAACGCGAGACGGTGGACGAGGCGTGTCCCGGCGACGTCATCGGCCTGGTCGGCCACGACAGCTTCGGCATCGGCGACACGCTCACGACCGATCCCGGCATCACCTACAAGGAAATCCCGCGGTTCACGCCCGAAGCCTTCAGCTACCTGCACAATCCGAACACGGCCAAGTTCAAACAATTCCGCCAGGGCCTCGAACAATTGATGCAGGAAGGCGTCATCCAGGCGCTTTACCTGCGCAATTCATCAATCAAAACGCCGTTGCTCGCCGCCGTCGGGCCGCTGCAATTCGAGGTCGTGCAATTCCGGCTCGAAAGCGAATACGGCGCGGTGTCGCGGCTCGAAGCCGCGCCGTGGACGGTGGTCCGCTGGCTGCCGGTGGACATGAAGGAGGACGACCTCGACGCCCTGTCACTGCCGACCGGCTCGCGGATTGCCTATGACGTGGGCAAAAACGCCGTGGTGCTGTTCCCCAACGAATGGTCGGCGGAATATTTTACCAAAACCAACGAGCGCGTGCCGCTGTCTGCGTTACCCGTACCGCGTTGCCCGTGCAGACGGCGCGGGAATGATTTCGCGTTGCTGAACTCCGACAATCTCCAAAGGGAATGTAATCATTCAGAGCCTAAGATTTGTGGCATCAGTTGACCAACAGACACCCCTTCACTTTCTTAATGCGGTGTGCCGTTTGTAAGAAACAGATTTCGGCATGCGTTTATTCTTCGCGTGCAATGCATCGGCTGATTCTGCCAGCACCAAAATGCCTTGAGAGGGTGCCGCCGGTTTGTGAGCTGTTCCGTTTCGCAATGGTTGTAACGGGACTTGGAAAACATCGTTGCGCAAGTCAGCCGTCTTGCCAGCAAGAATTGCGGTATGAGCGACTTTGAGTTCGGCGTCTTTAGCGTTTTCGCTAAAAAAGCGAAATGAGGATGCGGCGAGGTAATCAAGCCGCTCATCAAAGGCCAGCCATTTTCGGCCTTCAAGTTCAGCAACCCAACCGGTTGTGTTAGAACCGGCAAAAATATCCACTACGAGATCTCCTGGTTCGGTGAGAAAGCGGATAAGAATTCAGGAAGCTTGGCCGGGAAACGCGCAGGGTGTCCTTTTGCGCCCACAGTCTTGCAACCTCGCAGATAACTCCCATTGGACTCGGAATTCGAAATCTGCAAGAGGTTTGGCGGAATTGCGCCACCGTTGTCCTTTCCAAACGAGTGGCCGATGTCGTGGCCTGATGGACGTTTTTTTGGTTTGTAAAAACCGTCTGGGTTTTTAAGCAATTTCTTCATCCGATCACTGTATTCGGTCAATACTTTTGACACGTTGGCTTTTGGCCAACGAGTTTTGCCAAACCACCAGACAGTGTTCACCGAGTCTTTTACCCGAAGTTTCCGCTTATTCACCCACTCGATGGGGCTGGGAAGTTTGGCTGGATTGTGCCAGTAAAAATCTTCCGCCAGATGGAAACCAAGTTCATCACAGAAATGAATCGGTACGCGAAAGTTGTAAAGGCTGCGAGTAGGCGAACCCGGTTCGTACGCGCCGCCCAAATCAAGCACGAAGCTTCCATCGCTTTTGAGCTTGCGATAAACGAGCCGTGCGAACTGTGCAAGCCAGGCCACATATTCGGCTTGGGCTTTGTTGCCATATTCCTTTTCTCGCTGAAGGGCGAAAGGCGGACTCGTCAGAACGAGGTTGACGCTGGCATTGGGAAGCGCCTCGAGAAGATCCAACGAGTCACCACAATACGCTGCCCCCCCATTTGTGAGGTAGGCCGGCACATGTTTTTCCAACAACATAAAGCTACTTTAAGTCTGTAGATGTAAAGTCGTCAATCTCGATAATCTGTCACACATGAGCGCCAGACCATCTGCCCGAGGCATTTTCGCGGAAATCTGCGCAAAGCAAGACATGCGAAAGGGCTTTCCCAAGAAGACTTGGCGGAACTGGCCCGCCTTCGCCGCACTTACGTTGGTTCAGTCGAGCGGGCTGAGCGCAAGTCTGGATTGACAACATGGAGCGCTTGGCCGCGCCTCGGGTGTTTCGTGACACTCTTGTACAGGATGGCAAGCGATGAAACCACATCCGGACAAGTCTAACTTGAGCGCCTTTTCCCTTACATTCGTGAGTATCAGGCACTCGCTTCGAAACACGGCATCGGCGATATTTTTCAGGACAATGGAGGCAAGCTGCTTCAACTTTTACTCATTACTGGGCTTAAGGGTGCTGGTAGCCGCGAGGGTAACGACGCGCGTGATAAGCGCGGTCGAGAATATGAATTAAAGTCAGTGAATACTTTGCTAACACAGAGTTTCTCGACCCATCATCACATGAATCCGAGCATTCTGGCGAAATATCGAAAGGTGGATTGGATTTTCGCCATCTACAAAGGAATTGAATTACAGTCGATTTACCTCATGAAACCAGCGGAACTGGAGCCATACTTTTCCAACTGGGAACAGAAATGGCATAGTTCGGGTGGCAAAGACATCAATAACCCCAAGATTCCTGTGAAGTTTGTTGTTGAACACGGGCGAATGATTCATCGCAAAGCGCGATAGTTCTTTCCAGTGGTTATTTGAAGTTACTTTTGGGTTCT
>CAVXLF010000029.1:0-31724 GCA_963762585.1 uncultured Verrucomicrobiae bacterium
AAAAAATTCGTGACGCAGCTTGCGCGCGGCCATCTCAATGGAAAGCCCGGATTTTTTCGCGAATGTTCGCACGTCCGCCCGCGCCGCGATAAACGGCAGTTTCAACGCCGCGGCAGTCTGGCGGACAAGCTTTTCGTCGGCATCACTGCTCCGCGCGCGCAATTGATGGTTGAAGTGGGCCACGGTCAGTTTCCAGCCATGTTGTGACCAGAGCGCATGAAGAATTTGCAGCAGCGTCATTGAATCCAGCCCGCCGGACACCGCCACCAACACGGCCTGATTGCGTTGGAGCAGCCGCCGGGTCTCGATTTCTTGTTCGACGCGTTGAAGCAGGCCGGTCACGACGCCATGCTACTTCACCCGCCAGTTGAAGCAAGAGCGCGGCAACCATGGCGTTGTGACACGTTGCAGTTTTCGGAGCGCGGAGCATTGCTCCGCCAGCGTGACCCTGGGTTCGCGCGGAGCAATGCTCCGCGCTCCGAACTTCGGCCTGGAACGCGGCAGGGAATGCCGGATACATAAAACCCTTCCTGCGAAGCTGTAAAAAAATTTGCCACGCCACTGCCGCGCCATTAACGTCCGTCTGTGGCCGTCAAATTCACCATTCTGGGCAGCGGTTCCGCCGGCAACTGCGCGTACCTCGAGACCGACGAAGCCCGCGTGCTGGTGGATGCCGGGTTCAGCCCGCGCAAGATCCGCCAGCGCCTCGCCGGCATCGGCCGCGCGCCCGAAAATCTCACCGCCATTCTCGTCACCCACGAACACAGCGACCACGTTTACGGCCTGACCGGCATTGCGCAGAAACTGAACATCCCGATTTATTGCAATCGCGCCACCCAGGAGGCGTTTGAATTTCAATTGCAGGCCCGGTTCAACTGCAACCTGTTTGAAACCGGCGCGAGCTTCGAGATCGCCGACCTGCTCGTGGACACGTTCAGCGTCCCGCACGATGCGCAGGACCCGGTCGGGTTCCTGATTCATACCGCCGCCGGCAACATCGGGTTCGTCACCGACCTCGGGCACATGACGAAACTGGTGGTCGAACGCACGCGCGCCGCGAACGTGCTGGTGCTCGAATCCAACCACGACGTGAAAATGTTGCAGAATTGCGTTCATCGCCCGTGGAGCCTCAAGCAGCGCATCCTGGGCCGGCACGGCCATCTTTCCAATGAAGCCGCCGCCGAAGCCGCCGCGCAAATCATGTCCGCCGACCTGCGCCACCTTTACCTCGCCCACCTGAGCCGCGAATGCAACAAGCCCGAGCTCGCCCACTGCGTCATGGCCGAGCAGCTCCATCAGATTGGCGCGACCCATGTTCAACTGCAAACCGCCGCGCAGGACGTGCCGTGCGCAACCCTCAGTTTGTAAGTTGCATTTACTTCGAAATGTTCCGCGTCGAAAAAATCTCCTCGTTCGACCTGCCCGAACTCCAGCCGTATGCCACGATGCGGCGTCCGGCGGAACAGGAACGCCTGGGCATCTTCGTGGCTGAGGGAACCAAAGTAGTACAGCGACTGCTCGAAAGTCGTTTTTCCGTCGTCTCGGTCGTGCTGCCGGAAAAATGGCTGGACGATTTTCGTCCGCTGCTGGAAGCCCGGACGGAACCCATCACCGTCTATCTCGCAGAAAAGACGGTCCTTGAAACGCTCACCGGCTTCTCGATGTTTCAAGGCGTGCTGGCGGTCGGGAAAATTCCTGCGCCGGTTTCCTTCGAGGAGCTGCTGTCAACGAACCAAAGGCCGCGGCTGCTGGTGGCCGTGGACGCGCTGACGAACGCGGAAAACCTCGGTGCGCTGGTCCGCAATTGCGTCGCGTTCGGGGTTCAGGCACTGCTGGTCGGTGAGACTTGCAGCAGTCCGTTCCTGCGCCGGGCCGTCCGCAATTCCATGGGCACAATTTTTCAATTACCCGTCATTGAACTGGCCAAGCTCGGACTGCGGCACCGGTTCAAGACCAAACCGCACGCCATCAGCCAGACGCTCACCGAATGTCTCAAGGAACTCCGCCAACGCGGTGTCTGCTGCATCGCCGCGCATCCGCAGACGAACAAAACGTTTTTGTCCCAGGCGGATTTCTCCGGTGATTGCTGCCTCGTGTTCGGCAGCGAAGGTGACGGCATTTCCCTGGCGGTTTTGGAGGCGTGCGATGAAGCGGTGGCGATTCCCATGCCGCCGGCGGTGGATTCGTTGAACGTTGGCGCCGCCGCCGCGGTGTTTCTTTACGAGGTTGCGCGCCAGCGCAAAAAAGTCTGACGCCGGGAAGTATCGTTACGCGTGGCCGCACTGCAACTTTGGTTTCGGCAACCAACCCGGAATCTTCACTTCCAAATCTTCCAGGGCGCCTTGCCGGATTTCCAGAGGTTGTTTAACAGCTCGAATTCGTGCGGGGTGTCCATGTGATGCCAGAAACCTTCATGCGCATGCATCATCAATTCGCCCGCCTCAGCCATCCGTTGGAGCGGTTCGCGTTCCAGCATCAAATCCTCGCGGTCGTTCAGATAGCGATCAAACACGCCGGCGTTGAAGACAAAAAAGCCGCCGTTGATATAGGCAGTGCTTTGTTCGGGTTTCTCGTTGAATTTGGCGACGGCGGAGCCTTTGACGACCAGTTCGCCAAACTGGCTCGGCGGATGGACGCCGGTCAGTGTGGCGATTTTGCCGTGGGATTGATGAAACTTCTGGAGCGCGCCGATATCAATGTTGCCCACGCCGTCGCCGTAGGTCAGCCCGAAAACTCCTTCCGCCTCCAGATAACGCCGCGCGCGCCAGAGCCGGGCGCCGGTCATGGCCTTTTCACCGGTGTCAACCAGCGTCACACGCCAGGGCTCGGTGGCGGGCTGATGGAAAATCAAACGGTCGGAATCCTTGCGGCTCAAGTCCAGCGTCACGTCGCTGGTTTGGGCGGCGTAGTTCAGGAAAAATTCACGAATGCGATCGCCCTTGTAGCCGAGCAGCAAAATGAATTCATTGCAGCCATGGGCCGCGTAGATTTTCATGATGTGCCAGAGGATCGGACGATTACCGATGGGCGCCATCGGTTTGGGAATGACTTCGCTGACCTCGCGAAAGCGAGTGCCTTGTCCGCCGCAAAGGATGGCTATTTTCATGAATGACGCGCTTTCAGTTGCAATGGTTTCCGCTCACACCGGCACGGTTTCAAATCGGATGTCGCTTTCCGCCGCCGGTGGCGGTGGCTGGATTTTTATAAACAAACCGCGCCAAAAACCCAAGCCGTAAAGCAGGTTGGTCAAAAATATCAAAGGCAGCGCCAAGACCGCCATGCCCGGATTGCTTTGGGCCGCCACGACCACCGTCTGGCCCAGCAACACCAGCACATAAAGCATCAACGGAGCCAGAACGAGCAGCCCCACAGCTTTTGCGGAACCGAAGGCGGCGATCAGAAACGGCAGCGCCAGCAGGTAGAGACAGAAAAGCGGCGGGATGAAATTAGGCCACGCGTCGAAACTCGGATACAGGCGAAATTGCTGCGCCCGACCGCCACCGTAAAACAGCAACATCTTGGCGTAAGCGCGGAGGTTGTGGCGCGGGCGGCGGCGGGAAAGAAATTCCGGGTCATAAAGCAGTTTGCCGCCGCGTTCTTTGACGCCGTTCATCATGGCGTTCTCCTCGTTGGGCCACAATTGGGGATCGAAACCGACCTCCATCACGGCATCACGCCGGGCAATAAGATGGCTGGAAATCAGCTGCTTCTCGCCGCATTCACGGAGTTTGCCGACAGCGTGATAACGTGTGCGGCTGGGACCAAAGGCCAGCCAGCTGCCCATCACCAAACCCAAAACCCGCTCGAAGAGCGGCGCGTCCGGCGGGCAAATATTCGGGCCGCCGATAATTTTAACCTTCGGATCGGAGAAGTGACGAACGGCGCGCCGGACATTATCCGGCACCGCGACCGAATCATCGTCCAAAAAATAAACCAGCTCGCCATGAATCGCCTTCAGGCCGGCATTGCGCTTGACCCCCGGCCCGATGGAAAGGTCCGTGGTGCGCACGAGGACGATTTCCAGTTTCTCCCGCGGATAATCAAATCGCCGGGCCGCTTCGGCGGATTTGACCTCCGTCACGCGCGGGTGAACCGGTATCAGCACGCTGACCAGCGGCAACTCGTCATTCATGGTGCCCGGCTTTATAAAGTTTGAGCGTGGGAGTTCCAAGCTCAAACCTTTTCCCGGATAAACTTTTTGAATCGCAGGACCGGGGTCGCACCGGCACTGCCGTGTGGTTCCGACGTTTTGTTTTGACAACGGGGTTCAGGTATTTAGAGTGTGCGAACTCTGGATGGGGTCGTAGCTCAGTTGGTAGAGCACCACAATGGCATTGTGGGGGTCAGGGGTTCGAATCCCCTCGGCTCCACCATCTCGAACATTGTTCAGAAACGTTTGGTATTCTTGCCATGCTTTCCCAAGCTCCATTCAAGGTCTGTTTCCCCGGTTAAGGTTGTGAGGGGAAGGGACTGAAGTTCCAACCGAATGAAAAAAAAACGATGTCATCCGTTGCCCCGAAAGAGGTTGTGAACATCCGGCGGATAAAAAAGAGCAACTTTTGTTTGAACCAAGGGCTTTAAATTGGAAAGTGACTAAATCAGCACACGCAAATCACAGCCCCGGGTGGTATCGCTTATGCTTAATGAAAGCGTCATGCATAAACATACCGCAACCATGCACGAGCCGCTGCCGGATGCGGCTGCGTTCGGTTCGATGTTCCATGGGATCATCGCAAAACTGCGAAACGCCGTAAGAATTGATGTACCAACAGGTTATCAAGACGAAACGGGATTCCATATGGGCGTCAAACCGGCCGAAAAAGAAATCCGGTGGCCTTCGGTTTGGTAAGCCAAACCTAGAGGTCGAACGACGTGTCCCCAAGATTGGGTAGACGCGTGTACGTATTTTGGACAGTAGTGTTGTCCCTTTCCCCTTCTCAAAAGTCACTCTGGTTTACTATATTTCTGTGAAGTCGGCCAATACGGACAGGCAGCCCATCGAGCCTCATACTTACTGACCAACAAAGGGTCAACCGGAAATTAAAACCAGATTCGCGTATTGAATGGTATCCCCGGTGCGGATCAAGCCTGTCGCCGCCGGCACGCGCTTCTTGAATTGTCCGTGCGGTTCAAATTTAACGGGAACGCCCGCCAATCCCCTGGCAAAGGCGGCACGGGTCGCAACGGAATTATTTTTCTGAAACTCCCGCGCCAGGTAAGCCTGCGTCACGTTAAAATTGGCGCGGACGGCCGCCAGCACCTGCAGCACCGTCGGCACATCATCCACGAGCGAGAGGTCCACGGTCTCGATTGCCGGCCAGGAGGGAAACCCGCGATCGGCAATGACGAGCGCGTTGGTGTGGCGCACCCGCGCGAGCAGCGCCAGAATTTGCGGATTCAGAATGCCCGTATTGATCATGGGAAAAATCTAATGCCGCGTCACCGGTACGCCAAGCATCAAAAGCCACTGCCTTTGACTTGCAGGGAAGGCAATCAAGCTTGACGCGGGGGTTGGTTTGGCGTGGATTGCACGCAGTGAAAATCCGGATATTGACGGCATTTGCCAGCCTGGCATTGATTGCCATCGGTTGCACCGGCACCGCGAACAAAACATGGCGGGGACCGGCCGGCTCCGTTTCAGCTCCACTGGCACCGAAGGAAGCCGTCCGGCAGATGGGACGCGGCATCAACCTGGGGAACACCCTGGAACCGCCCACCGAAGGCGCTTGGAACAACGGCCCGGCCCAGGAATGCTACTTCGACGACTTCAAGGCCGCCGGGTTCACATGTGTCCGCATACCCGTCCGCTGGGACGAACACACCGCCACCAACGCTCCCTACACCGTTGATGCAGCCTGGATGAACCGCGTCGGGCAGGTCGTGGACTGGGGCCTGGCCCGCGGCTTCTTCATCATCCTGGATGCCCACCACGAAGACTGGCTGAAGACGAACTATGCTGATCCGGCCCAGGTCCAACGTTTCGAACAAATCTGGGTTCAAATCGCAAATCGGTTCAAGGACAAATCCGGCCATCTCATTTTTGAAATCCTGAACGAACCGCATGGCATGACGACGCCCCAGGTCAACGACCTGAATGTCCGAATCTTGAAAATCATCCGCGCCTCCAACCCGACCCGGCTCGTCATCTTCACCGGCAACGACTGGTCGCAACCCGACCGGTTTATCCTCACCGCCGCGCCGAAGGACCCTTATGTCATCGGCACGTTTCACTATTATTTGCCGGACACTTTTGCCAATCATGGCAAGGGAACCTGGGGCAGCGACCACGACCATGCCTTTCTGGAACACGAGTTCGATAAAGTCAGTGCCTGGTCGCGCACCAATCAGATTCCTGTGTTTTTGGGCGAATTTGCCACCATCGGCACCTGCGATCCGGCGTCGCGCCGGGCCTATTACGCAGCGGTGGTCAGCGAAGCGCTCAGCCGCGGGTTCGCGTTCGCGGTTTGGGACAACGGCGGAGACTGTCGCCTGTACGACCGGGCCAACCGCAGTTGGAGCGGGCTGAAGGACGTTGTCATCCATACGCCCGCGAGGCCTTGACTGGGTTTCAGGCTGGCAGGGTCGTTCGGTCCCTGGATTCCAGCTTCTGCCACGCCGCACCATAGAGCGCGACGAACCCAAAGCAGACCAGCGGCACCACAAAGCCCACACGCATCGAGGAGATGTCTGCAATGTGACCCATGAACGGCGGCGCAATTGCCCCGCCCACGATGGACATCACGATCAGCGACGAACCGAACTTGGTGTGGTCGCCCAGGCCCCGGATGCCAAGCGCAAAAATCGTCGGGAACATCACGGACATGAAGAAAAAGGTGCCGAACAATGCGTACAAACCAAGCTTGCCGCCGCCCATCACCACGGCGGTCAGCGCCACGTTGATGAGTGCGTAGGTCGCCAGCACGCGGTGGGGTTTTAACTGGCTGATCACGGCGCTACCGCACAGGCGGCCCAAAGCGAACAAGGCAAAACCGATTCCTAACAAGTTCTTGGCCTGCAACTCCTTCACGCTGGCATCGTTTTCCATGACATAATTGATGAAGAAGCTGAAAATGCCCGCTTGGGCCGCGACGTAAAAAAACTGCGTGCCGATGCCCAACGTAAAATGTTTACGCCGGAACATATCCCAGTTTTTTGCAACCAGGATGAACGCAGCAACGTATGCAGCAACCAGTAATCCGCATTTAGTCGGCAGAAGCCATGCCCGGTTTAATTCAAGCAATGTCCAAACCAGCCCCAAAATCGGGGAAATAAAGAAATACAGCACCCAGAAAACCAATAACAAAGTGATGCCAATGACCACAAGCTGCGTGGTTGACGGTCCAAGAGCGGTTTTTTGTTCCGCGGGTTTTCGACTCTCATCCTCGGCGCGCAAATCCGGGACATTGGAAAAAATGAAAGTCACGAGCAGGATGGAAACAAACAAACCGATACCCAAGTAGGGGATGAAAAGGCCGGCGTTGGCGTTCGTTCCGTTGCCGCCGGAAAAAATATAATGTCCACCGATGGTCGCGCCGAGAACCCAACCCCCACCGTTAATCGTTTGGGCCATGTTGATGCGGATGGTGCCGCTTTCCGGCGGGCCGAGCACCGTGGTGTAAGGATTGGCAATGGTTTCCAGACAGGTCATGCCGGCAGCGATGATGAACAAGCCCAGCAGAAACGCCCAATAGGCGCCGATGTTGATGGCCGGAATGAACCAGAACGCACCAGTCGCAATCAACGTCAGACCGACGAGAATGCCGCCCTTGTAGCCGAATTTTCTCGCAATCAATCCGGCGGGGATCGCCATCAGGAAGTAAGCCAGATAATTGGCGAACTCCACGAGGCCCGATTGTTCCTTGTTGATGTGGAGCGAGTTCTGAAAATGCTTGTTGAGGTTGTCAATCATCCCGTTGCAAAAACCCCACAACAGAAACAGGGTGGTGACCAGCGCAAACGTGAGGAACAGGTTTTTCCCGTCAACGGTGGTAAAAAGACCGCCCTTGGCAGCCGGGTTTGACTGTTCAGCGGGCGTAATCATGGGATTTTTTTTTGGGTTGCAGGTGGATTGGTGGTCACCAAGGTTCCCTTTCAAATAGCCGGTGGCAACAACAAACTCGGCCGGACGGCAAAAGCGCTGGCTGCGGATCGCAGGCATCCTGCAGCGAAATCATCGCATCCTGGCCGGCTTCAGAAGCCGCGCAGGTTGGTGCTGGTCCGTTCGGGCAGGCCCGGCGCGGGCGCGCGCTTGAGCACGAGATATTCGATGCCCAGCTTCGCACAGTACTCGCGCTTGCCGCCCTTGTCGCCGTCCTCGTTTACGACATAAATGTCCGGCTTCAATCGACGGATTTCCGGGTCGGCATCCAGCCAGCCGTCGCCGCTGGAAATCAACGCCTGCTTCACATATCTGATCGAACCGACGACGTATCGCCGCTCGGCGGCCGTCAGCAACGGATGGCCCTCGCCCTTGAGCAACCGGAGGTTCGCGTCATGGCCCACCACGACGTAAAGATCTCCATAACTGCCGGCTTCCTCGAGAAATCGCACATGCCCGGAGTGAAACCAGTCGTAACTGCCGGTCACCACCACTTTTTTTCGTCCCAGGGCAACCGCCGTATCAACCGAAATCTCCGGGAACCCGCGCAAATCATCATTCCGCACCAGATGACATTGCAAGCCGTGCGCCCGGCAAAACGCGTTCTTGGCCGGGTTGCCCTCCGAATTGGTGCATCACCCAAATGTCGGGTTTCAAACCAATACCCTCCGGCCATGCATCGGCATCAAATGGTTTGGTCACCAATTGAACCTGCCTGACAAAACGAACCGCCCGCAGGAAATACAACCGCTCCGCCTGGGGAAATTGCGGCGCCTGGCCTTGCTGCTGTTTTATCAGGTTGTCCGTCCATAGCCGCACCGTCACTTCACCGAGTTTGGAAGCTTCCTCCAGAAAACGGATGTGCTGCGAACGCATGTCGTCGAACCCGCCGCAGACCACGACTTGCTTGGCCTTCATTTTGAGGACGCACGGATCTTGAGGTTAAACGCGCCGGGCACCGGCGCCAGCGAGGCGACCAACAGGTACCCTCCACCGCAACCTGAATACATCGCGCCCGGGTAAAGCGCCTGATAAGCACGCAACAGACCGGCCAAATCCACCGTCAATTTGGGATGATGCAGCGTGCATGGCAAAATCGTCTCCCAACATTTCATGCATTCATTCATGGCGGCGCCAAGCGCTCCCACGTTTTTAGCCTGAATGGCATCAAAACAATTTTTGCCCGACCGGCCCAGCCGCGCAATCCATTCGGGGTTCGAGATTCTTTTTTCCCAGCGGGCTGTAACCCGCCGGTCTCGGCGCCACCGGCAGGAGATGGATGACTCTTTCCAGCCAACGCTCGGCCTTGCGGTCGTGAATGGTCTGGATCCGCGACGGAAACACCCCGCCGTTTGCCGTGAAATCATAATCCAGGCGATGAATGCCGGGATAAACCAGACCAATCATGTCCTGGGAGCCGGAAGGATTCGATTTGCCCTTGTTTTCGGCCCGGTAAAGTTCGCGGACCAATTTCGCCGGGGCGCGTTTGGGCAGATTCCGTTTCCAGAGCCGGAGGGCGATCGCGCGCGTGCCGGTGGCCATGCCACTGCGTTCCATGAAGCGGAATTGCGGTGCGATGGAGACCACCACCATCGAGCCAGGTGGCGCCGGGTTAAACCTCGAAACAAAAGGCTGATCAATCCAGCCACCGGCCAGCGCCAACCGGTAGGGAATGCCGCCAATAACTTTGGCGATGGGCGCACGGCCATTGATTTTGGAGGAGTTCACTTCAGCTTGTCGGCGGCAATATAATCAAGCCCGCTTACCCGGACAGTAAATTTTTCCACTTTACCCTCAAGGTCGGAAACGCCGGGAGGCAAATTTATTAATTTCGTTCGCCGGGCCCTTTGCTATTATTTTGCCACCGAACCAATTTGTCCAAGCGTATTGCCATTGGGTCAATCAAATTCAAATATTCAAAATGAAAGTGTTCCACTTATGAAAAATATCCGAAACACAATCGGGATGCTGGTCTGTCTTGGCGCATCGGTATGGATCAGTGAATCCCGCGCGCTTTCTGCCGTCAATCCCACCCTGCCCTTGTTGAATGATCCGGTGGATGTCAGCGGCGATTTCCGTGATTTTTCCGCTCTGTATTATCTGGCGGACAAACTTGCCGATTTCGATCCGGCCACCGGCAAGGGACAAATTACGTATCAACGCTCCGAATATTTCACCCGGCAGGCGTTTGACAACATGCTGGCGGTCATCAAGCCGGTGGAGCCCAACGAATTTCCGACCGATCAATACGCCGGCAATCCCACCCTGCCCTTCTCCATCGAATTTGTCTCCCCGCGAACGGTGCGCATCCGCATGACCAGCGGTCCGCAGGTTCACCGGCCGTTGGAGGAGCTGATGCTGGCCGGGCCGGTGCCGCAGGATCATTCCTGGAAATACGAGAAGATTGAAGGCGGTTACCGCTACACGAGCGAATATGGCTCGGTCACCATCCTGGAAAACCCCTGGCACATCGAATTCCGCGATGCGCAGGGAAAGCTGCTCACCCGGACGGACCATGACTCGGACAACGCCAGCTCGTTCACGCCGATCCTGCCATTTTCGTTTGTGCGGCGGGCGGCGGATTATTCGCGGAGCATGGACGCGGCGTTCCTGCTTTCGCCCGGCGAAAAGATTTTCGGCTGCGGTGAATCCTTCACCAGCCTCGACAAACGCGGGCAAAAGGTGGTGCTGTGGACGGACGACGCCAACGGCGTTCAAAACCAGGGCATGTACAAGCCCATCCCGTTTTTCATGAGCAACCGCGGTTACGGCATGTTCCTGCACACTTCCTCGCCCATCACCTGCGACTTTGGCAATTCGTTTTCCGGCGTCAATTCGCTGATGATCGGCGATGACGAACTGGACTTGTTTGTCTTTCTGGGTTCGCCCAGGGACATCCTGGATGAATACACCAAGCTCACCGGCAAATCGCCGCTGCCGCCGCTCTGGTCGTTCGGCCTGTGGATGAGCCGCTGCACCTACAATGCCGAAGCCCAGGTGCGGAGCATTGCCACCCGGTTGCGGGCGGACAAGATTCCCTGCGACGTGATTCACCTCGACACCGGCTGGTTCGAAACCGACTGGCAGTGCGACTACGAATTTTCGCCCACGCGTTTCGCGGACCCGCAAAAAATGCTTTCGGATCTTAAGGACGACGGCTTCCACATTTCCTGCTGGCAACTGCCATATTTTGTGCCGAAGAACAAATTGTTCCCCGAGCTGTTGGAAAAAAACCTCGTCGTCCGCGACGCCAAGGGCAACCTGCCCTACGAGGACGCGGTGCTGGACTTTTCCAATCCGCAGACGGTGGCCTGGTATCAGGACAAACTCGCAAACCTGCTGAAGCTCGGCGTGGGCGCCATCAAGGTGGATTTTGGCGAGGCCGCACCGAACAGCGGAATTTTTGCCGACGGCCGCACCGGCTTTTATGAGCACAACCTGTATCCTCTCCGCTACAACAAGGCGGTCGCGGACATCACCTTGAAGACGACCGGCAACCATATCATCTGGGCACGCAGCGCCTGGGCCGGCAGCCAGCGTTATCCGATCCACTGGGGCGGCGACGCCGAGAGCACCGACGACGGCATGGCGGCCGAGCTGCGCGGCGGCCTGTCGTTCGGACTTTCCGGATTTCATTCTGGAGCCACGACGTGGGCGGTTTCACGGCGACCTCCGTCACCAACATGGACCAGAATCTTTTCGCGCGCTGGCTGGCGTTCGGGATGCTGAGTTCCCACAGCCGCTGCCATGGCATCGCTCCGAAGGAGCCATGGAATTACGGCAGCGCGTTCGAGGACAAATTCCGCGCGATTGACGAGCTTAAGTACCGGCTCATGCCCTACGTTTATGCGCAGGCCAAGGACTGTTCCGACCACGGCCTGCCGATGGTGCGCGCCTTGTTCATCGAATACCCGGATGACCCCGGTTCCTGGCTGGTGGACGATGAATACCTGTTCGGTT
Organism: uncultured Verrucomicrobiae bacterium; assembly: GCA_963762585.1. GTDB lineage: Bacteria > Verrucomicrobiota > Verrucomicrobiia > Limisphaerales > UBA11358 > UBA11358. The sequence continues at coordinate 12,059 of CAVXLF010000029.1, forward strand.
CCAGCATCCTGGTTGCGCCGCTGATGCACGAGAACGCGACGGGCCGCGATGTTTATCTGCCGCCCGGAAGCTGGATTGACTATCAATCCGGCAAAGCCTACGGCGGCGGCTGGCAGCACATCGAGGCCGGAAAGCTTCCGGTTGTGATGCTCGTGCGCGACGGCACAGTGCTGCCGGAAATCAAGCTGGCCCAATCCACGATGCAGATGGACTGGTCGAAGCTCGACCTCGTCGTGTTCGCCAGGACCGCCACCACCGCGAAGGGCCTGGTCTGCCTGCCGTCCGACAACGAACTGCATGAACTCACACTGAACCCCAGCGGCGGCGGCTTTCGCCCTCGCCAACGATCCGCTGGCCGGCACAGGTGACCTGGAATATCCGGGCGAATTCCGATGAGTAAATTCAACCGGACTACCAATCATTAATCTGAGAAAATGTTTTTAAGCATCCCAAATGAAAATACACATTCAATCATTATCCATCGCTGCGCTCATTCTTTTGAGCGTGGCATTGCCACAAAATTCCCCGGCCCAAGCTTCCCCACCAGACGCCCCCACCGGCGGTCGCGAGCGGTTGTTGATGGACTTCGACTGGCGCTTTGCCCTGGGCAATGCCAATGACCCGGCCCGGGATTTTGATCCGGGCAGCAGTTTCTTCAGCTATCTGGCCAAGGCCGGCAATGGCGCGGGCGCAGCGGCCGCCGATTTTGACGACCACACCTGGCGCGTGGTCAATCTCCCGCATGATTGGGCGGTGGAACTGCCGTTCAGCGACCGCGGCAGCGGCAGCCACGGTTACAAGGCCGTCGGCCTTAATTTCCCGGAAAACAGCGTCGGCTGGTATCGCAAACGTTTTTCATTCCCGCATCCGATTCCGGCAAACGCATCACGGTCGAATTTGAAGGCGCGTATCGTGACTCGCAGGTCTGGGTCAATGGCTTTTACCTGGGACGCGCCTCCAGCGGTTACGCCGGTTTCGGTTATGACATCACGGACTATCTGAATTACGGCGGCAAAAACACCATCGCCGTCCGCGTGGACGCGTCGCTTGAAGAAGGCTGGTTCTACGAAGGCGCGGGCATTTACCGGCATGTCTGGCTGGTCAAAAGCGCGCCGTTGCACGTGGCCCGGTGGGGCACCTTCGTCACCACGGCGGTGCAGAAGCATTCCGCCGACGTGACGGCAAGCGTGACGGTCAACAACGACGCGCCCCAGGCCGCCGATTTTCAGATTGAACAAACCATTTTGGACGCCGAGGGCAAGGTCCTGGCCAGCGGGGAATTGAAAAAGTTATCACTCCCGCCGGGGGCCGCCGGCGAATATTCTTCCGTGCTCAAAGTATCCGATCCGCATCTTTGGTCGCTGGAATCGCCGTATCTGCACACGCTGGTCACCACCCTGCGCAGCGGCGACGCGGTGGTGGACTGCTATAAAACACCGTTTGGCATCCGTACGATTCGCTGGGACGCCAAAGCGGGATTTTTCCTGAACGGCCAGCGGGTGGAATTGAAAGGAACGTGCGACCATCAGGACGCGGGATGCGTCGGCGTGGCCGTGCCCGACGCCCTTAACGTTTTCCGGGTCGAACAACTCAGAAAGATGGGTTCCAATGCCATTCGCACCAGCCACAATGCACCCACGCCGGCATTGCTGGACGCCTGCGACCGCCTCGGGATGCTGGTCATGGACGAGAACCGCGAGTACGGCATCAATTCGCAGGAATTGGGTGGACTTAAGAGCATGATGCTGCGTGACCGCAATCACCCTTGTGTCATCATCTGGTCCATCGGCAACGAGGAATGGAACATTGAAGGCAATGACAAGGGCACGCGGGTCACCCAGACCATGCAAACGTTCGCCCATCGCCTGGATCCAACCCGCCCCTGCACCGTGGCCATCAGCGGCGGCTGGGGCCACGGCTCGTCCACCAGCATTGACGTGATGGGGTTCAATTATTTTACGCATGGAAACAACGACGCAATATCACCAACAGTTTCCGAACAAAGCCTCCGTGGCCACCGAGGACGCGAGCACGTTTTCCACGCGCGGGATTTACGTGGAAGATCTCGACCACCAGCACCTGACCGCTTATGACACGAACAAACCCGCCTGGGGCGCCACCGCGGAGGCATCGTGGTCGCACTACGCCGCGCGACCGTACGTGGCGGGATTGTTTCAATGGACCGGTTTTGATTATCGTGGCGAGGAAACGCCATTTGACTGGCCGGCCATCAGCTCGCAGTTTGGCATTTTGGACGCCTGCGGTTTTCCCAAGGACAACTTCTACTATTACCAGGCCTGGTGGTCGGATCATCCGGTCCTGCACGTGTTCCCGCACTGGAACTGGCCTGGCAAGGAAGGCCAGGACATTAACGTCTGGGTGGACAGCAATTGCCAGGCGGTGGAATTGTTTCTGAACGGCCAAAGCCTGGGTCGCAAACCGATGGCCCGGAATTCCCACCTGGAGTGGATGGTCAAATATGAGCCGGGCACCCTGCTGGCACGCGGCTACAATGGACGGCAAGGAAGTCCTCACCGACAAGGTCGAAACCACCAGTGACCCCGCCGCGGTGGAGTTGATTCCTGACCGCCCGAACCTCAAAGCGGACGGCGAGGATGTTTCCATCATCACCATCCAAGCTGACGACGCGCAGGGACGGCCGGTGCCAATCGCCGGCAATGAAATCACGTTCGCCCTCTCCGGGCCGGGCCGAATCATCGGCGTCGGCAACGGCGACCCGTCCTCCCACGAACCGGATGTATGTACGGCAACCAGGTCCGCGGATTCCACGACTGCGGTGGATTGGAAGCGCAGCTTGTTCAACGGACTGGCCCAGGTGATCGTGCAATCCACGCGGGAGCCGGGTGAAATCACATTAACGGCAAGTTCGCCGGGCCTGTCGTCCTCCGTGCTTAAACTCAACACGCAACCCGCGGCCATACACATCGTCGCGGACGCCAAATAACCTGCTGACTACCATGAAAACAAAAATCCTGATCTGTGCCGTCATTGCCAGCCTGGCCGGGCTGGGCGGATCAAACGCTCAAACCAAAACCGACCCGGCGGCGCCGCATCTTGAAAAACAGGGCACGGCCACCCAACTGGTCGTGGACGGCAAACCATTCATGGTCCTGGGCGCGGAGCTGAACAATTCCAGCGCCTCCAGCCTGGAGTATATGAAACCGCTCTGGCCCAAACTGGTGGCGGCGCACCTCAACACGGTGCTCGCGACGGTGAGTTGGGAATTGATCGAACCGCAGGAAGGCAGGTTCGACTTTCGCCTGGTGGACGGCCTGCTTCAACAAGCCCGGGCAAACGATCTGCACCTGGTCTTGCTCTGGTTCGGCAGTTGGAAGAACGGCAGGTCCACCTACCAGCCACTGTGGGTGAAGACCGATCAAAAACGGTTTCCCTTGGCGTGTAGCGACGACGGCAAAAGCCTGCCCATCCTGACCACGTTCAGCGACGCCAACCGCGATGCCGATGCCCGGGCTTTTGCCGCGCTCATGCGGCATCTCCGCGAGGTGGACGGTCGAAAGCACACGGTGCTCATGATCCAGGTGGAGAACGAGGTGGGAACTCTCGGCGACTCCCGGGACCGCAGCCCCGCCGCCAACGAAGCCTTTGCCCGGCCGGTACCGGAGGATTTGATGGACTATCTGGTGCAGCACAAGGACACGCTTGCGCCGGAATTGCAGGAATTGTGGGCGACCAATGGTTGCAAAACCACCGGCTCCTGGGAGGAATTGTTTGGTCCGGGCAAGCCGCCTTCGGTCCAGCTATACGGACCCGATCTGACCGACGAGAAAAAGAATATTTATTGGCAACAGCTGAACTGGGCGTCGGATGAATTCTTCATGGCTTGGCGTTATTCAATGTATGTCAACACCGTGGCCGCCGCCGGCAAGGCGGAATACGACATCCCGATGTATGTGCAATACCTGGCTGCAACAACCCGGTTGTCCGCGCCCCGGTGAATATCCCAGCGGCGGACCGACGCCCCAGGTCCATGATCTCTGGCGGTTTGGCGCCCCGGCGATTGACATCCTGTCGCCGGACCTTTACATCCCGCAATTCGGCGAGACTTGCGCGCGCTACACCCGGAACGGCAATCCGTTGTTCATCCCGGAATCCCCGGCCGGCCAATTGGGCATGGCCAACGCGATTTATGCTTTCGGCAAATACAACGCCATCGGTTTTTCTCCCTTCGGGGTTGACCGGTTCGCCGGTTCCGACCGGGAGTTGGCGCGCACTTATGATTTTCTTTCATCAGTGTCTCCGCTGATCCTGGCCAATCAGGGCAAAGGCACGATGACAGCCGTATTGCTGGATGCCACCAACACGACGCAAACGTTCCGGCTGGGGAATTACAATATTGAGGCAAAATTCTGGGTGCCGCCCGCCTGGATGAACGCGACCAACACCCTGCCGGAACACATCGCCGCCCTGTTCATTTGCACCGGCCCGGATGATTACATCGTCATGGGAAGAAACCTGGCGGTCCATTTCGCTTCAGCCACCAACACGAACGAAATCGTGGGAATCGGCACGGATGAGGAAGGCATGTACCAACAGGGCCGGTGGATTCCGGGCCGCCGGTTGAACGGCGACGAGGTGCCGGATGGGCAGGCGTTGCACTTTCGTGATGACAAGTACAGCCTCCAGCATGTCAAACTGTACCGCTACCAGTAAAATTATCTGCACCGTAGTACATTCGCCGATAACCGAAAATTCGTCTCATAATTGTTAACCTCATGAATAGCCGCCCTCTCTTATTGCCCGCGCTTTGCGTGTGTTTCGCGATCTCAGCCGTCCCGATTCGCGCCCAATACCAATATCCATTTCAAGACCCGAACCTGCCGGAGGAGGTGCGCGTAACGAACATTGTTTCCTTGATGACACTGGATGAGAAGGTGGCGTTTCTCAGCCAGCGTCCCGGCGTGCCGCGCCTGGGCATCAAGTCCATGGGGCACGTGGAAGGACTTCACGGTCTGGCCCAGGGCGGACCGAGCAATTGGGCGCCCAAACCTCCTTATCCCACAACCATTTTTCCCCAGGCCATCGGCATGGCCGAAACCTGGGACCCGGATGTGCTCCGCCAGGCCGGCGCGGTGGAAGGTTACGAGGCGCGTTACCTTTACCAGAGCACCAACTATCACCACGGCAGCCTGGTGGTTCGCGCGCCCAACGCCGATCTGGGCCGTGACCCGCGCTGGGGCCGTACCGAGGAATGCTATGGCGAAGACCCGTTCTTCAACGGAACCATGGCGGTGGCCTTCATCAAGGGACTTCAGGGCGATAATCCGAAATACTGGCAGACCGCTTCGCTGCTGAAACATTTCTTTGCCAACAGCAATGAAAATGGCCGCGAAGGTTCTTCCGCTTATTTCGATGAGGCGTTGTTCCGCGAGTATTACTCGGTCCCCTTCCGCATGGGTTTTGAGGAAGGCGGCGCGCGCTGTTTCATGGCCGCGTACAACGGGTGGAATGGAATCCCCTGCACCATTCAGCCGGTCATCAAAGACGTCGCGATCAAGGAATGGGGCGTGGACGGAATCATCTGCACCGACGGCGGCTCGCTGCGAAACCTGGTCACCCGGCACCATTATTTTGCCACCACGAACGAAGCGGCGGCGGCCTGCGTAAAAGCCGGCATCAACCAGTTCCTCGACAATCACCGCGCGAGCGTTTTTGGCGCGCTGTCAAACAACCTCCTGACCGAAGCCGACATTGACCCGGTCATCAAAGGCACCCTCCGCGTCTTCATCCGGCTCGGGGTCCTGGATCCGGCCACGAACAATCCCTACGCCGGCATCGGCGTCGCCTCCGGGCCCGAACCGTGGAATACGCCCGAACACAAGGCCGTGGCGCGATTGGTGACGCAAAAATCCATTGTGCTCCTGAAAAACTCCGGGAACCTGCTGCCGCTCGACAAGACCAGACTTAAATCCATCGCTGTCGTCGGTCCGTACGCGGATCAGGTTCTGCTCGACTGGTACAGCGGCACGCCGCCCTACGAGGTCACACCCTTGCAAGGCATCCGGGACCGGGCCGGCCCCGGCGTCACCGTGACCTGCGCCACCAACAACGCCAACGGTCAGGCCGTCAAACTCGCCCGGGCAGCCGACGTGGTGATTGTTTGCGTGGGCAATCATCCCACGGGCGGCATCACCAACTGGGCGAAGGTCGCCCTGCCCAGCTATGGCAAGGAAGGCGTGGACCGCAAATCCATCAAGCTGGAGGATGAACAGTTGATCAAACAGGTTTACCGGGCAAATTCCAACACCGTCGTCGTGCTCATCTCCAGTTTTCCGTACGCCATCAATTGGACCCAGAAACATGTTCCGGCCATTGTTCATCTGACGCATTGCAGCCAGGAGGAGGGCAACGCGCTGGCGGACGTGTTGTTCGGCGATTACAACCCGGCCGGACGGCTGGTGGAAACCTGGCCCAAATCGCTCTACCAGCTCCCGCGCATGATGGATTACAACATCCGCGATGGCCGGACGTACATGTACTTCAAACCCCAGCCGCTTTATCCGTTCGGCTATGGCTTGAGCTACACCACGTTTGATTATTCCGACCTGAAGACCAGCTCACCGACGCTCACCCCGGATGGCACCGTTACCGTGAGTGTGAATGTAAAAAATACCGGTAACCGCGCGGGCGAGGAAGTCGTCCAGCTTTACGTCAAGCACATGAAATCCGCCTTGGAGCATCCCCTCCAGGAACTCCGCGGCTTCCAGCGGGTGGCCTTTCAGCCGGGTGAAACGAAGACGGTGGAAATCCCGCTGCCGGCAAAGTCGCTGGCGTATTGGGATGAAACCAAACACGCGTGGACCGTTGAAAGTGGGTCCATTGAAATTCGCGTTGGCAGTTCATCCGCCGACGAACGGCTAAAGACCACCGTCACGGTCGAGTAATTTTCTTATGCGTAACATCTTCAAGTTTTTCGGCTGCGCCGGGCTGATCTTGCTGGGTCTGGCGGGTTCCGTCCCGGCACAATCTCCGGCTCCACCATCGCCACCATCGGAACCCTACGTCTGGCGCGACGTGGTCATCGGCGGCGGCGGATTCGTCGCCGGCATCATTCCTCATCCCCGTGAAAAGGGTTTGATGTATGCGCGCACCGATGTGGGCGGCGCCTACCGCTGGGATGATTCGGCACACCATTGGGTTCCCATCACCGATTGGATGGGCATGGCGGACGCCAGCCTGACAGGGATTGAGAGCATCGCGGTGGATCCTAACGATTCGCAACGCGTTTATGTGGCTGCCGGCATCTACGAGTCGGGCAACGCAGCCATCCTTCGTTCCGATGATCAGGGCAAAACCTTCCAGCATACCGACGTTCCGTTCAAAATGGGCGGCAACGAGTCCGGCCGCTTCAATGGCGAACGGCTCGCCGTGGATCCCAATCAAGGCGATATCCTGTTCTTTGGCTCGCGCCAGGACGGGTTGTGGAAGAGCGCCGACCGCGGAGCGACCTGGCGGAAGGTTGATGGCTTTCCCAACATCATCACCACCAACCAGACTCTGCCGGCGTTTGTGCCCGCCACGCCCAATTTCCGTCCGCGATTCGGCCGGTTCGGCGGGTTCAGCCAGCAGCCGGTCGGCATCGTGAGCGTGGTATTTGATCCCGCCAGCGGCCAGCGTGGCGTCCCGACCCCGACGCTCTATGCCGCGGTGGCCGCGACCGGAACCAATCTTTTTTGCAGCACGGATGGCGGCTTTAGCTGGCTGGCCGTCTCCAACCAGCCCGTGGGATTGCGCCCCAACCACCTCGTGCGGGCGCCCGACGGGATGCTTTATCTGAGTTACGGCCGGGAACCCGGACCCGGTTCGATGAATGATGGCGCGGTTTGGAAATTCAACCCGAAAGACGGCGTCTGGACGGACATCACTCCGGTTCACCCCAGTGATTCCGACCAGCCATTCGGCTACGGCTGCATTGCGGTGGACGCGCAACATCCGTCAACCCTCATGGCCACGACCTTCTGCCACTGGCATCCGCACGATGAAATATTCCGCAGCACCAACGGCGGCGCGAGCTGGACACAACTCTGGCCGACCAATACCGCCGATTCCACCGCCGTCTGGGATCATTCCAGTGCGCCTTACACCGCCACCCGCACGCCGCACTGGATGGGCACCATCGTAATCAACCCGTTTGATTCGAATCAGGTGCTGTTCACCACCGGCTACGGCATCTGGTGTTGCACCAATGCAACCGCCGCCGACCAGGGCAAACCAACCCATTGGGTTTTCCTGGACCAAGGTTTGGAGGAAACCGTGCCGCTCGCGCTCATCAGTCCGCCCAAAGGCGCGCATCTGTTGAGCGGGCTCGGCGACATTGACGGTTTCCGGCACGATGACCTTGACCGATCACCCGCCAAGGGAACTTTCTCCGGCCAGCGTTACGGCAACACGGAGAGCCTGGCATTTGCTGAAAAGAAACCCAATCTCATCGTCCGTACCGGCACCGGCGGGGGCCGCGGAACGAACCACATCATCCACGCCTCCCTTTCCCGGAACGGTGGCAAGACCTGGAAAACACTCGCCAGCGAACCAGCCGACAGTTTCGGCGCCGGCCCGATAGCGATCTCGGCAGACGGCAAAACCATCGTGTGGACGCCGCGGGGTGGTGAACCGAACTTCACAGTGGATCAAGGCGTTCATTGGACAGTTTGCGCGGGACCGGCTTCCAACGTTCGGGTGGTGGCGGATCCGCTCGAATTCGATGCGGTTCTACGCCTACGATGCATCCGCCGGCAAGGTTTTGGTCAGCACCAATGGCGCGGCTGACTTCTCAGCCACGCCGGCGTCGTTCCCCGCAGTGGAAGGCTTTGGCGGAGGATTCGGAGGCGGGGGCGGCGCGGGCGCCACACTCGATGCGATGCCCGGTTTCACCGGCGACCTCTGGCTGGCCTTCCGCGCCAACGGTCTGTACCACTCCACCAACGGAGGCGTAACGTTCACAAAAGTGGAAGGTGTTGAGGAAGGGGATTCACTGGGCTTTGGGAAAGCCGCGCCGGGCAGGAATTATCCGGCGCTCTATCTGGCTGGCAAAGTGGACCAGCTCCAGGCCCTGTTCCGCTCCGACGACGCCGGGCAAACCTGGGTGCGCATCAACGACGACCAGCATCAATATGGCTGGATAGGTCATGTCACCGGTGATCCGCGAATTTATGGCCGGGTTTACTTCGGCACCGGCGGGCGCGGAATTACTTACCGGGGACCCGGCTACAGACACAAAATGACCCTGTCTCCAACTGGCCAGGGTTGATCAAAATCTCCCGGCGGGCACATCAGCTATTCGACTTTGTATCCCAGTTCGCGGAACCGTTGGAGCTTGTACAGCAATGCGCGACGGCTGATGCCCAGCGCCTTGGCCGTTTCGGTGCGATTGGAATCGTGCTGGCTCAATGCCTGCATGATGGCTTGCCGTTCAATTTCCTCCAGCCGCGCCGGGTCGGCCGCTTCGGCGGCCACCGGTTGCTCCGCCGCGGCCCGGACGCGCGCCGGCAGGTGTTCGGGCAGAATCAATTCGCTGCGGGAAAGCAGTACCGCCCGCTCCATCGCATTACGCAACTCCCGGACGTTGCCCGGCCAGGGATAACGTTCGAGGCAGGCGGACACCGTCTCCGAAAACCGCGCCCGGCCTTTGGTCAATTCCTCGATGAACCGGCTCGCCAGCGGCAAAATGTCCTCGCGCCGTTCGCGCAAAGGCGGAATGTTCAATTCCACCACGTTCAACCGGTAAAACAAATCCTCCCGAAACCGGCCGCTTTTGACCTCGTCCTCCAGATTCCGGTTGCTCGCCGCAAGAATGCGCGCGTTGGTGTGGATTTCACGGTTCGAGCCGATCCGCTGAAACCGCCCGTCCTGCGCCACGCGCAACAGCTTGGCCTGCAGCGCCGGCGACATCTCGGCCACTTCATCCAGAAAAATTGTGCCATCGTTCGCCTCCTCAAACCGGCCGATCCGCTGGGCGCGCGCACCGGTGAACGCGCCCTTTTCGTGCCCGAACAATTCAGCTTCGAGCAGCGTTTCAGGAATGGCGGCGCAATTGACCTTGATCAACGGCCCCGCCGCGCGCGGGCTCCAGGCATGGAGGACATCCACCACCACTTCCTTCCCCACCCCGCTTTCACCGGTGATTAACACGCGGGATTCGGATGGCGCAATCAACGAGGCATCCCGGAACACGGCCTGCATGAGCGGGCTGCGGGCAATCACCGGGTCCGGTAACCGGTTTTTTTCGCTGTAGCGGACCGGAACGGGCTTCGAAATGCCAAGGGCCTGCCGCACCGAATTCAGCAGTTCATCGAGGTCAATCGGTTTGGCCTGATAATTGACCGCGCCATCGCGCATCGCGGACACGGCGTCGCGAACATCGGTGAAGGCGGTGACGAGCAGGACCGGCAGCGTGGCGTGTTCCTCGCGAGCGCGCCGCAGCGTCTCCAAACCATTGAGCCCCGGCATCCGCACGTCGGAAATCATCATGGCGAATTTGCCGGAGCGGAGCATTTCGAGGGCGCGCTCGCCGGAATCGGCCAGCGCCGTCTCGAAACCCTGGCTGTGGAGAAAGGAATTGAGCAGGCTGCGCTGACCGGGATCATCGTCCACAATCAAAATGCGCGGCGCTTCGGATGCCATGCCGTCAAGTTATCCGAATCAGGCGGCGACTTTCAAGTGAGTGATGCGGAAAAGAGCGCCTTTCGGCTCGCTACCCAGACATTCGATTTCCCAGCCGTGCGCGAGCACAATCTGCTGCACCACGGCCAGGCCCAGACCCGTCCCCTTTTGATTGGTGGTGAAATACGGTTTGAATATTTCCTGACGGCGGTCGGCCGGCACACCGGGGCCGTCGTCCCGAATTTCGAGCGCCGCTTCCGTGGCGCTGAGCTGCCGGGCTGAAATTTGAATCTGTCCGTTCGCCGCCACCGCCTGAATGGCGTTGATGACCAGATTGAACAAAACCTGCCGCAGCAGCTGGTCATCGGCCTCAATGGCGATCGGATCGCCACCCGTTTCGACCCGGAGCTTCTTTTCTTCGATGTCGTGGGTCAGCGTGCGCACGACTTCGTTGATGGCCGGGATGAGCGCGACTTTGGAGCGACGCACTTCGCGGGGTCGTGAGTAGTTGATGAATTCGTTCAACTGCGCGGTGACCCTGTCGGTCTGGTCCACGATGTCGCGGGATTTCTCGCGAATTTCCGTCGTTGTGTCAGGTTGCTTGGAAATCATCTGCGCCAGGCCACGGATGATGTTCAGCGGATTGCGGGTTTCGTGGGCGAGGCCGGCGGCAGCGAGGTTCATTTCCTTAAGATGCGAATTTAATTCACTGGCGCGGACGAGGCGGATTTGCAGGTCCGACGTTTTGGAAACGTTACGCCAGGCCAGTCCCACGCCAAAGGCGGAAATGCCGGCAAAAAAGATGATGATGAAGCGCAGCCAGAGGTCGTCCCGATCGACCGCCTGCAAGGATTCCGTGGATAACGTGAGCGCCAAACCATGCAATTCCCGGCTGGCCATCAGCTCCTGAAATTGCTTGTCGTTGAGATCGCGCGCCCAGAACGGACGGCGCGGGCGCGGCTCGCCGGACGGTGGCGGTGGACCCGGAGGTTTATCCGGCGGTGGCACGATGCCACCTTCCGGCGGTGCAGGAGGAGGCCCGGTCTGGCTGCCGCCACGGCATTCGTGTCCAAACTGTTGGTGATGGCGGCATTCAGCACGTTGGACGAGCCCGCCTGGTCGGACCGGGGTTCGCGGCGGGGAAAATTTCTAAAGTCGCCCCGCAACGAGTTGGTGCGCGGCTCCAATATCAGCGGGGCCGGCGAGTTGCTGTTGCCTGACGGATTCAGGAAGGCGCCTTCAACCGAATAAACCCGGGTCATGCTCTTCAAACCCCAATGTTCACCGACCTGAAGAATGTCCTTTTGTTCCAGATCCACCGGCCGGCCGGCGGCGGCAACCGGTTCACCGGCGGCGTTCAGCAGCGCGATGGAAATCACCTCGCCCGACACCGTGCTGTTGGCGTCGCCCGCCACGAGTTCGCCCAGGACAGGTTCCAGCCGGTCGCGAAAAACCGCGCCACGAAATTGCAGGCCGCGCACCACCGCGCCCAGCGTGTTGGCGATGGCCTCGGAGCGTTTCCGCAAACCGGTCTTGGCGGCCTCGCGGACGCGGACGTGCTCGTCAATCTGCCAGGCCACGACCAGCACCCAGACCCCGAGCAGCAGGCTGTAAATCAGAAAACTGTGGCGTTTGGGTTGCATCGGGGATGTCAGTTAGGCACGGGTTAAGGAAAAATTCAATTTCATCCTACGGATTATTTTTTACCGGCACGCGCTCCAAAAAATGATCCAGTTCCTGCTCGGAATAGGATTTGGGAGTCAGCATTTGGTTTTGCTGGCGGTTGGCCAGCGCGGGCAGCTCCGAGGGCAGCCGCACAATGTGCGGTGTCAGGAAAATCATCAATTCATTCTTGGTGTCACTGCTGGTTTTGTGTTTGAAAAGATTTCCGAGAACCGGGATGTCGCCGAGAATCGGGATTTTGCTGTCACTGGAGGTTTTGTCGTTCACCATCAGGCCGCCGATGACCACGGGCAGCCCATCGGGCGTGACCACGACGGTATCCGCGGTGCGGGTGTCAATCACCGGCGCGTTCACTCCGGCGGCGATGGGTTCCGTCTGGGTCGGGTCAATCTCCGAATCCTGCGGCGTAACGATCATTTCCACATAGCCATCCGAGGAAATGTAAGGCGTGACGTTCAACTGGATGCCCACGGGTGTGTAGGTCACGTTGTTGATCGGGATGGTGGAACTGCCGACGGCCGTGTAACTGACCCCGGTGATCAGGGGCACTTGTTGGCCGACCAAGATGGTCGCGGGCTGGCCATCGCGCGCCAGAATGGACGGGCGCGAGAGCACTTCCACCTTTCCTGCCGTGGCGATGGCGCGCAACGTCGCTTGAAAATCGCTGCCCATAATCTGATAAAACCCGTTGGCGCCGCCGGCGGTCGTGGGTGACAGGGCTGGGGTAGCCGCCACCGCGAACCAACGGTGCTGAATTGGTGACAATCGTATTCAGTCCGTTCAGCCCAAACACGTTCGCGGCGTTGCCGCTGATGCCATTGCCGAGGCCTTTGCCATACGAGCTCTCGACGCCGACATCCAGCGTATTGTTGTGCTGCACCTCCAGAAAGACGACGTTGATGAGCACCTGCGGTTTTGGACGGTCCAAACTGGCGATGACGTTGCTGATTTGTTCGCTGGTCGGCTGGTCGGAAATGACGATGATGTTCTTGGTGTCCGGATCCACGTAAATGGTCGCGTTGCCGACACTGCCATTGTTGTTATATTCGTCGCTGGCGCCGTTGCCGGAACTGTTACGGTTGTTATTATTATTGTTGCCCCCCCCAAAGCCGCCGAACCCGCCAAAGCCACCAAAACCGCCGCCGCCCGTGCGCTGCTGGGCGTGAATAGCCATCGTGGCACACAGGAACAGCACCAGGCCCGCGCCGAGACGTTTCCAAGATTGGTTTGTTTTCATAATTTTTTTGGTTTGAAGTGGTTTCAACTCTTAAGGAATCCGGCTCGCGCTCAGACCATTACCGGTGCTGCCGCTGCTGGAGGTTCCCAGCGACGAAGTGGTATTGCCGGCCGAAGTGGCGCCCGCGTTGGCGCGGGTTTCCAACGCGCCTTGCTGGCTGCTGCTGGTGGAGCGTGAGTTGTTGCCGCCAAACGTGTTTTGCAACACCTGCACCACCTGGTTCGGATCCCCATGGTCGAGGTGATACACATAAACCTTCTGGTCCCGTTGTGAAGGAACGTCCAGGTCGTGCATCATCCCCGCGATCTGATCCATCAAATCCTTTGGCGCGGTCACGATGACCGACTGGATGCGGGCATCGGCCACGGCGGTAACCTGGGTCTGCTTTTTGATCCGGTCGCTCGTGCTGTTGTTGGCGCCGCCGGCCGCGGCCGCCATCGCGCGAAAAAAACCACCCGGTCCGCCGCCGCCGCCGCGAAATTGGATCGGTGACTGGGCATTTCCGCCCGACCCGCTGCTCGGAAAAATATTGCCCAATTCGGTGGCCACATCGGTTGGGTTGGCGTATTGCAGGCGGAACACGCGGATTTCCGTCTCCGCCTCGGCGCTGTTGTCCACAGCCTCGATGATCTGGACCAGATGCCGGATGTTGGACTGCGTGTCGGTGACCACAATGGAGTTGCCAGCCTCGTTGGCAATGATCGTCGCCTGCGGCGAGACAAACGACGACAAGTCCGACGCCAGCTGCCGGGCTTCCACAAACCGGATGGGGATGATATACGTCGCGATCTCGTCATTATCGGGGATGGCGTTGGGATCGTTGCTGGTTTTCACCGGAATGCTCCGCGTCTTCGCATCGGTCTTGCTCATGATGGTCAATTTCCGCCCGTCCCGAATTGCCGCGTAACCGTTTTGGTTAGAACGGAGTTCAGCAAATCCACAGCTTCATCCCTCGTCACCGGCCGGTCGCTCCAGAGATCCACGTGGCCATTCACCTGGGTGTCGAGCACGATGATGAAGCCCGCCGCATCGCTAAGGTAATCCAGCACCGACTCCAGCGGCGCGCCGCGAAAGTTCAACACCAGACTGTTGCCGTCGTTGGTGCCCGCCGCCGGAGCAACCGGTTTCAGCACGGCGGCTGGCAACACCGGCAATGGCGCGTTCGCCGTCACGGCAGCCGCGGGCAGGATGGCGACCGGCTGCGCGGCGGTTCGGCAGGTTCCGGCGGTCAAAATCGCCGCCAAAAGAATATTCATGGTTGTTTTCATTGTCCTGATCCTTGTCCTAATTGTTGTTCTTCCTGAGCGCGCTGTTGCATCAGCCGCGTCAGAGCGTCATTGGCGCCGCCACCCGGCAGGGGCGCGGGCATCGGGGGCACCGTTATCCGTTCCCGCATTGGGGTCGTTCGAAACGGCTGCGTTGGAGTCATCCGGTGGTGAATCGTCCGCCGTTCCCGAAGAATTGTTGAGTCCGGAACCGTGGTAGCCCTGGTGATTCGAGGACCGGCGTTCCGAACCGGAACCATGTGATTTGCCGGTGCCGGCATACGCTGCGACCGCGGTTGAAATCATCCATTGGCCATTGTCATCACGGCGCACCTGTGTGCCGATCGACAAGACCAACGTGTTGGTGCCGGACAGCAGGGTAACGGACTTCGAAGTGATGGCGGTGACCTTGAAACCGGCGATGCTGCCATCGAGTTCCAGCACCTGGCGAAAGTCCGGGCTGGTGCCGTCAAAAAACGCGAAGGTACCCCTCGCATAGCTCATCGTGCCCACGAAGGAAAAGGAATCAGCGACGCGGGAGGCGGAACGGGTGGATCGAATATGCGGCACGCGATTGGGGTCAAATATGTTCCGCTGGCCGATGATTTGAAAAAATCCAAAATCCGACAGGTTGGTGGACTGGGCCACCGCCGGAACTGCGGCCACGAGCCACACGGCGGCGCCGAAAACCGCGCACACCTTGAAACCAAGTTGTGACATTTTCGAATTCATTTTGTCTGCGGGGTGAGTGCCAGCCCGTTGATTTGCAGGGCGAGCGTGAGTTGCTGGCCGGTATCGTCGCGGGCGCTGAGGTCCACGGATTCGATTTTTAGCGCCATCGGACTTTTTTCAATGTCGTATAAAAACCGGGTCAGGGTGTCGAGGTCGCCGGACGCCTCCACGCGCCAGTCCACCGTAAGATAATTCGTCGCGTCATTGTTCCATTGCGGAGTTATGCTGGTGAGGCTGGCGGCACTGTCCTGCGACCAGCTGTCAAACGCCCGCAGCACCTGCTGCTCCGCCAGCGACGTATCCGCTGGCAGGGTATTGGTGCGCATCTGATCCCAATGATCACGGATGGCCTGCTCGCGCTGGAGCAGTAATTTTCCGTCATGCACCTGTTTGCGCAGCGCGGCGACCGCCTGCAAACGCACCGCCCACCAGTTCGCCAGCGGTTCATAAACCAGGCGTTCGCCGATGAACAACGCGGCCACCACGATGGTCAGCACGACCAGGAATTGCTGGCGATTCTCAATTTTCATTGCCGCCTCCGTTGCCGTAATGGACGTCGAACGAGAACTGCATGGGTGATTTGCCGCGAATCTGCTGTAGCTTGATGTCCGTCACCCCGTCCGTGGTGCGCAACTGGTTCAACGTCCGCAGCAGCGCCGATTGTCTGATGCGGTACCCGTGCAGGTCACGGTGTTGCCGTCACGAATTTCCATCGTCTTGGCGGTCACCGAGCCGTCCTCGGGAAATGCCAGGGTGAGCTGGCGCAAAATGGTCAGGCTGCGAAACGAATCGTCGAACCACGGACGGTATTGCTGGATTTGCTGCTGCAACCCGTCCAGTTCCTGCACCTTGTCCGACATGGCCGACCATTGCGAACGGAACCAGATGAGTTGAAATTCCTGGAACAAAAACAATCCACCGGCCAATACCATCACGCCCGCCGCCACGGCGCCGGCGGAACGCAGCCGGCCGGAGGCATACCGGGAGAATAGCTGCTCCACGACCGACGGTTTCGGGGGCAAAAACTCAAACACCGGCGATTCGCCGGTCAACCAACGCGCCGCGAGGCTGAAGGCCGGAGAGACCAAAGTCTCGGGCGGAAGCGGGACGCCAAATTCATTCGGCGCATAGGCGGAGACCATTTCCACCTTCAAACCCATCGGCTCAAAGCGCAGTTCCATTTCATCCGCCAGCGGTAGCGCCAGGTCGCGCGGGCCAAAAATGCGGATGCGTTTGACTGCCGCGCGCAATTCCGCCGGCAATTGACCGAGCGTGATGCGCGCTTCGCGGGCCACCAGCCCGGCCAGCAACACGCGCCGGCCGCCCTCGTTCTCGATGACACCTTCCAGCGCGCGCAAGGCTGCCACGCCACCCCCGCGGGTGATTTGGAGGCCCGCCTGGCTTTCGCCAATCGCCAGCGCGAGCACGCCGTCGGACGCTTCGCTCGCCGGCGGCTGCAGCGCCATGAGACCAATGGAAAAGCTGACCGGCTTCAATTTCGCCGCCATCAAAACCTGTTCCAGCACCGCCAGGTGGACGTTGGGAATTCCAGCCAATGTCACATGTTGCTTGCCGGCGGCCAGGGACAACTCGAACTGGCCAGGCGCAGCGTCGTCGTCGGAGGGAAAACCGCGTTCCGCCTCCAGTTGCAGCAGGCTCGCGGCGTCCGCGTCCGGCAATGGCGGCAATTCGGTGTGCGCCGTGAGCGCCCACTTGAGCGGCACCCCCACCACACAGTGGCGTTCGCGCACGCCGGCGGCGTCCAAATGATTGCGAATCTCGCGCCCGACGAGTTCCGGCGCCGCCGTCAGCGGATCAAGCGAAAGAGTCGCCGAAAAGGTCTGGCGGAGCTGGAGCGAACCGTTGGACCGACGGAGCACCACGCCCTCCAGGCGGCTGCCATCCAACGCCAGTCCGAGCACGCTCGTCAGCCGTTTGCGCTTTCCAAAATTAATTTTTAACACAGGACTCATGGCGTTGTATTGGCGACCCAGGTTTCGCGGACTTGCTCGCCCAGCGCCCAGCCGAGACCACTGAGGTCCTGGCGGTAGATGATCTGGGGCGTGCCGTTGCTGGTGTCGAAAACGGACTTCACCCGCCGGTAACCGCGTCCGAAAGGACCGACCGCGGCGACGTCGGCGGTGAATTGATAGCTGCGGGTCGTAAGATAGTCGCCCCGGACCAGCGCGCGGACCGCCGGCCCGGTGTTGCCGAGCGCATCCACCACCCAGGCGATCGAAGTGAGGTTGTTTGGATTCTGCTGACGGTAGTTGATGAGCGCTGCGCCGTGCCCGACGCGGTGTTTTGGTCAAGACCGGCTCCCACCAACAACGCAGTCAACACGTCGGCGCTGGCGGTGTTGACATTCAAGCGTCCGCCGATATAGGTGGAAGTGCTGGTGGTGACTCGTCATAAATCTTCGCGAAACGGCCTAGCTCATGCCGAGTGTCTTGCATCGGACACAAAAATCCAGCATCCCGGCACAGGGTCTTGACTGGATTTGGTTCTACAGGTACTCCCGCGAGCAGGCCCGCATTGGCCACATCGGCTGTTTTCAAAAAGCGATTGCAAATCTTCCCGGGCCGGCCGTGTTCACGTTGGTCAGCGTGGTGCCGTCGGCCTGGAAGTTCGGTTCGCGCGTATAGACCGTGGTGTATTCCAGCAGGCCATGATTCACCCCGCTGGAACCGGTCGAATTTGTTTCATTCGCGTCCAGCACGCCGTTGCCATTGAGGTCGTCACCGGCGAGCAACTCCATGGTTGCACCGTAGACCAGCCGCAGTTCTTCGTCCACCGTTTCAAACGGCGCCTCCTTTTCCGCGTAGCCCATTTGCGCGTAATCCAACGCGTAGGTGCCGGAACTGTTGGTGCTGCGCCAGTCCACGATGGCCTGGGCGAAATCCGTCGTCATGTTGGGCAGATACGAAAGCACATTGGTATTGGCGCTGTTCAGGTTCAATTTTGCGCCTTCGTCAATCAGGGCAAAATATGGTTCGGCTGAAGGGTGTGCCGGACGGGTCGCGGCCGATGAGCCAGAATCGCGCGTTACCGACCGGCACGGCTGCGCGGACGTACAGGTTCGTGGCCGGCACCGTGCCTTGTTGGTGGCGTAAGTCGCCAGAATGTAACTGACGTAGCGTGCCGCACCTTCGATGGCCTGTTCGGTGGCCAGGGCGGAGGCGCGATTGTCCGATTTCGCTCGGAGTTCATACGTCATGGAATTGGCAAAATAGAGCGCGATACGATCCAGGCCGATGGCAATCCAGAGCACGATGATGAGCACGGAACCACTTTGGGTACATTCTACATTGACATTCGAACATCGAACATCCAGTGAACCGGCGCGCCGGACGCCGTTGGGCGTTGGATGTTGGATGTTCGATGTTGGATGTTTAATTTTCATTTCAGCCTCCCGGCGGCGATGTTCAAAAGACTCATGTTCGTGCGCGATTGCGAATCAATCGGCACGAGGATTTCCAACGGGCTGCGTCGTGGCCGGGCTGTTTCCCGCCAGTCGAATCCGCAGCCGGACGGCGACCGGCAGATTGGTGTTCACCGATGTGACGCCGGTGGTGTCCCAGGTGCCGGACCATTGGGAACCGTCGAAACACGAAAACTCGATGCTTTGGGACACCGCCTGGAGCAGCCACTCGGTCATCCCGATCCGTGTTGCGCCATTCCCGCCAAAACATTCCGGGTGACGGTGCGATACAAATCCTTGCCCGGCGCATTGCGGTCGGCCGGATCCCTCAATCCGTACGTAACTTCCTGGATGTCTCCCCAAGGGACATTGTCGCGCAGGGCGCCGGTGGCCGTAAACATTTCGATGGCCACCGGCTGGCTGACGCCCGGACGGGTCAGGGTGCCCACCTGGAAATCGCCGGATAAAATCTTGCTGGTGCCGTTGGTGGGCGTGACCACGCATTGCAGATCACGCCGCATCACCGCCAGCGCTGATTCCATCGGCGTCGCTTCGTCCACGGCCGCCTGCGTCACCTCGCGGAGATGGAGGGCGGCGAAGAAGACACTGGCGATGACGGCCAGCACCAGCGCGGCGATGCCCACCGCCAGGATCATTTCAATCAATGTAAATGCACGTGAGGAGGGTCGA
>CAVXLF010000030.1:0-15421 GCA_963762585.1 uncultured Verrucomicrobiae bacterium
ATTTCCCTCGTGCTCACGGCAGTGTTCATTCCGATGGCGTTCTTTGGCGGCTCGGTCGGCGCCATTTACCGCCAGTTTTCGTTGTCGATGATTTCGTGCATGTTGTTTTCCATCTTCCTGGCCATGTCCCTGACGCCGGCGTTGTGCGCCACGCTGCTCAAGCCCGTGGAAAAGGGCCATCATTTGCGGAAGCAGGGATTTTTCGGCTGGTTCAACCGCGGTTTCGCCGCCACCCGCAAAAACTACGAAGGCTTGCTGGGCCGGACCATCAACAAGACGCCGCGCTACATGTTTATTTATCTGGCGATCGTCGTGGCCGTGGGCTGGTTTTATATTCGTTTGCCCTCCTCCTTTTTGCCGGATGAAGACCAGGGTTATTTCATCACCCTCATCCAATTGCCGGTGGGCGCGACCCAGGAACGCACGGTGGACGTGCTCAAGCAGGTGGAGGGTTACTATCTGCAACAGTCTGAAGTGGCGGGCATGGTGGACGTCGCCGGCTTCAGTTTCAACGGCCAGGGCCAGAACGCCGCGCTCGCTTTTGTGCATTTGAAGGACTGGAGCCTGCGCCACGGCGCCCAACACGGGGTGGACGCCATCATCATGCGCGCCTTCATGGCCCTGAGCCAGATCAAGGACGCCATCATTTATCCCATCAATCCCCCGCCCATTCCCGAACTGGGCATCTCCTCCGGATTCGATTTTGAGCTGGAGGACCAGGCCGGCCTCGGCCATGACCGGCTCATGCAGGCGCGCAACCAGTTGTTCGCGATGGCTGCAACCAATCAGGACATCGTCCAGTTGCGCTTTCAGGGATTGGAGGACACGCCGCAGCTCAAGGTGGACATTGACCAGGCCAAGGCCAGCGCGCTGGGAGTTTCCCTGGGGGACCTGAACTCGGCGCTCACCACCTATTTCGGTTCGGATTACATCAACAATTTCGTCAACGGCAACCGCGTGCAACGGGTCATCGCCCAACTGGATTCGCCGTATCGCATGTTGCCCCAGGATGTCAGCAAGGTGTTCGTGCGCAACGGCAGCGGCCAGATGGTTTCGCTGTCCAGCCTCGCCACCTTGCATTGGATTTACGGCTCGCCGTCGTTGCAACATTTCAACGGCGTCCCGGCGCTCGAACTCGTCGGCTCCGCGCCGCCGGGCAAAAGCACGGGCCAGGCCATGACCGCCATGGAAAAGCTGGCCGAACAATTGCCCAAAGGCTTTGGGTACGAATGGACCGGCCAATCCTTCGAGGAACGTCTCTCGGCCAAACAAGCGCCCCTGCTCTATGCGCTGTCGCTTATCGTGGTGTTCCTGGCGCTGGCCGCACTTTACGAAAACTGGTCCATCCCGGTCGCGGTAATCCTCGTCGTGCCGCTCGGCATCCTCGGCGCGTTGCTGGCCGCCAGCTTCCGTGGATTGCCCAATGACGTGTTCTTCAAGGTCGGTCTGCTGACCATCGTCGGTTTGTCCGCCAAAAATGCCATCCTCATTGTCGAATTCGCCAAGGACATGCAGGCGCAGGGCAAAGGTTTGATTGAAGCCACCCTCGAAGCGGCGCATATGCGGTTGCGACCGATTCTGATGACGTCGCTGGCGTTCATTCTCGGAGTGTTGCCGCTGGCCTTGAGCACCGGCGCCGGATCCGCCAGCCGGCACGACATCGGCACCGGCGTCGCCGGCGGCATGATTACCGCCACGTTCCTGGCCATCCTCTTTGTGCCGGTCTTCTTTGTGCTCGTCCGCCGGATCTTTAAATCCCAAAAACCAACGCACACCATGCCTCCGCCAAAACCGTCGGGCCTGGACGACGACACCAACCCTGCGGCCAAGCCATGAGCAAATATTTTTCGAGACTTCTGCAAAGGAGCGCGGGCGGCCCGCCCGCGAGCTTCGAGCTTTTCAACACGCGGGGGAGCCGCCCGCGCTCCTATCTGCTTTCGGATTTTACCGGGGGTTCCTTTCGTTCTTCCTCACTTTGATTTTCCTGGCCCTGGCCGGTTGCACGCTCGCGCCGACCTATCATCGCCCCACCGCCGCCTATTCACCCACCTGGCCCCAGGTGCCGGGACAGCCGGAAAGCCCGACCGTCGCGGCCACGGTTCCCGCGGCCGACATCGGCTGGCGCGAATTTTTCCGCGACCCGCGCCTGCAACAACTCATCGAACTGGCCCTGACCAACAATCTCGACCTGCGCGTGGCCATGCTCAACGTGGACCAAACCCGCGCCCTCTACCACGTCCAGCGGGACGCCCTGATTCCCACCGTGGACATCAACGCCAACGGCACGCGCCAGCACGTTCCCTTTGGATTTGGAGGCCAGGGCAATGGGTTCACCTACAGCCAATACAACGTGAACCTGGGTGTCGCCTCCTATGAACTGGACCTGTTCGGCCGCGTGCGCAGCTTGAAAAAGCAGGCGTTGGAAACCTACTTCGCCACCGAGGAAGCCCGGAAAAGCGCCCAAATCGCGCTGGTGGCCGAAGTCGGCGCGGCTTATCTGACGGAACGCGAATTGACCGAACAGCTCGCCGTCGCCCGCGAAACGTTGAAGGCGACGGGTAATTCCTATGACCTGACCAAACGCAGCTATGATGCCGGCGTCCGTTCCGAACTCGATTTGGATGTCGCCGAAACCCAGATGCAAACCGCGCGGGCCGCCGTCGCCGGCTACGAACAACAACTCGCCCAGGACGAAGATTACCTGGTGCTCCTGATCGGCCGCCCGTTGCCGGATGACCTGCCCGCGCCTCAGCCTTTCTACCCGGAGATTTGTTTGTCCGACATTCCGGCGGGCCTGCCGTCGGACCTGATTGCGCGCCGTCCGGACGTGCTGGAAGCCGAACATCAACTCGAGGCCGCCAACGCCAACATCGGCGTTGCCCGGGCCGCCTTTTTCCCAACCATCACGCTCACCGGCCAGGGCGGCACCGAAAGCACGACCCTCGAAGGCTTGTTCGCCCCCGGCTCGCAGGCATGGCAGTTCTCACCGCAAATCGTCTGGCCCATTTTCGCGGCGGGAACCGCCTATCACGAGCTCCAGGCCGTCAAAGCCGCCAGGAGCATCGAAGTCGCCAGTTACCAAAAGTCCATTCAAACCGCCTTCCGGGAAGTCGCGGATGCGCTCGCCGTGCAAGCGACCGTACAAACCCAATTGGCGGCCAACCAGGCGCTGGTTCGGGCCGAACAGCAGACTTACACCCTCACCGAAGCGCGTTTCCACAGCGGCGTTGACAGTTCACTCAACGTGCTCACCACCCAGCAAGCGCTGTACAACGCGCAGCAAAATTTCATTCAAACCCAGTACTCGCGCCTGTTCAATCTGATCAACCTCTACCAGGCCCTCGGCGGCGGCTGGCAGGAACACACCGCCAACCTTCAACCGGACCAATCGCATTGATGTCCGGTTCTAAATCTTAATCTTTCTCTTAATCCTAATTTGTTGATTCGCTGATTAAGATTACGAATTAAGATTCGAACCCAACCCCCCGACTTGCCGACCGGTATTTTTTTTGGCAGGATTTCCGGGCAATGAAAAAGCCCAAATCCTCCGATTCGCTCCGCCCCTTTTCCAGCGTCGTGTTTGACGGCGACGAACGCGCCGCCGCCCGCGCCATGCTTTATCCCGTCGGCTTCAAAGCGGAAGATTTCAAAAAGCCGCTCATCGGCATCGCCTCCACCTGGGGCAACGTCACGCCCTGCAACATGCACATCGACAAGCTCGCGCTCGAATCCGAGTCGGGCGCGAACGCGGCGGGCGGCAAGGCCATCATCTTCAATACCATCACCATCTCCGACGGCATCTCGATGGGCAGCGAAGGCATGAAATATTCGCTCGTCTCGCGCGAGGTCATCGCCGATTCCATCGAAACCGTGGTGGGCTGCGCCGGCATGGACGGCTTTGTGGCCATTGGCGGCTGCGACAAAAACATGCCCGGCGCCATCATCGCCATGGCGCGGATGAACCGGCCGGCGGTGTTCGTTTATGGCGGCACCATCCTGCCCGGCTGCATCACCGGCGACACCCGCAAGCTCGACATCGTGTCCGTGTTCGAAGCCATCGGCGCGCACGCGAACAAAAAAATCGGCGACGCGGAATTTCAGGCCATCGAACAATGCGCCATTCCCGGTCCCGGCTCGTGTGGCGGCATGTACACCGCCAACACCATGGCCAGCGCCATCGAAGCGCTCGGCATGAGCCTGCCCAACAGCTCCGCGCAAAACGCCGTCTCGCCCGCCAAGCTGGATGATTGCCGCCGCGCCGGCGCGTGCGTGATTGAAATGCTCAAACAAGGCATCCGCCCGCTCGACATTTTGACGAAGAAAGCCTTCGAGAATGCCATCGCCGTGGTCATCGCGCTCAGCGGCTCGACGAATGCCGTGTTGCACCTGCTCGCCATCGCCCACGCGGCGAAGGTGAAGCTGACCATCGACGACTTCACCCGCGTCGGCAAACGCGTGCCCGTGCTCGCGGATTTGAAACCGAGCGGAAAACATTTGATGTCCGAACTCGTCGCTATTGGCGGCATCCGGCCGCTGATGAAAACACTGCTCGACAAGGGCCTGCTGCACGGCGACGCGCTCACTGTGACCGGTGAAACCATGGCGCAAACGCTCGCCAACGTGAAATCGTATCCGGCCAGCCAGACCATCATCCAGCCGTTCGATAAACCGATCAAAAAGGACAGTCACATCGTGATTCTGCACGGCAATCTCGCCTCCGAAGGCGCCGTGGCAAAAATTTCCGGCAAGGAAGGTTTGAAATTCACCGGCCGGGCGCGCGTATTTAATTCCGAGGAAGCCGCGCTGGAAAAGATTCTGGACGGCTCGATTGTGAAAGGCGACGTGGTGGTGATTCGCTACGAAGGACCGCGCGGCGGTCCCGGGATGCGCGAGATGCTGTCCCCGACTTCAGCCATCATGGGCAAAGGATTGGGCAAGGATGTGGCGCTCATCACCGACGGACGGTTCTCCGGCGGCAGCCACGGTTTCGTGGTGGGCCATATCACGCCGGAAGCTTACGTGGGCGGAACGCTGGCGCTCGTGAAGAACGGCGACTCCATCACCATCGACGCCGAGAAACGGCAAATCAATCTGGACATCCCGGCCGCCGAATTGAAGAAGCGCAAGCAGGCGTGGAAAAAGCCCACGCCCCGCTACACCCGCGGCGTGCTGGCAAAGTATGCGGCCCACGTCACAAGTGCCTCACTCGGCGCGGTAACGGATATGGATTTGGAGTTGTAATCTTTTGTGGCGGCAATCCTAAAATTATGGACGCGATCACGAGAAAAAAAGTGGCGGTTATCAACAAATATGCTACTGACACTTTTACGGCAAGCGATTGGCTAACTCTCGGACAAATCACAGGACAACCTGAAGCCATCTCCAAACACCCGAGACTTCTTCGTTCACTTAGTTTTGGCGACGAAGATTACACATCATGTGCTATCGAAGTTTTAAGCAAGATATTTGAGAAACAAGTGGGACTTGTGGATGAAGTTATAGAGTATTTTGACATTGCGCTTTGGTATCAACAAAAGGAGCCGGAAAAATATCAAAAGCTCTTTTTGGATTTTATAACCAAATCCCCGGACTTCTGGAAAGAAGGTTATTTCAAGCTTTTTATCAGCCACCTTTCGTCTAATAGGGAGCGGATGTCACAGCTTAAGTCCGCCTTGGATCAGTGGGGTGTTAGTGCTTTTGTCGCCCATGTCGATATTGAGCCATCACGAGAATGGCGCAACGAAGTTGAAGCCGGATTAGAAACAATGGACGCAATGTTGGCCGTTGTTGAGCCTGGATTCAAAAATTCTGACTGGTGTTGTCAGGAGGTTGGTTATGCATTAGGTAGAAAAGTTGAAGTTCTTCCGATTTGTGCGGGATTGGATCCTTTTGGTTTTTTCGGGAAATATCAAGGCATTCAGGTCAAAGGGAAAACGCCATCTCAGGCTGCGGAACGAGTTATCGGAACTTTGATCAAGAAGCCAAAGCATCGATCACAATTACTGCAGAGTATTGGAAAATCATTTGCTGGCCTTCAATCGGTGAAAAAAGTTCAATTGGTCAACATTTTGGACGATTGGAACGTCGTGACAGACGATCAGTTTAAAGCATTGTTAGAGCGAATTTCACTTTCTGAGTTCGAAAAGAAACAACTCAAGAATATAATTATACGCGTTAAAGCGTTTGAAACGCCCGAGCCAACTGTAGAGGCAGGCGACGATGTTCCATTCTGAACGTTGCGCTTTATCATCTCCGCGCAGTTTTACAGAGATTTCTTTCAGGGTTGATTGATTCTGTGGATTGAATTCCCAGCGTGGCCGCTATCGCGCCAACACTGGGCTGATTGATTTTCATCCCTTCGGGATGAAAGGTGAATCTTTGGAATCCCAACGGGATTCCATCCTTCAGCCCAGGGTTGCGAGGAACGAGCCACCCTGGGGCACCTAACCAAAATAATAATGCTGGTAAGGCGCGTCACTCCGTGCGCGCCGGTCTTGATAGAAAACCACCATCGCCAGCAGCGGGCAGAGGACTGACCCGCCCTACCTTTGAATTCGATCCTAAAATTCAATTCACGTTTACCGTCCGGTTCAACCAAAATGATTTTACAGTCTGAATGTTTTTGAGAATTTTAATTTTCATGGCCATGGTTGCAACTTCATCACCGGCGTTCGGCGCACCGGAACTTACATCTGTGATTGATCCGACCCTTTCAGGGTTGATTGATTCTGTGGATTGAATTCCCAGCGTGACCGCTATCGCGCCAACGCTGGGCTGATTGATTTTCATCCCTTCGGGATGAAGGACGAATCTTTAGAATCCCAACGGGATTCCATCATCCAGCCCAGGGTTGCGAGGCACGAGCTACCCTGGGTCAATATCCAACCAAATTAATCAACCCTGAAAGGGTTGAATCAAATTGGCGTTCCATGATGCAACCCCGTTGGGGTTGTTCTAATTTTGATATTCCTCACCCGGCGTAGCCGCTATCGCGTCAACGCCGGGCTGAATGATTTTATCCTTTCAGGATAAAGTTTTCCGCTCCATCCTCCCGCCATGTCCCAGTCCCTCGCAAAGATTCTGGTTCATACCGTTTTCTCCACCAAAGAGCGCTGCCCTTTTCTGCGCGATAAAAACCTCCGTGAAGAATTACATCATTACATCGGCGGCATCCTAAACCAACTTGAATGCCAGCCAATCATCGTGGGTGGCGTGGAAGATCACGTGCACTTTCTTTGCGCCCTGTCGCGCACCCACACCGCAGCAGACATGGTGAAGGAGGTCAAACGCGGTTCGTCACTGTGGCTAAAATCCAAGGTTCCCGATTTACACAACTTTGCCTGGCAAAATGGCTATGGGATTTTCTCCATCGGTTTTTCGCAAATTGAAACCGTCCGCGATTACATCGCCGGACAGGAGGAACATCATCGCAAGGTTTCATTTCAGGACGAATTGCGGACGTTATTGAAACGTTACGAGATTGAATTCGATGAACGGTATGTTTGGGATTGATACAACCCTTTCAGGGTTGAAATTTTGTGGGTTGAATTCCCAGCGTAGCCGCCGTCGCGTCAACGCTGGGCTGAATGATTTTCATCCCGTTGGGATGATATTTGCCACCCCAAGGGGAGCAGAAGGGCGATTGTCCGTGGGGGTAAAATTTCACTTCGCATTTGCCGCCTGGTTCAACCAAAATGGATTTACAGTCTGAATGTTTTCGAGAATTTTAATTTTCATGGCCATGGTTGCAACTTCATCACCGGCGTTCGGCGCACCGGAAACGGTGATTTTGCTTCACGGCCTGTGCCGCACCAGCCATTCGATGGCCAAGATGGAACGCGCCCTGACCGATGCGGGCTACCAGGTTCAAAACGTGAGCTATCCCTCACGCACGGCATCCATTCAACAGCTCGCCGATGACGCGATCGGGAAAGCGGTCGCCAATTGCCAGCGGGACGGCGCAGTGAAGATTGATTTTGTCACGCATTCGCTCGGCGGGATTCTGGTCCGCAGCTATCTCGCGCGTCATTCCCTCCCGTCGCTGGGACGCGTGGTCATGCTCGCGCCACCGAACCAGGGCAGCGAGGTCGTGGACAAGCTCGGCTGGACCTTTGTTTTCAAATGGCTCAACGGCCCGGCGGGAAATGAGCTGGGCACAGACGCCCATTCCACACCCAACCAGCTTGGCCCGGCAACTTATCCCGTCGGCGTCATCGCCGGCGACCGTTCGATCAATTGGATCAACAGCCTGCTCATCCCCGGCCGTGATGATGGAAAGGTTTCGATTGAACGAACGAAGCTGGCGGGCATGAGCGACCACCTGGTCATTCACACCGCGCATCCGTTCATCATGAAGAACCGCGAAGCCATCCGGCAGACGATTCAATTCCTGCGCACCGGCGCTTTTGACCACGCCACCGGCTGAATTCCGCGGTCGCCCGCCGGCGTTTCACTTCGTCGCGGCGAATGTCATTTCACCTGGGTTATCCGTCCAAAAATCATCAGCCGCAAACAACCGTTCACTTTGATCCTTTCGTGTATTTAGTGTATTACGCGGTTTGATTCCGGCACTTCACAATTTTTCTTCCTTCTCCTGCCCGCTTCTGGCTACCTACGGTTCGTCCAAACCACAACCACACCATTATGATGAAAACCTTTATCACCGCATTCGCTGTCGCAGCCTGTGCGCTCGCGTTGGCCGGAAACGCCCGCGCCGGCGACAGTGTCGCCGGAAAATGGACCGCTGAATTTGATTCGCAAATCGGAATTCAAAAATACACCTACGATTTCAAGGTGGACGGAACCAATCTGACCGGCCGGGCCATCGGCATCCGCGACGACGGCACAAATGACGTGGCCATCACCGAAGGCAAAATCAAACAGGACGAAATTTCATTCGTTGAAGCGCTGAAGTTCAACGACAACGACATCCGCATCGAATATACCGGCAAGGTTTCCGGCAATGAGATCAAGCTGCACCGCCGGGTGGGCGATTTTGCCGAAGAGGATCTGGTGGCCAAACGGGTCAAGGCAGCCGCCGCCACGCCCGATTTAAAATCCGAAACCGGCAAGGCCACGAATTCGCCACCCGCCCAGCCGTAGGCTTACGCCGTCACGCCGCCGGCAATGTACTGCTCCATCTGCGCAATGGCGGCGTCCTGGGCGGAAATCGTCCAGTTCACCAGATCGCCAATGGACACGATGCCGGTCACCTTTTCGTTTTCCAGGACGGGGAGATGCCGCACGCGGTTTTCCGTCATCAGCTTCATGCACTCCTCGACGGTGTGATGCGGGGTGACGGAAACAATCCTGCTGGAAAGCACTTCGCGCACCGGCGTCTCCCTGGACTTTTTGCCCTGCAACGCGATTTTGCGCGTGTAATCGCGTTCGGTGAAAACGCCCACCAATTTGCCGCCCGCCAGGACCAGCAGGGCGCCGATATTTTTGTCCGCCATGAGCTTGATGGCCTCGAAGACCGTCAGCTCCGGCGTGATGGACCACAGCGCCGTGCCTTTGTGATGCAACAGCGCACTGATGGGAACGCTCGATTTCATAAGATTATTGGATTAACCCTATATCCGCCGCTTCTCCACACAATTCAAGTTATTTTTTTGACCGGACCGAGACCAGCGCCGCCATCACCACGCATCCCCAGCCGAACCAGTCGCCGTGCCGATGGTAAAACGTCGGCGCGCGCCCCGCGCCGGCCGATGTCACCGGAATGTCCACGGTCATCGCGCCCTGGCCGTAAACACTGCCGTTCGGATCCTTGAAGATTTCCCGCACGCGGCCGCTGGCATCAATCGAGCAGGTCACGCCGTTGTTCGCGCAGCGGAGGAGCGGCAGGTTGTTTTCGACGGCGCGAAAGATGGCGGTGGCCATTTGCTGCCATTGCGCCGCGCCGTCGCCGAACCAGCCGTCGTTCGTCAGGTTCACGAGAAAATCCACGTCATCCCTCGCGGAAGCGCGCGCGGTTCCCGGAAAGGTGTCCTCAAAACAAATCAGCGGCGCGGCATTGACGTGCAAATCGCCCAGCTTAAACGTCACCGGCCGGTCGCCCGGCGTGAAACTGCCGGTGATGGGCGTCATATATTTGATGAACGGCAGCCAGCGCACGAGCGGGATGTATTCGCCAAAGATCACGAGCTTGCGTTTATGGTACACGTCGGCCAATTGACCGTCCGGCCCGACGAGAAAGGCGCTGTTGAAATAATCCGCATCATCGGGATTGGCGGAGCCGTTGGCCGGCGGCTCGGCGTCGTCGCTGCTGATAATCATCCAGACATGGTTCGACCGCGCCAGGTTTGTGACGGCGCGGTACGTGTCTTCGTCGTAACGGACCATCTTCGGCACGGCGGACTCGGGCCAGATCAGCAAATCGGTCTTGGACGTACCCGTCGCCCCATCCCTTTCCCCGCCCGGCGGGGAGAGGGTGTCCGCAGGACGGGAAAGGAGTTTGTTGCTTTGCGCTTCATCCAGGTTCGAAGGGTCAACGATTTGGATCACCGGCCCCGGCGGCTCTTGATTGGCGTTTTCCGCCAGCACCCGGTCCGTCAATTGAATCAATTGTTGAAACCGTTTTGCGTCTTCGTTCGGATTCCAAATCAACGTTTGGGGAATGCTCGGCTGGATGAGGGTCACGCGCAGGGTGGTTTCCGGTGAATTCCCCTGCCCGACCCGCACGTACCCGAAGATGAACAGGCCCATGACGGTCAGCAGCGGCAAAATCATTTCCGCCTGCCAGACAAATCGCCGGTGCGGATTTCCGAAAATGGCGCGCAGGGCGGAAAACAGCGAGAGGGAAAACCACGTGACCAGAAACGAAATGCCATAAACGCCGGTGACGGATGCAATTTGAATCAGCGGAACCATCTGGTATTGCGAGACGCCGAGCAAATCCCACGGAAAACCGCCGAACAGCCGGACGCGCACCATCTCCAGCGCCACCCAGGCCGCCGCGCCCGCCAGCGACCAGCGCGTCCGACGCGCCCAATGGCCTTCGCCGATTTTTCCCGCCAGCAGCCAGACCCAGACGGCGGGATACAGTGCAAGAAAGGCGCCCAGCGAAAACCAACCGAGAATCGGAAACCCGCTCACCGGAATCAGCAGCAGCCAGCACAGCGACGACAGAAAATACGCCAGCCCTGCGAAGTAACCGATGCGGAAGGCGTCGCCGCGGCTTTTCCCCTGCGCGATGGCGAGCAGCAAACCCGGCACGATCCAGGCGAATCCGGCGACGCCGAATTTGGGAAACGCCGCCGTCAGCAAAAGCCCGGCGCCGAGCGCGGCCAGATAACCGCTGCGCAGGAACAGTTCGTTCAGAAATCGTTTCAGCGTGCTGAACGGCGAATAATCCATCGTGAACGCCGGGCCGGGCCGGGCGCATTCGGCGGCGCGTTTCACCAGCGCCGGGCCGGCGTTGACCACAATCGCCATGCGCGCGCCGCGCCAGACCGCGAGGTCGTCGTGCGAATTGCCGGCATAATCGAAACCGCGCAGGCCAAACTTGTCGACGAGCGCCTTGAGCTTGGTTTTGCTGCGAAGATTGGTCCGGCCATCGCTGGCGAGCACTTCGTCGAACAGCCCGACATGGCTGGCGACCGGCAGGGCCATACCGCGGTCGGACGCCGTGGCCAGCACCAGTTTCCGGCCCGCGCTCTTCTGCTCGCGCAGAAACGCGAGGAGCGACTTCTGGTAAGGGAGCGTGGCCGGGTCAAGGGCGACGCGCCGGGCGAGCTGCTGTTTCAGGAACGCCCGGCCGCGCAGCCACCAATAAAGAACCGGAAAAAGCTGGAGCGGATTCCGCCGGAGCAGCCGCGCCAGCGATTCCCAGAGCAGATCGGTTTTGATGAGCGTGCCGTCCAGATCCACGCAGAGCGGGACCTGGCTTTCGCGCGGCGCGTCAGGCGATGGCGGCATGGATTTTGATTACCCTTTGAGCGCGCGTTCCAGCAAGGTTTTTTCGCGGGCGCCGTGATTTAATTTCAACGCCTCGGCCCGGGCGGCGGGTGTCATTTTCTGCCAGGACTTTTGCAGCGCGTTGATGGTTTTGTCCTCGGCGGTCTTCGCGGCCAGATCGGCCAGCTGATATTCCAGAAACACCAGGCAAAGCGCGTCCTCCAACACCCGCGTTTCCGGGTCGGCGGGAAAATGTTTTTTGAGGTTCAAATCCTGGACGCGGCAAATCAGGTCCTCCGGATAACCGAGTTCGCGCAAAATGTCGCCGGCCTTTTGCGCGTGGAATTTTTTCAGCGTCGCGCGCCATTGCAGATAACCCGGGCGCGTCATGGGATGCGAACTGCGGGGGATTTCCCAGCGGCACAGATGCTGGCACCGCGCCGCCAGGCGGAGGGCCTCGGAAGCGTTGGGACAAAGCCGCAGCACCCAGCCGCTCAATCGCTGCGCGTACAGCAATTCACGCGGCTGCGTGACGCCACCGGCGGTTTCTGGGTTCGGGTCACGGGCATTTTCCTCGTCGAACCGGCGGAGCGCGGCCTCAAATCGTGTGGCATCGGCTGGTTTAAATGAGTCAGACACGGCGGCGTCTTAAGCCAGACAGAGCGGTTGCGCAAGACTGTTTCAAGTCTACCCTCCATTTCGTCAGCGGGTTTCCGCATCCTCATCCAACAAGCGGGCGAAATAAAAGCAGCCGGCGGCCACTATAATTGAAGCCACGGCGATGATGACGGCCTGCGTGCCGGGCTGTTTCAGGTCGTCAGACCACTGCGAAATCAAAACGCCCATCTTGCCGTAAAGGACCCCCATCTGCCGCGATTCCGCCCTGGCATTTCCCGGCAGCAACTCGTCTTCCGTAGGTCCCGAGGCGTGCGTTTCCATCCAATAAACCGCGCCCGCGCCGGCAAGTCCCAGCAACAACACGGTGATGCCAATCGCCCTGAGCCGCTGCGGCTGCTGGCGGGACGGCCGGGGACCGGCGTTGGGCTCGTTCACAGACATCGCATAAACGTTCCCTGCTCCGTTCCGCGAACACAAGCCGATAAAAATGCCGACGCTGGGCACGGTCGAAGTTCTATCTCTAGGCGGTCTGCCTAGACAGAATCAGGTGGCCGACGACTTGACAAACGACTGAATCGGGCATTGGTTCCATACATGACCCCGGCCATACAACCAATGAACAGCACAAAAGGCACGGGCGGGCAGTCGCAACTGGACATCATGGAGACCGACATCAAACTGGCGGTGGCAGAATCGGAAAAGATGCGGGAACAGATTCACCTGCAGGCAACGGAGATGGGTCCGATTCTGGAAGCCTTGCTCCATGACGCGCACGGGCAAATCCGGTGGGGCTTGAACGAATAAGGAGCCGGCCGGACTGATTTTGTGCTTGAAGACAGGTCCTACACGCCCAACCGCGGGCGCAGGAGTACAAATGGGACAAGGAAGAAATCCGGCTTGAACCAGCGCAAATCCAGGGTGTTTCCTGCCTTATCACCGGTGTTTGCGGCCCGACGGTTCAATTTGGTTTGCCGAACGGTTTTCCTGAGTTAACCTAAACTTCGTGGCCTGGTTCACTGACCGTCATTTCTT
Source organism: uncultured Verrucomicrobiae bacterium (assembly GCA_963762585.1). Lineage (GTDB taxonomy): Bacteria > Verrucomicrobiota > Verrucomicrobiia > Limisphaerales > UBA11358 > UBA11358. Next base: position 13,549 of record CAVXLF010000030.1, read on the forward strand.
TTTGATCGCCGTGGCCGTTTACGGTGCCAGCGCGGTTTATTCGGTTTTCCTGTGGCGAAAAGGTTTCCGCAAGGATGACCACGTCAATTACCTTTTGCTGCTCACGGCGTTTGTACTGCACACGGTGGCAATGGTCCGACGCGGTTTCTCCATCAACCATTGCCCCGTCAACAACCTGTTCGAAGCGACCGTGTTCATCGCCTGGAGCGCCGCCGCCGCCTATCTCGTCATCGGCCTGCTGCCGCGGCTGCGGTTCCTCGGCGCGTTTGCGTCGCCGGTGCTCTTCGCCATCGGCGTGTTTGCGCTGATGCCCGAGCTGGACCCGCCCCACGGCCGACCCCGCAATTTTCCGGCGCGCTCACCAGCCTGCATGCGGCGACCATTCTGCTGGCGTATGGCGCGTTTGGCCTGGGCGCGGCGGCCGCAGGCATGTTCCTGACCGAACAACATGATTTAAAATTCCACAAGCTCCGCGCCGTGCTGTCATTGCTGCCGCCAATACAACGGCTGGAAATCGTCACCGGCCGCCTCGTGCTCGCCGGCTTCATTCTTTTCACCGTCGGCCTCGAAGCCGGCCGCTTCCTGCCCGCCCGGCGGACGCAAGCTATTGGTCGGACCCGAAGGTGATCTGGTCCATTTTCATGTGGGCGGTGTATCTGGTGCTGCTGGCGTCGCGCTGGATCCTGTCCCAGTCCAGCCGCCGCTTCGCCTACGGGGTCATCGCCGCGTTCATCTTCCTGCTCCTGACCTTTTGGGGCACCAACCTGCTGTCGCCCCTGCACCATCCATGAACGTCGTCGTCATCGGTTTGAGCCATCATTCGTCGCCCGTGGAACTGCGGGAACAGTTCGCTTTGCCGACGCAAAATCCCGAAGCGCTCCAATCGCTGCGCGCATCGGGTGCGGCCGGTGAAGCCGTGATTATTTCGACGTGCAACCGCGTGGAGATTTACGCCGCAACCACATTGGAACCGGCCGCGGCGTTTGCGGAATGAAAGCAATTTCTTGCAAGGTGGGGCGAGGGATCGAGTTGCCCGGCGACGAACTCTACACGCTGGCCGAACCGCAAAGCCTGCATCATCTCTTCAAGGTTGCGGGCGGGCTCGATTCGATGGTGCTGGGCGAGACGGAAATCCTGGCTAGCAAAAACAGGCCTACGCGCTCTCGCAGCAGCACGGCCAGATCTGGCGCGGCTGAACAAGGCGTTTCAACGCGCGTTTCATGCCGCCAAACACACCGCACCCATACGAACATCCAGCGCGGCAGTGTCTCCGTGGCGTCGGCTGCGGTCGAACTCGCGGAAAAAATTTTAGCTCGCTTCGGGAGCGCGAGGTGCTCGTCATCGGCGCCGGCGACACCAGCGAAAAAACCGCCCGCGCCCTGCTCTCGCGCGGCGCGCGGAGCACATTGTCGCCAGCCGCACGTACGAGCGCGCTGTGGCGCTGGCGAACGAACTCGGCGGACGCGCCGTGCCATTTGACGATTGGGCGGTGGAGTTTGAAAAAATTGACATCGCCATCAGCAGCGCTTCGGCGCCGCATCATATCCTGGACCGCGCAAAACTCTGAACCGCTGATGCAGGCGCGCAAACAACGCCCGTTGCTGCTCATCGACATTGCCGTGCCGCGCGACATTGACCCGGCGGTGAACTTCCTGGAAAACGTCTATCTCTACAACATCGATGATTTGCAGGCCATCGCCGACGATTACCTGAAACAGCGCAAAAACGAAATTGCGCAGTGCGAGGCCATCATCGCCGAGAAGGTAAAGCCGTTGCTGGTGCCGAAAAGCACACAGCCACAGATGAACACAGAGGGACACCGATCGATGAAGATGTCACCCGCAAAACCCTGAGAAATTTGTTGTTCTTTTAA
>CAVXLF010000031.1:0-72116 GCA_963762585.1 uncultured Verrucomicrobiae bacterium
ACCGGCAATGTGACCAATCAGCTCTCCACTTTGGTGGCCAAGGTCAACACGGACATCCAGGCCGGCAAGACAACCGAAGCGGCCCTCACCGACGACCTCAAGCAGTTCAATGACCTGCTGGCCGAACACAAGGGCGAAAAGAACGGATGGCGTCGCGAGTGTTCTCTACATGGAGGCGACTCTTTATGCGCAGGTGATTGGCGATAATGCCAAGGCCGACGCGCTGATGAAGCAACTCAAGACCGATTTTCAGGGCGCACAGCTTGTTAATAATCTGATAAACAGGAGGCAAGGGAGGCCAGCGCAAAGGCGGTACAAGCCAGTGGTGGAAGGCAAACAGTTCCCCGGCTTCAGCGAAACGGATGTCATGGGCAAACCGCTGACACTTGCAAACTACAAGGGCAAGGTGGTTTTGATTGATTTCTGGGCGACGTGGTGTCCGCCCTGCCGCGCGGAAATCCCCAACGTGGTGGCCACATACCACAAATATCATATCAAGGGGTTTGACGTCATCGGGGTGAGCCTGGACGAGGACAAGGCAAAGCTGGTGGATTTTATTCATTCGCACGACATGGCCTGGCAGCAGTATTTCGACGGGCAGAAATGGGACAACAAACTGGCTGTCAAGTATGGCATCGAGAGCATCCCGGCGACATATCTGCTGGACGGCACGGAAAAATCATCGGCACGGATTTGCGCGGCGAGGAACTGACCGATGCAGTTGCCAAGGCGCTGGGAAACTAATAGAACCCAAGGCGCATTTTCGGTTGCTGGTGTTTCGGGGAAATTTGAAACATTAATTGGCGTGACAAATCCTGGTTTTGTCTGATACTCGCCTTATGATGTCCTTGAGAAGGGTAATTCTTCCGGGAATCGGACTTTGTGTGGCAGTATGTCTTATCGGCTGCAATGGCAAACCCCCGCCTCCCAGGCTCTCATCTGCTGATGTAAAACAACAGCGGCTGGATTGGAACATGAAGCAAACGGTGGAAGCGTATCAAGATGCTGGCAGCACAGACCCCGACTGGGACGGCGGCAAAGCGCGCATTGACTGAATTTGCCCGTTATCCGGTCATGCGATAGATGACGGTGAGCCGGTATTCGACATCATTGTCACAAACTGCGAGGCTGCAGTTCAAGCCCGGTGCGACGATCCATTGGTCCGGTATTTGCAACTCCGTTTCGGCCCAGGTTCGGACACCAACCCCCAACAATATTCAGATGCGTGCAATGTCGTGGAAAGCAACATGCAGAAGAGCGGCTATTCCACTGTCCGCAAATTTTATTCGGCTGATTGGGCCATTCAACAATTTTACCGCGCCTATTACAAAAACGGCAATCAGCAGGTTTTGGGGAAATTGTTTGCCGATGAAGACACCAATCTCATGGCGTCCATTGACGATCCAGCCACGCCGCCGGGCGAGGTTTATGATGTTTGCCATGAGGCCCTTCACAATTTGAGCGGAGGGGAGAAGCAATACGATGCCTGTTCCCGGCAAATTGAAAAGAAACTTGCTGAAAACTGGCCGGGTGACCCTGTTGTTTATCTCCTGGAAGGCGAGATATACATTCAAAGGGCGTGGTTTGCCAGGGGCAATGGTTATGCCAACACTGTCACTTCAACGGGTTGGAAAACCTTTGGCAAAGACCTTGCGAAAGCGGAAAAATACCTGAATCAGGCGTGGGATTTGGATACAAACAATCCCGACATTGCCGTCCAGATGCTGACTGTCGAGCTGGGTCAGGGCGGGGGACGAGACCTGATGGAATTGTGGTTTGACCGCGCCATGCAAGCCGACCCGGATTGTTACGATGCCTGCTCCTCAAAACTCTACTTCCTTGAACCCAAATGGTATGGCTCGACCGGGGACATGCTGGAATTTGGCCATGAATGTATTGAGAATACCAATTGGGGCGGCGCTGTCCCCCTCATCCTGGTGGATGCACACTATTCCATCTGGAACCAATACACCGATGCGGACACAAAGAGCAATTATTGGACGCAACCTGAAGTTTGGGCCGATGTCAATTCGGCCTACCAGCGGTATTTTCAACTGAACCCCACCGACACCTATCACATCCCTTATTACGCCTGGTACGCCTATCAAGCGCAGGCGTGGAGCAAGTTCAATGAGTTGATACCCAAGCTGGGACCTGCAAATTATAATTTTTTTGGAGGCGAGGCTGAATTTGCCAAAATGGTTCAAAAGGCCCGTGGACACACCAACCAGCCGGCAGACGCATTATCGCCATGATTACGTGCTGGCGCTGGCGTATTGCCGCACGGACAGGCGCCAGAACCATTCCGAGATGGCCGCCCACGCAACGCCCAACCCGATCAAGACCAGCCACAATCGCGGGTCGGAAACTTTATCCGCCAGCACGCGCACGGGCACGTTGCTTACCAGCAGCACCGGCAGCGCAAACGTGAACACCGCCTTGAATGCTCCCCTGAACGCCTCGTCGGGCATGCGCGCGATGTTAAACAGGTTATAATAGCCCCAGACAATTCCCTGCGCCCGAACGGTCCAAAAGCAGACCAACGCGAGCATGAACATGAGGGAATAATGCACCAGCAGCCCGGCCATGCACAGCGCCGAGAATCCCAGCAATTGCAAGACCGTGGGATGCAACGCCAGCTTGTGCGCGGCAAATCCCATCACGCACAGCGCGAACGCCGCGTTGGCAAACGACGGGATGTCCACCTGCCGCGTCGAAAATATGAACCGCGTGTTGACGGGCAACAGCAGGATAAAATCCATTTTGCCGGTGCGGACGAGTTCGGACAGGTTTGTGCAGTTCACCAGGAAAAAGGCCTGGTAAATCTGCTGGATGAAATTGCTCGCGCCGGTCAGGAGCACCACCTGCCACACCGTCCAGGTGCCGACGGTTGTTGTCTGGGAAAATATGACGCCCACGAAACTCAATTGCAGTCCGAACCAGAGCAGCTCGACAAGAATCCAGAGCAGGAAATTGCCCTTGAACGACATCTCCCGCGTGACGGATGTCCGCCACAACGCGCCGTAAATGGAGAGGTAACGCCTCAGATTCATGCGAGGGGAAAATAACGCACGGACGGAAACATTCAACATTCAACATTTACCCCGACATTGGATGTCGGTGTTCATGTCCAACGCCGAGGGGAAACGAAAATTGGAGATTATGGAGCGCGGAGTGCGGAGTGCGGACAGGCGAGGAAATATTGAGCTACGAATTAAGGAATGGGATCAGCAATTGACTGCCTGCAACCAGCAGGAAGCCAGTGAAAAGCAGCCAACCGGACCATGACAGACATTTTGCCTTGGCATCGTTTAACCGCGCGTTTTGCTCCCTGGTGTCCAAGAACATTTGGACCAGCGCCTCTTGCGCGGCATCTCCTGTGACATTCTCCGGCTTCAAAGCATCCCAAAGTTTGTTGCCACGAGGATAACCCGTATATCCTGTCAGTTGCATTCCGCGAAAGGCAAAAAATAATGCGAAGCTTAAAACCGCCGGTGGTAGACAGTATAAAATGTTTGACCACATGGTGGAATATCCCAACAGGTTGTTTGAATCAAGCAGTTGAAAGCCGGTTATAATGATTGCTCCCGCAGCCAGCATGTACGCCTTCCGCAGCAAAAGCCCGGTTCGTTCTTGCTCTGTGGCTATGGCCTTTTCTGCGGCCTCCTTGACAATGGATATTTTGCTCATTTTGGTTTTTTTGCCCACGACTAGCACGGCCTTTTCGTGATTCTCTTCGTGCCCCACAGATTTGCAAGTCCCTATTTCAGTTCTGCCGACCCTGCGGGACTCCTTTACGTCTTTGCGTGAAAACCGTTTGTTTCAAAGCGGAGTACTGTTCGTCTTGTAATGAGCGGCGTTACATGTCAACATCGGCGTTCACTTTTATGGGATGCATGACCTCCCAATTAATCAAATGAAACGCACGCATCATTGCAATGAACTGCGCCCGGCGCACATCGGGCAAACGGCAACCTTGACGGGCTGGGTCCATTCCCGGCGCGATTTGGGCGGATTGATTTTTATAGATGTCCGCGACCGCGAAGGCCGCACCAAACGGTCTTCGACCCCTCGGACCTGCCAAAGGAGCTTTTCGAGCGCGCGGCGGCGTTGCGCAGCGAATGCGTCATCCGCGTGTTCGGCAAAATCCGCCAACGCCCTGAAGGGACAAATAATCCAAAAATTCCCACCGGCGAAATCGAGATGATGGCCAGCGACCTGGAGGTGCTTAACGTGGCGGATGTGCTGCCATTCCCCGTGGATGACCCGGAAGTGGCGTCCAAGGTGAATGAAGAGTTGCGCCTGAAATACCGCTATCTCGATTTGCGCAGGCCGGAAATGGCGCGCAACCTTCGTCTCCGCAGCAAGGTGGCCATTGCCACACGCCAATACATGGACGAGCAGGGCTTTCTCGAAATCGAAACGCCCACGCTGTTCAAGTCCACGCCCGAGGGTGCGCGCGAATTTCTCGTGCCTAGCCGCGTCAATCCCGGGGAGTTTTACGCGCTGCCGCAGTCGCCGCAGCAGTTCAAGCAAATCCTGATGGTGGCGGCATTGAAAAATATTTTCAACTGGCCCGCTGTTATCGCGATGAGGATTTGCGCGCCGATCGCCAGCCGGAGTTCACGCAGATTGACATTGAGATGTCATTCATCGAGCGCGAGGACATCTATGCGCTGATTGAGGGCCTGTTGAAGAAAATATGGAAGACCGCGCTGAACCAGGACGTGCCGACACCGTTCAAACGCATTACGTTCCAGGAAGCGATCAATCGTGGGGCATTGACAAGCCGGACACGCGGTTTGGCATGGAGCTGGTGGATTTCACCGAGGAATTTCGCGCCGCAAAATTCAAAGTCTTCAGCGGCGCGGTGGCTGCCGGCGGCGTGGTCAAGGCGCTCAACGCCAAGGGCCTCGCCGGCGTGACGCAGGGGCAGATTGAGACGATGACCGAATACGCCAAGAGCTTTGGCGCGAAAGGCCTGGCTTACATCAAGGTCGAGGGCGGCGAATGGAAATCGCCCATCGTGAAATTTTTCAGCGACGCTGAGAAGGCCGCGCTGGCGGAAAAACTGAAGATTGAGGAGGGCGATTTGATTTTATTTGCCGCCGACCAATGGCTGAACGCCTGCGAAATCCTTGGCAAAATCCGGCTGTATTGCGCCGAGGTGCTGCAAGGGCAGGGGAAGATGAAGATTTCGATCCCGGTTCGATTTCCTGTGGGTCGTGGATTTTCCGCTGCTGAGTTTCGACAAGGAACAGAACCGCTGGTATTCGAGCCATCATCCGTTCACCGCGCCGGTGGCGGAGGACATCCCGTTCCTCAAGACCGACCCCAAAAAGGTCCGCGGCCAGCATTACGACATCGTTGTGAACGGCGTGGAACTGGGAGGCGGCTCCATCCGCATACACCAGCCCGACGTGCAGAAGACGGTGTTCGAGGAAGTGCTGCAAATTCCGCCGGAGGAGACGAAGCTGCGGTTCGGTTACATGCTCGAGGCGTTCCGCTACGGCGCACCGCCGCACGGCGGCATTGCGCTGGGATTCGACCGCCTGTTGCGCGATTCTCTGCGGCACGACAAGCATCCGCGACGTGATTGCGTTTCCAAAGACGGCCAAAGGCACAGATTTGATGACGGATTCGCCGAGCACGGTGAGCGCGCGTCAATTGCGCGACTTGCACATTGAAGTGAAAGTGGCGAAGAAGGAGTAGGCGGGCATGGAATACGAAGTCGAGTTCAAGCCGAAAGCGGTCAAAGACCTCGATTCATTACAGCGCGATGATGCGCGGCGCATTATCGAACGGATAAACCGGATGCGGAACAACTTGGAGGGTAATGTGAAACATTTAACTAATTTCACTCCGGAATACCGTCTGCGGGTTGGTGACTTCCGTACTGGCGGCAGATGGCCAGCGCCTCGCGCCACGGCTGAATCACTCCGGTTTCGTTGTTGGCGGCCATCACGGCGACGAGCCCCGGCCGCATGTCGGCGAGTTCGGCGGTCAGCCAGTCCAGATCAATCACCCCGGCGTGGGTGACGGGAATCAATTTTGCGCGTTTGCCGAAATATTTCTTTGACGATTCCATCACGCACGGATGTTCGATGGGGGAGACCCACACCTCGGCCTTCGGGATCCAGCACCTGCGCAAAGTGGTGCATGGCCATGTTGTTGGCCTCGGTCGCGCCGCTCGTCCAGATGATTTCATTCGGCGGACAGCCAAGAAACGCGGCGAGCTTTTCGCGCGCCCCGATCATGGCCTTGCTGGCCGCCGCCCCGAACTGATGCGGGCTGGACGGGTTGCCGGCGATGTGCTCGGTGGCATTCAGCCAGTCCTCGCGCGCCTCGCGCATGACCGGCGCGGTGGCGTTGTGGTCGAAATAAATCATCGGGCGGATAAGATACAACTGAACGCCGCGCTGGCCAGTTTTTTATGGGCGGCGGTGAAGGCCAGTTGATGCATCTGTGCCGGCGTCTTCCAAACCACCGATTTTGGTTGGCGCATCTTTCCGTCGTTCACGAAAGCTTCCAGGGTGATGCGATAACGCGTGATGGAATGTTTTATGGTGCAAAGCGGTTTAACGTACGGAGTTCGATTCCAATTTTTTGCGGCCTGCGCCAACGCGGTAGCGGCTGGCAGGATGCCCGCCGCTACTTCCACATTCGGAAATTCCCATAAATGTGCGTTCACAACGCCGGCCGGCCGTTGGCGGACGAGAAAACGCCCATTCCGCCCGACCACCAAGGCGACAAAGTGGCGGGCCGTGGCGGCTTCGCGTTTGCCGAGGTTGGGCAGTTCGTCCACACGATTTTCCCGGAAGGCGACGCAAAGCTTTTTTACCGGGCAAACCCCGCATTGCGGATTTCGCGGCGTGCAAACCAGTGCGCCGAGTTCCATCAGGGATTGATTTAAAAAGGAACAAGAATTCATTTCGCGCGAAGACCGCGAAGGTCGCGAAGAGTTTTTTTCCTTTGTATCCTTCGCGGCCTTCGCGCGACAAACCAGTTTTTCTGCGATTTGCCAAAGCCACGCGTTCGTTTCCTTCGCTTTCGGGTTTTCGGCAATGCCAAATACGCGCGTCAACACGCGGATGACATTGCCATCAAGAATCGGTGTGGGCTGGTTGAAGGCGATGCTGCAGATCGCGCCGGCGGTGTAACGGCCGATGCCCGGCAAGGCGAGCACGTCGTCAAAGTTTTGCGGGAATCTCCCGTCATGTTTGGTGACGATTTGCTTTGCGGCGAGTTGCAGATTGCGGGCGCGGGTGTAATAGCCGAGCCCTTCCCAAAGCTTGTGGATTTTGCCCGGGCTGGCTTTTGCAGCGGCCTTAACGGTGGGTAGTTCACGCAGCCAGCGGTCCCAGTATGGAATCACGGTTTTGACCTGCGTTTGTTGCAACATGATTTCAGAGACCCAGATGGCGTAAGGATCGCGGGTACGGCGCCACGGCAGGTCGCGGGCATTGACGGAAAACCAGTCCAGCAGCCGCGGAACCAGCTTGTGCAGTTTTGAATTTTGAGTTTTTAGTTTTGAATTGGAACTCATTTTTGCGCCCGAAGTATTGCCGCAAAGAGGCGCAAAGGGCACAAAGATTTTATCAGTATTTGAACCCCGGATTACGCGGATTGCATGGATTCAATTTTTATCTGCGAAATCGGCGTAATCTGCGGTTAAAACTTTTTGTGTCTTTTGCGCCTTTTTGCGGCTATTTATTTTTCTGTGAAACCGCTGACTTCCTATACGTGCAAGCTGACCGACGACCAGGCGTCGGCGCTCGACGCCGCCATGCGCGCGCGCCAATGGAAAGCCCGCACGGTGCCTTACGCGCGGTTCGCTTTCGAATCCGACAAGGCCAACATCGTCTTTTATGAGAGCGGCAAGCTGGTGGTGCAGGGGCGGGGGACGCAGGAATTCATTGAGTTCATCCTGGAACCGGAAATTTTAAAACAGGCGCGGCTGGGTTATGAGACGGTTCTGAATCCCGAATTGCTGCTGCCGCGCATCGGGGTGGACGAAAGCGGCAAGGGCGATTTCTTCGGGCCGTTGTGCATTGCCGGTGCGTACATCAACGAAAGCGTCGTCAAGGCGTGGCAGGATGCCGGCATCCGCGATTCCAAGAACATCTCCAGCGACAAGAAAATCGCCGAGCTGGCCGAAAAAATCCGCAAGACGCCCGGTTGCGTGGTGAACACTGTCACCATTGGCAACGAAGCCTACAACCGGCTGTACGCGAAGATGAAGAGCGTGAACGCGATACTGGCGTGGGGCCATGCGCGCGTGATTGAAAACCTGATGGGCCAGCGGCAGCAGATGAATCCTGTGCCGGTCAAGGCCATCAGCGACCAGTTTGCGGCGAAAAAGGAAGTGGTGGCCAAGGCGCTCATGGCGCTGGGGCGGGAGATTGAACTGGTTCAGCGTCATAAGGCGGAGGAGGATCTGGCGGTGGCGGCGGCTTCGATTCTGGCGCGGGACGGGTTTGTGAAAGGACTGGCGAGCCTGGAAAAACAGTTCAACGTGGAACTGCCGAAGGGCGCTTCCGCTGCGGTGGACGAGGCGGCAAAGAAATTTGTGACGGAACAGGGCGCGGAGAATTTGTCAAAAATTGCCAAGGTCCATTTCCGCACAGCGTTGCGCGCGCAAGGTCTGCCCGAACCGCCGAAAAAGGAGTGGCGCAAGCGTTAGCTGGGTTGGTTGTGCGCTGTGCGCCGGATTATTTCGAGGCATTATTTCACTTTTTCATGCGTGAAAGTCGCGCGTTGGCGTGAAGAACACGCGTTCGCTCGCCGGGCCACCGGATGAAAAGCCGGATTTTCCAAGGAAATATCATCTGGCACAACCCATGCAAGCGAGTCGTCGGTCACAAGCAACCCTTGAGGTTTATGATACCAATCAAGATTCAGTGTGGTTGTGGTCAACGGTACAAGTTCGACATCGAACCAGTCTGCGGACGGATGCCTTCTTCAGTAACTTGTCCGGTTTGTGGAACGGATGGCACCGGCGCCGCCAACGAAATGATCGCCTTCAATCTGGCGACGGAGTTGTCGGCGCACAGCGGCAGACAGAAGGTGATGGTGCTGGCCGTGCTCGGCTGTTTGCTTGCCGGCCTGGTCGGAATCATCAAGGCATCAGCGATGGCAAAGGGCTTTGACGTATTGCTCTGCCTGTTGGGCGCGGTCTGTGCGTTCGGCACGGCGCTGTGCGTCTATTTCTGGAAACGTTGATGATCGAATGGGCGGTTGATCGCTTGCAGGGAAGACGGCGGAAGTTTTGCTTGGTTCGACCGCCATTTCCAAGGGCAGGAGCATCTTGCCAAGATGCCCGCGCGGCCGCCGCGCCATCAAAATTAATCCGCGTATTTCACACCGCAGCCGTACGGTTTCGTTTCCGCAACGGCCACCGGTTTGCCGGCAATCAGCGCGTCAATGGCGGCACTGACGTAGTTCTGCGCCTTGCTGGGGTCGTGGAACGGGTCCGGCTGGTTATCGATCGCGCCTTCATAGACGAGCACACCGTCCTTGCTGATGACATACATGTCCGGCGTGGTTTTCATGTCGTAGAGGTGGCCGACGGCGCCGGAGCTGTCGTCAATCCACGCCGTCACGTCCATTTTTTCCTTCGCCAGTTCCGCCCGGGCCTGTTCCGGCGTGCGATGGCTGAAATTATTCGCGTTCACCGAATCCACCAGCAGCCACACAATCCCTTTGGCCGCGAAATCGCGCTGCAACGCCTGCATCGCGCCGGTCTTGTACTGGTTCCGACAGTAAGGGCAGTCGGAGTTGTACGATTCGAGCACAACAATTTTGCCTTTGTAGTCGCTGAGGTGAATTGTTTTGCCGTTGATGTCCGTGGCCGTAAAATCCGGCGCGGGTTTGCCGATTTCCGCCGCCAGTGCCGCCGAGGCCAACGACAGGGTCGCAAATAGAACAAATGCCGTTTTCATAATCATCGATTTAATCACAGTTTAAATTGTTACAGTACCAGACGCATTTGGCGGGCATTTGGTTCAAAAAAAATTACCTATCTGGCCGCCCGGTCAAGCGCGTCCAGCACAATGCCCGGCGTCAGAACTTCCGGCAACACAATTGGTTGTGAATCAGCGGTCTTTGGATAAACCAAAACCAGCGGGACGCCCGCCCGATTGTAGCGATTAAGCTCCGTGGTAATGTTGTCGGGGAAATGCGTGTAATCTCCAATCAGGGCAACCGCGTTGATTTCCTTCAGCTTTTGCCGGACGGAAGGGGTTTCGATGGCGATCTTTTTATTTACCTGACAGGTGAGGCACCAGTCCGCGGTAAAATCCACGAGCACAGGCCGGCCTTCGCTTTGGGCCTGGGCCACGGCTTGAGGACTCCAGCGCTGCCAGGTTATGCCGTCCGGCGATTCCGGCAGGGAACTGGTATCGGCGATGACCATGGGCGCACGCCAGTGCAATTGGTCTTCGAGCGCGTAAACATAGCCGCCGATCAGCAAAAGCAAAACGATGGCAACCGCCACACCCTTGCCGGCCCGGGAGCGCTGGACAAATGCGCCAAAGATCCACGCGGCAAAGGCAACCAGGACGAGAAAAACACCGAGCCACAGCACATTTTTCCCGTAATCATCTGCGGCGAGATTGAAGAGCCAGACGGCTGTCAGCAGCATCGGGAAACCCATGGCGATTTTGAATTTCTCCATCCACGCGCCCGGCTTGGGCAGGAGTTTCAGCAACGCCGGGTTCCAGCTTAACACGACATACGGTGCGGCAAGGCCAAGGCCGACAAACAGGAAGATCAATAAAATCAGCGCCGGGCTTTGAGCGAAGGCGAAGCCGAGTGCCGGGGCCAGAAACGGCGCGGTGCAGGGTGTGGCCAGCGCCGTGGCCAGCAGCCCATTGAAAAACGCTCCGGGCGCGCCCTGCTTTGAAGCCAGCTGTCCCGCCGCGCTCAACGCCTGGCCACCGAGGTTGACTTCGAACACACCAAACAAATTCAGCGCGACGAGCGTGATGAGGGTGGTGAGCACGACAATGAATTCCGGGTTGCCGAATTGCATTCCCCAGCCGGCGTGATGTCCGGCGGCCTTGACGCCGATGACGACGGCGGCCAATGCGAGGAACGACACCAGCACGCCGGCGGCGTAAACCAGCCCGAGCGTGCGGACGCGGCCCGGTTCGTGTTGTCCATGGTTGATAAAGCCAAGGATTTTCAGCGCGATGACTGGCAGCACGCACGGCATGATGTTGAGAATCAACCCGCCGATGAAGGCGTAGAGCAGCATTAAAGGTAGGGCAGGCGTCTCGCCTGCGACTCGGACAGGCGGGACGCCGGTACTGCTTTCCGGTGGGGTTTGCGCGGGAATTGTTTCACCGGCGGGCGCTTGATCGGCAATTGGAAGTTTAACCTCAAACCCGGTTCGCTGGTCGCCGGTTTGCTCGACCATCACTCCGCCAATTTCTTTTGGCCAGTCGCCAGAGAATTTTTGGACGAGCATGCGCAACTGAATTTCACCGGCCATGACGGAAGGAATCTCAGCCGCGGCTTGAAGGTCATAATTGTCGTTGGCGTAGGGAAAGAAGCCGGCTTTGGCGATTTGGTCAGGGGTGGGGCATTCGATAATCAATGGTCGCGTGTCGCCATTCGCCGGTTTTTCCCACCAGGCGCCTGCCCCCAAACTATCGCCGGGTTGCGGCGTTTTGCCTTTCCACAAATCAATCGTCGTGGCGTCAGCGGAAAATTTGGTTTCATTCCCGATATTGAGCGTGGCTTCGACGTCGGCGTTGCCCGGAACGCATGCTTCCTTGCATTCCAGCCAGGAAACCTTGGCTTTCAAATCGAGCGGGCCGGCGGGCCGGTTGGTTGCGAGCTTGAACGGCACGAGCAGTACAACTTCGTTGCTGTAACCGTAGGTGGTGACTTCGGCGGGCGGCAATTTTTCCGGCAGCGGCCATCCGATATCACCGGCGGTGACGCCGGGTGGCAGTTGCCATTTGATTTCCGTGGCCATGCCGGCCTCGCCGGGATTTTTCCAGTAGGTGTGCCAGGCCGGATCCATCTTCAGATCCACACCGGCCCAGATCGTGTCGCCGGGACGCGCGGTGTCGGCGGACAACCACAACTCCACCTGCGTGTGGGCGGCGCGCGCGGCCAAAGCCGCAAGGCAAAAGCAGGCAACAAAAAGAATTCCGATGCGTCGCACGTTGGTTAGATGCCAGATTTGGGAAAATGTTTGAAGTGATTTCGGGCTAAAAATCCGCAGGGCCGGATTGCCGATCGCCCACTTTGCGCTAAAATGCGGCCATGGCATGGCTAAATATCCTCGTTGGGTTGGCGGTCCTTTTTTTCGGTCGCCGGCTGTTCTGGCTGTTTGTGGGGTGCGTTGGCTTCATTGCCGGTTTTGAAATCGCCGGCGGCGCGCTGGCTGGCCGGCCGGAATGGGTGATTTTGGCCATTGCGCTGGGCGTCGGGGTGCTCGGCGCCATCGCCTCCATCTTTTTGCAGCGCATCTTCATCATCGTGGCGGGATTTTTCGCCGGCGGATATTGTTTGTCCACCCTCGCGCCGGCCGCATTGCATCTGAACGGCGAAGCCGCCGTGTGGATTACATTTGCCGTCGGCGGGTTGCTCGGCGCGTTTCTGACTGCCGCGCTGCTGGACCCGGCGTTGATTATTATGTCTTCACTGGCGGGGGCGACGGCGGTTTCCCAAAACGTGCCGCTTGAACCATCGGCCCGAACCGTGCTTTTCGTCGTGTTGCTGGTTCTGGGAATTGCCGTCCAGGTCGGACAATATGCGCGCGAAACCAAGCCCCAACGGCCGGCGCGGAAGGAATAGGCAGCTCAATAGCGCGACCGCAGATTCCACTGGTTCAACAGGTCATCTGGGATTTCCGACAAAAACCGTGAAGGATGTTGCATGGCATCACCGCCGGAACTGCCAAAGCTGGCGCGAATCAGCGGGTAAATCAGGTAAAGTTCGTTCCGCGCGCGGGTGATGGCGACGTAAAAGAGCCGGCGTTCCTCCTCTTCACCGTCGTCGGAGCTCAGCGTGCGTTCGGACGGAAATAACCCATCGCAGAGCATGATGACAAACACGGCGTCGAACTCCAGGCCCTTCGCCTGATGAATCGTGGAAAGCTTGATTTGCTCGGCATCGCGGTCCGCGGTCTTGTCATCCTCAGCTTCGACGTTGGTGAGCAGCGCGAGCTGGGTCAGGAAATCTTCGATTGAATTGAACTGGTAGGCAAAGACGGCCAGATGTTCCAGATCTTCCAGGCGCAGGCGGTAATTGGCGTAGGTTTCCTTCAGATAATCATCATAACCCGCGTCAATGACCAGCCGCAGCATTTTCGCGGCGCTTTGCCGGACCGTGGCGTCTTCCAGCTGTGAAATGGTGGCGACAAATTGCGCCCAGGCGGTCGCCGCCTTGGCCGGGATGGATTTGGCGCAGGCTTGAAGGGCGGAAGCCAGAGGCCGGATGGCAGAGGTCGGAGCGCTCTCTTCCGGTTTCTGATTTCCGACTGCTGATTTCTGGGAAAAAATCTTCCAGATTTTTTCCGCGCCCTTCGCCGCGATGCCGGGCAGCAGTTGGGCGAGCCGTTTAAAGGCGATTTCATCCTGCGGATTTACGACCAGTTTCAGATAGGCCGTGGCGTCCTTGATGTGCGCCTGCTCAAAAAACCGGATGCCGCTGGTGATGGAGAAGGGGATGTTGCGCTTGGTGAGTTCGAGCTGCAATTCGAGCGCGTGAAAATGTGAGCGGTAAAGCACGGCGACCTGGTTCAGATTCACGCCTTCGTCGCGGAGTTCGAGCACGCGCTGGGCGATGAAGGCGGATTGCTGCATGGCGTCCATGCAGGCAACCACCGCGGGTTTCAGGCCGGATTTGCGCGCTGGCGTGAGCTGTTTGGTGAACTGGTTCCGGTTGGCAGCGATGGCGGCATTGGCAACGCGAAGGATTTCCGGCGTGCTGCGATAATTGGTTTCAATCTTGAAAACCTTCGCGCCCGGATAACGTTTGGGAAATTCCAGAATGTTGGCAAAATTCGCGCCGCGCCACGCGTAGATGCTTTGCGCGTCGTCGCCCACGACGGTGACGTTGTGATGCCGCGCGGCGAGCAGGTCAATCAGGTCGCTTTGGAGCTTGTTCGTGTCCTGATATTCGTCCACGAGAATGAACTGGAAGCGGCGCTGATAATGTTCGCACACCTCGGTGTGCTCCTGCAACAACTTGAGCCAGAGCGCGAGCAGGTCGTCGAAGTCCATCGCGTTGGTCGCGCGCTTGCGTTTGATGTAGCGCTGTGCCAGGTCCGCGATCTGGGCGGCGAATTGTGAAAAATAATCGTATTGCGATTCGATTATGTCGTCCGTCGTCTTGTGTGTGTTGACGGCGAGCGAAAAAATTTCGTTGAGCACCTCTGGTTTCGGGAAATGCGTGCCCTTTGTTTCAATCCCCGCTTCGGCGATGCAGGCCTTGATCAAATCCTTTGCGTCGTCGCGGTCCAGAATGGTGAAATCGCGTCGGTAACCGAGCAAATCGGCGTGTAAACGCAGAATCCGGGCGCCGATGGAATGGAACGTCCCGCCCCACAACGAAGGAATGGCCTGTCCGGTCAAATCGGCGACGCGCCGCATCATCTCGCCGGCGGCCTTGTTGGTGAACGTGAGCAGCAGGATGCGGTCGGCGGGGATGCCCTGTTCGAGCAGGTAGGCGACGCGGTAGGTGAGCGTGCGGGTCTTGCCCGAGCCGGCGCCGGCGATGACGAGCGCGGGACCGGGCGGCGCGGTGACGGCGGCGAGCTGCTGTGCGTTCAACTCGCGCGCATAATCAATCTGCAAATGAACGGCAGAATGAAATGGTTCCAGAACATAATCATGCGACATGGCCGGCAATTGAAATGGGAAACGCGCGGCGGCGAAAGAAAATTTTCATCACGGACCTGCCGTGACGGGTGCGCGGACGGCGGGTGAACACGGATGGACATGAATTTTGGTGCAGCGCCCAGCCTTTGGCTCGAACCGGTTGGAGCACACACTGGCATGCCGTCTGTATGAACAGCGCTAAAGCTGGCGCTTGGTATGATTTAGCCAGTTTACTTGACCATTATTGACAAATAAGATTAACAGATGAATAATAATGATATGGCAAAGGGGATTTCAGTGTTCCGCCTGATTACAATCTTTTACGTCCTGATTCCGTTGATGCGTGTTCAATCCGTCCCCGCGCAATCGAATCCGTTGTTGCAAATCACCAACACCAACGGCAGTGCCACGATATCCTGGCCAGCCCAATCAGGTTTGAGCTTTTTTTTGCAGTCAACCACGAATCTGTCGGCGTCCAATTCCTGGGTTGTTTCAACGGTGCCAACGACAGTGGTGGGTGATCAAACCATGGCCAATTTGTCGATGACGAATGCCCAGCAGTTTTTCCGGCTTAAACTGCCGCTTTTCTCGTTTGGCCTGGGTGTTCCGGTATTTCAATCCGCCATTTTCTACAACCTCGATTTGGAGATCAGTCCCGATCAGCCAATGACGATCAATGGCATCGTGTATTGCAACGGAAACATCTGGGCGTCACCCGCTGCCACCTTGACCTTCCAAACCTATGTCAATTGCACCCAGCTGTTTCAAAGGTCGCGTAATCCCAACGACCCATTGCCTCCCGGCGGCGGACCCGTGGTCTTTGACCGTATTCTGACAACGAATGCTTCTTCCGTGGCCGGGATGTTCGGATATTTTCCGGCCGTCAACGGCACGATTTTAACCATTAACGATCGTTACGGTATTTCGCAGACACTTATTGCACCGACAATACTTGATCCGCCGCCGCCCGGTGAAGACCCAAACACATTCGGTGATATGCGGTATTACAACTTTGCTGATTTGATTGTTTCGAATTCATCCAACGGCGTTTTGACCACCTTTTTCCAGGATACCAACAATGTCTCCCGGCTGACGCCAATTCCTTATGACAAGACGACCGTTAGCACCCAGACGATGGTGCATGGTTCGATCACCAATTATATTTATACGACGAACTATAGCTGTTCATTTTTGACCAATACAACCTTCTACGATTATCGCGAAGCCAAGACGGTTCACGCCGTCCAGATAGATGTGGGGAATTTGGTTGCCTGGATTACCAATAACGCCACCAGCGGGGGGAGTTCATATTATTTCAAAAATTTGAGCGACAAGGGTCATGGTATCGACACCGTTTACGTTTACAGCGGTGTGCCTTTGACCAGCACACAACTTCCGGCGGTTCGGCTTGTCCATGGACAGCAATTGCAGCCGTTCGGACTCACCTTTGCCACGCCGATGCCGCTCTACGTTTTGGGCAATTACAACGTGCAAACGCCGGGCGGCAGCTCGATTGGCGCAAACAACACGGTCTACACCTATCCGGCTGCATTTATTGCCGATGCCGTCACCATTCTTTCCAGCAACTGGAGTGACAGTTACAGCGGGAACACGAATCTGTCACACCGTCCCGCGTTTGATGCAACTGTCAATGCGGCAATCCTTCAGGGCATTGTCCCCTCCGCCACCGTTGGTGGGGTGAAACATTACAGTGGCGGCGCGGAAAACTTCTTCCGGCTACTGGAGGATTGGAGCAGCAACACGCTTACCTACAACGGCTCCATGGTCGCCATGTTCAATTGCCGTTACGCGACAAATTACTGGCAGTCTCCCGGGAATTATTATAACGAGCCGGCCTGGCAGTGGAGTTTTGATGTGAATTTTTTAACCACAAACAAACTGCCGCCGGGAACGCCAAACGTATATCCTTGATTCGTTGACGGATCCGGGTTGATTGTTGCTTTCCTTATTGAAATTTCCGCGTCCCTTTCATAAATTCCTGCCCATGGAACAGACGCAACCGTCGCAATTGGAGCAATACATCCCGGTCCTCATGCTGCTGGTCGTGGCCATCGGCTTCGCGGTCGGCGTGCTGGCGATCTCACCGTTGCTCGGCAAATACGGCAAACGCACCAAGGCCAAGGACATGGCTTACGAATGCGGCAAGGACCCCATCGGCGAGGGCGGCGCGCGGTTCTCGGTGAAATTTTATCTCGTGGCCATGCTGTTCATCCTGTTCGATATCGAAGTTGTCTTCATGTATCCGTGGGCGGTGGTTTATCGCGAGATGCTTGCCGATCACGCTACGCGGAATCTGGTTCTGGGTTCGATGGTGTCGTTCCTGGTGATTTTGTTCGCCGGTTACCTCTACGCCTTGAAGACCAAGGCGTTTGACTGGAAAAGCTGATGTGATGCGTGAAACGTGAAACGCGAGCCGGCACCGGCGGCAAAGCGTTTCACGTTTCACGTTTTACGTTTCACGTTATGATTAAATTCGGCACTTCCGGCTGGCGCGGCATCATCGCGCGCGATTTCACCTTCGACAACGTCCGCCTCGCCACCCAGGGCATCGCCGACTATCTGAAGTCACAAGTCCAGGGTACAAAGTCCAAGGTTGTCATTCTGGGCTACGACACGCGGTTTCTGGGGCGCGAATTTTCGCTGGCCGCCGCCGAAGTGCTGGCGGCAAACGGGCTCAAACCGCTCCTGTGCAATCGCGACACGCCCACGCCGGTCATCGCCCATACCATCCGCCATCGCAAGGCGGCGGGCGGCATCAACATGACCGCCAGCCACAATCCGGCGGAGTATCAGGGCCTGAAATTTTCCACGAGCAATGGCGCGCCGGCCACGCCCGAAGTTACCAAACAAATCGAGGCGAACATCGCGAAGCTTCAAGCACAGGGCTGGTCATTTGAAGGCGCGGTCATCGGCACGTATCAATGCCCGACGTTTGATCCGCAGCCGGATTATTTCAAACAACTCCACAAGCTCATAGATTTTGCCGCGCTCAAAAAGGCGAAGCTCAAGGTGGCCGTCGAACTGGAATACGGCACCGGTCGCGGTTATCTCGATACGTTGCTCAAAAGTGTTGGCGCCAAAATCACGGTTTTTCACGGCGAAATTAATCCGTTGTTCGGCGGGCATCATCCCGAACCGAATGCCGCCGGCATGGCCGACGTCAGCAAATTCGTCCGCAGCGGGAAGGCGCAGATCGGCCTCGGCCTCGACGGCGATGCCGACCGTTTCGGCATTGTGGACAAGGACGGCACCTGGCTGACGCCGAACCAGATTCTTGCCCTGGCGCTATATCATTTGAAAAAGAACCGCGGCTGGACAGGCGCGGTGGTGCGCACGGTGCCGACGAGCCACCAGGTGGACGCCGTGGCGGAATTGCTCGGCGTGAAGGTCCATGAGACGCCGGTCGGCTTCAAATACATCGGCGCGCTGATGGAAAGCGAACCCATCATCGTCGGCGGCGAAGAATCCGGCGGCTTGAGCGTCAAAGGGCACGTGCCGGAAAAGGACGGCATTCTCGCGTGTCTGCTCATGGCCGAACTGGTGGCCACCGAAAAGAAATCGCTCGGCCAGATTTTGAAGGAACTCTCAAAACAGATTGGCGAATTTTACACCGACCGCATCAATGTCAGCTTTGCGCCGGAGAAAAAGGACGCGTTGCTGGCCAAACTGGGCAGCGGCTTGAAAAACATCGGCGCGTTCAAGGTGGAAAAATTCATCACGACCGACGGATTCAAATTTCTGTTACCCAACCGCGAATGGGTGGCGTTCCGTGCCAGCGGCACGGAGCCGTTGATCCGTTGCTACATCGAAGCCAAATCCAAGGCCGGGCTGAAGAAACTCCAGGCTGCCTGCCGGGAGTTGTTGGCGGTTTAGGATTTGTTACGCAATAAGAGTTGTTTTGAGAATAGCCCAGCGCTTTAGCGCTGGGTCACTAGGTTATAAAACACCGCAAAGTCCCGTCAGGGACGAAAGAGTCATGCACTCGTTCAACAGTTGCCTCATGCATTGCGTGTTCTCCACCAAGGAACGTCGGCCTTGGCTCACCTCAAACATTCGTGAACGGCTCTGGCCTTATCTTGGCGGCATTGCACGTGAAAATGGCGTGAAAGCTTTGGCCATCGGCGGCGTGGCCGACCATGTGCATGTGCTTTTGAGCCTGCCCTCGACGCTTTCGGTTTCCAAGGTAATGCAATTATTAAAGGGCAATTCGTCAAAATGGTTGCGGGAGACGTTTCCCGAATTGTTGCGCGAGGATTTTGCGTGGCAGGAAGGGTTCGGAGCTTTCAGCATTGGTATATCCGGTGTGCCAGAGACCGTTCGCTATATTCAGACACAGGAGGAACATCATCGGCAACGGAGCTTTCGCCAGGAGTTGGAAATTTTTTTTGAAAAAACACGGGTATGATGACGAGGCAAAGACGTTAAGGTGATTTTCTTTCGTCCCTGCCGGGACTTTGTCATTTGTTGGGGCCATTTACCCAGCCATGAATGGCTGGGCTATTTTCGAGACAATGCGGTATTTGCGGAACTTCACTAATGCCAAATCAAAACCCCGCTCAGGGTTTTCGCAGGCCGCGGAGCTTGACCACTTCCGCGTGCGCGAGCACCACGTCCGGGTCGCGTTGCAGGGCTTGAAAGTAATGCCCGGAAAATCCCTCGCTGTTTTCCGACACCGCCAGCAGGAGGTCCGACTGGCGGACCAGGGCGTCCACCTTGGCGACCGTCAATGGCTCGGCTGCGTCCAAGGCTTCATCGATGGCGACAATAAACTGTGAAAACGGCTGCAACCAGGCGAACCATGGGTCGCGAGTGAGGAGTTGCAGAAAATGGTTGGGCGATTTGATCTGGCCCATGGTCTTTTCGTAACCCACTTTTTCCGAGTCAACCAGCGCCTTGTGCAGCTTGAGCAGGGCATGGCGGAGTTCCGTGAGGCGTTGACGGACGCCTTCCGGTTCCGGTCCCGGTTTAATGGACGTTTTCTTCGTCATTGCCTAGAATACCATATTTCCTGCTTATGCAACGTTTTCTAATGGCCGGGACGCCGCGCTGCGGCGTCCGGACAGCGCAGCGCACTGTCCCTGCCGGCAAATTGAGTATGGCCTCACTTCATCGATTCGCGAATATCGTACGCGGCTCACGAATTCCCAATCAAAATGCCCGCCAGAAAAACCAGCGCGCCGCCCAAGGCAACCTGTAATACGGCCGACACCAGCGGCGTATCCATGAACCGGTGCCGAATCCAGGAGATGAGTCCCAGTTCCACCAACACCACGCACACGGCGACGCTGGTGGCGGTTTTGAAGCTGGGTATCAGGTAGGGCAGGGTATGTCCGATGCCGCCGAGCATGGTCATCAGGCCGCACACGAAGCCACGTGCCCACGGATGGCCGCGTCCGGTGAGGGTGCCGTCGTCGGACAACGCCTCGGCAAAACCCATGCTGATGCCCGCGCCGACGCTGGCCGCGAGGCCGACCAGAAACGTTTCCCAACTATTGTGCGTGGCAAAAGCGGCGGCGAACAGCGGTGCCAGCGTTGAAATTGAGCCGTCCATCAAGCCAACCAGACCCGGTTGAATGACCTGCAGGAGAAACAGCCGTTTTTGCTGGGCCGCGTCCGTTTCGCTGAGTTTGGTCAGGGTAATCCGTTCGGCGGTGTGGGCGTGGTTGCGTTCCTCTTCGGCGAGATCCCCGAGCAACTGGCGGATGCCGGTGTCGGTCGCCCGGCGTCCGGCGACCTCATAAAATCGTTTCGTTTCCACTTCCATGGTCTCGGCGGTTTTCTGGACCGTCTTCAAGCCGAGCGGGCGCACGAGCCAGACGGGGCGGCGGTCCACGAACCCACGCACGTCCTGCCGCCGGATGAGCGGCACGTGATCGCCGAACCGGCTTTTGTAAAGTTCCAGCAGGCGATGACGATGACCGTCCTCCTCATGGCGCATGACCCGGAACTTTTCGGCCTGTTCGGGATAATCCACCTGCAAGCCGTCGGCGAAGTCGCCGTAGATGCGGGCGTCCTCCTCTTCCAAGGAAATGGCCAGGGCGAGGATTTCCTGTTGCGTCAGGCTGTCGAACGTTTTCATAAATGGATTAATTATTCAGGTAGGGCGCGTCACTCCGTGCGCGCCGTGTGGTATTGGACGAGCGGCGGGCAGAGGATTGCCCGCCCTACCAGTTGTGACGAGAGATTTCATAAATACGGAGAAAATAAACGGGCGACGGCGTCGCGCAACCGGGGCAGGAACGGTCGTCCATCCACCCCGGTCAGGGTCACTTCGCGCGCGCGACGAAGTTTTTGTTCAATCACCAATTCCATGCGTTGCGCGAAATCGCGTCCATAACACTCGACGTTCAGCTCGAAATTCAGCCGCAGGCTGCGCGCGTCCCAGTTGGCCGAACCGAGCAATACCCAATGGCCGTCCACAATCATCAATTTGGAATGATCGAACGGTGGCGGCGTGAGCCAGAGACGGCAGCCGTGTTCGAGCACCTGCCACCACATCGCGCGCGATGCCCATTGGACAAACGGCAGGTTGTTTTTGGCGGGCAGGATGATATCCACCCGCACGCCGCGCAACGCCGCGAGGTTCAGCGCGGAAACGAGCGCCGGGTCCGGTAAAAAGTACGGGGTCACAATTTGCACGGACGTTTGCGCATCGGCGAGCGCCGCCAGCAACGTCCAGCGGAGCTTGTCAAAATCGCCATCCGGCCCATCGGTGATGGCGCGGGCGATGAGGTTGCCGCCGTCAGCCAGTTCGGGAAACCAAACGCTGCCCTTGAGGATTTCCTGGGTGCAAAACGCCCAGTCATTGGCAAATGCCTCCTGCAACTGGGTCACTACCGGTCCCTCCACGCGAAACTGCAGGTCCTGCACCGGGCTTTTGGGTTTTTCGGCGAGCACGTTGCCCTGGCGGATGTTCATGCCGCCGGTGAAGGCGGTTTTTCCATCCACAATGAGCAACTTGCGGTGGCAGCGGAGATTGATGGTGGCCACGTGCCACGGCGCGAAGACCGACGACGGCAAAAAGCGCGCGTACGGGACGTGTGCGTGTTTCAATCCATGGGTGATGGGTGGCAACGAATAGCGCGCCCCGGCGGCATCAATCAACACGCGCACTTCGACCTGGCGTTTGACGGCGCGCCCGAGCGCTTCAACGAATTTTTTTCCGATGGGGTCGTTGTCGAAAATGTAAGTCGAGAGCGAGATGGTCCTTTGGGCGGATTCAATGGCGGCGAGCATCGCCGGAAAGGCCTCATCGCCGTTGAGCAGCGGCTGGATGGCATTGCCGGTGGTGAGCGGTTGCGCCACCACGCGGCCGACAATCCGCGCGAGCAGTTTCAGATGTTGGGCATCCGCCTGCAACGGCTCGCCCAGGTCTTCGGGGACGGGGCGGCTGAGGGTTTTTTGCACGCCGAGCGCAAGCGCGTGGCGGCGGATGCGGTTGACGCCCATCGCGAGATAAAAAATCGAACCGAGCAGCGGCAGAAACCAGATGAAGGCAAGCCAGAGCGTGGCGGCGCGGGAATCGCGTTTGTGCAGGACGGCGTGAATGGAGGCAAACAAAGCGGCGAGCAAACTGAAACCCGCGACCAAGTCCGGCCAAAATTTTTCAATCCGATCCAGCCAGTCCATGTCCTTTTATTGGCCAAACCGCGCTCCGACGCAAGCGTGGTGTGTAAAAATGCCGCCGCCGCAACAGACGGCTGACGTCCGTGCGGCGGCTCGATTTAATTGGAACCAGCGGCGCTCACAGAGCGCCGCCACAATTCAGGCAATCGTGATGCCTTTGTCCAGGTAAACGTCCTGAATCAGGTTTAACAGTTTTACGCCTTCCGCCAGCGGACGCTGAAATGCCTTCCGCCCGGAAATCAAGCCCGTACCGCCGGCACGTTTGTTGATGACGGCGGTTTTCACGGCTGCGGCGAGGTCGCCCGCGCCCTTGGATTCACCGCCGGAATTGATGAGTCCCGCACGACCGGCGTAGCAGTTCAAAACCTGGTACCGGCAAAGGTCAATTGGATGGTCGGTGGTCAATTCGGTGTAGACCCGCTCGTCGGTTTTGCCATAGCTGCCGCCGCCGGCGGTCATGGCCTTGTAACCGCCGTTGTTCTCCGGCAGTTTCTGTTTAATGATGTCGGCTTCGATGGTGACGCCGAGGTGATTGGCCTGGCCGGTGAGGTCGGCGCTGACGTGGTAATCCTTTTCCTTGGTCTTGAACGCGCTGCTGCGCAGGTAACACCACAGGACGGTGGCCAGGCCGAGTTCATGCGCGCGCTTGAAGGCGAGGCTGGTCTCCACAATCTGCCGGGTGGATTCCGGCGAGCCGAAATAAATTGTCGCACCCACGGCGACCGCGCCCATGTTCCATGCCTGTTCGGCCTGGGCGAAATAAACCTGGTCGAAGCGGTTGGGGTGGGTGAGCAGTTCATTGTGGTTCAATTTTACCAGGAAGGGAATCCGGTGCGCGTATTTGCGCGAGACCGCGCCGAGCACGCCGAGCGTGGAGGCGACGGCATTGCAGCCGCCTTCGATGGCGAGCTTGACGATGTTTTCCGGGTCAAAGTAGTCCGGGTTTTTCGCAAAGCTGGCGCCGGCGGAATGTTCGATGCCCTGGTCCACGGGCAGGATGGACACGTAACCCGTGCCGGCGAGCCGGCCATGGCCGAACAACGCCTGCAGGCTGCGCAGCGTCTGCGGGTTGCGGTCGGACAGCGCGAAGATGCGGTCCACAAAATCCGGTCCCGGCAGGTGCAGCCGTTCTTTCGGGATGGTCTTGCATTTATGTTCCAGTAAGCCTTGGGCGGAATCCGCCAGCAGTTTTTCGATTTCAGCATTCATAGTTTATCAAACTAATCTTCCAACTTGGCGCGCATTGAGCCGTTCAAAGACTGAAGTTCAACCGTTTTGGCGCAACAAACGCAAGTTCAATTTTTCGTTGCCGACAGCATAAGGGCCGGTGCCAGACGCGGCTTGTTTCTTTTTGTGAATTAGTCACCGGATTTTGCCACGACCGGCTGAAGAAGGGTTGCTCAACCAATGGCCGGCTTGCGGCAGGCGTGAATCCAATAAAAAGTTTGCCAAAGGCGCAGAACTTTTACATCCTGCCGGTGATATAAGCTTGGGATTTTTTTAACGTGAAGGGTTTTTCTTATTTTCTGACCTTGGGTTTGCTGGCGACGGCGATGATGCTTGCCGGCCTGCGGGCCGGTGCTCAGGGATTTGGCCTCTCCGTCACCCCTTCGGCCAGTTCCATTTTGGTGAGCAATTCATTAACTTACACCATCACCATCACCAACCTGACCGGGGTTGATGCGGAGACGCTGGTGACCAACCTGCTACCTGTATCGGCCGAGATTCAGAACGCCACACCCACAGGCTCTTATTCGGTCAATAGCAATGTGGTTTGGTTTCAACTCAATAATTTCCTGAATACCGAATATGTACAATTGACCGTTACAGTTGAACCAACGGTGGCTGGTTTTATTACCAATACAATCACCGTTGCCTCTCCCAACACGACCAACACAGCCGCCACCAACGTGGTGGTGCAAGTCACCAATCTGGTGGTTCTGGCCGATCTTGGCGTGACGATGACCGGACCCGGTCAAGATGTCATCACCAACGATTGGATGACTTACGATGTCACCGTTACCAATGCCGGGCCGAGCTCAGCGTCAGTGTCATGCTGACCAATACCCTGCCGGCGGGCGTGATTTCGATTTTTCCAACGAACCAGGCGGGGAGCAGCAATTTGGTTTACAATCTGGGCACCTTGATCAGCGGTGGCAGTACGAATTTGGAATTCACGGTTCAGCCGACCAACGCGCCTGTGATGCCATTCTCTGCCTCCGTCGGCGCCGCGGGAATACAGGATCCCGACACCACAAATAATTTCGCCAGCACGAACATCATCGTTACCAATTACCTCTCAGGCATGCTCGTGGCGGTTACCAATTCGGGTCAAAGCATCAATTTTCAGAATGCCCTGACGGAACAATCCATCACGGTGTCGAACACGGGCCCAGCCGCTGTCCCGGCCGTGCGGGTTGTGGTGACCGGCGTGAGCAACCAATTGTTTAACGCCGTCGGCACGAACAATGGCAATCCCTTTGTGGATTACAGCACCGCTCTTGCGGCGGGGCAGAGTGTGAATTTATTGCTGCAATATTATCCAAGAGGTTATTTCCCCTTCACCAATTCGCAGTTGTCCGCCTTCGCCGTGCCGTTGCCCAATTGGGCTCCTCCGCCGGCGACGACTGGCACGAACATCATCAGCCGCATCGTCGGGTTGGCCAATGGCGACATGTTGCTCGAATGGCCCTCCACTTTGGGCCAGACTTACACGGTGGTTTACAGCGACAATATTTTGTTCTCCAACGCCATGATTGCGCCGCCCGCCATCATCGCGCCAGCAAACCGGACCCAATGGATAGATTACGGCCCGCCCACCACGGTCAGGGCGCCAACCAATGCGAGCGCGCGTTTTTATCGCGTGTTCCAAAACCCCTGATTGGATGCCACCGCCAAACCCCTTCATAAATTCGATATCAGCGGATGTAACTCCGTTGGGTTTGTTCGTTGGGAAGGGCCGGATCCAACTTTGCCGGCTGCACCGTTTCCCTGGGGTGGTGCGTCAGGTTTGGCTCGTGGGGTGCCTGTTGGCAGGTTTGATCGGTTTTGTGCCGGTGCTCTCGGCGCAACCGGACACTTTCGGCGGGGATCCGGATTCGAGCGCGTTCATTCTGGTTCCCCAGGACACGGATGACTGGACACGGCATTTTTACATCGGCGCATTGGTCGGAATGAACATCAGCGCCAATTTCAACCTCAATGGGACATTCGGTATTTCCGGGAATAATCCGGCCTTGGGATTGTTTGATAACGGCTACGTGCGGGTGGACAACACCGGGGATGCCGGCGGCGGCACGACGTATTGGGGTTACAAAAATGCGTCACAATTGAACGGATCGACTCTGACCATGGATGCCGCCACCTCATTCTCGGGTACGAGCAATACCAAGGCGGATGGTGGCACATTTCCCGGATTCGAGATGGGTTATGGCGGCAATCTCTGGTATTGGAAACACGCCCGGGTTGGCTGGGAACTCGGCTTTGGCCTGCTCCCGATTAATATCACGGACAAC
Organism: uncultured Verrucomicrobiae bacterium; assembly: GCA_963762585.1. GTDB lineage: Bacteria > Verrucomicrobiota > Verrucomicrobiia > Limisphaerales > UBA11358 > UBA11358. The sequence goes on from CAVXLF010000031.1 coordinate 26,000, forward strand.
AGTTCCCTGTCGGCAACCGTCAATCAATCCAGTTATGCTTTCAATGTTGGAAACACAGTAATTCCGGAAGCGCCTTACAGTGGCAATCCCAGTGGTAGTTCGGCGCTGATTTTCGACACGGCGACGACAACCAACCAATCGGTAACGGTCGGGACCGTCACCGGCAGACACTCCTTGGACGTCATGCTCTACACCCTGAGATTGGGGCCGACGTTCTATTGGGATTTGACCGACCATCTCAGCCTTTCGTTGGGCGCCGGTCCCGCGGTCGGCATCGTGTCGGGCGATTACAAATATGATGAAACCGTCACGGCCAACGGCGTCAGCGCGTCCAATTCGGGTCATATTGAAGGGACGGACCTGGTGTATGGCGGCTATGCGAACGCCATGGTGATCTGTCACGTGGTGGACAACGGGGATATTTTTGCCGGGGCGCAATTCATGCCCATGAGCAATGCCACCATCAGCGGCGGTGGCCGGGAGGGGCGGCTGAATCTGGGCGGACAGCTTTATTTTTCCGTCGGCGTCAACTGGCCATTTTAAGGTGCCAGTGAAAAGCTGAAGCGGTAATCAACCCAGCGACCGGTACCGCCTGATCCGATTTACCCGTGTGTGAATGCACCACGACAGGCCGGCGGCAAGGACTTGAATGGCAAGGGGAGCGGGCTCGGGGACAGGTTGCACGGAACGGCAGCCCAGCCATTCATTTTTGCCGCAGATTCCTTGGACGTCAGCCAGGGCATAAAATTTTCCTGAAGCGCCCCCACAGCTTCTGGTTGAATCTACAAAGTCAAAATCGGCGGCATCCAGACCGGGTTCGGTGATCTGATAAGTCACGTAATCATTCCCGGAAAATTTTCCCTTGCCGGTCTTGGCAAAATCGAAACGAATATCATAGTCACCGCCGTCCGCCTTGAAACCATTCGCTGCCGTCGAGACCTTGGGGAAAGTCAGGCAGCGCGTGCCGTCCAAAGCGGTAAAATGCAACCGCTTCAGGTTGTCCGCCGGATCAAAGTTGAAATACAGGTCGCTCAGGAATTGGCCGCAACCGAGGCCGGAGGACTGTGAGGGTCAGTAAAACCGTGCCTGGATTTTCATCTGCGAAGACCGCCTGAATCTCAGGAGACTCGCCGCCGTGAAACGAGCCGGTTGTGACGGGTGCAAACTGGTATATGACTGAAGCTGCATTCGAGTTCGCAACGGTGAGAAGCGACAACACCAATACCGCGTATACCCTTCCGAGGGCGTACAACTTTTTCAACATGTTTACAACAGGTACAAGAAATCCAACTTATATAGTTCGGACGACGTAATCTATAGGATGACCGTTGTTTTGTCAAATATTTGGAACGATAAGGCAAAGAACAGGTGACAGTTTTCAATAGAGTGCCGGAATCTCAATTTCCCTGGATTTATGGGGTTTGTAGCGGACCCCATCCTGTACGCCTCTACGGTTGCCTCTTGGGGAACCTTTGAGGGGGGAACAGGATTTTATTTGTCAGAGTGGCGACCCTACCGGGAATCGAACCCGGGCTCCCACCGTGAAAGGGTGGTGTCCTAACCGCTAGACCATAGGGTCGTCAAAGTCCGCGAGTATAGTGCCCGCGGCTTTGCTGTCACGCAAATTAACTTTCCCCAGCCGGGCGCTTTCGATAAACTGCGCGAGTTCATGAAAGTTTTTATTGATGGCAAATATTACGATGGGCGCGCGGCGAAGGTTTCGGTCTTCGACCATGGCCTGCTTTACGGCGACGGGATTTTTGAGGGCATTCGCGCCTACCATGGCCGGGTGTTCCGGCTGCGCGAACACATTGACCGGCTGTTTTGTTCGGCCAAGGCGATCCTGCTCGACATCCCGATGTCGCACGCGCAAATCATGCGCGCGACGGTTGACACCTGCCGGAAAAACAAGATCCGCGACGGCTACATCCGGCTCGTGGTGACGCGCGGGGTGGGCACGCTCGGCTTGAATCCGAACCGTTGCAAAAATCCGTCGGTCATCATCATCGCGGATAAAATCCAGCTTTACCCGCCGGCGCTGTATCGCAAGGGCATGGAAATTGTCACCGTGCCGACGACGCGCAATTTGCACAGCGCCCTCAATCCGGCGATCAAGTCGCTGAATTATCTCAACAACATTCTCGCCAAAATCGAGGCGAATCAAGCCGGCTGCGAGGAGGCGGTGATGTTGAACGCGGAGGGCTTTGTGGCGGAATGCACGGGTGATAATTTGTTCATTGTGAAAAAAGGCGGGTTGCTCACGCCGCCGCTTTCGGCGGGCGCCCTGTACGGCATCACCCGGCAGGTGGTCATGGAACTGGCGGAGGAGGAGGGACTGGCCGTGTCCGAGCCGAACCTGACGCGTTATGATTTGTTCAACGCGGAGGAATGTTTTCTGACCGGCACCGGTGCGGAAATCGTGCCGGTGGTGAAGATTGACGGCCGGGTCATCGGCACGGGCAAACCGGGGCCGATCACCCGCAAGCTGGAGGAGGAATACCGTGCCTTGACGAAAGGCTCCGGCGAGCCGATATACCAATAGAACAGAACCGATATGTACGAGAAGAAAATCTGCTCGGCCTGCAAGGAAAAGCCGGCGACCGTGCATCTGACCCAGATTGTGGGGGACAAGATGCAGAAGCTGGATTTGTGCGAGGAATGTGCCAAGTCCAAGGGCGTAAACGACCCATCCTTTGCCCCCGCGGATTTGCTGCTCGGCCTCGGCGCGTCGCAGGAAATCGAGCAATCCGGCGGGGTTGAAACCAAATGTTCGCGCTGCGGCTTTTCGCAGGCGGATTTCAAAAAATCGGGCCGGCTCGGCTGCCCGGAATGTTACAAAACCTTTGCCGAAGGCCTGGAAGGGTTGCTCAAATCGATGCACAAGGGCACCCGCCACGCGGGCAAGGTGCCGGAATCACTCCGCGCCTCGCGGGAGCAGACCGATCGCCTCAAATTGTTGCAGAAGAAACTGGCCAAGGCCATCGAAGACGAAAATTTTGAAGCGGCTGCCCAATTGCGCGATGAAATCAAACACGTGACCCCGCGCGAAACCGGTTTGAACGTGACTTGAGGGGGAACCACAAAATGAAATTGGATGAATTTCTTGTTTCTCCCGCCGAAACGGCGCGCCGGCACGGGCCGCATGACCGGATTGTCATGTCCAGCCGTGTCCGGCTGGCGCGTAATTTGAAGGACGTGGCGTTTCCCGGCTGGGCGAAAAAGCCGGAGCGGTTGAAGGTGCTGGAGACGATTCGTCCCGCCGTCGAAAGTCTGCCGGAGTTGAAGGGCGCGTTTTCCGAGGTGATGGACAACCTCACCACGCTGGACCGCCAAATTCTGGTTGAGCGCCATCTCATCAGTCGCGAGCACGCCGCCAAAAGTTCGGGCAGCGGCCTGGTCTTCAACCGCGAAGAAAGTTTCTGTGTGATGATCAACGAGGAGGATCATTTGCGGATGCAGGCGCTGCGTCCGGGCCTGCAGTTGCGGCAGGCGTGGAGCGCGATTGATCAGCTGGATTCCGAGCTGGAGAAAAAGCTCGATTATGCCTTCAACAACGACCTGGGCTATTTGACGGCCTGCCCGACGAATCTCGGCACGGCCGTGCGGGTCAGCGCGATGTTGCATCTGCCCGGACTGGTTCTGGCCGAGCAAATCAATCCCATCATCCAATCCGTCAACAAGCTCGGTCTGGCTGTGCGCGGGCTTTACGGCGAAGGAACGGAGGCGTTGGGCAACGTGTTTCAGGTTTCCAATCAGATGACGCTCGGTGAAAATGAAACGACCATTGTCGAGCGTCTGGACAAGGTGTTGTCCCAAATCATCGAGCACGAGGAAAACGCCCGGCAAACGCTGCTGGAGAAGAAGCCGAAGGTGGTTTTCAACCATATCGGCCGTGCCTACGGCATCCTGGCCAACGCACACAGCATTTCGTCAAAGGAAACCATGAATTTGCTGTCGCTGATGCGATTGGGCGTGGATTTGGGGCTGTTTCCGGGCGAAGAGCGCCCGACTGTGGACGAACTGTTTATTTTGACGCAGCCGGCGCATTTGCAGAAGCAATATTCCGACAAACTGTCGGCCGAGGAACGCGACTTGCTCCGTGCGGACATGGTCCGTGACCGGTTGAAACACGTCAGCCGTCCCAACGCAAAAAAAGGCGGGGCAGGATTGGACAAACCCGCCAATTCGTAGCACAATAGAGCCAGTATGAGCGATGAGGCCATGAGTAATTTTACGCCGCGCGCGCAGCAGGTGCTCGCGCTGGCGCGGAAGGAAGCCGACCGGTTTAACCACAACTTTCTCGGCACGGAACATCTGTTGCTCGGCCTGATTAAGCTCGGCCAGGGCGTGGCGGTGAACGTGCTGCAGAAGATGGGGCTTGACCTCGAAACCGTCCGCATGGAGGTGGAGAAGCAGGTGGGCACCGGCCCCGACCAGAAGATGATCGGCAACATTCCCTACACGCCGCGCGTCAAGAAGGTGCTGGACCTGGCGAAACGGGAGGCCAAAAACCTGAACCACACCTACATCGGCACGGAGCACATTTTGCTCGGGTTGCTGCGCGAAGGCGATGGCGTGGCCGCGCGGATTTTACGCAGCCTCGACGTGGACATCGAACAGACGCGTCAGGAGATTTTAAAGGAACTGGATCCGAATTTTACCGGCGAGGAAACCTCCATTCCCGAAGCGCCGAAAAGGCGCACGAGAAGAAGGGTGAAGTCAAGACCCCCGCCCTGAAGGCATTCGGCCGCGACCTGACGGAAATTGCGCGCAAGGGCGACATGGACCCGGTGATCGGCCGCAAAAACGAAATCGAACGCGTCATTCAAATTTTTTGCCGGCGCACGAAAAACAATCCGGTGTTGCTCGGCGAGGCGGGCGTGGGCAAGACGGCCATTGTCGAGGGGCTCGCGCAGGAAATTGCCAAGGGCAACGTGCCGGATCTGTTGCGCGAGAAGCGCGTCGTCACGCTCGACCTGGCGCTCATGGTCGCGGGCACCAAATATCGTGGCCAGTTTGAAGAGCGCATCAAGGCGGTGATGGACGAAATCCGCCGCGCGAAGAACGTCATTTTGTTCATCGACGAACTTCACACGATTGTCGGCGCGGGTTCGGCGGAAGGCACGATGGACGCTTCAAACATCATCAAGCCGGCGTTGAGCCGGGGCGAGATGCAGTGCGTTGGCGCCACCACGCTCAATGAATATCGCAAATATATCGAGAAGGACGCCGCGCTCGAACGCCGTTTTCAGGCCGTGAAGGTCGAGGCGCCCTCGGTGGATGAAGCCATTCTGATTTTGAAGGGGCTCCGGCACAAATACGAGGAGCATCACAAGGCCGAGTTCACGGACAAGGCCGTGGAGATGTCCGTGAAACTGTCCGACCGCTACATCACCGACCGGTTTTTGCCGGACAAGGCGATTGACGTGATGGATGAGGCCGGTTCGCGCGCGCGCATCGGCACCATGACGCGCCCGCCGGAAATCAAGGCGATGGAGGCCGAGATTGAAGACATCAAGGGCCGCAAGGAACGCGCCATCAAGGACCAGGATTTTGAAGGCGCCGCGCAAATGCGCGACAAGGAAAAGCAGGCCAAGGAAAAACTGGAAACCCAGTTGCGTGATTGGCGCGCGGCGCGCGAGGAAAAGCACGTGGTCGTGGATGAGGAAGACATTTTGCATGTCATTTCAAAATGGACGGGCATTCCGCTGCAACGGATGGAGCAGGGGGAGATGCAGCGGCTGCTGACGGTCGAACAGGAAATGGAAAAGGTCGTCGTCGGCCAGAACGAAGCTGTTTCCGCCATTTGCAAGGCGCTGCGCCGGTCACGCGCGGATTTGAAGGACCCGCGCCGTCCCATCGGCACCTTTTTGCTGCTCGGCCCGACCGGCGTGGGCAAGACCCTGCTGGCCAAAACCATGGCTGAGCAGATGTTTGGCGATTCGAAGTCGCTCATTCATCTGGACATGAGCGAATACATGGAGAAGTTCAACGTCTCACGGCTCATCGGTTCGCCGCCGGGTTACGTCGGTTACGAGGAAGGCGGCCAGCTCACCGAAAAGGTGCGGCGCAATCCGTATTCCGTCGTGTTGTTCGACGAAATCGAAAAGGCGCATCCGGACGTGTGGAACATGCTGTTGCAGATTCTCGAAGAGGGAAAACTGACCGACAACGTGGGCCGCGTCGTGAATTTCCGCAACACCATCGTGTTGATGACCTCGAATGTCGGTTCGGATTTGATCTCGCCGGCAATCCACGCTCGGCTTTTCGCCCATCACCGACGAAAATACCTACGAGAAGATGCGCGAGAAGATCCTCGACGAATCCAAGAAGACGTTTCGTCCCGAATTCCTGAACCGGCTCGACGACGTGATCGTCTTCCGCTCGTTTACCAAGCCCGACCTCATTCATATTCTGGATTTGGAGGTCAACAAGGTCTTGGAACGGTTGCGCCACAAAAATCTCCGGCTCGAACTGGACGCGAAGGCGAAGGATTTCCTCGTCGAGAAGGGCTACGACCCGCAGTACGGCGCGCGTCCGATGCGCCGGTCGGTGGAGCGTTTCCTCGAGGATCCGCTGGCCGAGGAAATTCTGAAGGGCAACCTGCACGGCGGCGAACCGATTCTCGTTACCGTTGGGGACGGAAAGCTGGTGTTCAACCAGACGACCACCGCCGAAGGCGCCCTGTCGAGCTGACCATGAGTTTTGGCAACAACACTGCGTTCATTTTTGGACGCAGTTTTTTTGTTCGCGAACTTCAGCTTTTCATCACGTGTTGAAACCACTACGTTTCCATCAATGAAAGGCATCATTCTCGCCGGCGGCGCCGGATCGCGGCTTTATCCGCTCACGCTGGTCGCGAGCAAGCAGCTGCAGCCGGTCTATGACAAGCCGATGGTGTATTATCCGCTGACGACGCTGCTCGAGGGCGGTATTCGCGAATTGTGCCTCATTTCCACGCCGCAGGATTTGCCCCGGTTCAAACAATTGCTTGGGGATGGCAGCCGGTTTGGCGTTTCCCTGGAGTATCGTGAGCAGCCGAAACCCCAGGGGATTGCCCAGGCCTTTCTGATTGCCGAATCGTTCATCGGCCAGGACAACGTGGCGCTGATATTGGGCGACAATATTTTTTACGGCAGCGAGGTGTTTTACCGCATGATTGCCGAGTTCAAGAGCGGCGCGACCATCTTCGGTTATCATGTTCAACGATCCGGAACGCTATGGCGTGGTGGAATTTGACGCTGGAGGCCGGGCCATTTCCATTGAAGAAAAGCCCAGGCAGCCCAAAAGCGATTACGCGGTTCCGGGTCTCTACCTTTACGACCAAAACGTCGTGGCCATCGCCAAATCGCTGAAGCCCTCCGCGCGCGGGGAGTTGGAAATCTCCGACCTGAATGTCGCCTATCTGGAGCGGGGCCAGTTGCACGTGCACCGGCTCAGCCGCGGGTTTGCGTGGCTTGACGCCGGCACCAGCAGCAGTCTGCACGACGCTTCGGCTTACGTGCAGGCGATTGAGAAACGGGCCGGTATCAAAATCGGCTGCCCGGAGGAGGCCGCGTTTCGCGGGGGTTTTCTCAAATTGCCGCAACTGGAGGAACTCACGAAGCAAATGCCGAACTGCGAATACCGCGCCTATCTGAACGAAGTTGTGGCGGAAGCCAAACGACTTCATCCTTGAGCCATGATTCTTCTCCTGGGTGCATCCGGTTATATCGGGCAGGCGTTTGCGCGCGAGCTTCAACGCCGCCAACGGCCCTTTCAGCCGTTGTCCCGAAAGGAAGTGGATTACACCCGCTTCGATGTCCTGCTGCGGTATTTGCAACAACACAAACCCGAATTCCTCGTCAATGCCGCCGGGTACACCGGCAAGCCCAACGTGGATGCCTGTGAAATTGCCAGGGCCGATACCCTGGTGGGGAACGCGCTGTTACCGCAAACCATCGCCCATGCCTGTGCGGCCTGCGCCATCCCGTGGGGACACGTTTCGTCCGGCTGTATTTTTTCCGGAGCGAAAGTCACGCTGAACGGGCAGACGCGCGCGGAAAAAGATCTGACCCGGCCCGACCTCCGCTCCCTCGCCGAGCAATCGCCAGGGGCCATTCACGGCTTCACGGAAACCGACCCGCCGAATTTCACCTTTCGCGATCCCCCGTGCAGTTTTTACAGCGGCAGCAAGGCGCTGGGGGAGGAAGCTGCCGCCGGTGTCGGGCAAGGCTACATCTGGCGGCTGCGGATTCCATTCGATGAATTCGACAGCGCGCGCAATTACCTGAGCAAGGTGCAGCGCTACCACAAGGTGTATGACAATGTGAACTCGATTTCACACCGCGGCGATTTTGTGCGGGCGTGCCTGGACTTGTGGGAACGCCGCGCGCCGGTCGGCACTTACAACGTGACCAATCCGGGCTTTGTCACGACCCGGCAGGTGGTGGGTTTGCTTGAAAAGGTTTTGAAACCGGGAAAACGGTTTGAGTTCTGGCTGAACGATGCGGAGTTTTATCAGCAGGCGGCCAAGACGCCGCGTTCCAATTGCGTGCTCGATGTGTCAAAACTGCTGGCCGTCGGCGTAAAAATCCGGCCCGTGGTCGAAGCCATCGAAGATTCGCTGAGAAATTGGAAACCGGAAAATTAAGCCACAGATGCACGTAGATTTTCACAGATTTTATTCAACGGCATATTTCATTTTTATCCGTGGTTTATCTGTGTCAATCTGTGGCCAAGCAAAATGAACTTGTTGATCACCGGCGGTGCGGGGTTTATCGGGTCCAATGTGGTCCAGCACGTCATTGACCGTCCGGAGGTTGCGCGGCTGGTGAATCTGGATTGCCTGACCTACGCCGGGCATTTGGAGAATCTGGAAAAGGTCGCGCGCCATCCCAAATACATCTTTGAAAAGGTGGATTTGCGCGACAAAGCCGCCGTCCTTCGCGTTGTCAAGCAACACGGCATCACCCATGTCATGCACCTGGCAGCCGAATCGCACGTGGACCGGTCCATCACCGGGCCGGGCGATTTCGTTCATACCAACGTCGTCGGCACCTTCAATCTGCTCGAGGCCTGCCGCGCGATTTGGGGTGACCGTTTGTCAGACAAACGGTTCCACCACGTCTCCACCGATGAAGTTTATGGTTCGCTGGGTCCGACGGGTTTCTTCACGGAGACGACGGCGTACGCGCCCAACTCGCCTTACTCGGCCAGCAAGGCCGGCAGCGACATGCTGGTGCGCGCGTATCATCACACCTACGGCCTGCCCACGGTCATCACCAATTGCTCGAACAATTACGGCCCGTATCAATTTCCCGAAAAAGCTGATTCCGGTCGTCATTCAAAGCGTCCTCGCGCGCAAGCCGGTCCCCGTTTATGGCGACGGCTTGAACGTCCGCGACTGGCTTTATGTGCGCGACCATGCGGGAGCGCTCTGGCTGGTGTTGACGCGCGGAAAGACTGGCGAGACCTACAATGTGGGCGGCCACAATGAATGGGCCAACCTCCGCATTGTGGAGCTGATTTGCGACATCATTGACGATCTGGCGCCCAAGCTGGGCGGCCGTTCGCGCCAGCTCATTTCCTTTGTCCAGGACCGTCCCGGCCATGACCGGCGTTACGCCATTGACGCCTCCCGGATTCAGCGCGAGCTTGGGTGGACGCCGGCACACAAGTTTGAACAGGGTATTCGTGAAACCATCCAATGGTATATCGACAACCAGGCGTGGGTGAAGACCGTGACGAAGTAATTTATGATTTACGATTTGAGATTTACGCGCCGCGGGGAAATCGTGGGAGAGTCGTAAATCGTGCATCGTAAATCGTAAATGAGAACACTGGTGGCGCTTCTTGTCCTGTGGCTCGCGTTTAACTTCAGCGCGGGCGCACAGACGAACTCGATTGTCTGGCACCGGGCCGCCGACCGGGTGGATGCGGATGTGCGTTTACTGAGCCTGTCCCAGCTGTTGCAACAAATCACCGCCCAGACCGGCTGGCAGGTCTATGTCGAGCCGGGCACATCGCACAGCGCCTCCACGAAATTCAAAAATCTGCCAACCGGAGACGCATTGCGGATGCTGTTCGGCGATCTCAATTTCGCCCTCGTCCCGCAGACCAATGCCGCGCCCCATCTTTACGTGTTCACCACCAAGATGCAAAACGCCACGCAGCGGGTGCGCGCGCCCCGGTCAGTGACGGCCCGGCATGTGCCGGATGAATTGCTCCTGAAGCTCAAGCCGGGCGTGGACATTAACGCGCTCGCGAAGGCGCTCGGCGCCAAGGTGATCGGGCACGACGCCAAACTCGGCATTTACCGGCTCCAGTTCGCCGATGCCGCCGCGACGGACGCCGCGCTGGCGCAACTGCAAACGGATCCCGATGTGGAGGCGGTGGATTACAATTATGTTTACGATCCGCCCCCGACGCCGCAGGCGATTGCCAATGCGCCGGTCGGCCCCCTCTCGTTGACGCTGGATCCTTCAACGCCAAATGACCCGTGTAGCCCCGTGGTGGGCCTGATTGACACGTCGGTGCAATCGCTCGGCAGCCAGCTCGATCCGTTCATGCTGAAACCGATTTCAGTGGTGGGTGACGTGGCGACCAGTTCGACCGACATCACCCACGGTACGGCGATGGCGCAAACCGTTTTGCGCGGGGTTTCCCAACAGAACACCAGCGGCAGCCCCGGTGGCAGCAAGGTTAGAGTCTTGTCGGTGGTGGTTTATGACTCGAGTGAAACGACGACGAGCTGGAACGTCGCGCTTGGCGTGCAGGCGGCGGTTGACAACGGTGCGACGGTGCTCAACCTGAGTCTCGGTGGCACGGCTGACAGTGCCATTCTCGACAATGTGATCCAACAGGCGCTCGCCCAAGGGATTCCGGTGTTTGCGGCGGCGGGCAATCAGCCTGTCAATACCCCGACCTATCCCGCAGCCATTCCGGGCGTGAATGCCGTGACCGCGCTGGGTTCGCCGGGACAACTGGCTTCCTACGCAAACTACGGAAGTTTTGTGGACATGGCGTTGCCGGGCACGAGCGTGGTTTATCTCGGCAGCCAGGCTTATGTGGTGCAGGGAACCTCGGCCTCGACGGCTTATGCGACCGGCGTGGCGGCGGGCGCAAAGGGAATCAATTGCCTTCCGTGGTCACAAATCCAGGGCGCGATGCAGCAGAGATTTCCCGTGCCGTAAGCGAAATTGGGTCTGGGGTCCAGGGTCCAGGATTTGGGGCGGTCTGACGGTAGATGCTGCTTTTCCCAAGAACCCAGACACCAAACGCCAGACCCCGGTTCAATGGGTCATGCAGCCGATTTTGCCGAACGCGACCACGTAGGCAATGAAGGCGGCGATCAGGAACCACGGCTTGCCGGCGACCGCCAGCAAGATGCCCGCGCCCAAAACGACGCCAATCAGCACGTAGACCAAAACTGCCAGCGCAAGTTTCATTGCCGTGATTATAAGATATTTGCAGAAGTCTGCAAGCAGTTCGATGCACCGGCACCGGGTGCGTCCCAGTTTCCTGCAGGGTTAAATGGGCCGGCCAAGAATCCCAACGGCATTCGGAATGTGGGTTTGGTAGGCGCGTCACTCCGTGCGCGCCGGTCTTTGCATTCGGACGTTCGGCGGGCAGAGGACTGTCCCGCCCTACCTCGTCCCAACGGGACAACCCGACATTAGCCCGGCGTTTCAACGCCGGGTCATCGTTGGCATCAGCACGAGTTCCGCAGGGACGGCAGAACGAACGCCGCAATGTTCCCGACCATGTCCCTCCATTTCATCTGGCAAACCTCTGTCGTCCCTCCGGGACTTGTATTGATTTCACGACCAACCCGGCATTGAAATGCCGGGCTATTGTCATCACGTCGCTCTGCGACTTTGCGCCTTCGCGATAAATCCGTCTGGCGCGTACCGCAACTCCAAAATTATTGCTTCCCCTTTACCAGTGCCTCCACCACCGCCGAGTCGGCCAGCGTGGTGATGTCGCCGATCTGGTCGGTCTGGTCCTCGGCAATCTTGCGGAGAATGCGGCGCATGATTTTGCCGGAGCGCGTTTTGGGCAGGCCGGGCGCAAATTGAATCTTGTCCGGCACGGCAATCGCCCCGATTTCCTTGCGGACGTGCTGCGCGAGCTCTTTTTTCAATTCTTCACTTTCGGCGACGCCGTCCTTGAGCGTCACGAACGCGTAGAGCGCCTGCCCTTTGATGTCGTGCGGCATGGGCGCGACGGCGGCTTCGGCCACCTTCGGATGGCTGACCAGGGCGCTCTCGACTTCCGCCGTGCCGATGCGATGACCGGAGACGTTCACCACGTCGTCCACGCGGCCCATCAGCCAGTAATCGCCATCGGCATCCACCCGGCAGCCGTCGCCGGTGAAATACATGTTTTTGTAGGTCGTGAAATAGGTGTTGATGAAACGGTCGTGGTCGCCCCAGGTGGTGCGCATCATCCCGGGCCACGGTTTCTTGATGCATAACTTGCCGCCCTCGTTCGGCGCGCATTCCGTGCCGTCGTCGCGCAATACCACCGGCTCGACGCCCAGGAACGGACGGTTCGCGCTGCCGGGTTTGAGCGTGTGAACGCCCGGCAGGGGGGTGATCATGAATCCGCCGGTCTCGGTCTGCCACCACGTATCGGAAATCGGGCAACGGCCTTTGCCAATGTGCTTATGATACCACATCCACGCTTCCGGATTGATGGGTTCGCCCACGGAGCCGAGCACGCGCAATGAACTCAAATCATATTTGGCCGGCCATTCCTCGCCAAGCCGGATGAGTGCGCGGATGGCCGTGGGCGCGGTGTAAAACGAGGTGACCTTGAACTTCTCCGCGATTTTCCAGAATCGTCCGGCATCCGGCCACGTCGGCACGCCTTCGAACATCACCGTCGTCGCGCCATTGCACAACGGGCCATAAACCACGTAGCTGTGGCCCGTCACCCAGCCGATGTCGGCCGTGCAGAAATAGACGTCGTCGTCGTGAATGTCGAAAACGTATTTGTGCGTCAGCGCAGTCCACAAAAGATAGCCGGCGGTGCTATGGACGACGCCCTTGGGTTTGCCGGTCGAGCCGGAGGTGTAGAGGATGAACAGATAATCCTCCGCATTCATCGGCTCCGGCGGACAATCCGCCGACGCCTTTGCCCTCAAATCGTGATACCAAACATCACGGTTGGGGATAAAATTGCACGGTTCATCGTTCCGTTTGATGACGATGACCTTTTCGATGCTAGGTGTCTTCTGCAACGCTTCATCGGCGATGGCCTTGAGGGGAATATTTTTGCCGCCGCGCAATGACGCGTTGGCGGTGATGAGCGCTTTGCATGTGGAATCGTTGATGCGGTCGGCCAGTGAATCCGCGCTGAACCCGCCAAAAACGACCGAATGAATCGCGCCGATGCGGGCGCAGGCGAGCAGGGCGACGGCCGCTTCGGGGACCATCGGCATGTAAATCGCCACCCGGTCGCCCTTCCGAATGCCCAGCGATTTCAAGGCGTTGGCGAATTTACAGACCTCGGCGTGCAGTTCCGCATAGGTGATTTTTTTTACCTCCGCCTCCGGCTCGCCCTGCCAGATAATGGCGGTTTTATCGCGGGTTTTGGTTTTTAAATGGCGGTCCAGACAGTTGACGGTGACGTTGAGCCGGCCATCCTCAAACCAGGTATGCCGGATGTTTCGCGCGTCGGTGTCCCAGGTGAATTTTCGGGCGATGGTGGGTGGCTTGAACCATTCCAGCGCACCGGCCTGTTCCTGCCAGAACGTGTCGGGCTCGCGAATCGAGCGTTCGTACAGGGCGCGGAATTGCGTGGCGTTGAGGTGCGCGCGCCGGACGAATTCGGGCGGCGGCGGGAAGGTGCGCGTCTCCTGAAGCAACGAATCGGTTGAGATGGCTTGGCTGGACATGGTCAGGCGAATTTGAATTTTGGTCATTGTCGGCAGAACTAATTGTTTCTGTCAATTGTGGTGATGGCACTCGCGCCAGTCTCCGACGAGGAAGGCCGGAGCGGTTTTCTGTCGGATTATTTGTCCGGGTCAATTGCGCGGATGTTGACAAAGGCGTTATTCTCCGCGAGCTTGCCGCCCAACAAATGGGCAAGTCACTTATCATTGCGGAGAAACCGTCGGTCGCCGGCGACATCGCCAAGGCGCTCGGCGGTTTCAAGAAAGTTGAAGATTACTACGAGAGCGACCAGTATGTCGTCTCATCGGCGGTCGGCCATCTGCTCACGATCGTTCCGCCGGAAGGCGTCGAAGCGGCGCGCGGCAAATGGACGTTCAAATGCCTTCCGGTCATCCCGCCGCACTTTGACCTGCTGCCGATTGAGAAAAGCGAGCCGCGGCTCAGGGTCCTTAAAAAATTGATCAAACGCGCCGACGTGGACGCGCTCATCAACGCCTGCGACGCCGGGCGTGAAGGGGAATTGATTTTCCGCAACATCATCAAATTTACGAAGGCGAAGCAGCCCATCAAGCGGCTCTGGCTGCAGTCCATGACGCCGGCGGCCATTCGCGAGGGGTTTGCCCAACTGCGCGAGGACAAGGACATGCTGCCCCTGGCTGACGCGGCTTACAGCCGGTCGGAAGCCGACTGGCTCGTCGGCATCAACGGGACCCGCGCGATGACGGCGTTCAATTCCAAGCTGGGCGGCTTTTTCAAGACGACCGTTGGCCGGGTCCAGACGCCGACGCTGGCCATCGTGGTCGAGCGCGAGGCGAAGATCCGCAAGTTCGTGTCGCGCGATTTTTGGGAGGTCCTGGGCACGTTCGACGCCGCGGCGGGGCAGTACGCGGGGCGCTGGTTCGATGAAAGTTTTTCCAGGTCCGACGCCAAGGATGGCGACGACCAGCTCAAACCCGAGCGCATCTGGGAGCAGTCGCGGGCGGAAGCCATCCGGGATAAATGCCAGGGCAAACCGGGCATCGTCACCGAGGAAAGCAAGCCGAGCACCTCGCTGTCGCCGTTGCTTTACGATTTGACCAGTTTGCAGCGGGATGCGAATTCGCGATTCGGTTTCAGCGCCAAGAATACGCTGGGCCTGGCGCAGGCGCTTTACGAACGGCACAAGGTGCTGACCTATCCGAGAACAGATTCGCGGGCATTGCCGGAGGATTACATCGGCACGGTGAAGAAAACGTTGGAGATGTTGTCCGGCCATGCGCCCGGCGTCGGGACCGCCTTCATAAACCGCTTTACAACCTTTGCCGCGCAAATCCTTGAGCAGGACTGGGTGCGCCCGAACAAGCGGATTTTCAACAATGCCAAGATTTCAGACCATTTTGCGATCATTCCCACGACGCAAACGCCGAAAGGCCTGTCAGAACCGGAGCAGAAACTTTACGACATGGTGACAAAGCGGTTTCTGGCGATTTTCTATCCCGCCGCCGAATTTCTCGAAACCACGCGCATCACCCGCGTCGAGAGCGAGCCGTTCAAGAGCGCGGGCAAGGTGCTGGTGACGCCCGGCTGGTTGACGGTTTATGGCAAGGAAGCGCAGAGCGAGGATGCCGCGAATCTGGCGCCGGTGAAGCCGGGTGAAACGGTCCAGACCACCACCATCGAGGTGAAGCCAAACGTTACCAAGCCGCCGCCGCGCCACACGGAAGCGACGCTGTTGAGCGCGATGGAAGGCGCGGGCAAGCTGGTGGAGGACGATGAGTTGCGCGAGGCGATGCGCGAGAAGGGGCTGGGCACGCCGGCCACGCGCGCGGCGACCATCGAAGGCTTGATCTATGAGGATTACATCCATCGCAACGGCCGCGAATTGCAGGCGACGGCCAAGGCGTTTTCGTTGATGGAGCTGTTGAACGGCCTGGGCATTCCGGAATTGACCAAGCCGGAGCTGACCGGCGATTGGGAGTTCAAGCTGCACCAGATCCAGCGCCGGCAAAAAAGCCGCGGCGAATTCATGTCGGAAATTGCCGACATGACGCGGCACATCGTCGAGCGCGCCAAAAAATTCGAGGAGAACACGATCCCGGGCGATTTTGGCGTGCTGAAAACGCCCTGTCCGAAGTGCGGTGGCGAGATTCACGAACGGTACAAGCATTTCCAGTGCGTGAATGAAAAGTGCGATTTTTCGATCTGGAAGACGCTCTGCGGCCGGATGTTCGAGATGGAGGAGGTGGAAAAGCTCATCGCGGAGAAACAGGTCGGTCCGTTGCAGAACTTCCGCAGTAAGAAGGGATTTCCGTTCACGGCCGTGCTGAAAATGAACGCCGAGTTCAAGGTGGAATTTGATTTTGGCAATGACCAGAAAAACGAAAACGGCGAGGCGGCCGCACCGGTGGATTTCACCGGCAAGGAGCCGCTGGGCAAGTGTCCCAAGTGCGGCGCGCGGGTGTTCGATGCCGGGATGAATTACATCTGCGAGAAGGCGACGGGCGCGGAGAAGACCTGCACGTTCCGCACCGGCAAGATCATCCTGCAGCAGGAGATTTCGCCGGAGCAGGTCAAGAAACTGCTCGCGGAAGGCAAAACGGATTTGCTGACAAAATTCGTCTCCAAGAAAAACAACCGCGCGTTCAAGGCGTTCCTGGTGGTCAAGGATGGCGGCACGGCGTTTGAATTTCCGCCGCGGGAGGCGAAGGGCCGGGGCAAGGCCGGTGCGCCCAAGGAGCCGCAGCCGAAAATTGATTTCACCGGCAAGGAGCCGATCGGCCAGTGCCCGAAATGCGGCGGAAAAATTTTCGAAACGCCGGCGGGTTATCTTTGCGAGAAATCGCAGTCGGACGCCCGGCCATGCCGGTTCAAAATCGGCCGGGAGATCTTGCAGCAGCCGATCGATCCGGCGCAGGCGCAGAAATTACTGACCGCGCGCAAGACGGATTTGCTCGACAAGTTCATTTCCAAGGCGGGAAAACCGTTCCCGGCCTACCTCGTCATGGATGACAAGGGCAAGGTCACGTTTGATTTTCCGCCGCGGGAAGTCGAGGTTCAGGACGAGTTAAAATGACCGTGCCCGCCCAAGCCAGGCCCGCCGCCGATGACCGGTGGATTCACAAATTCCTCGCGCATCTGGCGACGGACCGCGGCGCGTCGGTTTACACGCAACGAAATTACCGCGATGCATTGAATGAATTTGTCCGCTGGCGTCACGAGGAAGGTTCGTCCGTCTTCGCGGATCAATCCGCGGCGGAGCTGCCGGCAATCGCCTGGGAAAAATTGCAGCGGGACGATTTCCGCAATTATTTGCGGTATCTGGGGCGGCACAATTTAAGCCGGGCGGCGACGCAGCTTCGGTTTTCCGCCTTGCGGACGTTTTACAAATTTCTCATGCGTCAGGGCGCGGTGACGGTCCTGCCCATCAAGAATCTGGCGCTGCCCAAAGCCGGCCGGCGTTTGCCGAAGTACCTGACGCGCCAGCAAATCCTCGATTTGTTGGCCGCGCCCTTGAAGCTGCTGGAGAGCCAGGGTCAAAGGAAGGGTCCCGGCCGGCCCATTTCCGCCGTGGTGTGCCTGCGGGACGTGGCGGTGCTGGAGACGATTTATTCGTGCGGTTTGCGCGTAAGCGAGTTGTGCGGTTTGCGCGTGGATGACATTGATGGGAACGAGCAACTGGTGCGGGTGCGCGGCAAGGGCAAAAAGGAGCGGCTCGTGCCGATTGGCGACCCGGCATTGAAGACCATCCAAAATTATTGGGCCACTTTGAACCAGCCGCCGTCCGGTTCAGCCCCGGTTTTTTTCGCGGAGACCCGGAAGGCGGCGCCGCTCAACCCGCTGCAATTGTCCCGCCGCTTGAAGCAATATCTGGTCATCGCCGGGCTTGATCCCAGCCTCACGCCGCACAAGTTGCGGCACAGTTATGCCACCCATTTGCTGGACGCCGGCGCGGATTTGCGAAGCGTGCAGGAATTGCTGGGCCACGCCCACCTGGTCACAACGCAGATCTACACGCACGTGACGACCGAGCGGTTGAAAAAAGCTTACGACGCGGCGCATCCCCGGGCGTAAACGCGCGACCGTTTCGGATTGATATTTTTTGAATGAGGAGCATCCTTACTTGTCCAAGTAACCGAATGGTTAAAACGGTTAAATCAACTTAACATGAAAATTAAATTGAAAATCCTGACTTTTGCAACCGCAGTTTCGGCGGTGGTGTTGACGGGATGCCAGTATCCCAACGGAGAGCCGAACAACACGGCGTCCGGCGCATTGATTGGCGGGGCGATGGGGGCCATTGCCGGCGCGGCGATTGGGGGTCCCCGAAACGGCGGCGCGGGCGCCTTGATTGGCGCGGCGGCGGGCGCGCTGACCGGGGGCGCGATTGGCAATTCCATCGATCAGGAGCAGGCGGCGGAACTGCGGGCCCAGGCGCCCCAGACTTATGTGCGCGTGCAGCAGGGGCAGCCGTTGAGCCTGTCGGACATCAAGGCGCTGGCTGAGGCGAATGTAGGTGATGACATTATCATCAGTCAGATTCGCAATTCCCACACTGTTTTCCATCTCAGCGCGGCTGATATCATTGTGTTGCACAACGCCGGTGTCAGCGAGAACGTGATTAATTTCATGATCAACACGCCAAACCTGGCTGGCGACGATGGAGCCGGTCAAACCACCACTGTCATCACCGAAACGCCGCCACCGCCCCCGGCGGAAACGGTGGTGCTTGCGCCCGGACCGGGCTATGTGTGGATTGGTGGCGAATGGGTGTGGAACGGCCGATGGGTTTGGCGGGCTGGTTATTGGGGTTATCCGCCCTATCCACATGCCGTTTGGGTGGGCGGTTATTGGGGACGAGGCGAGCACGGTTGGTACCGGCGGCAGGGTCATTGGCGATAGTTCGGTTACCGGACTGGTTTGGAACTTTCCCGTGGAGGAATCCTGGGTAACTGAATGCTTTCGCCTCAATTTTTCGCGTTCAACCCAAAAACATCGACGGGTTCGCCCCCTACGAGGATTGCATGTTGAATTCCGTCTTGCCAAGCCGTCGTTGGCCAAGTTGAATATGCGTTTGCAATCAAAGGCTGGGTAGCTCAGTTGGTAGAGCAGAGGACTGAAAATCCTTGTGTCGGCGGTTCGATTCCGCCCCCAGCCACCACTATCAGGAGTTGCCTTTCCCTTGATGTTTGGAGATGTGCCGGTTGCCAGCCGCACAATTTGATCGGAATGAGTTCGGGTTGTCAGGGGTTCCCGATATTCAGTGAATAATTGGCAGTTTGGGGCAGGGCGCTTGTTTCCCTCAAGTATGGTTTTATCTGCCACAAGACATTATACGTATTGACGGAAAAGTAATAGGTGACGCCGGCGGTCAAGTTGGCAATCGTTGCATTGGTCGCATTGCCAGCATCCATCAAATAGGTATAGGTACCGCTGGTCACACCATAATTAACCCCGTAACCCATTACGGAAGAGTCTGTGCTCTTCGGCCAGGTCAGCGTAACCGACCCGGTGAGGTTGCTGCAAATGCCCCGGAAAAAGACCGCGGGCGTGTTGGTAAAGGACAGGTTCATTGATCCGGTAAACGTGCCAATGGTCTGCCAGTTTGCAGATGCCAGGTTGGTTGTGAACTGCAAGGTGATGGGGTTGGCTATGCTGGCCGTCACTTTTTCGGCGATGATAAACGGGGTCGGTCCAATCGCTGTGGTGGCATTCGTCGCGCCTCCCAATACGGTCACACTGGCGCCGCTGACGCCACTAAAACTGATACTCTGCGTAAAATTGCTCACCACCGTTGGAGCAAACACCACTGTCACCGTCTGACTTTGATTGGCTCCCAAACTATAATTTCCCCCCGAGGTGATGCGGAAGGGCGCCCCCACACTGGCCGTGCCGGCGAGCATGCCGCCCCCGGCGTTTTGAACCGTGAAACTCAGGTTGCTGGTCACTCCCACCGGTACCGCGCCGAAATTAATGGAGCCGGGTGAAACCGAAACGACCGGGTTGGTGCTTCCGCCAACATAGACATAGGCCCCGACATCCCATGCTCCGGTCCGGGTCGCCAATGCCGGATTAGGCCAGGTGGCACCGGGAGCGATACCCTGGCTGTAGGTGCTGCCAATCGTGTTGTCACCGGTTCCAATGCATGGGCTGGACGATTGCAGACTCAGATTGTTGTTCACATAATCCGTGAACAACGGATTGGAGTTCGCTGCTCCATGTGCGCCGGTATAGGTCGAACCAGGAGAACCGTACTGGTAGAAGCGATTGTAGTCCGATTTTTGAATTGCGAATGTCCAGTTCACCAGCGGGCCGCTGTTTCCGGAGTCGGCTTCAAAGAGATTGTTTTCCGCGTATAGATTTCCTGGAGACAGGAACCCTGTGGGACCGCCCGGAGAACCGCCACCGGAAGACGCGTGATTGATCACCGTGTTGTTATAGAAACGGACCACGGCGCCGTTGTTATTACTGTCGAAAGCAACTCCATTACCGCTGAACTTCGCTCCCAGGGCAAACATGAACACGTTCCCATAAATATCGCAGGCGTCGGTCGGGCCGCTGCCGGCCATGTTCTCCATCATCATGAAGGAAATGGAACCATCACCGCCCACATCGTTTTGCTCAATCCAATTGTAGCGCACGACCCAGCCCGAAGGCGCGCCGCTGGCGGACTCACCGCCTTGAAACGTCTGGATGCAGTCATTATGCCGGCCGCTGGCCTGGTCTCCGGGGGCGTTTTGCTGCAGGTAGTTCCCCTGAATCAGGACATTTTGTTCGTCCCCGATGAAAATCAGATCTGTCTGGTCGATGATGTTCGTGCTGCCGACAATCTTGTTGTTGATGATGGTCACGTCATGGCTGTTGGTGGTGGCGCCGAAATACAATTGCTCGTATCCCAGGCAGATGCAGTTCGAGACGGTCAGGTTGTAACACGCCCACCCATGGACAAAGCCGGCCAGGCTGCCGGGCGTGTTCGTGCAGTTCCAGTTGGCAATAAAGACATCATGGGAGGTTTGATTGTTGAAATCGATCATGGTCCCATCGCCGGCGCCCATCACCCCGCCCAGAATGTTCAGGAAACTTTTGGAAGAGATTTGTATCCGTGGGCTGGCCGTATTGAGCGTGGCCGCCGAATAGTCCAGCGTGATTGGGTTTCCACTCGAACCGCTCTTTATCGGGGTGACGGTTGAAGTGATGGCGCCGGAGAAAAAGACGCTGTCACCGGCTGCGGGCGCGCTGCTGGCATTAAAGGTTGAAACCGACCAGGCATTTGCCAGGCTCGTCCCGCTGCCGGAACCGGCACCGGACTGCGTGACGTAATAATTTGCCCCCTGGGTGCCCAACGGGAAAGCCAGCACAGCGGCGAAAATGAATTTTGTCATCCTGCCACGAATATGGCGGGTCCGCACACTGTGACGGGAATCCCGCACGCGCATTGACGATTCCGCACCAAGCGGCTTGCTATCAGCAGATTGCGCAATACGAACGTCGGGTTTTGCGAACAGCATAATTCCTGGCGTTATTGGTTGTTGGGAACCAGGCTCAGGCATCGATGCCGTGCTAATTTCGCCGCTGGCCGGCGGGACGACATCAGGAGTTGCTGGGGTTCCAAAAAAATTGTTCAACGTCAGGTTTAGTTGCCTGAAGATTGGTTTGTGACGGCAGGGCTGTTGGTGTCCAGCACCTTGAAATTGGTCGCTGGATTATTTGTGACCGTTTCAATAATGGGACTGCTGTTGGATGCCACGCTGACGCCGGCGGAGCTGGTTTCGGTGGAATTTGACGCCGGTTCGCCCGCTGGTGGGTTAACCGGGCCGGATTGATTTTCGGTGGAATTGTGTCCGCACCCGGCGAGAAGCGTTACGGCCAAAAGGGAAATGATTTTTTTCATGTGATTGATTGTCATCGTTGTTCCGTTTCTCTTTGCAGTGAATGTTTGACTCTTCAACGGACCGTTTCCGGTTGCCGTGCCTCGGCGGCTTTTACGTTCTGGCGGACAACCATCGCGCACCGGTACCCCATCGACGGTCGGCTGTGCCATTGGCAAGTTCCGTGCCTCGCGCGAAAATCACGATAAATGAAGACTTTTGTGGGAAATCAAAATTGCCCCGGGCAATGGAGTGGAACAATTGAAACCAGTGATGGAATAAATCCTGCCAACCCCGGTCGCTCCGTGGATGAGTTTTCTATTCGTCAGGCTGGGGAGACAATCCAAACTGAAGCAGCTTCTCCCGGATTTTCATCCGGCTGACCCCCAGCCAGCGGGCGGCTTTGGATTGATTGCCTTGCGCCAGTTGAATGGCTTGCTTGAACAGTTCCGGTTCCAGATCCGCAATCATGCGCGCGTAAGCGTCAGGGATGTCGCCACTTTGCGCGCGGTTCAGCAATTCGGCGATGTAGGCGGCATGGTTTTGCTGGCTGGCCTCAGTCGGCTTCCGGGTTTTGGCCAGCACCCGCTGGGCATGCTCGAGGCTGATGCCGAACGGCCGGGCGAACAGCAAGGTCTGCCGGACAACGTTTTCCAATTCACGCACATTGCCGGGCCACGGCTGGCTTTGCAGGAAGGCAATGGCTTCGGGTTGGATGGACGGGGAGTCGAGGCCGAGCTCCTTGCCATAGCGATGGATAAAATATTTGACCAGTTCCGGAATGTCTTCGGTGCGCTGGCTTAGCGGCGGCAGGGCGATGGTAACGACACTCAACCGGTAGAACAAATCCTCCCGAAATTCCCTTCCCTTGATCGCGGTTTCCAGATCCCGGTGGGTCGCCGCCAGCACCCTGACGTCCACCGGAATGTCGGCTTCACTGCCAAGCCTTTGGATGGTGTGTTCCTGGAGCACGCGCAGCAACTTGCCCTGCGTATTTGCGTTCAGGTCGCCGATTTCATCAAGAAAAATGGTCCCCCCCTGCGCCTGTTCAAAGCGGCCGATGCGGCGGCCCTGGGCGCCGGTGAACGCGCCGCGTTCGTAGCCGAACAGTTCGCTTTCCAGCAACGTATCCGGGATCGCCGCGCAGTTCACCGCGATGAAGGGCTTGTCCATGCGATCGCTGTGCTGATAAATGGCGCGCGCGATGAGCTCCTTGCCGGTGCCGGTGGCGCCGCGGATCAAGACGGTGGTCGGCGTGGCGGCGACGCGGCCGATTTCCTTGTAAATCGACTGCATGGCGCGGCTCTGGCCGATGATGGCCGAGCGGTTCATGCGGGCTTCGCCCATGGCCACGGGTTCGGACATCAACCGGCTGCTGGCGACGGCCGAGGCGACCAAATCAAGCAGCTCATCGGCTTCAAACGGTTTAAGCAGGTAATCACACGCGCCCAGCTTGGTTGCTTCGATGGCCGTTTCGGTCGTGCCATGGGCGGTCATCAGGATGATGGGCTGCTTTGGTTTGGCGGCATGAAGTTGCGCCACCAGATCCAACCCGCCCAATCCGGGCAGGCGCAAATCCGTGATGACCACGTGGTATTGTTCCCGGAATGCCTGTTCCAGGCCGACATCGCCCCGGCTGGCGATTTCCACGTCGTAATCCTCCTCCCGCAACACCTTTTGGAGCGAGGCGGCGGTGCTGGCATTATCTTCAATCAACAAAATTCTAGGTTTCATGTTCGCTGACCCGCGGTAAAACGATGGCAAAGGTGGTACCACGGTTGAGTTGGGTTTGATAGCGGAGTTCACCGCCATGTTTTTCGACGATGCGCGCCGCGATGGGAAGCCCCAGTCCCGTTCCGCCTTCCTTGGTGGTGAAGAACGGGTCAAACAGCCGTTCCTGAACCTCGGACGCCATTCCCTTGCCGTTGTCGGCCACTTCCATGATCGCGAAATCACCCGTCCCGTTGTGTGCTCGAAGGGTGATGGCCCCGTCCTGTCCGATGCTGTCCGCGGAATTCTGGATCAGGTTGATCAGAACCTGTTTGATTTGCTGGGTATCGGCGCGCACCCAGACCGGATCGGAGGTTTCCAGCGTCAATTGAATCGAGGCCTTTTCCAATTGTGGTTTCAGCAAATCATGCACTTCCTGTAAAATTCGCTGGGTCGGGATGGTAATCAGGTTCGGTTCGGAAGGCCGCGCGAACTGGAGGAAGTCCTGAACGATGCGTTCCAGTCGGTTGATTTCATTGCCAATCACCACCGCGTCTTCGCTGTCCGCCATGTCGTCCGGCAGTGATTTTTTCAGGCTGTAGAGCCGGAATTTGATGGCCGTGAGCGGATTGCGGATTTCGTGGGCGACGCCGGCTGCGAGCGCGCCCAGCGAGGCGAGTTTTTCCTGCCGCACAATGGTGGCCTGGCTTTCGGTCAGCCGCAGGCGGAGCGGCGTGATGGCACCACGATAAACCAGCGCGGCCAGCGCCACGATCAACGCCAGCAGCAGCGCCACCGAAAGCTTGAGGAGCCGCTGGAAGGTGGTCAGCGTGCGGTTCGATTCCTGGAGAAAACTGTCAAAGGCCGAGCTCTGGTCGCGGATGAATGCGTCGCACAAATCCAGCAGGTGTTGGGACTGTTTTTGCACCTGTTCGTAGCTGGTGGGGAAGGCCACGGCTTTGGATTCGAGAAAGCCGATGCGGGCGGTGAGCAGATTGGTGCTGTCCGTCAGGTACGCGTTGTAGGCGCCGGCCATCCGCTTGAAGAATTCGCGTTCCAAGGGGGTGACGGCATTGGTCCGGTTGGCCTCAAACCACTGCGTCAATTCCCGTGAACCCTTGTAGAACTGATCGTAGTCGTTGGGTTCGCCGCGAAGACGGTAGCGAAGCAGGGCGTCGTTTAAACGCTGGATTTCGCTTTTCATGTGAACGGCGAGATAGAAGTCCTTTGCCTTGAGCCCGGCAAATTCCCGTTGCAAATGATCCACCCGCTCCCAGGTGGTGCGGCTGACCCAGATGACCAGAATGGAACCCAGCAATGCCGTCAAGACGAGGCCAGCCAGGCGCAGTTTCGCCTTCGGGAAGTTCAAGGTGGCACGCGGCGTGCCACCTGTGGAAGGAATTGTGTCACCTGTCTGCTTCATTTTCATGCGGTTGCCGTTCAAATTCATGGATTCCTCTGGAAAATCACGAGAGGTCCATACTGGCATAGCAACCGCTAGACCCTTTGTAAGAATAACATCAAACCCATGACAAACCAAAAATAACCGCGCCCCAGAATTATGAGAACTTCAGCCGCAGTCGATTTTTACCACGCTTTGTCAATGGATGCACATTCATTGGAAGCGCGGACAAATGAGTGCAACCAAAATGGCCACCGGAGTTTTCTGCCAGTGCCCAATTTGCAATCACCGCCAAGGTCTGCCCTCTCAGGCTGGGGACGCGTCAGCTGCAAGAATAACGAGGTGCCGTCTTCGTTAAAAGCCTGGCTCACGTCCAAGGAAGCCGTGGCTATTGGCTAGCGGCCGCGGCCGGACCTGCTGAATCAATTTGGGTTTTACCGTTCAACCGGCGGTCACGCCGGGATTGGGTGTCGAGGTATCATGCGGCGCGCCCGCTTCCCGGGATTTCTGATGAACAACCATTGCCCGCCACCCTCTGGTGGGCTGGGAAACCAGCCAGCGACCTTCCTTAGAACCTGCGGAAGACGGGCCGGTTGAAATGGTGTTTGGTTCCGTCCTCTGGTCCATTCGCAAATGGGTGATTTATTTGCGCAAATTGGCGTTTCCTTTTCACGCTCAAACCATAAGCTTGCGCATCCATGTCCTTTGGTGAAAGGCAGCCATCCACTGGTGCGGATGGCATGGCTTGCCACATCGGACATCTGTGATGCCCGAGCCAAAAATGAAATACTTCAAAATGGCGGCCGTTTTCGCCGGTCTGGCCTGCCTGGCGGCCGGCGCCCGGGCCGGGATGGCCATCCAGCTTGACCCGCACAAAACCGGCGCGCCCATCTCAAAATATATTTACGGCCAGTTCATCGAACATCTCGGGAACTGTCTTTATGGCGGCCTCTGGGCGGAAATGGTTGCCGACCGGAAGTTCTATTACCCGATCACCGATGATTTTCATCCTCGGGGGACGGATGAGGACAAGTTCTGGGGTTCCGGGCCGTTCCACTACCTGAACGCCACCCCCTGGCAAGTCATCGGATTGGCCGGGACCGTTCGCATGGAGACCAACCGCCCGTATGTTGGCGACCATTCTCCGGCGATTCAACTGCCCGGTGATGGCACGTTCGCGGGAATCTCGCAGTCGGGGCTTGGAGTTTTAAAGGGAAAAGAATACACCGGACACATTGTCCTGGCTGGGGATGCAACCGCTCTGCCAATTCAGGTTCGCCTCGTTTTAAGCAACGGCGTCGTGGTCACTGAATCCCTCGAAAAAATTTCCGCAGATTACGAATCCCATCCGTTGCGGTTCACCGCTCCGGCATCGTCGGATGATGCGCGCCTTGAGATTGTCAGCCAGGGCCGGGGCACGTTCAAAATCGGCACCTTGTCGCTGATGCCGGCGGACAATCTGCTTGGCTGGCGTCGGGACGTGGTTGCGCTGTTGAAGCAGCTGGATTCACCGATTTATCGCTGGCCCGGGGGGAATTTCGTGAGCGGCTACAACTGGCGTGACGGCATCGGCGACCGCGACCGGCGGCCACCGCGGAAAAATCCGGCCTGGAAAGGGGTGGAATCCAACGATGTGGGCAGCGATGAAACGATGCAATTGATGGGATTGATTGGCGCGGAGCCGTATGTCGCCTTGAACACCGGCCTGGGCGGGGCGGAGGAAGCGGCCAACGAAGTTGAGTATTTCAACGGGGCGAAGGACACGCCGATGGGCCGGTTGCGGGCGCAAAACGGACATCCGGAACCGTACGGTGTGAAATATTGGGCGATGGGAAACGAGATGTTTGGCGACTGGCAGTTGGGCCACATGCCCTTGTCGGAATACGTGAAGAAGAACAATCAAGTGGCCGACGCGATCTGGAAGGTGGATCCGAAGGGGCAACTGGTGGCAGTCGGCGACATTGGCGGCTGGAGCCGGACCATGCTGGCGGAGTGCGGGGATCACATGAGCTTCATGAGCGAACACATTTATGTCAGGGAAAAGACCAATGTCGTGGCCCATGCGAGACAACTGGCCGATGAGATCCACCGCGTCGCCACCGCCCATCGCCAGTACAATCGCGAAATTCCCGGATTGGCGGCCAGGAACATCCGCGTTGCGATGGATGAGTGGAATTACTGGTATGGCCCCTATCTCTACGGTGAACTCGGCGTGCGTTATCACATGAAGGATGCGCTGGGGGTGGCGGAGGGCCTGCACGAATATTTCCGGAACAGCGATCTGTTTTTTATGGCGAACTATGCCCAGACCGTGAATGTCATCGGCTGCATCAAGACGACGTCAACCGCCGCGGCGTTTGAAACCACCGGATTGGTGCTGGAACTCTATCGCCGGCATTATGGAACCATCCCGATGGAAGTTTCCGGTCCCACCGGGAATCTCGATATTACCGCGGCCTGGACGGAGGATCAAAAGGCCATCACGCTTGCCATCGTGAATCCCGGACCGGGCACGGAATCGGTGTCGGTGGATTTTGGCGGAGTCGTTGTGAAACTGGACGCCGTGCGATGGATGATTTCCAACCCGGACCCTGAAAGCTACAACGAACCCGGCCAGCCGCCCAAAGTCACCATCAAACAAGACAGGGTAAACGTGAAAGACCTGGTTTTTGCCGTTCCACCTTGTTCCGTCAACCTGTACCGGCTTCAAGTTCGTTGAACGTCGTACCGGAGAAATAATCATGAATATGAAACAATCCGAAGTCTGGTTTGTCACCGGCAGCCAGCATCTTTATGGGCCCAAGACCCTGAAACAGGTGGCCGCGCACTCGCAGGAAATCGCCCGGGCGTTGAATGCTGCACCCGCGATTCCAGTCAAGGTCGTCTGCAAACCGGTGATGACCACGCCGGAGGACATCACCGCGCTTTGTCAGGAAGCGAACAACGCGCCCCGCTGCATCG
Source organism: uncultured Verrucomicrobiae bacterium (assembly GCA_963762585.1). Taxonomy (GTDB): domain Bacteria; phylum Verrucomicrobiota; class Verrucomicrobiia; order Limisphaerales; family UBA11358; genus UBA11358. Next base: position 53,797 of record CAVXLF010000031.1, read on the forward strand.
GTTTCATCACCTGGTGCCACACGTTCTCGCCGTCGAAAATGTGGATCAATGGCCTCAAGCAGCTTCGCCAGCCGGTGGCGCATCTGCATACGCAATTTAATCGCGACATCCCGTGGGCCACGATTGACATGGATTTCATGAACATGAACCAGGCCGCCCATGGCGACCGGGAACACGGGTTCATCTGGAGCCGCCTGCGCCTCAACCGCAAGGTCGTCGTCGGTTTCTGGCAGGAAAAATCCGTTCAGCAAAAACTGGGCGCCTGGTGCCGCGCCGCCGCCGCGTGGCACGACTGGCAGGGGGCGAAATTTTGCCGGTTCGGCGACAACATGCGCGAGGTGGCCGTGACCGAGGGCGACAAGGTGGCCGCGCAGTTCAAGTTCGGTTACTCGGTCAATGGCTACGGCGTCGGCGATCTGGTCAAATCCGTCAACGCGGTTTCCGCGAAAGCCGTTGATAAGCTGGTCCAGGAATATCAGGACACCTATCAGGTGGCTGCGGATTTACGCCAGGGCGGCCCCCGGCACGATTCCGTGCGCGAGGCTGCGCGCATCGAACTCGGCCTGCGCGCGTTCCTGAAAGCCGGCAATTTCAAGGGCTTCACCACCACGTTCGAGGATTTGCACGGGCTGGCCCAGCTTCCAGGCATCTCCGCCCAGCGGCTCATGGCCGATGGCTATGGCTTCGCCGCGGAAGGCGATTGGAAGACCGCGGCATTGTTACGGGCGATGAAAGTCATGGCGGGCGGCCTGCCTGGCGGCACCTCGTTCATGGAGGATTACACGTATCATCTCAATCCGAAGGGTAGAAAGGTCCTCGGCGCGCACATGCTGGAAATCTGCCCGTCCATTGCCGACGGCAAACCTTCCCTGCAGGTGCATCCGCTTGGCATCGGCGGCAAGGCGGACCCCGCACGGCTCGTTTTCAACACGCCTGCGGGCCCGGCGTTGAACGCATCGCTGATTGACCTTGGCAACCGGTTCCGTCTGTTGGTCAACGAAGTGGATGTCGTCCAGCCGGACCAGCCGATGCCCAAACTGCCCGTCGCCCGGGCGGTCTGGGAGTGCCGGCCGGATTTCGAAACGGCCTGCGCCTCGTGGATCTACGCCGGTGGTGCGCATCACACCGGCTTCAGCCAGGCCGTCACCGCCGGGATGCTCGAAGATTTCGCGGCCATCGCCGACCTGGAATTTTTGCTCATCGGCGGGAAGACCACCGTCTCCGAATTCAAAAAGGAACTTCGCTGGAACGAAGTTTATCACGCCCTTAACCGGGGTTGGGCGGTCTAAGAAACCGGGCAAACGCAGACGCAATCCATGAGCGCGAAATATACGATTGGTCTGGATTACGGAACCAACTCCGTACGCGCCCTCATCGTCAATACTGCCGATGGACAGGAAGCCGGCACGGCCGTCTGGAATTACGGGCACGGAACCCAGGGCGTCATTCTGGGGCGCGATCCCAACCTCGCCCGGCAGCATCCCGCCGATTACATCAAAGGCGCGGAAATTGCCATCCAGCGGGCGCTGGCGGATGCAAGAAGGAACGTGCGCGGTTTCCAACCGGGGCAGGTGATTGGCATGGGAGTGGACACGACCGGCAGCACGCCGTTGCCCGTGGATGCCACGGGACAACCCCTCGCGTTTGACCGGCGGTTCGCCAAAAATCCGGCGGCCATGGCGTGGTTGTGGAAGGACCACACCGGCGTGGCCGAGGCCGCCGAAATCACCGCGCTGGCAAAAAAAATCCGCCCGCAGTTTCTCGCCAGGTGCGGCGGCATTTATTCGAGTGAATGGTTTTTCAGCAAGATTTTGCGCTGCCGGCGCGTCGCACCGGAAGTCTTCAACGCTGCCCATTCCTGGGTGGAACTGGCGGACTACGTGCCCGCCGCGCTGACCGGCACGGAGCATCCGGACCGGTTCATCGCGGGTGTTTGCGCCGCCGGTCACAAGGCGATGTGGAACACCAAATGGGGAGGGTATCCCGACGCGCCATTTCTGGCCCGGCTCGATCCGAAGCTCGGCAAGCTTCGTGCCCGCTTGACCCCGCGCGTCCAGGCGATTGATCGAGCCGTCGGCGGACTCACGGCCGCGTGGGCGAAAAAAACGGGTTTGCGGGCGGGAATTCCCGTCGCGGTTGGTGCGTTTGATGCGCACCTGGGTGCAGTTGGCTCCGGCATCACGCCGGGAACGCTTGTTAAAATCATCGGGACCAGCACCTGCGACATCGCGGTCTGGCCCAATCCGAAAAGGCTGGCAGACGTGCCGGGCCTGTGCGGCATCGTGGACGGGAGCGTGCTGCCGGGATATTTCGGGCTGGAAGCGGGCCAATCCGCCGTGGGTGACGTTTTCAACTGGTGGGTGAACTACATCCAGCCCGGCGGAAAAACTCCGCTGTCGCATCGGGAACTCGACGCGGCGGCGTTGAGGTTGAAGCCCGGCGAAAGCGGATTGCTGGCGCTGGACTGGAACAACGGCAACCGGACGATTCTGGTGGACCAGCGGCTAACGGGCCTGCTCATGGGCCAGACATTGTACACGACGCCGGTGGAGATTTATCGCGCGCTCATCGAGGCGACGGCCTTCGGCGCGTTGACCATCATCAACCGGTTTGAAGAGTACGGGGTCAAGATCCGGCAGGTCGTCAATTGCGGCGGTATTGCGGAGAAAAGCGCCATCACGATGCAGATTTATGCGGATGTGACCGGGCGGCCGATGAAAATATCGCGGTCGGCCCAGACCTGCGCTCTCGGCTCGGCCATCGCGGCGGCGGTTGTCGCGGGGGCGCACAAAAATTACGCCGCAGCGCAAAAGGCGATGACCGGCCTCAAGCCGCGTGTCTTCAAGCCGGATCCCAGGGCTCATGCGGTTTACAAAGAACTTTACGCACTTTACCGGCAACTCCACGATGCTTTCGGCACGAAGGCGTGGAGCGGTAATTTGCATGGTGTGATGAAGCGGTTGATTGAAATCCGTGACCAGGCAAGAAAATAACTGCCAATCACGGAATCCGCCAAACCCACTAAACGGAAATATGTTGGAAGAACTGAAAGCAAAAGTCTGCCAGGCCAACCTTGATTTGGTCGCGGAAGGTCTGGTCATTCAAACCTGGGGCAATGCCAGCGCCATCGACCGCGAGCACGACCTCGTGGTCATCAAACCCTCCGGCGTGCCTTACGCCGGCCTGCGGCCCGAACACATGGTCGTCGTCTCGCTGGAAACCGGCCGGGTGGTCAAAGGCAATTTGAAACCGAGTTCCGACACGCCGACCCATCTGATGCTTTATCGCGCCTTCCAAGGCATTGGCGGGGTGGTCCACACGCACAGCCTTTACGCGACGGCCTGGGCGCAGGCGCGGCGGAGCATTCCTGCCTATGGCACCACGCAGGCGGATTACTGGCATGGGGAAGTGCCTTGCACGCGCGCGTTGTCCCCGGAGGAAATTCGTGGCGATTACGAGGAAAATACGGGCAACGTGATTCTGGAGAGGTTCAAAAAATTAAATCCGCTGGATCACCCGGCGGTTCTGGTGGCCAGTCACGGTCCCTTCACCTGGGGCAGGAATGTTGAGGAAGCGGTTCGCAACGCGGTGGTGCTGGAGTTTGTTGCGCGGTTGGCGGGTGAAACGTTGCGACTCAACCCCAAAACCAGACCGATGCCATCCGCGCTGCTCAACAAGCACTTTCAACGGAAACACGGACCGGAGGCTTATTATGGGCAGAAACGGCAAAATGAAAAATAGCATGAAAAAATATATTCACTTCATTTTCCTCGGATTGACGGGGACTGGAATCGTCGCCTTGACGGGCTGTTCCAGCCTGTCGGGTGGTGCTCCCAAGTCAGCCCATCACGAATCCATCAGCCGCATCACTGAAAAAGGGTTTGGCCACCTGCCGGACGGACGGTCGGTGGAAATTTACACGTTGCGCAATACGAACGGGATGGAAGCGCGCATCCTGACCTATGGTGGCATCGTCCAGTCGCTCCAGGTGCCGGACCGGAAGGGCAATTTGGGTGACGTTGTGCTCGGTTACGACAAGCTCGATGGCTATCTGACCAAGAGTCCTTATTTTGGCGCGCTGATTGGCCGTTATGGCAATCGCATTGGCGGCGCCAGATTCGCGCTCGAAGGCAAAACCTACACGCTGGCAACCAATGACGGTCCCAACACGCTCCACGGCGGCCTCAAGGGCTTTGACAAGGTGATCTGGAACGTGGTCAAGGCTGACGTCGGGTCGCAAGGCCCGCAGTTGGAATTAAATTATCTCAGCCCGGACGGCGAGGAAGGGTTTCCCGGCAACCTGACCGTCACGGCGACCTACACGCTGACGGAAGACAACGGCCTGCGCCTGGATTTCACCGCGACGACCGACCAGCCGACGGTCTGCAACCTGACGCATCATTCCTATTTTAACCTGGCCGGGCAGGGGAACGGCGACATTCTTGGCGACATCGTCTATATCAACGCGAACAGTTTCACCCCGGTGGATTCCCATTTCATTCCCACCGGTGAAACCAGGTCCGTGGACGGCACGCCGTTTGATTTTCGCCAGCCGACAGCGATTGGCGCCCGGATGAACAGTGATGACCCGCAAATGAAATTTGGTCCCGGTTACGACCACAACTGGGTCATTAACAAGCCTCCGGGAAAGCTGGGGCTCATGGCGCGGGTCTCTGAGCCGGCCAGCGGACGGGTCATGGAAGTGTTCAGCACCGAACTGGCCCTGCAATTTTACAGCGGCAATTTTCTGGATGGCACCATCAAAGGCAAGGGCGGGGCCGTTTACCAGCGCCATACCGCTTTCTGCATGGAACCCCAGCATTATCCTGATTCGCCCAACCAGCCGCTTTTTCCCACCACCGAATTGAAACCAGGCGAGACCTATCGCAACACCATCATTTACAAGTTCAGCGCTGAATAACCTGTTCGCCGATATTTTATTCCATGAATGAAATGACCAACAACGTGGAGGTGGCCACCAACGCACTCGCCACAAGTTCTGTGACGGGGGGATTGAATGGCACGGTGTTCAATGGTCTGGACCTGGCCGTTATTATCATATTTGCCCTCGGCATGATTGCGACCGTGTGGTTCTCGATGCGCAAGAAGAACGAGTCGGGCAAGGACTACTTTCTGTCGGGCCGCGACGCCAACTGGCTGCAAATCGGCTCTTCAATCTTTTCCTCCAACATCGGCTCCGAACACCTCGTCGGTCTCGCTGGCGCCGGCTTTGTGACCGGCATGGCGATGGCTCATTGGGAAATGCACGCCTACTGGATTCTCATCCTGGGCTGGGCCTTCGTGCCGCTCTATGACCGCATGAAGGTGTTCACCATGCCGGAATTTCTTGAACTGCGTTTCAGCCGCGGCTCGCGTAACGTCCTGAGCCTGCTCACCATGGCCAGTCTGGTGCTCACCAAAATCGCCGCCACGATTTACGCGGGTGACGTCGTCATCCGCACGTTGTTGAACGTGGATCACATCAACCTCTTTGGTCATCAGATAGACGTCTTTTGGGCCATTGCTTTGGGGCTGGCCTTCACCACCGGCCTTTACACGGTTTTTGGCGGCATGCGTGTGATCATGTACACCGCCGTGCTTCAGGCGCCGGTGCTCATCTTCGGCTCCGTTTGTATTCTATTCATGGGACTTCGTGTCCTGGGTCACGGCAGCCTCCTTGACGGCTGGCATGCCACCCTGGCGACGGTCGGCGATAATATTCACCTGGTCCGCTCCATTCACGATCCCGACTGGCCCTGGCTGGCGATTCTGCCTGGCTCGGCCATCATCGGCTTTTGGTACTGGTGCACCGACCAGTATATCGTTCAACGCGTGCTCGCCGGCAAAAACCAGCAGGAATCCCGGCGCGGCACCATCCTGGCCGGTTTTTTCAAGCTGACGCCGGTGTTCATCTTCCTGGTGCCGGGCATGATTGCCTTTGCGCTGACCAAGACGCCTGGCGTCGGTTTCAGCACCAGCGGCGATGCGGCCTACACCTCGCTCGTTGCCCAGATTCTGCCACACGGACTTAGAGGCATGGTGGCTTGCGGTATGATTGTCGCGCTGATGGCGTCACTCGGATCCAAATTCAACGCCTCCGCCACACTTTTCACGATGGATTTCTACCGGGAATGGCATCCCAACGCCTCCGGCAGGACCGAGGTGATCGTCGGCCGCATCGCCACGGCTGTGATAGTCTTCATCGGCATCTGCTGGGTGCTGGTGATCAAGAACCTCCACATGCCGCTATATCTGTATCTTCAGAACGTGCAGGGCTATCTCTCACCCGCCATCGCCGTGCTGTTCGGCATGGGCGTGTTCTGGAAACGCGCCACGGCTCCGGCCGCCCTGTGGGCCTTCGTCACCGGAATGTTGGGTGGTTTCGGACGCCTCGCGCTCGACCTCGTCATGCGAGGCGATGCCGACGCGGTGTCCAAGCTTAAAGTCGATCATTACCACGGTGTCATCACTCAAACCCAATATGACACGGGCATGGCTGCCATTCGCGCCACGCACAACGGTTTCCTGTTCGACCTTTGGAACATTCACTGGCTGTATTACTGCGAAGGGTTGTTCGTGCTCACCGCCGTACTGATGGTCATCATCAGTCTCCTGACCAAGGCGCCGGATCCCAAAACGGTCAAATACACCTGGTATGGCGCCACGCCGGAGGAAAAGGCCGCCACCAAAGCCAGTTGGAACGCCATGGACGTCGTCCTGAGCCTGATTGTGGTGGGCTGTGTCGTCCTGTTTTACATCAAGTTCTGGTGACTGAACCATTTTGCAAAGGCTGTGATGAGTGCCGCACAAGGTTGCAGACCTCTTCGCCGGGAACATTCTCGCTTTATGCCAACGCCCAGCCCGGAATGATTTCCTGGTCGAGCGGCGTCGGCTCGACACCGGCCAACAGTTTTCGTTCCGCCAGGATGCCAATCATTGCCGCGTTGTCGGTGCAAAGCTCTTTTTCCGCAAGGCGCAAGGCCAAACCTGCGCCGGCACACGCCCTGGCCAGCTCGCGGCGCAAGGCGCGATTGCACGTCACGCCACCGGATGCGGTTACGCAACGCACGCCGCTGCGTTTTGCGGCGCGCAGGGTTTTCACCACCAGCACCTCGACAATCGCGGCCTGAATGCTGGCGCATAAATCACGGACCTGCTGCGCATCGTTCAACACATCCGGATGGTCGCGCAGAAAATAGCGCACGGAGGTTTTCAGGCCGCTAAAACTGAAATCGTCGCCGGCATCGGTGAGCAGCGGGCGTGGAAAGTCAAAGGCCTTCGGGTTTCCATGTTCCGCGAGCCGGTCAATTTCCGGTCCGGCGGGGTAGGGCAGCCCCATCAGTTTGCCGGCCTTGTCAAAGCATTCGCCGGCCGCATCGTCCATCGTCGAGCCGAGGACGGAATGTTTTAATTCCGCTTCCACCCGCACGAGCAGGGTGTGTCCACCGCTCACAATGAGCGAAACGTTGGGTTGAAAACCGGAGAAATCCGCAACAGGCGGCTGGCCGGAAATCCATGGTGAATAGAGATGGGCCTCATGATGGTGGATGCCGAGGAACGGCTTTTGCAGGGCAAACGCAACGGCCTGGGCGGCCTTGAATCCAACCAGCAAGGCGGTGGGCAATCCGGGCCCCTGCGTGGCGGCGACCGCATCGAGTTGCTCCGGCCGGATGCGCGCTGCCTGCAACGCCGCCCGGGCCACCGGGATCAGATTTCGCAAATGTTCGCGCGCGGCGAGTTCCGGTACGACGCCGCCATATTCGGCGTGCAGGCTGACTTGCGAGGCGATGAGGTTGGAAAGAATCCTGCCATCGCGCACCACGGCGGCGCTGGTTTCGTCACACGAGGTTTCAAGGGCCAGAATGATCATGGTGATGCCGCTTCCACGCGAAGCGGCTATCTGACCGCGACTTTTTCCGGCCTGGACAGCTGGGTGTAAAGCAAAATGCCTTTGAGCAGGTCCTCGGCGCGTTCCAGTTGCACATCCTGGAGCGTTTCGATCCGGGCGCGTTCTTCGGGGTTCAATGCGGCCAGACCGCCGGGCGAGCGCTTGAGTATCAATGCGCCCTTTTCTTCGTCGCTCATGGGCACAATCACATCGGGCGTGATGCCGTGTTCATGGATGACCCGGTGGCTGGGCGTGTAATACTTGGCCGTGGTGAGCTTGAGCGCGGAGCCGTCATCGAGCGGGAAAATGCTCTGCACGGAGCCTTTGCCGAAGGTTTTCTCGCCGAGAATGACCGCGCGATGCAAATCCTGCAAACAGCCGCTGACAATTTCCGAGGCGCTCGCACTGCCCAGATTGACGAGCACGACCATCGGGACGCCTTTCAGTTCGTCACCGTGACCTTCGGCGCGCCGGGTTGCATTTTGGTCGGCATCGCGGCCCTCGGTGGTGACGACGAGCTGCCCGCGCGGCAGGAATTTGCTGCAAACCCCGACTGCTTCATCGAGCAGGCCGCCGGGATTCTCGCGCAAATCAAGAATCAACGCCTTCATGCCCTGGGCCTTCAATTTTTCCAGGCCCGCCTCGAGTTCGTCGCTGGTGTTGTCGCCAAATTGGGTGATGCGGATGTAGCCGATTTTGTCCGGGCCGAGCGGGAATTCCTTTTTGCCGTTGATGTCTTTCACCATGTCCAGATTGATGACCGCGCGGGTCAGGTTCAGGTCCCGGGTCACTCCGGATGACGGACGTTGAATTGTCATGGAGACTTGCGTGCCGGGTTCGCCGCGAAGCAGTTTCACCGCGTCGGTCAGAGGCATCTTATCGGCGTTCCGGCCGTTGATTTTGATGATGCGGTCGCCGGCCAGAATACCCGCGCGGAATCCCGGCGTGTCATCCATCGGCGTGACCACCGTGACATAACCGTCCTTCATCGAGACCACCAGGCCGAGTCCGCCAAATTCGCCTTCGGTGTCACTCTGCAATTCCTGATACTCGTCGGGGTCCATAAACTCGCTGTGCGGGTCAAGCGAGTCAATCATGCCCTTGAGCGCGTCATAAACCAGGTCGTGATACGTCAGCTTCGCGCCGTCCACGTATTCCGTCCGCACCTTTTCCAGCACGTTGGCGAACAGCTCCAGGTTGGGATAAACCGAATCCTTGGCTTCCGACGCCTGCGCCGAGCTCAGGTAAATGCGCGTGCCGACCATGAGATTCAGCAGCAGCGCCGCAATGACCAGTCCATAAATCAAACGTCGTTTCATAGGCGGAGGGAAATTATCACAAATCCGGTCAATATCGAATCATGTTTTACCCCGTAACAGCATTTCAATGAACGGCAGGTCGCCGGGCACGGTGACCTTGGGGTTCGGGGCGATGCTCGATACCAGCCGGACCGGCTGGCTGATCAATTCGCAGGCTGCGGTGTCGTCCGTGAACACCAGATGGCGGCGGCGCACTTCGGTCAGCGCGCGCCGGATGACTTCGACCCGAAAAGTCTGGGGCGTTTGCACCGCCCACAGTTTCGAGCGGTCGAGTGTGCGTTGAATCAGCCGGCCATCCGCGGATTCCTTGATCGTATCGGTCACGGGCTGCGCGGCAACGGCGGCCCCGCTTTCGTCCGCGGCCCGGACCGTTGCCGCAATCAACTCTCCGTTGGTGCAGGGCCGCGCGGCGTCCTGGATCGCCACAATCTCCGCCGTCACGGGCAAGGCTTCCAAACCGTTCCAGACCGAATCCTGCCGTTCCACCCCGCCCACGGCGATGCGGAACGGTTTTTGCAGCTGAAACCGGGAGGCCAGCTCCGTGAAGGTTTTTTGCATGCCGTCGCGCACGACGAGAATGATTTCATCAATGCACTGCGCATCGTTGAATCGTTGCCAGGTGTGGGCGACAACCGGGCGGCCGGCCGCTTCGAGAAACAATTTGTCCACGGTCGGTCCCATGCGGGTGCCCCTGCCGGCGGCGACAAGAATGGCAGCATTCATTTTTTCCAGTCTAAAGTCCAAAGTTCAAAGTCCAAGGCCAAAAACTCGCAGACCTGATTTTCAGCCGGCGGCAAAGTTGACGGTGTTGCTGGGCGGTGTGAGCGGATGTGCATCACCGTCCATCCACGCCCAGGTCCGCCCACCTGCACCTTGTTCTCGGGACGCCGCCGAGGGCGATGACGGCGGAGTGCGGCCGTCCCCGGCCGCTGCAATGTCCTAACGGCTGCGCGCTCTGTTCAATTCGATTACGGCTTGCCTGACCACGTGGCTGCGCCCGGGGACGGCCACACTCCGGCAGGCGGCGGACAACGAAGCCGCGTCCAGCGAACCAGAGCGGTTCGCTTTCCAGCAGACCGCAAACGTCGCGCAGACGTTTGCGCCATGACACGGCAGGCGGTGGGCGAAATATCAACGCCAATCCTGGCGCGTGAATTTTCAAAGGAACGCCGGACGAGGCTTATACTTGTAGAAGTTATAAGGTTGAAACCCACTTCAAGAAATCTTTTTTGATGGCTTTCCTGGTGGTCGTCGGAAACTTTGCTTTGAAAAATTTGCTCCCCTTAACCCGCGGGCTGCCAATCCAGCACTTTCAGCTGTACCGAGTGCCTGCCGTTGAACTGGTTGATCTGCGGCGCAAAGGCCAGATCAAATTTCCCGACCGGCAAAGATTCCGCGCCGCCATTCCACCAAAGGGCCTCCAGCGTGACCAGGCCATCGGTCACCCACATTTTGACGTGCTGTTTGTCCGCGCCGAGGCGCTGAAGCGGGCGCGCGTGCGTGAGCTGGCGCGCCCGGAATTGCACACTGGGATTGCCCTGGCCCGTCGGTTTCAAACGCGACAATTCCTGAAGCGACGGCAGCGTCATTTCATCCAGCCCCACTTCCGCGTCGAGGCGCAGCGGCGGTTGCAAATCCTCCGGTTTCAAGGCGCGGCGCGCCAGTTCATTCAGCCGCTGCCGCAACGCATCAAGCTTGTCCGGCCGGATGCTCAAACCTGCCGCCATGGCGTGTCCGCCGTGGCGCACCAGCAAATCGTCGCATTCGCGCAACGCGGCGGCCAGATCGAAGCCGGCAATGCTGCGGCCCGACCCGCGCCATTCCCCGCCCTCGCCGCCGATGATGATGGTGGGCCGGTAAAATTCCTGCAACACCCGCGAGGCCACGATGCCGACCACGCCGATGTGCCACAGCAATTGTCCCTCCACGATGACAAAATCGGTTTGCGGATTGAAGCGGGCCCGGACCGCGCCGGTGACCGCCTCGACGATGCCGCGCTCGATTTTCTGGCGTTCGCGATTTTGGGCGTCGAGATTTTGGGCGATCGGCATGGCCTCGGCCAGATTGCGGGTCAGCAACAGGCGCAGGGAATCCTCGGCGGTTTCAAGACGGCCGGCGGCGTTAAGCCGTGGTGCGAGCTGAAAGGCGACGTCATGGGTGCCCAGCACGGAGGGCGATTGCGCGGCCTTTTTCAAGGCAATGAGCCCGGGTCGTTGTGTCAGGTTCAACCGCTGCAACCCGGCGGCAACCAGAATGCGATTTTCACCAACAAGTGGAACCAGGTCGGCAATCGTGCCCAATGCAACCAGGTCGAGCAACGGACGCAAATCGAATTCCGCGGCGCCGGGGAGGTTGATTTCGCGCCCGCGCTTGACGAGCGCGTGCGCCAGCTTGAACGCGAGACCGGCGGAACACAGTTCAGTCGAGGGTCGAGGGTCGAGGGCCGGGGGAAAACCGGCTTCCGGTCCTCGACTCCCGGCTTTCGACTCCCGACCCTGTACTTGCGGATTGACCAGCGCCACGGTTTCCGGCCGCGGGTCGGAAACCTGATGATGATCCAAAACAATCACCTCCACGCCGCGGGCGCGGAGGGAATGGATGGTTTCCACCGCCGTCGAACCGCAATCCACGGCGAGCAGGAGGGTGACGGGAAATCGTTTGAGACAATTTTCAACGCCGTCGGCACTCAGGCCGTAACCTTCGTCCATGCGGTTCGGCAGATAAGCATTCACCCGCCACCCCAGCGCGCCCAGGACCTCGGTGAGCAGGGCGGTGGAGGTCACGCCGTCCACGTCGTAATCGCCGAAAATCACCAGCGGTTCTTTTTCTTCGCGGGCACGAAGCAATCGTTCAACGGCGGCGGCCATGTCCGGCAGCAGAAACGGGTCGGCGAGATTTTTCAGGCGCGGCCGCAAAAAGCTGTCGATGGCGGGTGGCTCGCTGAATCCGCGATTGAGCAGGCATTGCGTCAGCAGCGGCGGGATTTTTAGCTGCGCCGCCAGCTGGCCGGCGAGCAGCGGCTGCGGCGGGGCCAGCGACCAGCGGAATTTCATCGGCCGGCCTCTTTTTCACGCCGCGCGGCGACCACGGAGAGCGCGAGGGAGATGAACAGGATCCCGGCGACAACGAGCAATGACCCGGCGGTGGGAATTTGAATTTGAAACCACTGCGCCGGCCGGTCGTGCGGTTCGACCAGCATTTTGACACCGATAAAAACCAGCACCACCGACAGCCCGATTTTCAAATAACGGAAATAACCCAGCGCGCCGGCGAGCAGAAAGTAAAGCGACCGCAAACCGAGAATGGCAAAAACATTTGAGGTGAAAACGATGAAGGCCTGGCGCGTCACGGAGAACACCGCGGGAACGGAATCCACGGCAAACACCAGGTCGCTGGTTTCGACCAGCAGCAGCACCAGTGCCAGCGGGGTGAGGGCGAGGCGGCCATCCAGCCGGGTGAAAAATTTCCCGCCGTCCAGGCTTTGAGCGACGGGAAACAATTTGCGCGCGAGCCGCAGCGCGGGATGGTTTTCCGGTTGTATGATGGCCTGGCGCGAAAACAGCATTTTGGCTCCGGCCAAAACGAGAAACGCACCGAACCCGTAAAGGACCCACTCGAATTGATGAATGAGGGCCACCCCGACGGCAATCATCGCGCCGCGCATGACGAGCGCGCCGAGGATGCCCAAAAATAACAGTCGATGTTGAAATGCGGGTGGAACGTGGAACCACGCAAAGATGAGCGCGATGACCAGGATGTTGTCCAGCGAGAGTGAAAGTTCGATGACATAGCCGGCGGTGAATTGAACCGCTGCTTCCGGACCGTGCCAATGCGCCAGCGCCCCGGCAAACAGCATGGCCAGTGCAAACCAAAGCGCCGTCCAGGCGAAGGCTTCATGGAATTTGACCACGCGCGCCCCGCGATGAAACACGCCCAGATCGAGCGCGAGAAAAACCAGGACGCAAACGATGAAGCCGAGCCAGTGCCAGGGTGTGATTGCCGCCGGGTCCATTTACGATTTACGATTTACGATTTACGCACCGACTGCAAATGGATTCGTCAATCGCAAATCGCGAATCGCAAATGCCTACACCTTCGCGGACGCCGTGTCCTGGATCGTCACCTGCGAGGCGCCGATGTGCGGGCGCTCGCCCTTGTGCCACCACAGCACGAATGCGCTGGCAATGTAGATGCTCGAATAGGTGCCGGTGATGATGCCGATGAGGAAGGTGAAAGCGAAGTCGTTGATGACGCCGCCGCCGAAAATGAACAGCGACAGGGTGGCCAAAAACACCGTGCCGCTGGTGATGATGGTGCGGCTCAGGGTTTGATTGAGCGCCTGATTGATGACGTCCTTGAACGAGCCGCGCACGCCCAGCTTCAGGTTTTCGCGGATCCGATCGAAGATGACGATTTTGTCGTTGATGGAGAAGCCGATGATGGTCAGCAAGGCGGCGATGACAGTTTGGTTGAATTCGCGCCCCGAAATGGCATTGGCAATGCAGTAACAGCCGATGGTCAGCAGCACGTCGTGGAGCACCGCGACCACCGCGCCGAGCGCGAAGGAAAATTCATAACGGAACGCGACATAGACCAGGATGCCGAACATGGCCAGCAGGCAGGCGATGATGGCCGATTGTAGAATTTCGCTGCCCACGGTGGCGCCGACCTGCTGCCGGCTGAGGGCCTTGAATTGCGCCGCCGGAAATTTGTCGGCGAGGGATTGTTCAACTTTTGAGGCTGAGCCGCTGGAGGTGGTCACCCGAAGGGTTTCGGTGCCGCCAGCGATGTCCTTTTGATACTGGATTTGGGCGTCCTTTTCGCCGATCTGCGTCAGGGCGCCGCGAATTTGCTCCACATCCAGTTTTTGCACGAAGCTGAACTTGGTACTGTCGCCGCCCAAAAAGTCCACGCCGAATAATTTCTCGCCGCGGCCGAAAACCCCGTAACTGAGCGACAAGATGACGAATGCCCAGGTGATGACGAACAACGGCGAGGCGATCCGCATGAAATTGACGTGCGCGCTCCGGATGATGTGAAGCATCGGCAGCGATTTCAACCAGTTGCGGTCGAGCAGGAAGTTGAAAATCAGGCGTGTCACGACGAGCGCGGTGAACAGGCTGGCGGCGACACCGATGGTGAGCGTAACGCCGAACCCCTTGATTTCGCCCGTGCCCATGAAAATCAGAATGACGGACGAAATGAGGGTGGTGACGTGCGAGTCAAAAATGGTGCCAAAGGCGCGGGCATAACCGGCGGCAATCGCGCCGCGCAACGACTTGCCCTTGGCGATTTCCTCGCGCAGCCGTTCGTAAATCAGCACGTTGGCGTCCACCGCCATGCCGATGGTGAGCACCACACCGGCGATGCCCGGCAACGTAAGCGTCGTGCCGATGGAACACATGACGCCGAGCAGGATGATGATGTTGGTGACCAGCGCGATGTTCGCCGTGATGCCTGCAATCCAATAATAACAAAGCATGAACGCCGAAACCAGGATGACGGCCCAGAGGGAGGCATAGATGCCGCTGCGGATGGAGTCCTTGCCGAGCGTCGGGTCAACGTCGCTGGATTCTGCAATCTTGAGCGGCGCGCGCAGCGGATTTTGGAGGACGTTCGCCAGTTCCTGCGCCTCCTGAATGGAATAGCGCCCGGTGATCTGACCGTTGCCGCCTTCAATCGCACTCTGAATAACTGGCGCGGAATACAATTGACCGTCGAGCACGATGGCCAGGTACCGGCCAATATTGTTGCGGGTGACTTCACCAAATCTCTTCGCGCCATTATCGTTGAGTGTGAAATCAATCTGCGGTTCACCCATGTTGCCCCGCACCACCATGGTGCTTTTCACGATGTCGCCCGCCAGGCCGTTCTCCGGTCGTTTCTTTACCACGTAGGTTTCAACCAGCGGCGGCCGGTTGTCGGTTTGCGGTTCGATATGCTTGAGCAGTTCGTAGCCGGGTGGAATCGGCAGATGATTTTCAATGATTTGCTGGCTGTCTTCCTTCACCAGGCGGAATTCGAGGTAGGCGGCTTTTTGGATTTGCTCTTTGGCGCTTTCCTTGTCGGCTTCGGACAAACCGGGCAGTTGTATGAGAATGCGGTTACCGCCCGCCGGTTGAATGACCGGCTCGGCCACGCCAAAGGCATCCACGCGTTTGCGCAGGACTTCCACCGCCTGTGAAATCGCACCGGCGGTGTCCTCCGCCCGCGCGGCAGCGTTGGTGTCGCCGCCGCCGACGCTGGCCGCGAGTGCGTTGGTGTCCATCTCGACGAGGAACGATGTGCCGCCCTGCAAATCAAGGCCGAGCTTGATTTTGCCCGAGGCGTCGCGTTGCAGCTGGTTCAGAATGAAGGTGTTCGGATTCAGCTGGGCCTTCGCGTTGAAGAAGGGGAAATAAGGCTGGATGTCATTGGTGCCGATGGCCTCCTGCAAATTGGCGAATTCGCGGTCGGGCCGCGCCTGTTGCAACGGTGCGACCCGCGCCACGATGCCGGCAAACGCTGTGTCCCGGCCTACCGCGCGCGATTCAAATTCCTTCACCAAATCCCGGCTCGTCGGCGGGTACATTTCGAAAAACGACCAGCAGACGATGACGGCAACGAGAATGAATTTCCAGAAATCGTTATTTTTCATGAACGGCCGGGGAGTCGGATGCGCTGCTGGATTCGAGGATTTCCACCACCGAAGATTTGGTGACTTCCATCTTGGCGTCCGCCGAACGCAGGGAAACGGTTTTGTCTTTCACGGTGATGACCAGGCCGACAATGCCGCTGGAAGTGACCACCTTGTCGCCGGACTTGAGCTCTTTCAGCATCTCGGCCTGTTGCTTTGCGCGCTTTTGCTGCGGTCGAATCAGAATAAAATAGAACACCGATGACCAACAGGATCATCGGGGCAAAGGTCATCCAGGCTGGCTGTTGCGACGGGGCTGGCGCGGCCTGAGCCAGAATTTCATTCAATTGATTTATGTGCATATCCTGAAAAGTGGTCGCACACTGTATGCAAGCGCGTGCGTTTGGGCAAGCGTTATTGGCTGGTGGTTAAACCGGCGGACGGCGCTGACTCCGTCGCCTCAGGGACCGTAGGACAGGGCGCCGTCGAATTCGGCAAACAATTTGTCGTCCCCGGGCCCGGGCGCCCCCTTCGACAGATGCACGTCCACCCATCGGCCCTGATAGGCGAAGAAATAATTCACATTGGGCTGGCCGTGCGCGGTATAGCTGACCTTGATGAACTGGTCACTCCTTTGAGATTTTATCGACTGCGCGTCGATCAATGAGTCGTGCGCCATGTTCAACCAGTAGAAATTGTACGCCGGGTCATTGCCGGGAAGATTGTTGGCCGGTGCCTCCACGATCAGGACCAGATTGAAACCCGGTCCCGGTTCACTGCGCAGCACAAATTGGTTGGTTTGATCCTGTTTGGTCCAGGTGCCGTATCCCAGGTCCGTGATGATGAGCTTCCAGTTTTGATTCGGTATGGGGATGCTCAGATATTTTGGGGCGTCGGCAGCCTGGTTTTGGGATGGTTTTGCCTGCTCGTCTATCTGCTGCTCCTGCACCGCCAGATGCTGTGCCTGCTCGGCCTGCAACTGCTGGGTGTAGGCGACATAAGCGGCGTTGGCCGCGCTTTGTTTTTCCTCCTTTTTAATGACGCTGTCGGCCAGGGGTTGGTATTTCTGGCGAACCACCGGCGGCAGGTCTTCGTATTTGACCTTCATTGCCATCGTGCCGCGTTGCAGGACCAGTCCGTCGCCGAGGATTTGGGCCACGCTCGGATCTGCCAGCACGTCGCCGTATTTATTGGTAATGGAAAGCGACAGCTGGTCTCCCACACCGGGGGCAACGGGAGCGGCAGGGACTGGTTTTACCGCAAAAATTGAAATCAATGCGGCGGTCAAAAACGCCAGGGTTTGTTTCATATGACTCGGGTTGCTACAGCCGGTTTCGTGCCGTAAATGGGCCTTAAAACTGTTGTATTGCCACGGATGGTATGGCTTCCAATCTCGCAGGGATTGAATCAAATGGGAGCGCGGGCGGCTCGCCCGCGGGTTTCCGAATCAGGCTCACACGGGCGAGCCGCCCGCGCTCCGGTTGCACAAATTTCCGTGAGGTTGGAAATGATTTTGAGCGGTCCAGCCCAGGTAGACACCGGGTGCCGACCTTGGGTTGAATACGGAATCCCGTTGGGTTTCGGTCGTAACCTGACTATGATTGCACCAGTGCTTCTTTTACTTCCGGCTCAACCCACTTATGGTGTTCCTTGATGAGGTCCACGAGGCGTTCAACGGCTTCAGCCTCGGGGATGTTGAATTTGATGGCCTGCTTGCCGACGTAGAGGTTGATCTTGCCGGGCGCACCGCCCACATAACCGAAGTCCGCGTCGGCCATTTCGCCGGGACCATTCACGATGCAGCCCATGATGGCAATCTTCACGCCCTTGAGATGTTCCGTCCGGGCCTTGATGCGCGCCGTTACCGTCTGGAGATTGAACAAGCGTTCGTCCGCAGCTCGGGCACGCCACGTAATCGGTCTTGAACGACCGGCAGCCCGCCGCCTGTAAAATATTGTATGCCAGCCGCAATGACTGTCCGCCGCCGGCTTCGCCGCGGATTAAAATCGCGTCGCCAATGCCATCCGCCAGCAGCGAGCCGATGACGACCGAGGCGCGGAGCAGGGCGATTTTGGGTTCCAGCGTAACAGGCTCAAAGTTCGTGCAATCCTTGAGCAATACAGGATTATTGCGTCCCAGCCGCTTCAGTTTCGCCGCCAGCAGCCGGAAGGCGGTGATGGCCGGAAGTTTCACGCCGTCCTTCACCGTGACGAGCTGGGTCTCGCAGTTGATTTCAAACTCCTGCGTCGGGTCAATTTCGGCGACATTGAGGTCTTCGTAAATCGCTTCCGGTTTTACGTCGTCCTTGGGCCGGATCTTGCGGGCGACCTTGTCCCACGTGCCCCGCGTCACTACCACGCGGACGGTCTGCTCGCCGCCGCATTTGATGTTTTCGTTCAGTTCAATCTCCGGCGTTTCGCGGCGGGCAAAGTGGAAAGGGTCAAAAGGGAATTCGGAATTCGGAATTTGGAATTCGGAACTTGAAAGAATGGGAATC